>JAPLIB010000124.1 GCA_026389335.1 Cyanobacteriota bacterium | reverse complement strand
GCAACGGCGAACCGATCAACCCCCAAGCCATGACCGCCTCCGAGCTCTACCGCGCCTCCTTCGCCATCAACGGCCGCACCCCCTCCCGCCACTAGGGGGGGCCAGGGGCCCCTTTCGTATGGGGTCCTGGGCGATGGCCAAGGGGTTGGCAATGGAGGGAGGGGGCTGGTGGTGCAGCCAGTCGCCTTGAGCTGCTCAACCCTCCCAGTGCTCCAACCCGAGGTGTCCGATGGCCCTCCGCTTGCTTCGTTTCCTCTTCTCACCCCTGAAAACCATGACCGCTCTGCTCGATCGCCTCGTCGGTGTCCTCTCCCGCTTCCAGTCCCGCGAGGCTGATCTGCGCCGACAACTCGCTGATGCCCTCGCCGATGACGCAGCCGACGAGGCCGCCATCGCCGCTGCCCGCAAGGACGCTCTGGCCGCAATGGAACGGGCTGCCACGGCCGAGGCGCTGATGGCCCAGCTGAAAGCCAGCGCTGAGGACGCCAGCAGCCAGCTCAGCGCCATCGGCACCTACCTCGATCAGTTCGTGCCGGCTCTCACAACGGAGGAGAAGGAGACATCAGATGCAGTTGTCGAGGCCGAGACCACCAAGCCGGTGGCTGAGATCATCGTAGCGACCGACGGTGAGCTGGAGGCCACTGCAGACGACAACTCCGGCAGCGGCAATCCCGGTGACAACCCTGCCAACGACCAGCCGGCGGCGACCTGATCACCATGCCGCGACGGAGCAAGGACTTCTACCGCGGCATTTCCTTTCAGCCGCCTGCTGCTGTTGCCGCTGCTGCCCGTCGTGCCCTGGAACGCCGGGCCCAGCAGCCCTCTCTCCGGCAGTGATCCAGCTGCTCTACTCCCAAGTGCGCAGCCTTGATCGTCCTCAGCTGCAGGCATTGGTCACAGCCTTCCGGCAGCGCTTCCGCCTAGCGGAGGGGGCCTCGGTGTCGGCTGCGATTACCCAGAAGCAGCACCATGACTGGATTGAGGCTTACTTGGTGCAGGCAGTGGGCATTCACTCGTGCTGAAAACGCTTAAGGGCACCTCGAAAAATCCCAAATCTCATGGGTCACGCAACGCGAGAAGTATTGCGGGCACTGGCTTGCCTGAAGCTTGTAATGGCGGGATGAGCGATTTTTCGAGGTGCCCTTAAATCGAGTCAGAAGAAGGACTCAGAAGTCTGGATAGGCAGGGCATGGCTATCCGTCTTGTGCGCCTAAAATTGCACCAAAGGGGAGATCTATTATAATGCAGTACTCGTTGCCCTGGCCAATTGGAGTTCTCAATGTCAAGCGATAGTAAGATCCGCATTTACGAGCTTTCCAGGGAGTTGGACCTGGGGAACAAAGAAGTGCTAGAAGCTGCTGAAAAACTTTCGATTGCAGTTAGGAGCTACAGTAGCTCTGTCAGCGTCGACGAGGCGGCTTCCATACGTCGCCTACTCAAAAGTAATGGCAAACCACTACCGCCATGGACCAATGAACTCGGTCGCGAGTTGCGCGTCCATATCGGCCTAGATCACCTGCCTACGAATGAGCAAGAAGCAAGGATCGTAATGAGTCATGGGCTGAGAGATAAAGGCTATATTGATCTATGGGAATTATGGATTAAGACATGCGACGCGAAAGTTCTAAAGCAGATCTACAAGGAACGGGCACGAATGACTCACCCAGACATTGGCGGATCAACTGAAGCTTTCAAAATGGTTCAGATTGCTTACTCGATTCTTGAGCGGTATTCGTGACAACCTTTTTCATGCATGCCACAAGCAAAGTAAATAATCTTTTTGAACCATAGGCTTAATTTCTTAAGGGGCAAAGGCTAGGAGCGCCACTTCTTTTGTAAAGCTTTGGGAAAAGCCATCAGTCGAAGTGTTCACTTGGCCAATCCAGCTGCCATATCCAACATAGATTTACCAAGTATGAACAGGGCATGCCTTATGGCATGAGCCATGGTTTGGCATAATTTTTCGCCATTGCCGCCTCATCCTCCTGATCACCAGTATCAATGTAAAGTATTCGTTAAAGTCAGCATAAAGCAATCCCTCGCTATCTCAATGAACTGGGATCAATTGCGCCGCAAGTTAAGTGTCAACATTTAGCGTTGTCGAATGTGGCAATGCGCTCGTTGGGCAGTACAAAGTCAGGCGAGTCTTTCTTCGTCACCTTTACGACGATTTCAATGATGGACTTCTTCGCCTAGCCGTTGTTCCAAGATGGAAGTGGATCAGCACTCTGAGCCGTTGCCCCACCACCAAAGGCCTGGACGAAGTCGAAGGTGAGAACAGCAAGTAGCGCTCTTTTTATTACCATTAGATATCCTTAGTGGTAATGCTTCAAAGCCAGCTGACTCTTTATTTGACAGTCTCGAGAATTACGGCCCTGCGGCCTTTGCTTTCTATGATCCACATTGAGACCGCATAATCAATGCCTCGAAACTCCTCAGCCGCCATAGGCCTCGCAGAAATCCTGCCCAAGTTAGAGGTGGTACACGGTTTTGGCAAACACTTGTCCAGTCGGCTACATAATCTCCACTGCACCCAACCCTGCAAACACCATGCACTAGCAGCGATCACCCTTCAAAAGGGGGAGGAGACGACACGAAAAAAATCGAAAATTTCCTCGTATTTCGCGTTTCAAGATCAGCTCCCTGCAACTCCCTGTAGTGGCCCGCAGCTCCTCGTAGAAGAATGCAGACTCGGGGGGTATTCCCCCCGTTTCCGGAAGCGGCGCAGAGGGCCTCGGAAATTTTTTAGATCCTGGAAATCTCAATGCAGTCATTGCATAAAAGTTGCGCTATTCCGCGGTATCGCGCAGAATAACTGCTATGAATTAGTTCATTTGTATTTGCTTCATGTTGTCCCCCCCCCCACCTCCCCCGAAAGGGGAGCGCGGCTCACTCGATCCCATGCGGTTGCCCCAGCGCCTGGAGCTGGAGATCGAGACCGATCTCTATGAGCGCATCGAGGAGATCTCGATCCGTAGCGGCCGCTCAATCCCCGACTGCTCCTTTCCCATCAACCCGGTCGAAAGGGTGTTCCGTCATTAGCTCCGCCTTCCCTGCTCGTCCAGTCGGCAGGGCGAAAGGCCGGCCACGGGCGAACCCGCAACCGGCCATGCAGGGCCGGATAGCCCTCAGAGCACCGAGACGGTGCCGAGGCGCCGAGCCTGCAGCTTGCGAGCCCACTGATAGGCCAGGGCTGCCGGCATGAAGCGAGGCTTTTTGACCGGGCGACCACGACGGCCATAGAAGACCGTGAGGCGCTCAGCACCGGAGGCCTTGCTGCCAGAGGGATAGACATGCACCAGTAACTGGCGGATTTCGCAGCTGGGGGAAGATGAGGCCAACACGAGAGAGGCGAGGGACACCCGCGTCAGGCCTCGGCTGTAGCGGCCCGTAGGGACGAGACGGCCGGGGCAGCGGTGTCCTGGCCCTCGCTGATCGGTGTTGCTGACGTCCCCCACCAGTGCTGAGGCCTGCCGCCGGCTGGTGTCTGGAGAGAACCGGCTGCGCTGCAAGTCCCTTGGCTCCGCGTGTTGGTGAGCTGTCCCGATTCTTGCCGCCGTCATCGCTGCACAATCAGACGACCAGCAAGAAAGCGAGGCTCCTGGAGGAGCCCCGCCGGCTGGAAGCAGGCCCCTCAGAAGGGCACCAGTGCCTCAAGCCCTGGATCAACAGGCACCCCGGGCAGGACGCACTGCTGCTCAACGAGCACCTGAGCCGCCAACTCCGCCAGGCGCGGATAACGCTGAGTGCAGAACGCCAGATCATCCAGCACCTGCCAGGAAAACTGCTGCAGAGCGGACTTGCGGAAAAGGAGGGCCATGGATGGGCACCGCGTAGGACCCCTCCGCCAGCGGGGGCGGGTCAAGGGCCGGCCACTTAGTCCGATGCGGAGCGGAGCGCAGCCAACGTCAACAACGGCCGGCTCGTATCACCCTTGACGCGTCCCCCGATCATGAAAAGGGCCGGAGCGGCGCCCCATCAAGAGCTGGTGGCTATGAGGGCACCTCAAACTCACCTCTGGCGCGCCTTAGCTTGCCAGCCAGCTTAGTGACCGCAGGGGGTCTCGGACTGAGACGCGAGAGGACGTGGGCATTATCACGAAGCTCCCAAATGCTAAAATGCAGCAGCAATGCCTCTTGACAGAATAACAATGTCAATTACTTTCACGCCGCTGGCCGAGGACCTTGTTAACACAGTCTCATCCAACAAGCTGAACTTGTCTGTGGAAGTGGCAACCCTGCTAACTCCGATAAACTACAATGCCGATATCTTCGATAATACGCCGCGCATTATCACGGCAGACTATGGATTTGAAGGCTACATCGGCGTTCCTGGCATGTCCAGCACAGATGCCGCAAGCCAGGCAGTCGCTACAAGTTACAATGTGGCCTGGGAATATATTGATCCAAGCCTTAATGCAAGCCAGCGGGCTTACACTTCTGGATCAGACCAGGAGACTGTCTATAATGGTACTGGAATCAATCTGCTTCTTGCGGACACCATTCCGGTGGTGTTCAGCATGCCGGTCCTGCCAACAACAGTCAATACAACCGACTTTGCGGTGATGCTCAATGATGGCAGCGTGGCAACACCACTGTCGATCTCAATGAGCCCCAACTTGGAGTATAATGAGCGCCAAACAGTTGTGCTGAGTGGGGAATTTGGCAACCGAATTCTTCCAGGTCAGCCCGGTTCGCTATATCCAGTCAGCGTCAGCATCCTCAACGATGGTACGCCACTGGAACTGCTCACAACCACGGGACCCGTGTCAATCGTTGGAGCGACTGTGGCCAGCTTTAACCCCTACGTGGCTGGCAATGGTCCAAAGATTGTAAGCGCCAAGCTCAACCGGTTCAACGACATTGGCGAAGGTGCCCCATTCGTACTGGGGGGATCTAGCTTCAGAAATAGTGGCAGCGATCTCTACGGGTCTGATGCCCAGTATCGCCTTCGTATTTACGACAACTACGGCTTTTCTCCCGATGGCATTGCCAGCCTGTTGCCCAGCGAATACAGTCAATATTTTCTCTTGAATGCCCGCGACGAGAATGACAACCTCATTCCTCTGCCGCTGGCGGGTCAAGCCTATGAAATTGGCGGCTTCGGCACTATTACGGTGGTGGGGCTTGCGGATGTTGGGACTGCGGGAAACTCAGAAAACGCCGCCTACATCGAAGACCATGACAACTACTACGACATCATTCTCAAAGGTGATCTCAGCGCAATTGAGCGCCTAGCAGATGTCAGAA
Organism: Cyanobacteriota bacterium; assembly: GCA_026389335.1. Classification (GTDB taxonomy): domain Bacteria; phylum Cyanobacteriota; class Cyanobacteriia; order PCC-6307; family Cyanobiaceae; genus Cyanobium. Next base: position 1,517 of record JAPLIB010000124.1, on the reverse strand, counting down.
TGCCTTCATCAGGAGCCTATAAGGTTGTTTACAATCCAGGCGGCCCCGGCAATGACCCCAGCGGAGCTCTTAATGGCAGTGCAGGCCCTGGTCCGTGGACCGTGCCCAGTACCGACCACACTATCGCCATCACGAATGACCTCGACGGTAGCCAGGTAGCCACCTACGTGGAAACTGGAGCTGCAGTGATGCGGGATCCCTTCAGTGGCCAACCGATTGGCACCTTGCTGGGTGCCGCCGTGATCGATACGATAACCGGGGCAACAATCTGGTGCTATCAGGACCCCAACAACTCCATCTTCTATGCCTCGTTCACAGCAGCAAGTGCTGTTGCGACCGACTTGGCTGGAGGCCGGCAAACTACTGAAGCCATTGACCTGGTTAACACCACATCCATTGCTGTGGGCGCCGACGATGTGACTATATCGGGTTCAATCAGCCGCGAGGCCAGCCTCAACAGCACCCTCCGCTTTTACACTATTCTAGATAGCACTGGAACGATAGTTGATCCTCTGATCAGCGGCGGAACCCTGCAGCCCTCAGATGGGGCTCGCTACAGAGCAGCAGCCCTGAGCACCATCAATTTGGTATCAACAACTGGATCCAGCATTGCCACGAGCAATGGTTCCACTGTCTCCTTCAGCTTCACAGCTGATGGCGGCAAACTCTATTCTCCTGTCTTGAGCCTTAATAATGGTAGTGATTCCTGGTTCGCCTTCGGTGCTGCCAATAGTGATGGGCTCGAGCATTTCACAAGTTTTGGCGATAATGCTTTTGGCTGCGAAGACCTTAAAGGGCTCGGCGATCGAGATTTTGATGATCTGATTACCCGCTTTACAATTGCTTAAGGGCACCTCGAAAAATCAACAAAACATTCGATTACGGCATAGTCTCGATTATGATTTGGTTGCTCAATTTTCACGCTAATAGTTGGGCAGGAGAGGCTTCTGTGGCTTGTAGTAAAGAGTCGCCAGGCTCCATGATATAAGCCGGATCTCAAGATCCTATCTGATTAAAGCCAATGGGAACCATTCCACCCACTGCTTGGCAAGGGCTATGAGCACGAGCGGAAGAGTAATACAGGGCGCAAGAAGATGGATCGTTGGTGGCTGGTCTGACTGGTAGTGATGGACCGATTGGTCCTTCAGTGTCCGTTCCGTTCGGCATGTTCACCGAAAGGAGGGAAAGGGGGCCGCAGCCCCCAGGGCGCAGTGCCCTCAGAGCACCCGGACCTCAGCCTGGCGGCCCAGCACCCGCTGGTGATTGGCGGCCAGGATCAGCGCCTGCTCACGGGGCACATAGTGCGGCGTGGCGCTGTAGTGCCCCTCAGGATCAAGAAACAGGATGCGCAGGAGCTGACCTGCAGCATCAAGCAGATGCACCGACACCAGGCGGATGGAGCAGGAGCGCTGGGCAGGGGAAGGAAGACCGGAGGCGGCCATGGCTGGCTGGCGAACGACACCCCGACCAGGCCCCGGCGCTGGCTGCGGTGCGCCAGGGTCGCGCAGCGACTCGCG
>JAPLIB010000158.1:23887-25157 GCA_026389335.1 Cyanobacteriota bacterium | reverse complement strand
ATGGGTGGGTGCAGGTTCCTTCTCCTGCATTAGCGGGCACCTTTGGTGCTGGTGCCTGCGGCACGGCCGCTTCCTTTTCCACCGGAGCTACCGCCGCGGCAGCAAGCCTCACCGCCACCGCCGGCACCAGCAGCAGCCTCAACACGAACCAGAACCTGCAGCGTGATCTGCGCGGCTACTGCGTCCTGATCGTCGGTGGCACCAATGCCGGCCGGCTCAAGACGATCGCCGCCAACTCCCTCGGTGCCAATGCGGTGCTCACCTTCACGGAGGCGGAGTCGACGGCCTTTGATGCCACCAGCCAGTACCGCCTGCTTACCCCCACCTTCTTTGTGCTCGGAGCCGGCACCCTCGCTGCCGGCTCCTTCAAACGCTACGACTTCGCCACCAACAGCTGGATCACCCTCGCCCACACCGGTCTGCCGGTCACGATCGGCACCGATGGCCGGCTGATGGCCACCCCCAGCTGGATCGACAGCGGCTTCCGCTCCTTCGCGATAGGCACTGCCACCGCTGGCACCACAACCACCCTCACCAACACGGCCAAGGGCTGGGCCACCAACCAGTGGGCCAACAGCCAGATTCGCCTCACCGCCGGCAGCGGCGCCGGTCAGATCCGCACCGTGGCGAGTAACACCACCACCACCCTTACGCTGAGCAGCGCCTGGAGTACTGCTCCCGATGCCACCACGCAGTACAGCCTCGAGGGCAATGACGATGCGCTTTACTTCATCGGCAACAACGCTGTGACGTTGTTCCGCTACAGCATCAGCGCCAACAGCTGGTCCACCCTTTCGCCCACCACCGCCCGCGGTGCGGCCCCGGGCGCCGGCCTCTCCGGCCACTGGATCCACTCGGTGAGCGCCAGTGACTGGACCAGCGAAACCTCCATCCGCAATGGCCGCTATCTCTACTCCTTTCGTGGTGGCGCCGGTGCCCTGCTGGATCGCTACGACATCGCCGCCAACACCTGGGAGAACGCTCTCGCATACGCCCCGGCAACGGAAACCTTTGGGGCAGGGACCAAGCTCGCCTACAACGGCGATTATCTCTATCTGCAGAAGGACAACAGCAGTCGCTGGTTTCGCTATGACTTCGCCCAATCCGCCATGGATGGCTGGACCACCATGCTCTACCCCCAGGGCGCAGCCGTGGTAGGCGACACGGCTTTTGATGTCACCTACAGAGATGGCAACACCGAGATCGTTTACATCCACATGTTGCTCAACAGCTCGGCGGTGAACCTGCGGCAGCTGGTGATCTGAGCCCC
>JAPLIB010000158.1:0-23880 GCA_026389335.1 Cyanobacteriota bacterium | reverse complement strand
TCCGCCCGGCTGCAAAGCCAGGCCTGCACTGCCTTTGCCATGGGCTCCTGGAAAACCTCCGGTACGATCCGCGGTCCGGAGGGGCCCAGCGGGCCCCACGGCTCTCCCGGTGTTCAGGGTCCGCAAGGCCCGGCAGGACCTCAGGGACCGCAGGGACCATCGGGCTTGCAGGGTCCGGCCGGTCCGAGCGGCCCAACCGGTACGGCGGGACCGACCGGTCCGCAGGGCATCCAGGGTCCGGCGGGGATCGGCATCAACTTCAAGGGGCAGGTCGCCACCCTGGCCGCCCTGCCTGCGGGCGCCGCCCAGGGTGATGCCTACCTGGTGCAGGCCGACGACTCTCTGCGGGTGTGGGACAGCGGCAGCAACAGCTGGGTGAATGGCGGTTCGATCCAGGGTCCCCAAGGACCGGCGGGTGTGGCGGGGCCGAGCGGTGCCGCCGGTCTCCAGGGCCCCGCTGGCCCGCAGGGCCCTCAGGGCATCCAGGGATCGGCCGGTGCCGATGGGCTGATCGGCCCGCGCGGCACGGGCTGGTTCACCGGTAGTGGTGCCCCACCGGTGACGATCCCCGGTGCCGTCGATGGTGATCTCTACCTTGATCTGGCCAGCGGCACGGTGTATCAGCTGGGACCGATTCGCGTGGCTGATCTACCGGCCATCGGCACGGCCTTCCAGGGTGGTTACTACGCCGGCCTGATCAGCCATACCGCCAATGGGGTTCCCACCCATGCGTTGATCATTGCGCCCAAGGCGATGGGTTCACTGCTGAACGTGGCCTGGAAGAGCGCCAATACCGCCAGTACCGGCACCACCAGCGTTTTCGATGGCTGGGCGAACAGCGAGGCGATGAACAATGCGAGCCATCCGGCAGCCCAGTTCTGCCGCTCGCTCAACATCGGCGGCTACGACGACTGGTACCTGCCCGCCGCCCAGGAGTGGGATGTTCTGTATCGGGCCTTCAAGCCGGAGGCGACAGCCAACGGCACCTATGCAGGCGCCACCTACGGCGCCAACCCCTATGCCGTGCCCCAGGGCGGCAACTACACCGACAGCAACCCGGCCCTGACGGGCGTGCTGGCCTTCCGTGCCAGCGGGGCGGAAACACTCAGGCATTTCGACGAGAACGTCGGCGACGATCCCTTCTTCCACTGGACCTCCACCCAGGCCGCCAGTGGCACCGCCTATCAGCGGACGACCTACATGGGCACCCAGTTCGCCGAGAGCAAGACGCTGGCGACAGCCACCCAGGTGCGAGCGATTCGCCGCATCCAGGTGCTGCCGTAAGGAGCGGCGAGGAGGAGAGAGGCCATGGCCAGCTGGTTGCCGCGCACCCAGGTCCCCGGTCAATCGGTGAGCGTGAGTGCTACCACCACGCCGCTGTTGCCGGGGGCCAGTGCCTTGCTGGACCTGGCGGGTCTCGGGCGGCTGGGCCATTTCCTCGCGATCAGCACCGATGCGCCGGGCTGGCTGAGCTTCTACAGCTCGGTGGCGGCGCGCGAGGCCGATGGCAGCCGTCCGATCAGTCGTGATCCCGAACCAGGCAGCGGGGTGCTGCTCGATCTGGCGACCACGTCCTCTGCTCTGACCATCACCGCCCCGCCCGGCGGCACCTACTTCTCGTCAGAACCTGCCGCGGCGACACCACTGCTGCGGGTGATGGTGCGCAACACCGGCACCGCCCAGGCCGCCATTGCCGTCAACGTCACCGCCGTGGTGCTGGCGCCATGAATGACGCCCGATGAGCCGCACCCTGCTCGACATCAGCCGCCTCGGCACCGACGTCACCTGGCCCTCGGTGGCGTTGGAGGTGAACGGCTACCTACAGACCTGGATCGCCGCCGCCAACACCCAGGTGAGTCAGCACCAGCTGCGCATCGCCACCGCCCCTAACCCCAATGCGAGCGCCACCGATCCCTGCGGCTGGCGCCTGGAGGCGACCCTATCGCAACTCACCCCCGGCGGCTTACCGGCGGTGCTGCTCCTCGAGGTGTTCCTCACCGGCACCATCGTCGAAATCCGACCAGGCATCGGCAACCTTGAACCATTTGTTGGCGCTGATAACCAACAGGGCTGGGTCTTCCCCGCCGCTGATGTCGGCACCAGCACCGGCATCTGGAGCACCACGCCGCTGCCCCTGACGGCACAGCTGGGTTGGTCGTTGGAGCCTGGTGCTGAATATTTCGTGTTCGCCTACAGCCAGCACCGCTTCTCCAACCGCCAGGCGGTGCCCCTGCTCATCGCCCGCGACCAGGCGTCGGGCCACTGGATCTTGGCGGCCTCACCCCCCTCCACCACCTTTGACGCGCTGCGAGCGGTGAGCTGGAACTCCCGCTCCGGCCAGCCATCCGGCTCTCGCACCCTGCTCCGCGAAAACTCCACGGCTCCGATCCAGATCCGCCAGCCCGCAGAGCTGGTGCTGGCCACCACTGACTGGAGCGCCTACGAGAGCGCCAACGAACCGGCCCAGTTCTGGCAGCCGCTGCTGCTGCCTCCGGACTTCGCAGCCCTCAACCTCAGCAGCGCGGCGATGAGCTACTTCAAGCCGCCCGATGGCAGCGAGTGGCTGGCGATCGGCGGTCATGGCCTGCTGCTGCGCACCAAGGAGGCAGTCGCAACTACCCCGGTAGCGCCATGACCTATCAGATGTTCTGCCAGAGCTTTTCGCCGGGCAGCTGGAAGTGGACCAGCAAGGACCCCGCCGGGGTGGGGATGCGCCTCGACGGCGCCTTCCGGTCCTTTGCGGCGCTCGTCAATGCCCTGCCTGGCAACGCCAGCACGCCCCTGTCTGTGGTGCGCAGTCATGCCGACGCCACGACCAACCGCTGGGGCTACACCTGGCAGCTCGGCCATCCCGTCGAGCCCGCCCACCTGTGGTTCTTGGTGGAGAGCCCCACCGCCAGTGGCACCATTCCCCAGGGCGATACCCAGAGCAGCAGCAGTGCGGTCTTTGGCAGTGCATTGGCGAACACCTACACCAGCAGCACCGCCAATGGCGGCTACGGCGCCTACAGCAACTCCACCGCCTACTCCACCGGCCTGGCCTACATCGACAGCACCCTCACAGGGGCCACCTCCATCGGCGCCATCCTGCTGATCGCCCAGGACACCACCCCCGGCAAGGAATTCTTCTGCTGGACCCTCAAAACCCATGGTGGCAATGACGAGCTGCACCGCGATAGCTGCCATGCCCTCTACAAGAGCCCCGGCACCACAGGCTGGAACTCGATCGCCATCTTCCCCAGGACCAGCAGGCAGTTCTACGGCCAGATCGTGCTGCACGGTTATTCCGGCAACCGCTTTGGCGGTCTGCCTTCTGCCATCAGCAGCAGCCTTCACTCGAACGGTCACCAGCTACGCAGCGGCATCGCCCTGGGCCATGTCGACGTGGTGTTGCAGAGCCAGGGGCTCTTTGATTCCCCACCTCCGTTGATCCAGCTGCCGGCGCCGCTGTTCATCGGCTCCACCTCCACCCGCGGTGCCAGCACCCATTTCGGCAAGGTGACCCGCCCCGATGGGGTGATGCTGCAGCTGGGCCAACGCTCCACCGATCGGGACGTGTGGCTGTGGGTGCCAGCGGGCACCAGTCATGACCAGACCAGCCCCTGGAGCTCTGCCCTGGGCCTCACCCACTGGCGTGAATGCAACGAGCTGCATTTCATCACCGGTCTGCCCCCTTGGGGCCTGCAGTTGATCACCGCCACGGCGGACTTCATCCGCCACTTCCCAGCGATGAGCGCCATGGGCGCCCGCCAGCACCCGCAGCAGGGGCCCCTGCTCTCCAGCTCCGGCGGAGGGGGAGATGGCGGTGGTGGCAGTGGGGAAACCGGTGGCGGAGCGACGCGACCAGCAACCGGGCTGCTCTGGCCGCGGGGGCTGTGAGGCCGTATTGAACGCCGCACCTGATGCCGCGGGGCGCCGATCAACGTTGCCGGGTGCTGAGCGTTCGGCGGATGTCCTTGAGCAGCAGCACCAAGTGCAAAGGATCGGTGGGTGAGCGCTCAAACTCCGGGATCAGGTGCTCATAGAAGCCCCGGGCCTGCTCGGATTCGGCATGCACCAACAGACAGCGACAGCCGATGGCTTCGCTGAGGCTGGCGACCCGGGTGATCACATCCGCCAGCAGGGCCGCACCGAGGCCCTGGCCTTCGTGGCGTTCATCCACCCCCAGGCGGGCGAGGAGCGCCACGGGCTGGGGGTAGCGGCCGGCGCCACAGCGCAGCCGCTCCGGCAGATTCAAGATCGCCACGCTCGCTATGCACCAGGCGTAGTAGGCGACGACAACAGGTTGATTCATCTCGGTCACCACAAAGATGCGGGTGGTGCCAGTTCCATGGGCCTGCCTGGCCACCTCCACCAGCCAGGCGGTCTGTTCCTCGAAGGAGCAGCGGAAGCCTGTGAGTTGGTGGCCGACGGTAACCAACTCACGGAAGCGGGGGGGCTACGAGCAGATGAACCGAGACGATGCGAATGGGGCTTAAAGGCCTGGAAGAGGACAGGGAAGCCATGGCAGGGAAGGCGAGCTCCCAGGCCGAACAGCGCCGACAAGGAGCCGGCAGGCAAGGGGCTCGAGCTGGCGAGGGATTCACGTCAGCTCTTGCCTGCCGACCCGTGCCGGGGCAGGCCAAGCCAGCCTTTGCCGCTTCGGCCAGCAACACCGTGCCCATGGCATCCCATACCCCATGGTGTCCTGCTCATTCTGAATGCCACCGACCCTGATGGGGTAAGGAAGGGCCCGATCGCGTCTACAGCAACTCTCCGCCCAGCTGCTTGCCCCGTCCTGTCCGTGGCCCGTGGGCAGGAGAAAATGTCGGGATCAGGGCTCCCGGACAGCCTGGGCACAGGGCTCCAAAGCTTCAGAGGCTCAGCACCCCAGGCTGGTCAGCCTCGGCGGGAGAGAGAAGACGCTCAGCCTGATGCAGCTTGGCGATCGCGATGCGCGCAACCTGCTCCTCCTGGAGGGCGGCATCGATCTCATCGACCCAAAGCAGGCAGTGCTAGGGAGCCGGCAGCATCGCCCCCTCCAGCAAGAGCGATCTCCAGTTTACAATGTGGAGAGTTCACTCTAGATGCTTCGCAAGGGCGGGTCTACGGAGCTCTGCAGGATGCGCTCGTTGCAGCGCAGCCTGGGCTTGAGCAGCAGAAACAGATCTTTTTCTGGCTTGTCGAACGCACCTACCGGTGCAATTGGCCGGTACGAGGTCGAAAGGGCGGAACTGGTTATGGCGAAGTGCACCGGGGCGCAGCGAGGGGACTGATCCCAGCAAATGCAAGACGCAGGGGGGATCCCAAACCGGAGAGGGCTGGCGCATGCCCTTGGGCGTTTACTATCTATAGAGGTTTCGGGCAAAGCACTTGCATGCTATACTGAATAGAGCTAAGTTAATTTTTCGAAATGACTCAATTACATCTTTTTAGCATGCTGAGTCATCTCACCTCAGCCCCGCAACTAAAACAATGCTCAGCGCGTTAAATCAAAAAGCAAATTAATCTCATGAAGAAAAGGTTGCTCGCTTCAATCGTCATTGCCGCATCCTTGACAGCCATAACTGGTTCTGGGTGGGCTGCATATAGTCTGGAGAAGGAAAGACAAGCATGGACTTGCGGCAAGCAAGACGGGGAGAAGTTCTATATCTTTAGATCAGGAGACGAGTATGTCTCTGCATATCCAGACCAGAGTTCACCTGTCAATTCCTACCTTATTTCAACACTAGACCAGTTAGTCCCCAAGCGGTGGAGACGCGAGAATCAAAAGAATCTCAGAGCATCATCCGAAGGATACGAATTTACAACTATCTCGTCCGAAGGCGATTCTAACTGGGAGATCAAAGTTTCTTTCGTGGCATCGAGCGGTCTATTGCTAAACAGAACGATAAACACAAAAGACGCACCGTCAACGGTGCAGTGCAAATCAACACCCTGGAGCAATGCCGAAGAAAAAGTGCAGGGCAAGTTAACAGGAGCCCCGCTTAACTATTTGATAAATCGTCGGAAACAGCTGGAAATCTTGAACCCCAAGCTTGGCAATCCTGATTTCAACAAAGAGCTTGCCTCCGCTCTCATTGAATCACCCAATAGCGAATATAGTGTATATAAGTTGCTTAGCAGTCTTGACAGGAACAAAATGACCACTGAGCAGCTTGATGCCATGGATCAGGCAAAGAAAAAGCTTCTTAGCTCCACAAGTCAAGAAGTAACTTTGTGGGAGCATGGCGGCAAGTTTACTTACTATCCAGATAATGAATCTGAGGATTCAGCGAGACAGAGGTGCAATGCCGTTTCTGAATCTCTTTATCAGTACACTAGCGATGGATACGAAATTGTCTCAAGCAACCCAGAGAATAAACCTATGGGACGCCGCCTAGAGTGCCAAGGAACATTTTATTTGTTAAAGAAAGAGGGATACATCGACTAAGTGCTAGATCCAGAACGATTCCCCTGATTGACAAGTGATTCCCGCTGCCATGTCTCGCATGAATACAAAGGAATATCATTCTTTGATAAATAAGATAATCATATATGCCGGTCCTTGCATGTTCGCCATTGGAACTCTTGCATATTCTATTAATGTCATTACTGCAAGTAATTTAGCCAAGTCTGAATTGCTTCGCACCGAGTCAGAGCGTGACACTTTCTTGGGCCAGAAAGTAAAAAGAAAGAATGAGGAGGATCTAAGAGCGAGGCAAGCGCAAATGAGGCTTGAAGAATCTCTGAAAAAAACTCATGAATCATATATAGACTTGCCATCAGTTCTGCGATCTCAGAATGATTTTACCGTAGTCAATTTGGGAGACGTAAGCAGCGGTGGCGCTGCTGTTTACAGCTACTCGTATTCTATTGGCCAAAGAAGATACAATGTTCAGGGGTCGCTAAAGCTTGCCGAAGGTAACAGATTAATTTACGAGGATAATAGTTCAAAAACAGACTCTGATGTACTGTCCTCTGGTGAAGTCAAGTACTCCAGAGACATGTCCAATGACATTTTAACACTTACATTTATAACAAGCAATAATATTGGATCTGTAGCGCGTCTTGGAGACATCAAGGTCTTTAGGCTATTGACTAAGTAAAAACGTGCCAGACTCCCTTGGCCCCATTGCGGTAAAATGGTTTGAAACGATCAAGCACGATGGAGACCAGTAAGTTGTTCCGCTTCGGTAGATATTTTTTTCTGTCACATTGCTATTGGTCGGACTAAGGCTTTTGGATATATCCAAGGATGCCGACGTTCCTCGCTGTTCAGACGAAAGTGTGATAGAGAAACTTAAGATTACTGTCTCAGCGAGCATTGCAGGCGAGAAGTACGCGGCCAATATAGTCGACTCCGTTTTTGACGTACATGAGATTGATACACCCACAGACAGCTCTCGGAGCTGTAGAGCCGGCTTGAGAGCAGAAGGGTCCAGCTATAGCTATGTGAACTACGTGATTGCGCTGGCAGCCAATGGAAGCAAGGAGAAATTCGCTTTAAATACATCATTTGAATAGCCATTGTTGCTGTCAATGAGACAAATTGCCATTTAACTCCTGTCAAGGACTGCTGGGCCATGTCTTTGCGGCCTGAATTCCTACCACAAGTATCTTAATCAAGAATCAAGGTTCAGTGGAAGTTACACCGTAAGCTTGGCTTGATAAGTCGGACAGTAGCTGCCAATGTTCCTTGGCAAGCTGCTGAGATCACGTCCCGGAAATTGACGAACAAATCCGCTGGAGCTTTTCCAGGATCGAATCTGCGGTTGCGGTCCAGTTGAAAGGAGCTGAGCCCTTGTTGTAGTTGGCGATGAAGTGCTCGATTTATTGCAAGCAGAAGCCCTTCTGGCTACGGTGATCAGCTCCTATCGCTACGCGGAAGCCTCCGGCTACGACGCTTGAGAAGCTGCCACGCCGGAACGACCGCTGGGTGATGATCCCAAACCAGCGCTCCACCTGGTTAAGTCAGGAGGCGTAGGTCGGCGTGTAGTCGACGGGGAACCGTGGACGCTGCGCCAGCCAGGAGCGGACTTATCGCTGCGCGGAAGTCCTGCGGTCTACGGCGTGCTTGTGCGTGCAGTAGTTGTCGACGATCAGGTGCACGTCGAGCTCGGGCGGAACCTCCTTGTCGATCCGCCTCAAAAAACTCAGAAACTCCTGGTGCCGGTGCCTGGGCTTGCACTCGGCGATCACCGCACCGGTGGCCACGTCCAAGGCGGCAAACAGTGTGGTGGTGCCGTGGCGGATGTAGTCGTGGGTGACGCCCTCGACGTAGCCCAGACCCATGGGCAACAGCGGCTGGGTGCGATCGAGGGCCTGGATCTGCGTTTTCTCGTCAACGCAGAGCACCACTGCCTTATCGGGCGGGTTGAGGTAGAGCCCGACGATGTCTCTTACCTTCTCGACCTTACCGAGGCTCTGGGCCGAGCGTGCCGGAGGCACTGGAAGGGATCGTTGGAGAGCTTTTAGCCGTCAGGCGCCCCGTGTCAACTACATAGGCGCCCGCCTATCTAATCGTCGCCGAACACCTCGGCGCGGATCGCATCCGTGGAGAGCACCAAGGCCTGCTCACCGGATTCGCTCATGAGCAACGGCGCCAGGTCTCGGGCCAGGGTGGTTTTGCCGCTGCCAGGAGGGCCGATCAGCAGGTGGCAGCGCAGAGGGGACGTGATCATCCCTCCATCCTGCTGCGAATGGATAGACCTGGGAGCAGCCTTCTGCGAACAAGGGCTTGTGGTGTCACAATCGAGTTTGTAGGCCTTTAATGGCAGTTGCCCTGACCTTGGGCGTTAGAGACTGTGTGACTATGTACCAATTGACTGGGTTTAGAACCCTGTGAATCAACGGGATTGCGCTGGTGAATGTTCGTCTTTCATTGGGGCCTATGGCCTTTAAGTCAGCGAGTTTCCAGAGAGTAATTTGTCCCCACTGCATTAAGTGCTTAAGAGGGCAGCGGTAAAGCAGATTTGAGCAGCGTGACGGGGGTATATGATGCGCTTGTGCGCGTCGTGTGCGTTATTCGTTGAATCTTAGGGCGTCGCCAATCAAAATGATGTATTGAAGGAACTCGACAAACTGTGTCACTCCGCCTTTGTCGTGGATGGTGACGGTCAAGACCGCATCATCTGGATGGTCTGCGTGGGCTTCTGCCTCAAATATAAACCCATTGTTCTTTATTTCCTTGGGCGATATGTTAAGGGAGTCCAGAAGGGATAGAGGGATAAAGGAGATGGTCGCCAGGTCCACAGGAAGTTTGTTTATTTGAATCGGCCTATGTGACGCCTGCCCTGCCTCGTGATTGCCATCATTCTTGCATAAAGGAAAATATCCATCGCTCCCTGTTCTGACGCTGACTATCTGGTTATCTCTGTAGATAAAGAATTCGTTGCATTCGTGCGCGCCCATGAAATCTTCAAAAAAGTCGTCGATATTTGAGAGTGCGCGCATTGGATCGCCTACATAATAGCTCCCAGCGGGTAAAACGTATGATCTCTGGGTTTTTATCTCATTAGGATGCTCGACTTCCACACCATCCACGTACATCCGAATTTGCTTATACATAAGTGAGATGTTGAGGTGCCTGCGTACTTCGCGAAAATCCATAATTGATTCCTTCCCCGCTTCAGATGTCTGTAGCAGCATGGGAATTTCTGCCTTGTAGCATGTCTTTCCGTTGGCTAGGCGGATTTTCTGCGGGTTAAATCTTTCGTAATCATCGGCGTATTGTTCGGTCACGTATAGATCGTACCGTGAATTGGCTTTGGCCTTATATTTATCTATTTGGATAGTTCGATGGCCGGCAACGAAGGGAGCTTCTTCTCCATCGATGAACATTTGAATGCGTAAACATCGTCCATATGGAACGTTGTAGCACTTGCACACGTTGCTGACATCCATAAATATTTCGCTGTCCTCGGTGCTGGTGATGCTGAGCAGAACGGGTAGTCTGACTTTGTATCGCTTGCTCCCGTCGTCCTTGGTATATACTTCAGGATTTAGGCTTTTGTATTGATTGCTGCATTTCTTGGTAAGAAGGTGTAGGACGTACCAGGAATTGCTCCTGGCTCTATGTTGTTTGTTATTTGGCGTGATGATTGTTATGCTGGTCATTGGCAGATGCTTTTTTTCAGTGTAGTATTGATTCTGGGATCTTGTCAAGAGTATGCCTGCTGGACCGGGGTGTGTGCTGGAAACGCCATTCTTGAACCTCGTGGAATGCATGTGTGCACGGCTATAGAGCTAGGTATAAAGTCAATCCCGGGATTGCATTCTTTACGAGTGCCTCTGTTCGCTCTGGTTTCCTTTGCGCGGGCCTCGGTTCTCGTTGTCGGCTAGTAGACAGCTGTCAATTTTCGATGTCGCCACGATGCCAATGCCGCAAACCCCTGCGGGCCAGCCCCAAGAGGCCGGCACCGCAGGGGCACGCCCCGACTGGGGAGGGGGCCTCAGAGCACCCGCACGACGGCGGCCTGGGGCCCGAGCACGATCTGCTGATTGGAGGCCAGGATCAGCGCCTCCTCCCGCGGCACGTAGTGCGGCTGGGAGGTGATGTACCCCTTGCGATCGAGGAAGAGCACCCGCAGCAGATCACCGGCGGCGCTGAGCAGGTGGACCGAGACGACGCGGATGGGGCAGCAGGGCCGGGAAGGAGAGGGGGTGGCCATGGCCGGAAGGGCGAACGACCGGGCCGAACCGGCAAGGAGACGGCCGGCAAGGGGCCCGAGCCTGCGAGGGATTCACGTCAGCCCTTGCCGACCGGCCCGCGCTGGTGCAGGCCCAGGCGGCGTTCGACGGCCCGGTCAGCCGCACCGTCCCGACGGCAATCAAGGCTCCGCTTTGCTCGATGCGCTCTGACCGGCACCGGCCCTGATGGGAGGGCAGCACCAGGCCCGACCGCGACCTCAGCAGCGTTCCGCCCGGCCGTCTGACCCGCCCTGACCGCCGCCCTGCGGGCATGAGAAAAAGCCGGGATCAGGGCTCCCGGCTGGCCCCGGCGATCAGAGGGGCAGCAGCTCCTCAAGGGCATCAATGCCCTCGTCATCAGCCGCCAACTGCTGGCGGAGCTGCTCAATCGCGATCCGCGCCTCCTGCTCCTCCTGCAGGGCGGCATCGATCGCATCGACCCGCTGCAGGCACTGCTGGATGGCGGGGAGCACCTCCTCTTCCAGCAGGGTGATTTCCTCCTCCCCGTAAGGGAACTCAATCCAGGTGCGGCGCAACGGCCGGCCGGAGGAGCGCTGCAGGATCCGCTCCACGCAGCTGAGGGTGGACTGCAGCAGCAGGAACGGATCCTCCTCAGGAGAGCAGAACGGGGAGGGAGCGGCCGTGACAACCATGGGTGAAGGGCGCCGGGGGCGCAGCGACGGGACCGATCCCAGCCATGGCCCGACTTCAGGAGGGCCATAGCCTGGAGAGGGCCGGCGCAAGGCCCCACAGGGACGTGACACCGCAGGCCAGCGGCCGCAGATCCCCGGACCCCTGCGGCTGGTGGTGGCGTCGATCAACCGCAGGACCCGACCCATGCGCTGAGCGGCTCGTGCCTCACCCCTACGCCAGCACCGCCCAGCCGCTGGCCTCTCCCTCCACCATCCAGCGACGGCCGAAGTTCGCTCGGCTGTAGCGACAGAAGCGAGCAGTGCCGCCCAGTGTGGTGCCGTTCACCAGATCCGCCTCCCCCAAGGGGTCGTGCACGATCACGTGCGTGGCATTGATGCCGACGACGATCAGCCAGTGGCCACCGCCGGCCGGGCTGCTGACTGGGCCGCGGTGGAGGTAGCCGCAGGGGATGGGGATGCCGGCGGCAATCTGCTGCTCAAGCGTGGAGAAGCTGGCCTGGTTGCTGAAGCGGGCCGTGATGCCGTAACTGGCCAGGGCCTTGATCTGGGCCGTGGGGTCGGTGGTGTCCCCGAACTGCCGCACCCGGCCCAGGTACTGATCGTCTCCATTGGAGCCAGTCAGAACGCCTGGCTTGAGGAAGGCCAGGAGCATGGCGCAGCTGGAGGAGAAGCACATCCGCCGGCCCTGATCGGTGGCGGAATCCAGCTGGGCGAACCAAGGCACGGAGAGCGGGTTGCCGCTGCTGGCGGTAGTTGTCGCCTGGGCCGGCGGCAGAGTTGATGCTGCGGGGGACCCGGTTTCCACTGCTTGATGTGCCGTCCAGAGCCGCCGCAGGGTTCCGCCCTCCTCCAGAGCCTGGGGTTCATGGGCCACCAGCAGCTCCAGCACCGCCAGCAACCAGGCTCTGTGGTGCACCAGATCGGGATCGAAGTGCTCGATGTAGTCGCCAGCAGGGATGGAGCGGCTCACCGGAACACTCCCCGCCGACCAGGCGCCAGGGCCGGCTGGCGAGGGGCGATGGCGGTCTGCATCCCGGAGGGGAAAAACAGGGCGCTGACCGTCATCCAGCGCTCCAGGCAGGCGTTCACCTGCCGTGGTGCCTGAATCCAGTTGGGCAGCTCACAGGCACCGACGAAGGCGGCCGAGAAGACGATCTGGCCGGTGAGCAGGCCGTTTGCTGTTGCTGCTGAGATCAGCCGGGTGAAGGGGGGCATAGGTCAAGAGGAGGGCTACTCCCTGTTGCCGCACTCCATTGCTGAACAGGCGGCAGACTTTTGATCGAGGCTCCCTCGGCGGCCTGAATCAACTGCAGAATTCAACCAACGGACTGCAAGAGGCCCTGCTGGATCAGGCGATCGAAATGATCCCAGACGTCATCGGCATGGGCGAGGCTGCTGAGATGGAGGCCCAGCTCGAAGTTGGAGAGCTGGGCGGCATCGGTAAGGTTCGCGCTGGTGACGAGCAACTCGTGATCGGCCACCACCGCCTTGACGTGACAGACAGCCTTCTCTCGTTCAAGGGATAGGGAACGGGGATCGAAGAACAAGGCCGGAGCAGGTGGTTCCGGCCAGAGGCGTGACCAGGTTTGCTGCTGAAACTTGCGGATCAAGGTCTCAGGGCTGGAGGTGTCGCCACGATCACGGTGGATATTGCAGACCATGCGCACCTGCAACTTCGGCAGCGCCACCATGCGCTCGCGGATCAGCTGGAATAACTCTTTGATGAAGGGCCCTTTGTAAAAGGCGTAGGTGGTGAGCAGCAGGCGATGTTCGGCGCGCTCCACCAACTGACGGATCAGCACCGACTGATCGCGAGTGATTGAGCCTGCTCCCGCATCAGGGCCCGACCACACCAGTTCGATCGAACGGGCTGCAGCGTCACTGCGCCGCTGATCCAACAGGGCTTGAACGGTCATGAGCAGAGCCTCCTGGCTCCCGCCTGCAGTTCGCCAACCCTCCAGCCACGCGATCAGGGAAACGGGGCCAGCGGCAAGTCCAACTCTGGACAGGAAAGCAGGGGGATCACCAAGGCTGTCGGCGAAAGAACTGTGGTCGCCAAGGTGTGGATCCAGGGCTGCCAGCAGGGTTTCAAGTTCAGCGGTGCTCAGATTCGGGAAGGCCGCTGCCATCAGGGGCCATCCGTGAAGAAGGCTGCCTCGTGTTTGATCAGGGTGGGCACGACAAGGGCCCGATCGAGAAACTCATTTCGACGTTCGCAGCTGGTTTCGGCGATCAACAGACAGCCATGACAGGCGGCCCCATGGGAGTAACGCTTCTCGAGTGGACTGTTGGGGTCGTGACTAGCGCAGAAAGGATCGTTGGAGCATAGGGATGCTCGCTCAAGAGCCCTTCCCAGTAGCTCATCAATGCGATCGGCCAAGGTGACCAAACCACCAAGCGAGCCCTCTGAACCGCTGCCGCCGGTGTAGAGGAGGATGCCATAGCCAATGTCATCGAAGGCGTAGATGCGCTCCTTGATTGCAGAAGCCCCATAGCCGCAGTCAAGGGCGGCTTCGGTGATCAGGAGGTGGGCGAGGCTATGAAGCATCAGGTATGCACCACCTGGCCATTGGAACTTGTCCTCGGTCAGACCGTGCTCTTTGTTCCAGGTCTTGAAGGCATCACGATGCTTGGAAAGGTGCTCAGCTGCACCATCAGTCTTGAGCCACCCACGGACCGCGTCACGATCAAAACTGAGAAAGATGCCTTCACCGAGATTTTCAACGGCCGGTAGCCAGGTGGCTTCCTTCACATCAATCTGAGCGCGCTTGACGCCTAAATCAAGGGGATCACCATCGATCTGGCTCACCACTGGCTCCAAGCGGGTGAAGCCGAGCAGGGCCATCACTTCCCTCAGCTGGTGCACCTTCAACACGCGGTTGACGCGCTGACGGAACCAGGCTGGTTTGCTTGTCAGATCAAGGAGCTCCGCTTCAAAGCGGCTGCTGCCCTTGCCGCGCTTAAGGCCTTCGATGGGGCCAACGAGAGCACGAAGTTCTTGTCGTTTGAGGGCCTCACTCTTCTCCGGTGCTTGCTCACCGCCGCGGATCGATTCCAGGGCCTGGAAAATTGATGCGGGCGTTTCACCGGCCAGGGGCTCCTTGATGTGGTCGGGGGCAAAATCCTCCAGCCAGAGTTCGAGCTTGGCGGCGCTGGTGATCTTCTCGAAAGCCTTGAGGTGCTTGCTGATCACCTCCCGCACAGTATCGATTGACTCGGGGATGGAGATCGCCGAGATCAGCTCGGGGAAATAGGCATTGCTGGCGGAACGCACCAGCAGGCGATTGGCGTAGCTGCCGCCCTTGCCCTTGCTCTTGCCGTTGTCGCAGGATTCCTGGCCGAAGGGTCCGAGCCAGGGCCGCTGTCCCTGACAAAAACCGAGGGCAGGCCGTTCATCCTCGTCTCCCTTGAGTTTCTGCTTGGCCTCCGAGAGCTGCCGGCGATTCCACTTATCCATGCAGTCAGGATTGGAGCAGCGCACAAAGATTTCGGTGAAGTCGTTGCCAGCACCGGCCTCATCCAGCCAAAGCGTGGCCCGGCAGGTGGTTTTGCCGCGGTGCACGAACTCACGCCAGTCGATATCGCTGAGATGGCCATTGGGGCAGGTCTGCACGAAGCGCACCGGCACGACGCGATGCGCCTTGCGATCTGCATCGACGTACTTGCGTTTGTCGAGCCGGGCTCCCTCCACCAGGGGGCGACTGCGGTAAGTCTTGCCATCGAAGATTTCTTTTTTGTCCAGCTGGGCCACGAACCAGTTAGGGAACTCGGGGCTGCGGATGCCGCCGGGGCGGCTCTGCCCACCTGGGCCAACGTCGTGTGTAGGGGGCTTACGCAGCCGCAGGGAGCCCACATTGAGGCTCTGGCGAAGCTTGGCGATCAGGCGCGGTTCATCGATTTCCTCGGGAGGCTGATCAGGGCCGTAGGACCAGAGATTGAGGCCGCCGATCACGATCGAGCAATCCGGCAGATCGACCATGGCACCTGGGCCATAGGTGGTGATCAACTGGCTGTGGCGCACTTCCCCCTGGGGGCGAAGTGGTTGTTGGCGCGCCATCAGTTCACCTCCTCGTAGCCATCCGGTCGTTGCCGGATCAGAGCTGCGCTGGGCTCCACATCCCGCAGGCTCCAGTTGGCCAGGAACTCCTGCTGCATCGCTTTGAGCTCCTTGAGCTCGGGGTCAAGTGGGGTATGGAGCAATGGGGCCACTTCTCCCTCCTCGCGGCCGTACTGGAGAAGGCCGTCGTTATCACGGGCGATGCGAATCCACTTGTCGAGCAGGTTCATCACCCGCTGGCGTACTTCAGCCTCGGTGTGTTCGCTGAGCGCCTTGCTCGGGGCGGAGCGGCGTGCACGGTTGCCAAGACGTTGGGCCACCTCAGCCTGAATGGCCCCAATGGCGTCAAACTGACCGGCATCCTTGGCCCAGGTCAATTGCGGGCTAAGGTGCCGGGCCAGCGCCACAGTGATGGCCGGAAGCCCCCGGTCCAGGGCCCTGGATGACCAGGGCGTGACGCTGGTGGCCTCCACATCCCGATAAAAAACCGAGTGCCAGTAGCTGAAGCGCTCGTAGTGGGATCGATCCCTGGGGCGATTCGGATTCAGAAGGACCACGACCAATCCAGGGCGCAGATCATCACGACCGACACGGCTGCTGGCTTGGATGTACTCGGCGGTGGTCTTGGGTTGGCCGAGCATCACCATCAGCCCGAGGCGGCTGATGTCCAGGCCCACCGAGATCATGTTGGTGGCCAGGGCTGTATCGACCCGTTGCTTCTCGTTGTCGAAGCTGAGCTCGAGCCGGGCCTTTGTGGTGCTCACTTCCGAAGTGGGCACCCGTGATGTCAGCTCCAGAGGCTCATTGGCGATCTTGCGGCGGGCGTAGCGCGCTCTGATTTCGTTGAGGCGGCGGCGCTGGTCGTAGGTGGTGAGCAGGGAGGTGACTTCTTCTTCCAGCAGGCGGCGGGTGATACCGAGCTCCTTGATGGTGTTGAAGTAGCCCAGAAATGTCATGTAGGGGTCAACGGGGTTGGGTCCCTTGTCTTCGCCTCTTTTCTCGCGGGCCTTTCGCTCAGTTTCGGCCTGGGCATAGAGCTTCTGGGCCGTGCTCATCAGGGCCAGGCCAACCCGCAACAGCAGGGCCTTGATATTGCGCCCCGGAGCTGACACGCCGAGGTAGATCCGTCCTTCTGCTTCTGTGATCGGGGCGGTGTAGGAGAAGAAGGAATCACGCCGGTCGGGGCCGGGGGCCGGGAAGACGGCCGGTGTGCTGCTGCGACCGAACAGAGCCTGCATCTGCTGGTTGGCGCGGCGCACGGTGGCGGTGGAGGCCACGATCTTGGGCCGAACGATCTGTACGCCGTTGGCTGTCTCCAGCTGGCGTGCACAGAGTTCATCGATCACGGCTTCATAGAGGCCGCCCATCGAGCCCAGCGGGCCGGAGATGAGGTGGAGTTCGTCCTGGATGATCAGATCGGGGGGCTCCAGCCCATGGGGCAGCAGCTCTCCAGCTTGATCGCTGCCATCGCTGGGTCCAAAGAAGCCCTTGCCGGGCTGGGCATGGGACACGCGGCCGAACAACTTTCCGGTCGCTCCCACCCAGGGCAGGGCGGCGAACTTATCGACGGTGGCGATCACGAAGGCCGGCAGCCGCTGATAAAGCATCTCGTCGACCGCCACCAGCGGCAGGGTGCTGTCGCCCGAGAAGCGGCACTGGCGATTGCGGCAGCAGACTCGCAGCTCCGTGGGGTGATCAGCATCGGGGAGAAGGCGAAACACCCCACGTGCCACCGCCGGGCGGTCGTCGTTAAGGGATGCCTTGCCTAACTCAGTACCGCACCAGGGGCAGTTGTCGATCGGGATCGGCTTGTTATCGCCGCCACTCCAGGCCAGCACGCGGGAGCGGGCACTGTTGTCGTCGCCATCTCCTTTATGACCAAGTTTGTTGGGGGTGCCGCTCTGCCCCACCCACAAGCCGATCTCGAAGGGCCACTTGCCAAGCAGCTTGGGTTCTTTGCGGCGCTCCAGCTCCAGGGCGCAGATCAAGGTGGAGGCGCGGCCGAGCTGATCGAGGGTGAGCAGGCGGAGCGTGTAGCGCATCAGCACGCTCATGCCGGCCGACTCGATCGATCCCCCGTGGCGCAGCCTGCGCAGAACCAAGGAGTAGGCCGCCAGGCCCAGGTAGGCCTCGGTCTTGCCGCCGCCGGTGGGAAAGAACAGCAGATCGATGGTGTCGCGGTCCACATCGGTGGGCTCGGCCATCCCGACGAGGTTCATCAACACAAAGGCGAGCTGGAACGGACGCCAGCGGGCCTGCACGGCCTCGGGCTTTTGGCCCCGCATCACACCGAACCGCTGGCGGGCAGCGGCATCCATGACCCGGTTGGCCATGGCAAAGGCCAGCCTCACCTGTTCGTTTTCAAGAGCTTCGATGCCCCGCTCGATGCGCCTGGCCTGCTTGCTGGCCTCCTGCAGGAGCTCTGTGGCGGTGGCCTGCTGCTGCTTGCTGGGCGTGTTCGCCGTCTTGCTCTGCTGCTGGATCCAGTTCGTGTAGGCCGTCACGAGAGGGTGTAAGGCCGCCTGCACAGGGTCAGCCCCTTCACTGGCAGGCGATCCAGCTCCGCCATCGACAGCACCAGGCCGCCGGCTTCCAGCTCCTCAACCCTGGGCAGCACCTTCTCCACGGTGGCCTGAGGCAGCCAGTTGGTGCTGATCTCGTGGCAGTGGCCACTGCCATCCATCCGGGGAGCCACGGAGATGTTGTGCCCCACGGCGAATTCGTGGTCGCCCCGGTAGTGGAGATTGTTGACGCGATGGTCCCAGTCGTTGGCGTTGATCGCCAGATCTGCCGCGCGGGGATCGTGACGTGCCAGGAAGCCGGCGCTGCAGCCCACATCCAGCTGCACCTGGTAAGCACTGGCGCGGTCGCGGTCTTCTGCACTGCGCCCTTCGAAGCTGCGTTCGTTGGTGAGGAACAGGCTCACGGCCACGGCGCCGGGGGGGTAGCCCTGATCCGCAGGAGCCGCCCTCAGGTGCCAGCGGAGCATCAGGCCGTCGCTGCCGGGCACCTCCTTCGCCTCAGCCGATCGACCGCTGGGCGCGAACAGTTCAGCCGGGAGGCTGAGCTGCTCCATGTGGGGTTCGCGTAACCAGGCCTCGTCGGCCTTGCTGTCTTCCGGCGGGGTGGTGGGCTGATAGCTGGCCCAGTGCACCGTGACCTCCAACCCGGTGGCTGCCGGGATGAGCAGGCTCAAACCAACGGAGCAGGTGAAAAACACCCGCCGCGCCGGCCCGGCTTCACTGGCACCGGTGTCGTCGGCGCTGGCGTTGCTTTTGCGTTTGGCGGAGAGGTTCTGGCCATCGAGGCCGGCGAACTCGTCGTCGGCTGCATCATCGGCGCGATCGCCGAGGCTGGTTTCGCTGGGGATCAGGAAACCGCTCTGGTACCAGCGGTTGGGGGGGCGATCGAGCAGTTCGGACCTCAGTTCTGCAGCCTCCTCAGTCCGCCCTTCCAACTCAAGCTGGACAAGGATGTCTGGGGTTGGGCCGACCAGATCAAGGGTGAGGGCCTGGATCAGCTGGCTGCGAACCTGGGCAGAGCTTGTCCTCGAATTACTCATACTTCTCTCAATCCGAGCAGCTTGAGCCATTGGTCGACGACCCCAAAGGCATCCTGCTGCCACTGTTCTGGGGTTCGCTCCTGTAAGACATCGGTTTCTTCAACAAACTTGCGGACAGAAGTGGGGCCGTAGTCATCGAATGCGGTGAACTTGCCATTAATGTAGCCATAACCCTCTAGCCCTTCAGGGTCGCTCACTACGGGTCGACAAGCTTCTGCCAAAGCAGGGATGCCATCGCGAAAGTTGCGGATTACATAGTAGATGTCATAAGCATCTTTTTGCTTGTGTCGCATCTCTACTGCGAATCCCTTCATTGCCAGAAAAGCGGGTATTGAACAGACGGAGATGCTGACCGTATTGGTGCCTCCACCTGGCATGGTTCCGTTCAGTCTGAAATCTTCGGCAAGCCGGATGGCAAGATCTGTCCCATTCACTCCTTGGACACGGAAGTCTTCGATCAAGGGTGGGCGGTTCTTGACAACCTTGACATCTCTCTGCATCAGGAAATCGACGACGACTTCAATCGGTGCTGAGCCATCGTTCTGGGACAGTTCGCGCACCAGCTGGAATTGTCTGAGATCGGCTCGTTGCTGATAGCCGTGGCCCCGAAGCGACTCGATCAAGTTTGCATATTCGCCATTGGCAAGTGCAGAAGGATCAAGACCAAGGTCGATGTCAAGCGTGCCCACATGAGGCATGTCCTCATCGTTCTGGAGCAGCCAGGGAATCAAGCCTCCCACGACCACAAACTTGCCCTTGTAGCTGCCCAGAATCTGACCAATTTCCAAGAGCACCGATTTGACAGCTTGCGTGCTCCTGTCGTCGTAGTCAGCAGCTGACTGGGGTTCCAGAGGGCTCATGGCAACCACCTCAGAAGTTTGCTGCGCAGATGCTCGGCGGCTTCCTTGCCACGCTCGCCTGCGGCGGATAGATCGAGGAACGTCTGCACAGGGCT
Source organism: Cyanobacteriota bacterium (assembly GCA_026389335.1). GTDB lineage: Bacteria > Cyanobacteriota > Cyanobacteriia > PCC-6307 > Cyanobiaceae > Cyanobium. The sequence goes on along the minus strand of JAPLIB010000158.1, from coordinate 4,003 downwards.
GGTGCAGGCGATGCCAGGAGATGGATGCACGGCATCAAGGAACACACCTTCATGGGCAGGCAGAGTGACCACAACATTGGCGCCGCTGACAGCTGGCTGCAGTGCCAAGGTCTGCTGCAAGTGCTCCAACTCTGCTGGCTGACTGAGGAGGTTGTGGGTTCCGGTGCGACCGTAGGGCGCTAGCCAGTTTGCGGCGGTGAACGACGCCAGCAAGACCCCAGGTTGATCCCGCTGATCACGGAACAACCCCAGAAAGGCCTCTTCCAGTCCCTTGCCATGGAGGGTGGTGTAGTAGCTCTGCCGCTTGCCACCCAAGCCGGTATAGGACTCGCTCCAGGCATCGAGCAAGGCATCGGGGTTCTTGAGGATCAGGCCTTCGTCTGTCACGGTGGCCCATTCCCGATCAAGGAGCCCACGCCGAACATTACTCACCTGCCCCAGGCTCACCTCGGCCGTTTGCGCGAGCTCTGTGACCCGCCAGGGTCGCCAGGGCTCCCTGAGTAGGACTCGCAGCACCTGGCCAGCCTTGGGGCTGAACAGGCTCTTGAGGTCACGGCGTACCGCGGCAGGTTGCCCCGCTGCCACCCGCTCAATGAACACCCCATCGAACACCAGGCGAGCATTGCCCTGGTGATCCAGAAAGGCGACCTGGTGTTGCTTGCAGAGGGCCTGGCTGGCGGGGGAGAGGAAAGGAGCGATCAGCAGTGGGATGGAGTCAGGGCAATCCCGACGAATCGCATGGGTGAGCTCCCAGAGGGCCAGGCGGACATGACGGGGCTGGCCATGGGCCAGCACCGCACAGGCCAGAGGTTGCCGCCGGTCTTCCAGCTGAAGCCAAACGAGGGCGTCGATGCCGCTGTCGGCAGGGGCTTGGGGCAGAAGCGGCTCCACGCCGCGGATCACAGGGACCTGGGCCAGCAGCTCCAGAAGCGGCCGCAGGCCCAAGGACTCCTCCTCTTTCAGCTTCTGGGCCTGTTTCAGCAAATGTTGAAAGGCTGCTCTGGAGGCGAGTCTAGCCCTGATTTCAGCTTTTCAAGGCTTTTCAGCATGTGCTGAAAGCACCGGCAACCGTCGCGCTCCACGCACCGTCTCCGGCAGCCGCAGCTCGCCGCGCTCGATCTTGCTGACGAGTTCTGCGACGGTGGCTTCGGCTTTGGCCATGGGTCAACGGGCCTCCTTGATGGATTGCTCCAGGGAATGGATGGCCTCCAGAACTCCTGGTAAGGCATCCCGACAGATCAGCAAGACCTGCTCAGCCTCCAGATCGAAGTATTGGTGGGCGATCACATCACGAAAGCCCATGGCTCCTTTCCAGCCAGAAACTGCATGCAGATCACATCCAGGAGATCTTCGCCTTCCTCCGTCTCCAACAGAACCGGCGTGGCCAATAAAGGTTCGGCCTTGCGTTGGATCCGTTCGAGCGCCTTTCGCAGGGGTGTGATCACGAGCAGGAGATCGTCACTCATGCGCTGAGCCCCTCCTTGAGGATCGCCTGGCGCAGCGCCGGGTTCATGCGCTCACGCAGGCGCACCAGATCCACGGGACGCTGCAGCACCTGCTCCAGCTCCTGCTTGAGGTGAACGGTGGCGTAGGGAGTGAGGGGGTCGAGTTCCACCCACACATCCACGTCACTGCCCTCGGTGGCTTCCCCACGAACAACGGAGCCAAACAGGCCAATGCGCCGGAGATGAAAGCGATCAGCCCAACTCTGGCGGTGGGCCCTCAACAGCGGCAGAACTTCCTCTGCGGTTGGTGCCGTGGCGGGGAGAGCTGTTGGGGGGGTAGATGGGGGATTGGCAGAGGGGGGGCGACTCATAACGCCAGACCGATCTGCTCGGCTTGCGGGGGTTCAGTCTCGCCCGGCTGGGCGGTTTTGGACGGACGCCCCCGTCGCTGGCCGGTGGCAGCGCCGCCAGCTTTGCTGGCTTTGGCCGCCTGCTTCGCCCCCTTGCTGTGCAACCCCAGATTCGCCTCCTCCGCATAGCGCTCGGCATTGAGCGCCAGCAGGCGGGCGAGCACGTCATCACGCACGGCATCGGGCCAGCGGTGGCGCCAGGGGAGTTTGCGTTTGCTGCCGGTGACGGCGCGCAGTTGGCTGTCGAAGCTGACGGCCTCAGTGGCTGTAGCGAAGAACAGATCACCGCTGTCGATGCGCTCCTGCAGGTCTTCGGGCGGCTGGACGTCGTCGTCGAGATCGAGATAATCGAGGCCGAAGCCGCAGGTGGTGGGTATATCACTCCAGCCGTAGGCGTCCAGCACCGCCTGATCCATCTCGCCGTGGAGGCGGCGCAGCTCCAGGAGATCGCTGCTGGTTTCGGCGGGATCGTGGAAGCGGTTGTAGGTGCTGGTGAGGCCTTCGTTGTTGGCCACCATCAGCTCGGCGCGGAACTGGTGGTAGTGCTCGCCGATGGACTCAAGGCTGAGGCGCTGAGCGGCGAGGGCTGGATCAGAGGCAGCGGAATCGAGGAGGGCGGTCGGGAATGGGAAGGTTTCGAAACAGTCGGAGGGGGTGTATCGAAGATCATCCTTCATTGAAGATGCAAACAAGCGAGACCAAAGGTCATGTGTCCGTGACTGAAGAAGTGCTTGCCACTCAAAAGCACCTGATGTGAAAACAATCAACATCTCTGAGAAAACCTGATTCGCCTCGAGAGTGCAAAAAGCTGCTGTTTGGCTGACTCTTGCAGTAACCAGGACTCGGTTGCATTCTTCAATCTCCAAATACAGTGCTGGGCAAGTCTCTCCAAACCTCCACCAGAACCGAGCGCGAATCTCTCGGTTCTGAGCCAGTCGACTTGGCTTGACTTTGCGCTCGACAATCGCCATCAGCTCTGGCCACTCCCTCCGGCACTCTTCCTCGCTCCGCTCCCCAAAGTTGATCACATAGCGGTGGTGCGCATGGGTGGGGCTGCTGTTCACCTCCTCGCCACCGATATACGGAAAAATCACCTCGGCGTTCTTCGGGTTCTCCGCAATCAGCCGCTCCATCGTGGCGATCGGCGAGGGGAGGCCAGGCGTGTCGTCATCGGCTGGGCCGGAATCATCGAAGGTGAAGCCCATGCCCAGCACGATAGAGCCCTGGAAGCTCTTGCCGGCATTGGCCACCAGTTGTTTGGGATCCTCACTGCCACCATTGGCGAATAAGAACGCCGTGATCTTTTCCACCGGCCTTCCATCCAGCAGTTTGCGGCCTCCGTAGGGCCCCTTTAGGAGGTGAACCACACTCACCACCACAGCGGCCACCCCAGGCCATTTGTACCGTTTGCGCGCGGCATAGATCGTGCCCTTCTGATCCTCATGACAGATCCAGCGCAGGCCTGTGCTGCGGGTGTCGCCCTGGGCGATGGTGTTGGTGGCGATCAAGCCCAGCGAGCCGCCGGGCCGCAGTAGATCGAAGCAGCGGCGGAAGAAGTGGGCCACGAGATCAGCATTGCCGTGGCTCTCGGGGTGCAGCTGCTTGTACCAATCGAGGATGCCGTCGGGGCTGCCTTCGGCGATGGTGTTCTTGCCTGCGAAGGGCGGATTGCCCACGAAGGCATCAAACCCTGGATCATTTCGGTCGAACACATCGGGGAACACCACATCCCAATGCAGGGGCTTGATTCCCTTTTCGCCCTCGCGCAGCTGCTGCAATGGGCCTGGCAGGAGCTGCTTCAACTCGGCTGCTTCGGCAGTCTTCAGCGTTGGTTCCAGGTAAATCCTACGGAGCTCTTGGCGATCTTTTGGAGTCTTGCCCTGAAAATGGGCTGCCACCAACAGGTCTCCGACGCAGCGGTCATAGGCAGTGGAGTCGTCCAGCTCTCGCAGAGCTTCTCGCTTGCGTATGTCATCCGCATCCGTGCGGCTGTCACTGTGGAACGTCGCCCCCACTACCAGCAAAGTTGTCCGCCCTGTCTGACCGATCCATCAGGGGGCCCAACGATGAACGATGAAATCGCCTTATGATCCGGAGTTGCTGGCCGAGATCCGGCAGCGCATGAGCCCGCCGAACCGGGAGAGCGTG
>JAPLIB010000162.1 GCA_026389335.1 Cyanobacteriota bacterium | reverse complement strand
CGGCGACGGTGGTAGCAGCAGGGTCTGCTCAGGAACCCAGGGGCGGAAGGATTTAGGCTTGGCCATGGCCCATTTTCTCACCCAAATCCATTGGTGTCACAGCGATTTGGGCAGATCGGCAGGCGTCTGTGGAGAGGCTGGAGGTTGATCTATGTGCAACAGGCTCCTAGCCAGGTAGCTTCCACCTCCTCCTGGGGCACTCCCAGGTGGCGGAGCACCAGCAACAGGAGCCGCTCGGTGCGGCTCGCATCGGCGGGTGTTCCTATGCCTGTGGCCTCAGCCTCAGGCGCCCCCTCCGCCGGCTCCTGGTGCTGTATCGGCGTGGCCGCCAGCTCAGCCGCCAGCTGCAACTTCACGAAGGCCAGCAGGTCATCGCGGCGCAGCTGCGACCAACCACGAAACTGTTTCTGACGACAGAGGCTTTTCAGCTCAGAGACAGTCATCGCCTCCAGGTCGAGACCAGAAGGCAGCAGGAAAGCGGTAGTTTCCGCCAACAGCATCTGTTGGCGATCATCCAGGCGATGGGCCTGGCGCTGCAGATACTCATCCAGCCCACGGGTGTGATTGGCGAGGATCGATCCCAGGGCCTGTAGTTCGGCACCGAGACCGTCGCTGATCGGCGTGCCGCGACGGGGGCGCGGTGGTTGTTCAGGATTCATCGGCTTCCTCGACCTGGCGCTCTACGGCCGCCCCAGCTCCTTCCTCCCCCTCGAAGAACTCCACCGCATCGGCCCGCTCCAGCAACCGCTCCACAGCCCGGCGCAGGTCCTCGCTCGATTGGCGGGTAGGTCCGCCATTGGCCCGGTCCTGCTGATCTACCGCCTCCTTGATGTCGGCGAGATTCTCCAGGGCCTGCTCAATCTGTTGCACCTGCAGTAACCGACCTTTCAGCCTCGGCAGCACGGCCGAGATCTGATTGGCCTCCTCCTCCACCCGCTGGCGATAGGTCAGGAGTTCATCGCGTTCCTGCTCCAGCAGGGTCATCTCCGCCTCCAGCTGGGCGATCTTCTTTTTCGCCTTGGTGACCAGACCCTGCTGAGCACCGGCACGACGGTTGGCCGTGATCAATGCTTCCCGCATCTCCCGGTAGAAGTTGCGCAGGTCGGCGAAGTGGATCAGCTTGTGAACGAGTGGAAACCGCTGGGCGGCGGTCTTTGTGATCTCGGCGGATGGCTTGCTGGAACCGGATTTGGGCATGGACTGGCAGGGATTGAGATTGTTTGCAGCGTGGGCTCAGAAGGCAAGGCCAATCTGCTCGACATCGGTCGGCTGGCTGGCCTTGGGGGACCTTCCCCGGCGTTTCCCACCGGCAGCTGGGGGCGCTGAAGCTCGGTTGGCCTTGCTGTGCAGCCCCATCGCCTGCTCCTCGCCATACCGCTCGGTATTGAGGGCCAACAGTCTTGCCAGCACGTCGTCGCGGATGGCATCGGGCCAGCGGTGGCGCCAGGGGAGTTTCTTGCTGGGTTTGACGGCGCCGAAGCGGCGGAGCTGGGCCTGAAAGTTGCAGGCTTCTGTGGCGGTGGGAAAGAAGAGATCACCGCTGGCGATGCGCTCCTGCAGATCGGGGGGCAGGAGGGCGTCGTCCTCCAGATCGAGGTAGTCGAGGCCGAAGCCGCAGGGGCTGGTGATGGTGACGTTGTCTGAAGCCGGGGGGAGGGCATCGCTCCAGCCGTAGGCGGCGAACACCGCCTGATCCATGGCGTCGTGGAGGCGGCGCAGCTCCAGGATGCCCTCGCTGGTTTCGGCGGGATCGTGGAAGTGGTTGTAAGTGCTGGTGAGGCCTTCGTTGTTGCGCACCATCAGCTCGGCGCGGAACTGGTGGTAGCGCTCACCTATGGCTTCGAGGGCTTGACAGTGAGATGTCTGATCTGGATCAGAGACAACCGAAGACAGGAGTGAGGCGGGGAAGGGGAAAGTTTCAAAGCAGGCTGCAGCTGTATACCTGAGTCGTTCCTCCAAAGAAGAACATTGAAAGATACTCCAAGTGCCGTGAATCGTTGACTGCATGACCGCAAGCCACCTGCGCATCTCGATTGGATACACATAAAGGGTATGCCCATAGACAAGCCCAACCTCCTTAAATGCGAAACTGATGTGACTACTGACCTGGGAATTGACAAGAACTCGCCCCGTTTGAGCGACTGCCGATTCAAGCGCAGGTGTTGAACGGCCGAATCTCCACCAGTTTTGCTTGCGATGCCTTCCGTCTGAATTCTCCTTGAGCTGATCGCGCTCCGGCTTAACTTTCTTTTCCACAATTGCCATCAACTCCGGCCACCCGCGCCTGCACTCCTCCTCGCTGCGATCCCCAAAGTTGATCACATAGCGGTGATGGGCATGGGTGGGGCTATCGTTCACCTCCTTGCCACCGATGTAGGGGAAGATCACCTCGGCGTTTTTGGGGTTCTCCTCAATCAACCGCTCCATCGTGGCGATCGGGGAAGGAATACCCGGCGTGTCGTCGTCGGCTTCACCGGAATCGTCGAAGGTGAAACCCATGCCCAGCACGATCGATCCCTGGAAGCTCTTGCCCGCATTGGCCTTCAGGGGCTTGGGATCCTCATGGCCGCCTTTGTCGAACAGGAAGGCCGTGATCTGCTCTACCCGGCGGCCATCGAGGGTCCGCTCGCCTGAATAGGCGCCCTTGAGCACATGCACGATGCTCACCACCACCGCCGCCACCCCCGGCCAGCGGTAGCGCTTACGCGCCGCGAAGATCGTGCCTCCTTGGTCTTTGTGGCAGATCCAGCGCAGGCCGGTGCTGCGGGTGTCGCCCTGGGCAATCGTGTTGGTGGCGATCAGCCCCATCGCCCCATCGGGGCGCAGCAGATCAAAGCAGCGGCGGAAGAAGTGGGCCACCAGATCGGCGTTGCCGTGGCTCTCAGGGTGCAGCTGCTTAAGCCAATCCAGGTAGCCGGCAGGGCTGACTTCGGCGATGGTGTTTTTGCCGGCAAACGGCGGATTACCCACGAACGCATCAAACCCATCGTGCCCGTTCTGGAACACCTCGGGAAACTCCAGCTCCCAGTGGAACGGCCGAATCCCCTTTGGGCCGGCTGCCAGCTCGGCGCGGATCGTCTTGATCTCTGCGGCGCTCATTCCCTTGTTGAGCTTGCGGATCTTCTCTTCCTGAAGATTGACGCGCGCCTTGGCGTTACCGCCCTGGAAGAAAGCTGCTACCAGCAGATCGCCCACCTGCCGGATCGTGTCGCTGACCTCCTGTTGCTCCTCCAGCTTCTTCTGTTTGTATTCGGCGTCGGCATCGTTACGGCTGTCCACCGAAAACACCGCCTCCCGGGCGGCGGCCAGGTTCTGCAGGATGCTGCGCGGCGGGCCATCGAACAGGCTCAGCTGGATCGCGGCCGTGGCCTCCTCAATCCGCTCCATGCTCACGCCCACCAACGAATCTCCCTCCTTGAGAGCGTGATCCACAAAGGTGAATGGCAGGTTTTTGCTGAGCGTCACCAGCCAGAGGCTGAGGCGGGCCAGGTTCACCGCAAACGGGTTCTTATCCACTCCATAGAGGCAGCCCTGGGCCACCAGCCGACGGGCGTAGATCAGCGGCTCCTCGCCGTAGGCACTGCCGCCAGGCATCAGCTCCTTCGGTAGGTTTTGCCCCCAGGCCTTCACCAGCAGCTCCGCCAGGAAGCGGCAGAGCTCCACCAGAAACGCCCCCGATCCCATGGCCGGATCGCAAATCCGCAGCGCCAGGATGTCCTCCGGCGTCGGCCGGTGGCCGTGGCGTTCCAGCCAGGGGCGCAGGGCATCGGCCACCGTGAGGCGGGTGAGTTGGGCCGGCGTGTAATGGCTGCCGCTGCGGCGCCGTTCCTCCGTGGGCTGGAACACCAGGCTGCCGGCAGCCTGCACGCCTTCGAACAAGCGCCGATCGATCCGTGGTGCCAGCGCCGCCACCAGCTCCTGCTCATTGGTGGCCTCCTTGAGGGCCGTGGCCGCCTTGGCGGGGAGATCTGTCTGCGCCTGCTCCTCCAGCCAGGCCTTGCGCTTGGCCCCGGGCAACGCCAGCAGTTCGGCCAGATCGATGGCGGTGGTGAACGGTTTCTTGCCGCCCTGGGCCCTGCTGCGGATGCCGAGGCAGGGGCCGGTGATGCGGGCCACCGCAAACTCCATTACCCCCTCGTACACCGAGCCGATCTGGCGCACATCGAGGGCGCGGTAGTTGATCCGCTCCCCCTTCACGATCAGCAGGTTGCTGAGCACCGCTAACACCACCGCATCGCTGATCCACGGCGTTTCCAGCCACGGGAAGGCGCTGGGCCGGAACAGCTGGCCCTTGCGGGCGGGCAGGTAGTCGGCCGTGGGGCCGCCGCCCTCGTACACCAGGCGGAACAGGCTGCAGATGCCGCTCCAGGCGCCGTAGCGCTGCTCCATCGTGTCGGGGTAGTTGGCCGCGTCGCGCTGCAGCTGGGCCAGCAGGGTGGTGAGCTTGTAGTTCTGCTCGAACACCGGCTCATTCGGCATCAGGTCGGTGTCTTCCGCGTAGAGCAGGAACACCAGCCGCAGCATCACGGTGATCAGGCCGCCGTAGAGCGCCTGGGGATCCCGCTCGGGCAGATCGCCCAACAGCGCGCCGCCCTGGGCGGTCGTGAGCTGGTCGGCGCGCTGGAAGCCGCGCAGGAGCTGCCACAGCCCCGCCAACACCTGATCGGCCAGCTCCTCACTCACAACAGCCTGGTAGTTGCGGCTCGCCTCGATCACATCCACCAGCCGTAGACCAGGGCTGGCATCGAGCACCGCCTCGCGCCCCAGCAGCAACCGCAGCCCCGCGAACATCGCCCGGCCGCTCACCTCGGCCAGCTCCGCCAGGTTGAAGGTGAGATGGCCCGAGCTCTCGCCCTTCGGCGCCACCACCAGCCGCAGCTGGGCGCCGTTGAACAGCAGTCCCAGCTGCACCTCGGTTTCCCGCAGCAGCCGCTCGAAGCGCTCCTGGGGGGAGGCCCGCCAGCCCTGGTCGCCGCTCGCCTGGCGCCGGTCCAGCTCCACCAGGTCGCCCACCGGCAGAAGCCCGTCTTCTGGTGGTGGCAGCTCCTGGATCAGCAGTTGGGGCTTGTCGTCGCCGCCGAAGCCGGGCACCACAGCGGTGGGTCTGAGGGTTTCGCCCAGCTCTGGCAGCTCGCGGCTCCAGGACTCCAGGCTGGCGGGCTCGCGTTGCAGGGCCTCAGGATCCCAGCTGAGCTGCTCGACAAGCAGATCCTCCAGTCGCAGGAAGCCGCGCACCTGGTCGTCTTCGTCTTCCTCTCCGTCGTCTGAGCCCAGGGGCTGCAGGGCCTCGCGGAACTGTTCTTGCCGCTCCAACAGCTCCCGGCCGCTCTGCTCCAGCACCCAGCCCGCTTCCCACATCGCCGCCGGCGCCACCACGAGGCCGCGCGGTTGCAGGTAGCCAAGCCATTCCTTGTGGGCCTGGAGCTCGGGGTCGGTTCTCGGGGGGCGGCGGGGCATGGCTTAATCCTTGTCCATCAGGATCTCGACGTGCTCGATATCCGATGTATCCATACGCATGCCAATCCACTCTCCTTGGCCTGTTTGTTTGAGGATGCGAATCGGAACATTGTCCCGAGACCAACCCTCGATAGTGCGCGGATCGCAGATATCCAGCTTGTAGGTCTCACCCACTTGCAGGCTATTTGTTCTGACTAGTGCAAAGCAAATGGGTTCTGGCCAGTCTGCCTGCCGAGCTTCATCTGGTTGATCGTTATCCTCAGATGGGGCAGAGGCGATCGCGCGGACCTGGATCCCATGATCTGGATCACGCCAGATCAGCATCCCGCCCCCTTGGGGCTCAGGCAACGACTTGACCGGAGTTGCATCAAGCGGAAGCTCAGAGGCTTGTTTCAACAGGTCAGCAGCGCCACGGTCAAACAGATTGCGCTGCCACCAGTTCATGTCGTCGAGGCAGAGCTTGATTTCACCCTTGATTTCAGACAGATCCAGCATGTCCGAGAGTGTCTCACGGCACTGGTTGATTTGATTCGTCATCTGCTTCTGTCGATAAACGAGGCTTTCCGGGTGATGCTCCAGCGCAATGAGCATTAGCCCCTGCTCCAGTTGGATGACAGCAGCGCAAAGCGCGACAAGCAGTCGCGTGTCTTGCCCGAACTGTTCTCCCTCTTCCTTAATCAACCCCGCCAGTTCAAGAGCCTTCTCTCGCTTCTGGGCGCGCTGTTTTGCTTGGCTGATCTTGTCGTGGAAGTTCGCCTTGAGAATCTTCAGGCGTTCTAGGTGGGCACGTAGATCCCGTTCGCAATGGGAAATGCGGTCCTGCATCTGGGCATTGAAGTGACCGCTGTGGGCATGCTCAGCGAGAATGTCCTGCAGGGTTGAGGCCGCAGCGATCACCTCACCAATGTCCTTGGCGTTCTGCCGTTGAACAATTCTCGACAAAGTGCGCTCGATATTGGCAAGCCTGCGATTGATCTCATTGAGCTGCTGCGTGCCAACGATGGCATGGACGGCCTGATAAACAATCAGTGGAGCGAGAACGCCTGCGGCGGGAATGAAGCGGGCCTGCCCAGCGATCTTTGACGACCCCTGGGCCAACACGCCACCGAGGTTGGCACCACCGCTTTGCATCAGGGTCATGGTGCCCTTGGCCAGTCCGTCGACGACTGCGGGTGGTCCCACGATGCGCATCAGCTGCCCAGCCTGCATTGCGGCGGCCAACGAGGGAGTTAACTTTGCGGCGAAGTCGCCGACAACACCGCTGACAGACTGACTGCCGGCAGTTCCAGATCCATAAAGACTTTCAGTTCGGAGGAACTCAATCATCTGCCTTGATTCCTCCAATCCGTAGGCAAACGCCCCGGCCTGTACTTCCCCGACATCGTTTAGGAGGGGGATCAGCTCATAGGGCTTCTCTGCATCGGTTGAGGGGTCCGATGCGTCCACAGCTGCCCAGCTGACAACCGATCCCCCCTCAGCCTGAGGTGCAAGGGTACGGCTCGACTCCAGGCGGGATGCCCAGCGATCGGCGATACCAGCGATCCTGCTGGCCAGGCGACGAATGAACTGCAGGAGGTGGAATCGAATTGCCATGACTATCCGCTGATGGGCCAGAGGTAAACGAGCCCGGCTGGTTCCAGCCGGTGGGTCACCACCTTGTAACTGGCCTCGATGCGCTTGGGCTCGCTGCTGAGCTCGGTTTCGATCGTCTCCAGGCGCCGCTGCCAGTGCTTCTGGTCGGAGGCCAGCTGGCGCCGCTCCCGTTCGCTCATGGAGGCGGGGTCCAGCTCAGGGATGTTCACCACATCGGCCAGGCCGGTGATCAGCGGTGTGGCTTCGGCCTTGGAGGCCTTGCGATCGAGCTTGGCAATCTCGCGGGTGCGCTGGCGCAGGGTGGCATTGATGCGCTGGCGTTGGTTGCGCAGAACTGATTTGAGTGCGTCGGCTTCCAGGCGGCCCCGCTCCTGCAGCAACCCCGTGGCGTTAGCGAGGGCCCGATCAGCCTCCTGCTGCAGCTGGGGCAGCAGGGCCGTCACATCGGCGTCGGCACCACTCTGAAGACGGCTGGTATCCACCACAGGCAAGCTACCTCCGGCTGCCTCCTTCAGTGCCTCCTGCAGCAGGGCCCAGACCGCCTGGCGTTGCTCCCCTCCAACCGGCTGTAGGGCCTGCTGGCGGTCGGCACCGGGATGCCAGTCGGCCATCACCGTGATCAGTTCGTCGTGCAGCCTGGCAGCACCCTCTCCGAACAACGACAGGCGGCCCAGCACGATCAGCCGTGGCTGCGGATCGCGGCAGGGCACCACGCAGGCCCGCTTCAGCTCGTGGTGCAGGAAGCCCTGGGCCAGGAAGCGGCTCAGCAGCCGTTGCACCAGCCGGTGCTCCAGGTGCAGATGCACCGCTTCGGCGCTGAGGCGGCCGGGATCGGAGAAGATCACCGGCCGCACTGGGTTGTCGCGGCGCCAATCACTAACGAACGCTTTGGCCGGCTTCACGCCCCTCAGGCTGTCGAGGGTGGTGTCCCAGCTGATGTCGCGGGTCTGGCTCACCAGCGCCTCCGGATCGGCCAGGCGCCAACAGGGCTGGCCGCGCTCATCGGTGTGGGGCTCCAGCCCACTCACGCCCAGCAGCTCCAGCGACACGTTCAGCGCCTGGCGGAAAGGATCGCGCTCAAAAGCCAGCCACTGCTCTGATTTGGCCAGCAGCCGGCGCAGGGTGTCCTGCTGCTCCTCAAGTTGCCGGTAGCGGGTGGCCTCCAGCTCCTCGCGGCTGCGCTGCAGCAGGGCACCACGCTCGTTGCCGGCGGAATCCATGCCCTCCAGTTGCCTTTGCACCACATCGAGCTGATCCAGATCAATGCCCCCCTCAAGGGCCTCCTCCACCTGCAGCTGCACCAACGGCGACAGCGAGCCCAGCTCCTTGCGGATCACCTCGGTCTTCTGGATCAGCACCTCCATCACCCGGTCCTCCGGGCGGTCTTCCAGCAGGAAGTAGTGGCACCACACCTGCGGCGCCTGCTGCAACTTGCGGTCGATGCGGCCGTTGCGCTGCTCCAGCTTGCTCGGGTTCCAGGGAATGTCGAAGTGGATCAGGTGCTTGCAATGGTTCTGCAGGTTCACGCCTTCCCGGGCGGCATCGGTGGCGATCAGGATCCGCAGCGGCTCCTGATCCGGGTCGGCGTTGAAGCGGGCCTTGAGCCGCTCGCGGTTGTCTTCGCTCATGCCGCCGCTGAAGCTCGCCACCCGCCGATCGGCCTCCTCATCGCCCAGCAGCTCCTGCAGCTGCCGCTCCAGATAGCGCTTGGTGTCCACGTAGTCGGTGAAGATCAGCAGTCGCGTGGGTTGCCACTGCAGATCGCCGCTTCCTAGGCCAGGACAGAGGTGCTGCTTAAGAGTTTGCAGAAAAACCATCTCGCAGCATCAGTTTTCCACAGCTACAACTGATTTCTTCCTGTTTTCGGTCGATCGTTGGCTGTACCTCCCAGCAGAAGGCTCGATTTCGGCACTTTTTCGTGAATTTGTCTCG
>JAPLIB010000148.1 GCA_026389335.1 Cyanobacteriota bacterium | reverse complement strand
CGGCGACGGTGGTAGCAGCAGGGTCTGCTCAGGAACCCAGGGGCGGAAGGATTTAGGCTTGGCCATGGCCCATTTTCTCACCCAAATCCATTGGTGTCACAGCGATTTGGGCAGATCGGCAGGCGTCTGTGGAGAGGCTGGTGGCTGATCTATGCGCAACAGGCTCCTAGGGGTGAATCCCTTCTCCCCTCGCGAATCCTTGCTCTGAGTCGGGATCAAGATCGCGGCGAGATCCAGCTCATCCACCAGATCGAGCCGGAAATAAATCTGGTGGTCATCCGAGAGTCCGTCACTGGGTGATGGCGGCAAGCCGGCTCGTCTGCTCCGGCTGCCAGGGACGGCAGGACTTGGACTTTGGCCTGCCCCATGATCTCGTCCAGATCCAGTTTCGATACTCCATGAAGCATGCCAGCTCTGCGATTCTCTCCCCTGCCCGGGGGTATGGCTGATGATCATGCTCGGTGCTCAGGATGGCTGGCCGTCGGCCACCAGGTCTGCTGGAATGCCCCTACTCCTGGCGACCAGTGCTTCGAAATGTGAGCTGCCAACGCCAAGACGGCTGGCGCCATTCCTCTGCTGCCACCGTTTGCATCGAGCTATTGCTCTGATCTCGGAACAACATGAGATTGTTAATCTTGATGCCTTGATGATTCGTGGTATATTGCTTTCTAATGACTTGAGCATTTTAGTTGAGCCGAGATGACATGCTGAAGTCTGCAGTCCTGAACTTTCTGCGTCGGATTATCCTTGCTCGCCTCGGACAGGGGTGCGCCACATTCAATTTCATTAACTGTGATCTTCCACTAGTTGCCGATTCGGGCTCTGCACCTCTGAAGATCGCAATTATTGGCGGAGGCTTGGCGGGCATGAGCGCAGCGCTTGTGCTTGGAGAACGTGGACAAAGTGTCACTCTGCTGGAACGTAACGAATACCTTGGCGGCAAGGTCGGCTCTTGGCCAATTCAATTTTCGGACGGCAGTACTACTCATATTTCCCATGGCTTCCATGCCTTTTTCCGTCAGTACCATAACCTCAGGCGCCTTCTTGCCCGCTTGGGAGCGGACTCGTTCCTTCGCCCAATGTCGGACTATCTCGTTATCACAGAGTGCAAGTCTTTGCGATTTGGAAAGATTTCCCCGGTGCCGCTTATTAATATAGCTTCAATGCTAAGGGAGGGCTTTTTTAGCCCCATGATTTTTTTGAAGCCTTCTGCGTGGAGGCTTGTGATCATGCTCGCCTACGATAGGGATCGAATATTTAAGGACTGGGATCACGTTTCGTTCGCCTCTTTTGCAAAAAGGGCTGGGCTAACGCAAGACTTCATGGCCATAATGAATAATGTTTGTCGGTCATACTTCACCGCCGAAGGCGAGATGTCGACGGCTGAGATGTTCAAGGCTTCGCATACTTATTTTTTCAGTAATGACCTGGGGCTTGTGTATGATTATATGGACGATGATTACGACGCCACCTTGATCGGCCCTTTCAGGCGTGCGCTGAGTTGCTACGGAGTTGGTGTCAGGACGGGGCAATGTATCAAGTCGATTGAGGTCGCTGAGGGCGGTTTTTTGGTGGATGGCGAACGCTATGACCGCCTGATCGTCGCATCCGACATCAGAAGTGCCCGCACCCTAGTAGCGAGCAGCCGCTCAATCAATGTCATGGCCCCCCTGCTTTGCCAACGTCTGCAGGGCATGAAGTCCGCCCGCCCCTATAGCGTGATTCGCCTGTGGCTCGACTGTGATCCATTCCCGCAGGAGCTGCCCGTATTCACTTTTCTGGAAAGGCGACATTTTCTAGACTCGCTGACACTTGTACATCGTGCCGAGCAGGAATCGAGCGAGTGGAGTTCCAGCCATCGCGGCGCCGTCATTGAACTTCATTGCTATGGATTGGAAGCGGATCATGTGCCTTCTCCGGAGGCTTTTCTGGATGGTTTTATGGACGATCTTTGTCATTACTTTCCTGCCGCCAGGGATGCGCAGATTCTTCATCAGGAACTGCAAGTGCGCAATGATTTTACCTCCTATGCGATTGGCCAGGACTCATTTCGCCCTGACACCACGTGCCAGATTCCTGGACTCACTTTTGCTGGTGACTGGATTCGTTTACCCATACCGGCCATGCTGATGGAAGCAGCATGTACTTCCGGTTTGCTTGCTGCCAATGAAATTCTGCACGAACTTGGCCTCAGGCCAGAGCCCATCGAGTCCGTTCCTCTCCGAGGCCTGCTCTCGCCAGGGAATAGCCTGAAACCCCTGAAACCCCTGAAACCCCTGAAACCCCTGAAACGCTTCTGGAATCACCTTCGATCCACGGTCCGAATTTGATGACAGAGCACCGCGACTCAGCCCGTTCGTTCTGTATCAAAATGGATCGTCGGCGTTGCAGCGGGTCAGCACAGTTCCATCTCCTGAACATCTTTGCCTAGCGATAGACTAAATCGAAGTGTCGTACCTGGCTTCCTGAATTCAATCGATCCCTCCCCATAGACTTATTTTTACCTCTCTTTTGACGTTGTTCCTCTCTTCTCTTTCGCCATGCCTGGGCAGCCCGCATCTGTATGTTCAGGCTCATTGTCAGGATGTCGCTGGTCGTAGCTAGGCGTTATATCTCCACAGAGCAGATGCGGCTTCCCCCTGCCTCGCCGTAGATGCATGTCAGTCGGTTTTGTCGAGCAGTGATGATGAACATGGCGCTGGCCCAGGGTCCATATCGGCAGGCACACGGGTATCTGCTCCGACAAGGTCAGGTTATCGAAATGTATCCACTGGCTACAGTGTGAATCGCAGCACCTGACCGTGGGGCAGGCTGCAACCGCCATGGCCGGCCACGTCCGCGTGCTGGTTGCGCGCCAGTGGTACCGAACCGTTACTGCGGGTGATGGTTGAGGCGGCTGAAATGGAGCAGGTGGATCACTGGTGCGAGGTGCTGGCGGCGAAGGTGGAGCGGGGGTTGGGCTGATCAGAGTGCCGCCAATCTGAATTATTGGCTAGGGTTAACGATCCGATTCCTTAATAGGAATCGCGAAAAGTCACTGGAAATGAGCTTGGCGCCGAAGTAGTTAAGGTGATTCGTGTCGACATATATCTTTTTATCGCCAAGATAGTTCGAGCAAATCTTGGCATGACTTGGGCATACCAGGGGAAGGGGGTCGTATATGAAAACATTATCAAACTCTGATTGTAGCCTTGCAAGCCCAGTTCTTATTTCCTTAAAGTCAAGAAGTATTTCCCTCTTTGTCCTGCTCATAAAGCAATCCTGGCCGACTGATGGTCTGAACCATTGTTTTGTACATGTTTCTTTGGAGGTATTCCATGGAGTGCTTGAATCTAGTGAGCGGAAATCGGGAAGTGGTGAGACAATGATTAAGCTCACTCCTTGTTGAGTTGTCGCACGTGCCATTGACTGCGTTTCTCTCAGCCATTCCTTGGTGCACTCGGCAGATGTATGCTCACAAAGCCGCCGCATGTTTTCATCTTTATTGGCTAGGTAGTAGGGCAAGTAATTGGAAATAACAATAACGTCTTTCTTCCGGGCTTCTGTCAGCGTAAGATTTCGAATTGTCTCTTGAGTTTTAAAGTCTTTAGGCCAGTCCTGGGCGATAATCCTGGAAGCAGGAGGAGTAAGTTGGGATGAAACATAGAGAATTCTTGTCGACAGGTTGCCCAGGCGGGCCACATCAGAAATCCATCCGGTTAGATTCGCTGCATGACTGTCGCCAAGAATAAAAACTCTTCCAGAGTCTTCGGAAAATTTCCTGCCTTTTCTGGTAACAGTGCAATTTGCAATGGCGTCATGGATTCGTGGCCCTTTGTTGTGATACCAGCTGCAATTTAATTCATTAATAGATGTGCCCTCGGCGACCTGGCGCTGGAAAGCGTGATTTGAAAGAGCTTTATCCCCAAGGTAAAAGCGTCCATCATTCTTGACAAATGAAGTTGTGGCAAAGGCTATTGTCGTTGCTGCAATCCCAGTAATAATAGAGCCTAAAGGAGGGTGCGGCCAAGCGGTCAAGCGGAGGGGCATTTCGATATAAATATAAGAAGATATGGCCAATATGAGCATGGCTGCGATCTGCAATGGTATAGTCCACCAGTGGATCCCAATCGTCCAGCGGCTGATGCAGAGAACTGCCCAGTGCCACAGATAGAGCGAATACGAAATTAGTCCGAGATATGCAATGCTCTTTTGAGTAAAAAGGTTGTATCCGGATTTTCCTGGTCGCAGGCAAGTGAGAAGGCATGCCGTCAATAGGACCACGGTCATTGTTGTAGGCACAGCCGTCGCTAAAGGCATGAACAGCGCAATCATCAAAGCTGCGGCAATTAGAGAAGGCGTCCATCCCTCCACTTTTTTTAAGATATGTCCAGGACGCAGCAGGGCCAGAAACAGTAGGCAGCCCGCCCCAAGCTCCCAGATGCGAGGTGGCATCAGGAAATAGGCAGCTGGTTGATTCACGGGATAGAGATAGACAAAGGCGATCAGAGAAGCGATTGAAAGAATCAGAATGGCCCAAAGTAGATTGCGCGCTCCATGGGTGGCGATACGTCCAAAGCCGCTGAACCAGATCAGCAGAGGAAAGAGAAGATAAAACTGCTCCTCCACCCCCAATGACCAGGTATGGGTGAAAGGATTGAGCTCGGTGGAAGTTGCGAAATAATCCGTGGAGGCCTGGTATAGATTAATATTGGAAATCCCGAATAGAGCCCTTCTCCCAGCCCCTAGTGACACGCCTGGCTCAGGATTGAACAAGCAAATCAAGAGACTGCTGATCAGAACAAACACCACCAACGCCGGCACCAACCGCTTCACTCGCCGTGCATAAAACCCAGGAAAAAAGTCCCCAAACGACTCACTGCGGTGATTGGCCAGCGAGGAGGTGATCACATAGCCAGAGATCACGAAAAAGATATCCACCCCCAGGTAGCCGCTGGGCAGCAGATCCTTGTTGAAGTGATTGATGATCACGGCGATCACCGCAAACGCCCGCAGGCCGTCGATCTCAGGCCGGTAGGGGGATTTCGGAATGGTGGCCTTGGTGTTGCTCGCACCGGTTAGGGCATCCACCTGCATGGGTTCCGGTTCGATCTGAGCCGCATTGTCGCAGCCCCGGCTGGGCTTAGCTGTTGGCTCGTCTTGGTTGCTGGTCCGCGAGTTCTTGGGGTCGGGGGCCTGAACTTGGTCCTTCAATCGCCATGCTTTCGCCATCTCCGTAGGGGCTGGCGCTGCTGAGGCGGCTTGCTCTTGTGCTCCAGTTAGCAGTGCCTGGCCAGGGCTGTTTAGCTTTCAGTTTTTTAACTGCTGGCTCCCCCCCCCAGCTCCCTCGCCATCGCCAGCGCCCCGCTGCAGCCATCCCCCACCGGCACCTGCAGCCGGGCCCCCGGCAGCTGCTGGCTCAGGCTCTCCCGAAAGGCCTGCCGCAGCCCCTCCAAGTGGGTGATCGCTCCGCCCAGGGCGGCCACAGGCGGTGCGCTGAGTCCCAGAGTCCGGGCAACGCCTGCCACCGAGGTGGCCAGGGCCTCGCCGTTCCGCCTGAGGATCGCCTGTGCTTCAGGGGCGCCGGCGCCGGCCAGCGCGGCCACCACCGGCGCCAGCTTGGCGAACCCGGCCGCTCCGAAGTCCGGCTCCACCACCATTGCCTTGATCCGTTGCGCTGCCTGGGGGTCGCTTGGATCCAGCGCCAACGCCTGCCAGAGGGCGGCCCGCAGCGGTGTGTCCGCCAGGCGGCCATCGGCCATCTGCAGGCTCAGGCTCAGGCCGTCGCGGCCGATGTCGAACGCCGAGCCGGCTCCATCCAGCCGCCAGCCCCAGCCGGCGCAGCGATGGTCGTTCCCCTTGCCGTCGCGGCCGACGGCGATCGTGCCGGTGCCGCTGATCACCACGATGCCGGGCCCCTCCGGGAAGGCGCCGCGCAGGGCGGTGCGCTCATCGCCGGTCACGGCCAGGTGCGAGCGCGGTAGGCCCAGGGTTGCCGCGGCCAGGGTCAGGCCCAGCTCCTGCACATCGCTGTCCTGTTCAATGCCGCTGGCGCCCATGGCGGCGGCCAGCAGTGGTGAACTGGCTAGCCCCGGCGTTGATGGCCTGGCTGCCTCCGGCCTGTCCATCCGTTCCTCGCCGCCGATCTGCCGGCGGGCAGCGGCGAGGCTCTGGCTCATGGCCGCCTGAAAGCGCTTGGGCCCCTCTGCGGCGGCCAGGTGACAGACGCCGGGCCCCTCTCCCTCGGCCAACACCCTGCCGCTGCTGGCCTCTGCCAGCCGGCAGCTGGTGTGGGTCTGGCCGGCGTCGAAGCCGGCGATCAGTCCATTCGAGATCGCTCCAGCTGGGATGAGTCCAGCTGAGACCAGTCCCGCTGAACCCCGGTTCGCCGCGGCCTGCCTGTCAGGGGGGCGGAGCCCCGTGGCCTGTTGGCCCAGGCTCTTGTCAGCGCCCCGCTCCTGAGCCTCCGCCCGCTCGCCGGCCTGCTGGGGCTGGGGGCCCAGCCCCTCAGCCATCGTGGCCCGCCTCCGCTGCGTCCGTACCCTGCTGCGAGGCGCCGACGCCCTGCACCGAGGCCGCCAGGGTGGCGAGGCTGAACAAGGCCACCAACTGCACTTCGGGGCGGAAGAAGATGGTGTCGGTGAGCCCCTGTACCGCCAGGCCCACGCAGACCGCCACCGCCGCCAGGCTCGGCAGCACCAGCGGTCCGTTGGCACGCCACTGGCCCAGGCCTGTGCGCACGGCACAGAGAAACAGGCCGATGCCCGCCAGCAGGCCGGGGATTCCGGCCTCCACGGTTAGTTCCAGGGGGATTGAATAGGCGCTCAGGGCGTTGAACTTGGGCTGCTGATAAAGGGGATAGATCAGGTTGAAGGCGCTGTTACCCGGGCCGATACCGATCCAGGGGTGGTCCTGGATCATCTGCAGCACCGAGGTCCAGACGTTCATGCGGAAGTTGTTGGAGCTGTCCTCGCGGCCGGCCACCAGGCTCATCACCCGTACCCGCAGCGGTTCCACCTGGGTCACCAGTACCACCAGCAGCACGGCACCCCCGAGCAGCACCAGCACCGGCAGGGTGCGGCGCCAGAACAGGGGCCAATGGCGGATGGCGCGCCAGAGCAGCAGCAGGGTCAGGCTGCCCAGGCCCGCCACCATGCCCATCCAGGCGCCACGGCTGTAGGTGAGCACCATTGCCACGATGCCCAGGATCAGGCAGGTGAGGGCAAACAAGCGCCGGGGGCGTCCCTGCCAGCGCAGCAGGGCCACCACCGCCAGCGGCAGGATCGGCAGCAGGTAGCCGCCCAGCAGGTTGGGGTTGTCGAGGGTGCTGTAGATGCGCACCGTGCCCTCCGCCACGGAGTTGTTGTCCGACCAGCGGGCCAGGGCGCTGGAATCACCGAACAGCTGGCGGATGCCGATCACGCTGGTGAGCAGCTCTCCGCCCAGCAGGGCCGCCGTCAGCCGATCCCACCAGAGGGGGGCCGTGGCCAGCAGCTGGCGCATCAGGGCGTACACCCCCAGATAACTCACCAGTTTCAGCAGCCCCTTGAAGGCTGCCACCGGCACCGGCGAAAAGCCGGTGGCCAGCACGGCGATCGCCAGCACCGCCAGTAACCAGCCATTGATCGAGCCGATCCGACCGGCGGGGGTGCGCAGGGCCCAGAGCAGCCACAGCAGGCCGGCGGCGGCGATCAACAGGCTCAGGCCGCTGCGGGTCACCCAGGGCAGTCCCAGCAGTAGGGCGCCCAGCACCCAGCCGGCCAGCAGCGGCAGATGGCGGGAGAGGGCACCGCCCTCCCAGGCGGCCAGCAGTCCCTGCCAGCGCAGCAGCAGCGGAGGGGAGGCGGGAAGGGGCGGCTGCATGGAGAGTGGCTTGGGGCGCAGTTGGACTAGAGCCGGATTCTGCGGGGGGGGGGGAGGCCCCGAAGCCGACCCGGTTCGCTCGGGGAGGGGATCAACCCGCTGATTATCAGTGCGGCCCGGCGACCTGCTGGCGTTCCCGCCGCCAGGGGGATGGGGGCCATCGTCCGGCCAAGGCGCCAGGCGGCGTTTCGCCAGGCACCGCCTCGCCGAGAGGCCAACGCCCTCAACGGTCGGGCTGGAGTCGAGCGGGCGTGCTGACACTCCGGCTCCGCTTGCTGAGCGGGATCGAGGGCGGTGCAGGCGCTGGAGGCGAACAGGTGCCCCCTGGAGCCAGTCACGGCTGCCGCCGTCGGATTCCGGCGTGATGGTCTCTGGCGAGGGCCGGGCCTGCGCGGTCTCTGCGGCGACGTCTGAGCGGCAGACTTTTAGGCGTCTTCGGCCTGGGAGGAGCCTAAGAGTTTGCAGAAAAACCATCTCGCAGCATCAGTTTTCCACAGCTACAACTGATTTCTTCCTGTTTTCGGTCGATCGTTGGCTGTACCTCCCAGCAGAAGGCTCGATTTCGGCACTTTTTCGTGAATTTGTCTCGT
>JAPLIB010000053.1 GCA_026389335.1 Cyanobacteriota bacterium | reverse complement strand
CTCAGGGCTGAGTGTTCCGGAGCCCGTCTTGATCTCCAGGGCGACGAACTGGGCGAGCTGCTGGCCCACCAACTCGGAGGTGATCTCCAGCGAGCGCAGGCCGATCAGGTCACTGCTGCCTTTGCAGAGCCCAAAGCGCACAAAGCGTCCCTGCTGGTCGACCAGGGCGCCGGTGTTGTTGCGCCACAGACGCACCGGCCCGCGGCCGCAGCCCAGGCGGATGCGCTGCTGGATCTCGTGCTCGCTCGGGGAGGAGGCCATGCCTCCTGTTGCCGGATTGGCCGGTGGCCATCCGCATGTATTGGCGAAACTGCCGATACATGTCAGGTATTGGCTGAATCCGTTCGGCGGCCAATACCTGGTCGACCAGCAGCAGATTGGTGTCCGACCGTGGTCACCAGAGCGGTTCGCTGTTCAGTTCAGAGACCTCGGTAGCCATGCCTTCAACGATCGACTCGCGCATCCCGGGGATCGAGACCAGATAGAGGGTCTCCTGGATGGCGCGCCAGTGAGCTTCCGAGATCAGTACGGCATTGCCCCGCGTCCCGGTGATTTGCACGGGCTGGTGGGACCGCCCCACCTCATCCATCAGGGCGTCCAGCCGCTCGCGGGCTTCTGTGGCTGACACGGTGGTCATGGCATCCTGCTGGCCGCAGGTCAAAGCCTATGGGCTATGGCTGACTGCTTCGGCAATCCCGGCACCAAAACCGCCTTACGGTTGGTCATCCAGATGGTCAACGACCAGGCTGCAGGTGACGGTGGCAGAAGCCAAGAGCCAGCTCTCGAGACTGCTGGATGCGGTAGACGCAGGAGAAGTGGTGGTGATCACTCGCCGCGGCAAGGCCATCGCCGAGCTGGTGCGGCGCCGCAGGGTGCGTGATCTGCTGCCCCAGCTCGCGGCCCTGCGGGCATCCCTGCCTGAGCAGACCTACAGCAGTGTGGAGACGATCAGGGCCATGGGCCTGCATGCCGAGAATGGGGAGCGGCTCAAGCCAAGTCCCAGGGATTGATCAACTCCAGGCCGATCTCGACGAAGTCGTTGATGTTCCTTGTGGCCAGGGGTACCCCGTGGGCCAGTGCCGTGGCCGCGATCACCGCATCGGCCGTCGCCATCGGCCGGGCCAGCCGTTCGCGACGCCGCAGCAATTCGGCGTACCAGTGGGCCGCTTCGCTGGTGAAAGGCCAGATCCGGCCAGCGAACAGCTCGGCCGCCAGCACCTCCCAGCTCTGTTGGAGTTGCTGCTGACGCCGTCCAGCTGGTAGCCGGGCCAGGCCGTGCAGGATTTCGGCTTCGTTCATGGCCGTGATCGCCACCGCCTCTGGATCGAGGCCATCGGCCCAGGCCAGCACCTTGGGCTCGGGTGCCGGGCGCATCAGCTCCGAGATCACATTGGTGTCGAGCAAGATCACTGAGAAGCCTCCTCTTGGGATTCTGTCGTCCTCAGGGCTCCAGGTTTGTCTCGCTGTCGAACTGGGCTGGGGTCGGTAGGGAGGAACGCTCAGGCAGCTCAAGCTCCACCCCGCCGAGCTGGGCGAAATGGTCATGGATGCGACTGCCCAGGCCCTTGCCAGTAGCAGCGGGCTTCCAGTCTTCGATGGCGGATCGGATGATCGTGCGCGCTTCCTCCTCCATCGAGCGGCCGTGGCGGGCGGCCTGAACGCGTAGCTGCGCCTTGGTGCTCTCGTCGAGGTTGCGGATCGTGAGCGTGGCCATGGACGACGACTGCTTGCGCTGACAGCAATGCTGTCAATGCTACGCCGCAGGCAGCTGCTCGCCATGCCAGTCCTTAAAAGTTCGCTGAAAAACCGGGCCCCCTCTGCCAGAATTGAGCAGCGGCCCATTTGTTGATGCGAGGCCAACAGGAGCGCAGCAGCTCCTTGTTCTGCAGCGTCTCGATCGAGGAGCGGATCCCGGCCAGCCATCCGCTCCGGCGGATTCGCAGGTTGGCGGATCAGGCTCTGGATCGACTCAATCCCACCTTCTGCAGGCTGTATGCCTTGGAAGGGGCCGATGCCGTGGGTCTGCGGCGGTTGCGGGTGAGGCTGGCGGCGCCCCTGAAGCGACGGCCGGGACGGCTGGAACTGGCCCGGGCCCGATTGGCATTCGCCGATGACGGGCAGCCACTGGCGCTGGTGGAGGGCAGCCAGGTGTCGTCCCGCATCGGTTCGCTGCAGGGGGCCGAGTTGCTGCTGGAGCTGCCCGCCGAGGCGGCCACGCTGGAGGCCGGTACCGAGCTCTGGGCCCAGCTGCTGCTGCTGCCCCTGTTCTGCCCCCCTGCCCTCTTCGCCCAACCGGGGTCAGGGCAGCGGGAGTGTCTTCACAGGGGCGTGTTGCCTTCCAACCAGGTGCCCACCCCGTTCACCCATTCCCGTTTCCAGAAGGGAACCTCGTGCTGGAGGCCTTCCAGCAGGGCCTGGCCGCACCGCTGGGCCGGGCCGCGACGATCCACCGCCACCAGCACGGCAGCGGCCCCCTGGGCCGTGACCATGGCCAGCTCCTGCAGGCGGCGTTCGGCCATGGCGGGGTAATGCTCCAGCTCCAGGGCCTCCAGCGGCAGGCCTTGGCCACTCACACCCCGCACCCTGCCGGTGAAGTGGGCCTCAGCGGCGGGCATGCCACCGGGCAAGTCCGCCAGCTGCCTTTGCCAGGCGACCAGGCAGGCCAGGGGATCAAGGGTGGTGGTGAGCAGCTGCAGATCCAGTCGGGGCATCGTGGCTTCCACGGGTTCGCGCCGCTCAGCCTCCACTGATCGGCGGCAGGAAGGCCAGTTCATCGTCGGGGTTGAGGGGCGTCTCGAAGCTGGCGAAACTGTGGTTGATCGCCACCCGCACGGTGTGCGCTGGTGCTGGATCGGGCAGTTGGCTCCAGATCTGGTGCGGTGTGAGGCCGGCGCTGTGGGGCCAGGTTCGCTCCCCCCAGCCCGCCCGCTCCCGCAGTCCGGCGAAGAGCTTGACCCTCACCGTGGCCTCTGCCACTGCGTTCATTCCCCCATCACCTGGCCCCCGCATGGCTGGTCTGGATCACTCCAACCACTCTGCCGCTGCCCCAGCCCCACAATGGGCTTTGCGCCGCTGGCCTGCTGTGGCCCTTGCCATCGCCTTGAGGCTGCGGGCCACCGGCTGCAGGAGCGTTGCCAGGTGCCCGATGACCGTTGCCTGATCAGAGCGGAGGTCAGTCGCTGGATCGCCGATCCAGCCGTGCAGGTGATGATCAGCAGTGGTGCACCGGCCTCACCGGTCGTGATGGCAATCCGGAAGCGGTGGCTCCCCTGCTCGAAGGACCATGGATAGCTTCGGGGAGCTCTTCCGGATGCTCTCCTTCCAGACCATTGGCACCAGCAGCCTCCAGTGTCGCTGCCTAGCGAGGGTGGCCAATGGCACCCTCATCTTCGTGCTGCCCGGTTCGCTCGATGCCGTGCTCACCGCCTGGGACCGCCTGATCGGCGCCCTGTTGGACCACGGCACCCAACCCTGCAACCTGGTGCAGCTGCTGCCGCGCCTCCGCGAGCGCTGAAGGCCTCCAGCACAGGAGGCGAGCATCGTCCGGAAGAGGCGCTCCTCCCGTGCAGAGTGGCCGAGCACCCCGCTCCAGGCATGGCGCCGTTTCCCTGGCTGCTGCCGGTCCTCAGCCTGGTGGCTTTTCTCTACGCCAGCGTGGGCCATGCCGGCGCTTCTGGCTATGTCGCCGTGTTTGCCCTGGCGGGGCTGGCGCCGCTTGAGATCAGACCTCTAGCGCTGGTGCTCAATCTGGTGGTGGCCGCCCAGGGCTGCTGGCAGTTCCAGCGGGCGGGACATCTGCCCTGGCCGCTGTTTCGGCCCCTCGTGCTGGCTGGTCTACCGGCCGCTTTCCTGGGCGGTTGGCTGGCCCTGCCAGATCCCTGGTTCCGCAGGCTGCTGGCCCTGGTGCTGATCGGCTCGGCCGGGCGCTTGCTGCAGGAACGCCGCGATCCGCCGCTGCTGCGCATCCCCTCGCGGCCGCAGCTGCTGGTCAGCGGCCTGGGGCTGGGTCTGCTGGCCGGCCTCAGCGGCACCGGTGGCGGTGTGTTCCTCACGCCGCTGCTGCTGCTTGCGAGGTGGGCCTCCAGTCGCCAGGCGGCGGCGGTGTCGTCGCTGTTCATCCTGGGCAACTCTGTTTGCGGTCTGGCTGGCCTGGTGCTGGCCCAGCGCCGTGCCCTACCGCCGTTTCCGCCCGGGCTGCCTTGGATGGTGTTGACGGTGCTCGTTGCCGGCTTCGTCGGGACCCGCCTGGGTACCCATCACCTCCCGGTTGCCTGGTTGCGGCGTCTGTTGGCCCTGGTCGTGCTGCTGGCGGCCTGCAAGCTGCTCGCTCCTACCTGAGCGCAGCACCGGCGCGATCGGCGCAGGCCTCAGCCGCCCAAGTAGGCCATCTCCGCATGGCGAGCCGCGGTGGCGGCTGGTGGGGCCGGCGCCGCTCCGGGCGTCCAGGCCGCTGTAGGCGAGGCCGTCGGCGGTCACCCGCAGGCGATTGCAGTCGCCGCAGAAGGGAGTGCTCACGGAGGCCACCACGGCTAGCAAGCCGCGGCCGTCGCGGTAGCGCCAGCGCATCGCCGTGCGGATCGCGGCCCACGGGCTCCAGCTGCCAGCGATCCGCGATCCGCTCCACCATCACGCCGGCGCTGAGCACCGCCTCCGGCCGCCAGCAGCCCCAGGCTGCGTTCCAGCCAGGTGCCACCCTCGGGATGGGGCAACAGGGCCTTGTCGCGGCCCATGCGCCGGCTATCGCCGCCGCTGAGCAGGCAGCAGCGCAGGCTCCCAGGGGCCGCGGGGCTGCAGCTCACGGGCCTGACCCATCCGCCTTCGCATCGTCGTTCTGAATCGTTCGCTCCTCCTCCAGCGGCATCCGCCTGTCCCCCCTCGCCATCCCGTTGTAACCGCGGCGGTGTAGCGCCCGGCACAGAGCATGGTGGCTGGCCCAGCGCCGCGGCCTGAATCGCCGACACTGGCTCCAGGCCCGTCTGTGCCATGGCCCCCGACCCTTCCCCCAGCCCCCAGCCGGTTCGCAGCCAGTGCCCCTATTGCGGCGTTGGCTGTGGCCTGGAGCTGCTGCCGCCCCGCCCCAGTGCAGCAGCTGCGGCCCCTGGTGCCAGCGACCAACCCGCCCCAGCCGACCCCTGGCAGGCCCGCGGCGATCGCCGCCATCCCTCCAGCCTCGGTCAGGTGTGCGTGAAGGGCGCCACGGTGGGCGAAAGCCTCGATCCGGGACGCCTCACCCATCCCCTCTATCGCACCAGCCGCGATCAACCCTTTGGGCGGATCAGCTGGGACCAGGCCTTTGAGGTGCTGGTGGAGCGCATTCAGACGACCCTGGCCAGCAAGGGCCCCGGGGCGATCGCCATGTATGGCAGCGGTCAATTTCTCACGGAGGATTACTACATCGCCCAGAAGCTGCTCAAGGGCGCCCTGGGCACCAACAACTTCGATGCCAATTCCAGGCTGTGCATGAGTTCGGCCGTCGCCGCCTATCGCCGCAGCTTTGGTTCCGATGGTCCTCCCTGCTGCTACGACGACCTCGACCTGGCCGATGGCGTGCTGCTGATCGGCACCAACACCGCCGAATGCCATCCGGTGCTTTTCCAGCGGCTGCTGAAGCGCCGCAAACGGAATCCCGGCTCCGTGCGCATCGTGGTGGTCGACCCCCGCGCCACCGCGACCGCCGCCGCCGCCGACCTCCATCTGGCGATCGCTTCCGGCACGGATCTGGCCCTGCTGCACGGCGTGGCCCATCTACTGCTGCGCGCCGGTGCCCTCGATCTGCCCTTCATGGAGGCGGCCACCGAGGGGTTCGAGGCCTTCGCGGCCCATGTGGAGCCCTGGACTCCGGAGCGCACCGCCGCCGTCTGCGGGATCCCCGAGCAGCAGCTGCATGCCTTTGCCGAGATCTGGGCGGGCTCGGCGGCCATGCTCAGCCTCTGGTCGATGGGTCTGAATCAGCGGGCTGAAGGCACCGCCACGATCGGCGGGCTGATCAACCTCCACCTACTCAGCGGCCAGATCTGCCGGCCCGGTGCCGGGCCGTTCTCCCTCACCGGCCAGCCGAATGCCATGGGCGGCCGGGAGGCCGGTGGGCTGGCCCAGCTCCTGCCCGGCTACCGCTCGGTGGCCGATGCCGGCCACCGGGCCGAAGTGGAGCAGGCCTGGGGGCTGCCGCCGGGTGCGATCGATTCCAGCCCGGGCCTGGCGGTATGGCAACAGATCGAGGCCATGGAGGCCGGCGCCCTCGACCTCTGGTGGGTGGCAGCCACCAATCCCCTGGTCAGCCTGCCTGATCTGGACCGGGTGCGTGCCGCCCTGGCGCGCTGCCCCCTGGTGGTGCTGAGCGAGGCCTATGCCGGCAGTGAGACCGCCGCCGCCGCCCATCTGGTGTTGCCCGCGGCCCAGTGGAGTGAGAAGGAGGGCACGATGACCAACTCCGAGCGG
>JAPLIB010000108.1 GCA_026389335.1 Cyanobacteriota bacterium | reverse complement strand
ACCCCCTCATCCTTGACGGTGACGCGATCGAAGGTGCCGCACAGGACCCAGTCGCCATCGGCAAGCTGATGGTCGACCAGGTCTGGGCGGAGGGAGGCGATCCCACCGGTGGAGGCCTGTACTACGAGCGGAACAGCAACCGCCACCGGCGGCTGCAGGCCTTCGAGACGGGCAGCGAGGACTTCATGACCGGCGGCTGGGTGCGGGTGCTCGCCAGCGCCGCGCAGGTGCGCAAGGAGCGGCCCGGCATGGAGCAGGCCGCGAGGGAGGGTCTGGTGACCATCCACGGCTCCCACCGGGGCGTCCTGCTGGTGGAGTTCCTCGACGTTGCCTGGGGCTGAGCAGACTCCTGCTGGTGGAGTTCCTCGACGTTGCCTGGGGCTGAGCAGACGCCGCAAGGCTCCGGTCGGCAGCAGCCGTCCTTCAGCGTGCCACGGCTGTGCCGTGGCGTGCATCGGCCAGCCGCCGCCGCCCTCCGCACCCTGGCCAAGGGCCATGTGTTGGGTGGTTGGCCCGGTTTGGGGCCCGCGGCTGCGGTGGCGTGGCTTCTGTTGGCTGCCAGTTGGCCGGGGCTCGGCCCGGTCTGGCCTCGCGCGGCTGCGCGGGCGTTTATACCTTCAGGGCCTTATTTGCCTGGGGTGGCCATTAGCTCTGGCCTGGCGCCTGGGTGGTCAGCGCCATATGCAAAATTGTACTGCTAGAATAAAGACTGCGCCAAAGGCCTCGAGCCCATCGCCTGCGGCAACGGAATCGTCAGACAACTTGCCCCGTTCGTTTGCTCTGTTGTCCATGAGTCTTTTTTCTGCTGCTATCGCGGCTCAGGCCGCTGCTTTGGCTCTGCCTGCTCTGCCGCCGCTTGGTGGTGGCAGCCGCTCGTTGGTCGTTGTTGCCGGTGGGGGTCGTGATCTGGCCTGGTCGCCGGCCCGCATCGCTTCTCAGCTGCTGGCCCGCACCGGCGGTCGGGCGGTTCATCTGCTCCTCCATGGCGGTGCCCGTGGCGCGGATCAGGCCATCAGTCGGGCCGCTGATCAGCTCGGCTGGTATGCGCTCTCCTTGCCGGCCGAGTGGCACCTCTATGGCCGGGGTGCCGGGCCGATCCGCAATCGCCAGCTGTTGGAGCAGGCCCTGGCCGTGGCCCAGGCCCGCTGCACAGCCACATCAGCCGTGTCGGTGCTGGTGGTGGCCTTCCCCGGCGGTTCTGGCACGGCCTCCTTGGTCAAGCAGGCCCGGCGTCTGGCCTCCCGTTCTCCTGTGCCCCTTGCCGTGATGGAGGTTTCGCCGGCCTTTGGCGCTGAGTCGGTTCTGGGCTGATCGCAGCGCCCTTGCTCAATCTCTCCCCTTCTCTCCCCGTTTGCACCTCTGCTCCTATCGCCCATGACCGTCCTCACAGCCATCAAGTCCGCAGCCCCTGCCACTTCTGCCCAGGCCGAGGCCCCCTCGCCGGGGCTGTGGCAGCTGGGGATCGAGAACCAGGAACTCACCTCCCGTGTCGCCCGCCTCGCTGAGCAACTCGACATCGACGATCCAGAGCTCCGCTCCCAGGCCATCGGCGAACTGGAAGCAGCCCTGCTGCAGGAGGAGGGGCATCGGCAGGCCCTCGACTCCAAAGCTGACTCCTACTGCTGGGTGATCGAGCACCTGCGCGGTCAGGCCGCCTACCGCCAGCAGCAGGCCAAGCGACTGGTGGAACTGGCTCGTGGGGAGGAATCCCGGGCCGATGCCCTGGAGGAATCCCTCGTCCTTGTCCTCACCAAGCTTCAGCCCACCGCCGCCCGCTTCTCCTTCCCCCATCACGAGCTGACCAGCCGCAAGTCCCAGGCCGTCGAGATCGACGACGAAGACTCCCTCCCCCCGGAGTGGCTCTCCATCAAGACCACCAGCCAGCCCGACAAAGCCGCCATCAAAGAAGCCCTCAAAGCCGGCCACCCCATCCCCGGCGCCCACCTCATCTCCCGCCGCACCTGGCGCATCCGCTAGGGGCCAGAGGCCCCTCACACATGGGGTTTCGGTGGTGCAGCCGGGGCCCCTCATTGACCGAATCCCTTTCACATCGCCTCACACCGTCATGACTGTTGCCGCTCCTTCCACCAACGGGATCAGCACCACCAGCCGCTCCGCAGTTCCTCGTCCGGCCCAGCGGCCTACCTCGGCCCTGGAGCTGATCCGTTCCACGGATCGGACCGAGGCGGGGACCACTGCAACCCCGGAATCAGCCCTGGCTCCGCCAGCCCTTCAGGACCAGCCTGCCCAGTCCAGCGGATTCTCCCCTGAGCAGCTCGCTGCCCTCTCCGCACCCCTCGATCGGGCCAACGTCCGCCAGCGGGAGCAGGGCCGCGGGAAGGTGGCTTACGTGGAAGGTTGGGTCGCGATCGCTGAGGCCAATCGGATCTTTGGCTTTGACGGCTGGCAGCGCCACACCGTTGCCATGTGCTGCGTCGCCCAGTCCGAACGCACGATCGGTGCCAGAGGCACAAGCAGGGACCAGAAGCCCGGTTGGGGGGTCACCTACACCGCCCGCGTTCGCGTCACCGTCACTGCCGGTGGCCTGACCCCGCTGATCCGCGAGGGCAGCGGTGCTGGCCATGGCATCGACGTGGATCTGGGCCAGGCCCATGAATCCGCCCTCAAGGAGGCCGAGACGGATGCCATGAAGCGGGCGCTGATGACCTTTGGTAACCCGTTCGGGCTTGCCTTGTATGACAAACAGCAGCGGCAGGTCAGCAACTCACCTGGCCAGGGGGAGGGGCCGCAGCGGTCAGCAGAGCAGCGGCCTCCGGCCAGCCGGCCGGGGCCTGGCGGTCCCGCTCCAATCAGCGCGGCCTCGGTCCAAGGCCGCACCCAGACCACCGCCTCGACTCCACTGCCATCAGCTCCGGCCGATGCGAGCCTCGTAGCCCTCGATGCCGAGACGATCCAGCACCTCCACAACACCTTGCGGGCCCTCCCCCGGCCCCTGCTGGAACAACTCACCAGGGCCTTCCGCAAGCGGTTCGAGGTGCCCGACACCGCAGTGACCATCGCCGATCGAATCAGCCAGAAGTGTCACCACGACTGGATTGAGGCCTTTCTGGTGTCGCACCGCGAGGTGCGCTCAGCCGAACAACATCAGGGCGCCGTACCTGAAGACCTTTGACGCAGCTGCTCCTTGGGGCGGGCTGCCTACGCTGAGCGAGTCCTGCGACCGGCCCGGTCATGCCAGTACGAGCCGATCTCGGTTGGGCGGGCTGTGCTGCCGTGGAGCGGGACCCACTGCGGGTGAGTGGCGCCTGGGTGTTTCGCGGCACCCGCATCCCGGAGGCGGCTCTGTTCGAGAACCTTGAAGACGGTGTCTCCCTGGCGGAGTTCGTCGACCTGTTCCCTGGCGTGACCCAGGAGCAGGCACGGCTACGAGCCTGTTGCACATAGATCAACCTCCAGCCTCTCCACGGACGCCTGCCGATCTGCCCAAATCGCTGTGACACCAATCGATTTGGGTGAGAAAATGGGCCATGGCCAAGCCCAAATCCTTCCGCCCCTGGGTTCCTGGGCAGACCCTGCTGCTACCTCCGTCGCCGGTGGAGTGGTTGCCGGCGGATCATCTGGTGTTTTTCATGCTCG
>JAPLIB010000100.1 GCA_026389335.1 Cyanobacteriota bacterium | reverse complement strand
GCAGCGTGGCGCCGACTTCTTGATCGCGGTGAAACACAGTTGCCACAAGGGCTTTCAGGTGATCAAGGCTCTCCTGACCTACGGCAGGAAGGCACCGCTGCAGGCCAGCAAGCGCGAGCGCAAACACGGCCGGGACATCACCTGGACGCTGAGGGCGATGCCGGCTCCGGAGTGGGTGGTGGAGAACTGGCCTGGCAGCGCCACGGTGATCGCCGTGCGCGGCAAAGGCAGCCGCAATGGCAAGCCAACAGACGAGACCCGTTACTACGTCACGAGTCTGCGCACCAGCGCCATAGCCCGGAGGGCTTCCACCTGCGGTAGGCCCTGCTGCAACACGTGCGTGACCGCTGGAGCATTGAGAACTCCTGGCACTGGCCCCGCGACACCCAGCTCAAAGAGGACGCGCACCGCTACCGCGAGGTCAACGGCGTTCAGATCATGGCCACGCTCCGGAGCCTGGCCCGGTGACTGCCATGAACGCGCTGCGCCTCGATGGGTTCTGGTCCATCACCGAGGGCCTGGCCGCCCTGGCTCACGACATCAGGGGAATGCTGGAGCTCCTGGGCTGGCGAGAACCCGTTCAGGCACTGAACTCTGCTTGACTTCTAATGAGCCCGGGGTGGTGGGTTCCATTATGGCGATCTGAGGCAGGCTCCGGAACTACTTTCCGTCTCCGCCATCAGCGCCTGCCGGGGTGAAAGGGCGGTCCACGTCATCAACGCCAGCGCCAGGGGCTTCGACACCCTGGAGCGACTGCGATCCTGAATGGGGTGACAGCTTGTTCAGGGGCATTCCCGTGACGTTGTCTGCAAGGCCTTGGTCTGCTGGGCGTGATCCTGGGACCCCAGCCTCGCCATGGACACCATCGCCTCCAGGGCCAGCAGGGACGAGTAGCAGCCAAGCTGCTCGTTCTTCTCCGCCTGCTGCTTGAGCTGGGCTGACAGGTCCCAGACCCCGTCGCAACGGGCCGCGCTGGGGTTCGTGAAGCACTGGCTTGCTGCCTGCTGCAGGGTCGTCAGGGGCGTCACGGCCATGGCGGAGCCCGCCATCCCGATCAGCCAGGTGAGCAGTCCGGCGCGTGCTGCGTGGGCCATGGCAGCAGATCAATGGATAGGGCTTGGGTTGGTTCAGCCTGCCTCAGCGCAGCGCCGCCAGCTGCGGTGGTTGCGTCGGATCGGGGTGTACGGGTCTGACCCAGCCGATGGCGTCCCTCGCCCAGGGAGAATGGGGGTCTGATTGCCTGCGCCCATGGACCCCGCTGACACCCTTCCCCCGTCCGACGCCGCCTCGGTGGAGCCCGATAGCGGGGCTGCCCATCCCCACAACTTCGACGTGCAGAAAGAACTGCACCAGAAGATCCGCAACGATCCCGACTACGACGATTGGGAGTACGGCACCGAACCCTTGCCGCACGAGGCCTGGCTGAAAGCCAGGCCGACCAGTGAACCGGAGCCTGGCTGAAAGCCAGGCCGACCAGTGAACTGGAGCCAGGCTGACTGATGCCTGGCAGCGGCGTGCCCAGTGCCTACAGGGTCTTCTCAGACCCCTTGCCGGAGCCCTTGCGGGAGCCCGGGACGGTGCTGTCGCTGGCCATGGTGGCGCTGCCGGACTCGCCCTTGCTGTCGAAGCGATAGAGAATCTGACGGCCGCCCTCCCCCTCCAGATCGCCGCCGCCACCACCGAGCACCTGCAGCAGGTTGCGGCGCTGGAAGCGCTCTACCTGCCTCACCAGCGGCAGGCCGGCCAGGCAGAGGACGGCCATACCCAGCCAGAGGCCGACGCCATGGCGCTGTTGATCGAGCAGCTGGCCCGCCAGCAGTGGCGCCGCGAAGGCGCTGATGGCGAAGCACTGGGAGAACAGGGCCATGGCCAGGCCCTGATGGCGGCGGGGGCTGAGCTCCACCACGGCTTCGGTGGCTGTGGGCAGAAAGGCGGCTTCACCCAGGGCCAGGGGCAGCTGGGCCAGCAGCATCAGCACCATGCCGTGGGAACTGAAGGCGGAGGCGGCCAGCAGGCTGCAGCCAACGGCGAAGCTGCCGAGGCTGAGGTTGAGGCCGGTCCCCACCGGCCGCTTCGCCAGCGCCTGACCCACCGGCCACTGAATCAGCATCAACAGAGCCAGCTGCAGGCCGATGGTCAGGGCCCCGAGGCTCTCTGGCAGGGGGCTGCGCTGCAGGCCGCCGCGCACCAGATCGAGGGGCAGGGC
This sequence comes from Cyanobacteriota bacterium, assembly GCA_026389335.1. Taxonomy (GTDB): domain Bacteria; phylum Cyanobacteriota; class Cyanobacteriia; order PCC-6307; family Cyanobiaceae; genus Cyanobium. The sequence goes on along the minus strand of JAPLIB010000100.1, from coordinate 15,755 downwards.
GCTCTGCATCAGGGCCGGCAAGGCGGTGGCCAGCACGGTGACGGCCAGGATCGGCAGCAACGGCGGCAGCCAGCTGCGCAGGGGGCTGGAGCCTTCCAGCTGGCGTTTGCGCTGGGTCTGGGGCAGGGGCCGGCGCCACACCAGGGCGATCACCGTGAGCAGGCAGGCGATATCGAGCAGATAGATGCCCCGCAGCTGGCCCTGGGCGGCCAGCAGGGAACCGACCAGGGCACCGCTGACGACGCCGAGCGCATCGGCACTGCGCACCAGGGCAAAGCCCCGGGCCGATGGGATCGGCGGGCAACCGAGGGGGACGGCCAGCTCGATCGCCGGCCAGTAGAGCCCGATGGCGATGCCCAGCAGGAGCTGGCCGCCCACATAGCCCCCGAAGCCCTCGGCACCGAACAGGATCGTGTCCCCCAGCAGGGCACTGAGGCAGGCCAGCAGCACCGGCAGGGAGCAACTCAGGCCCCGATCCAGCAGCACGCCGCTGAGCAGGCGCCCGCCGGTGCCGGCCAGGGCCGCCAGGGCCAGGCCGGTGGTGACACTGCTGGCACTGAAGGCTTCTTGGTGGAACACCATTGGTGTGAGGTAGAGCACCCCACCGGCTCCCACCATCGCGATCAGCCGGATTCGGGCCAGATCGCGCAACGGCACGGGAAACTGGAGCCACCAGGTCTTGGCCCTGGCTGCTAGCCGTGCCGTTGCTTCGCCACCTGAACTGTCGCCATCTGAACGATCGCCAGCGGTCACCGCGCTCTCCTCGGGGCCTTCCAGGGATCGGGGCCATGCTGGTCAGTCTGCTGATTGCAGCAGCGTTGCTGCCCCAGGGGCGTCCGGCGGCGGCGGCGGAGCTGTTGAAGCTGCGCCTGGATGGCCTGGAGATTCCGATTCGGCTGGATCAGCTGGAGATCTGGAGTCGCCACCCCCAGAGCTCTCCGTTTCTGGCCTCGCGGGGCTTCGGTGCCGCCGGTGCCGATGTGGCGGTCTGGCTGGAACTGCTTGAACCGGACAGCCGCAGCGATCTGTTGCGCTTGCTGCGGGCTCCGCTGCTGCGGGATCGCACCTTCGGTCGCCAACTGTTCGACAGCTGGGCGGGCGGCCAGCTGCTGGCCGAACTGGGGGATCTGCTCACCACCCCGGCGGGACAGCCCACCACCGCCCTGCTGCAGAAAACGCTGCAGGAGCTGCTGCGTCAGCAGCGCGAGGTGACGGCCCTGAGCCTGCTGCAGGCCCTGCCCTTGCCCAGCCTCAGCCTCCAGCTTGATGGCCTGCTGGCCCTGGCCCAGCAGTGGCGCCAGCAGCTCAATCGCCAGCGCCTGGCGCTGCGGGATCTCCAGCAGTTGGTGCTGCCGCAGCGGGAGAGCCGGCCGCTGGTCTTTCGTGAGCGCCATCAGCCCCAGCCGCTGCACCTGAGCCTGCCGGTGGCCCATCGCCAGGCAGGGCTGCCGCTGGAGCTCTGGTCCGCCCCGAGCCCGCCGGCAGCCAACGCCGCCAGCCAGCCCTGGCTGCTGGTGCTACCCGGGCTGGGCAGCAATGCCGATCAGTTCGGCTGGCTGGCGAGCGCCCTGGCCCGGCGGGGATGGTCGGTGGTGGTGTTGCAGCATCCCGGTAGTGATGGCGATGCCCTCAAGGCGGCTCTCGACGGCCAAAGGCCGCCGCCGGGGGCGGAAACGCTGGCGGTGCGGCTGCTCGATGTGGCGGCCGTGCTGGCGGCCCAACGCCAGGGGCGCCTGCCGGTCCGGGGCGACGGGGTGGTTCTGGTGGGCCACTCCCTTGGCGGCCTCACGGCCCTGCTGGCGGCAGGGGTGGAGCCGAAGCCCGGGTTGGAGGGCCGTTGCCGCACGGCCATCGACCGCCTGCCGATCGGCAATCCTTCGCGCCTGTTGCAATGCCAGCTGGCCAGCATCGGCCTGCCCAGGGCCCTGCCCCGTCCGGCTGATCTGCGCGGCTTGGTGCTGTTCAACAGTTTCGGCAGCCTGCTCTGGCCCGATGGGGCGCTGGCGGCCCTGCCGGTGCCGACGCTGATGGTGGGCGGCAGTCTTGATCTGGTCACCCCACCCCTGGAGGAGCAGCTCAGCCTGTTTCTACCGGCCGCCGCCGGCGGCAGCCGGCTGGTGCTGGTGGAAGGCGGCAGCCATTTTTCGCCGGTGCGGATGGCGGAGCGGGAGGAGGCGGTGTTCCGGCTCGGCAGCGAACTGGTGGGGGTGGATCCGGTGCTGGTGCAGGGCCTGCTGCTGGGCCTCGGCAGCGACTTCCTGCAGGGCCTGCCGCAAGGCCCGCAGCCGGCCCTGCCCCTGCCCTCCCAGGTGCGGCGTCAGCAGGGGGTGCGGGCCTACGTGCTTGACCAGGCCGCTGCTCGCCGCTGGCGCGATGGGCTGCCGCCCTAGGGCGGCGGCGGCGGCTGTTTTCCGGGCGGCTTGATTCAGAAGCGGATGCGCGGATCCAGCAGGGCCACCAGCAGATCCACCGCCACCGTGACCAGCACCACCAACGCCGCCACGATCACGACGATCCCCTGCACCAGGGGGTAGTCGCGCTGGGCGATCGCCTCCTGCAGCCGGTAAGCGATGCCAGGCCAGGAGTAGGTGACCTCGATCAGCAGGGCGCCGCCGATCAGGGAGGCGACGGTGATGCCGGTGATCGTCAGCACCGGCAGCAGGGCATTGGGCAGGGCATGGTGCAGCACCACACGGGTTTCGCTGAGGCCGCGGCTGCGGGCGGCCTCCACGTAGTCCGAACCGAGGGCGCGGCGCAGGTTGAGGCGCAGGGCATTGGTGAAGATGCCGCTGAGCAACACCCCGAGCGTGGCCGCCGGCAGCACCAGATGGCGCACGGCCCCCCAGAACTGCTGGCCATCGCCGGCGCGCAGGCTGTCGAATAGATAGAAACCACTGCCCTCCGGTGGCAGCAGCGTGGGCGGAAAGCGGCCACCCACCGGCAGCCAGCCCAGCCAGACGGCGAACACCAGCTGCACCACCATGGCGGCCCAGAAGGGCGGCAGGGCATAGGTGCCGATGCCGAACAGGCGCCCGGCAAGATCGAGCTTGCCCTCGGGTCGGGCGATGCCGCTGAAGCCCACGGCCAGCCCCAGCACCGCCGCCAGCACCAGGGCCACCACCCCCAGTTCGAGGCTGGCGGGCAGGCTGGCGCGGATGATGCCGAGCACCGGCTCCTGGCTGTTCTGGGACAGGCCCAGATCGCCATGCAGCAGCTGGCTGAGGAAATGGCCGTACTGCGTCAGTAGCGGCTGATCGAGGCCGAGCTGATGGCGCAGGGCGGCGCGGGCGGCGGCCGGCGCCTTGGGGCCGAGCAGGGCATCGATCGGATCACCCGGTGCCACCCGCAGCAGCAGGAACACCAGGCTGGCGATCAGCCACAGCATCAGCGGCGCCAGGGCCAGGCGGGCGCCGAAGTAGCGCAGCAGATGGCTGCGGCGGCTCATGGTTGCACCTCCCGGCGGGCACCGCGGCGTTGTAGATCGCCCAGCAGCACCCGGCCGGAACCATCGAAGCGGGGGGTGTTGAGCTGGGGACGGGCCCAGGCCACCGGGGCCGTGAGCCACACCGGCAGGTAGGGGTTGGCGGCGGCGGCGCGCCGCTGGATGGCCCGCAGCAGGGCGAGCCGCGGCGCGCCGGTGAGCTGGCTGCTCTGCTGCAGCTGGGCATCGAGACCGGGGGCGCTCCAGAAGCTGCCACTCAGGGCGCTGTTGCCCTTGAGGCAGCGGTGGCCGCGGGACTGCTCGCAGCCGAGCAGGGGCACGAGGAAGTTTTCAGCGTCGGGATAGTCGGCGCTCCAGTCGTAGAAGAACATCACCAGGGCGCCTTTGCCGAGTTGGTCATAGGCGGTGGTGGATTCCATGCCGGTCGGCTCCAGGCTGATGCAGTCGTCCAGATCCCGCCGCAGCTGGGCCTGCCAGGTGAGGGCCAACAGGCGATCGGTGGGGATATCGGAGCGGAAGGTGAGCGGCAGGCTGAAGCGTTTGCCGCTGCAGTAGCCGGCCTGGCGGAACAGCTGGCGGGCGCGCTGGGGGTTGTAGGCGGGCCAGACATCGGCGAGGGAGCCCGGCAGGCTGGGCGGCACCAGCTGCCGCAGGGGCGGCCGGATGCCGAGGCTGGCCCGCTGGCTGAGGGTGCGGCGATCGAGGCTGTGGGCGATCGCCTGGCGTAGCAGCGTGGAGTTCAGCGGCGGCTGGTCGCTGAGCAGCGACAGAAAACCGATCTCCAGGGCTGGTCCCACCGCCTCGCGCAGGCGGCCGGCCTGGGCCTCGCGATGCAGGGCGCGCTGATGGTCGATTTCCAGGCCACTGGAGAGCAGCAGGTCCACCTCGCCACTGCGCAGGGCGCCGAACAGGGCGGTGGAGTTGCTGAGGGTGACCAGGGAGAGGCCGCCATTGCGGGGCCGCGTGCCCCAGTAGCGCGGCCAGGGACTGAGGCGCTGCTGCTGGGGACTGAAGAAGCTGAGCCGGTAGGGGCCGGTGCCGACGAAGCGATCGGCGAGGGGCTTGTCGCGGTAGGCCCGGTAGGCGGTGGGGGAAACGGGGGTGAGGAAGATGGCACTCAGCAGCCGCGGCAGCGGGCTGAAGGGCTGTTTGAGGTCCAGTTCAATCTCGAGGGGGCCGCTGGCCCGCACGGCCCGCACGCGATCGCTGAGCTGAAAGCCGAGGGTGCCAATCGCCAGGAAGCGCCGCAGCGAAAACGCCATGGCTTCGGCGTTGAACGGCGTGCCGTCGTGGAACAGCACCCCCGGCCGCAATGGGATCCGGGCCTTGAGGCCATCGGCGCTGAGCTGGGGCAGGGCGGTGGCCAGGCGCGGTTCGATACGGCCATCGGCGCTGATGGCGTAGAGGGGATCGCCGAGGGCGCTGAGCACCTGCATGATCCCCACCCGCGAGGCGGCGACGGGATCGAGCGAATCGAGGCGGCTCTTGGTGGCCACGATCAGCACACCTTCGGGCCGGCGCGGCTGGCAGGCCGTGAGGGCGGGCAGCAGCAGCAGGGCCGCCAGCACCAGGGCCAGCCGGGGGGCGCCACGCTGGCTCAGGCGGCCTGGGACATCAGTCAGGCCGGCGATACGAGGCAATCCCAGCGGCTCAGGGCGGCCCCATTCAAGACCGGCAGGTGGCGCTGTGGGGGCGCCGGTGGGCGGCCGTCTGAACTTGTCGCAAGGAGACCTCGAAGACGGGTGAGCCCTGGCGGGCCAGGGGCCAGGCCCGCAACCAGCAGCGGTCACCGCGATCATCGACGCCGATGACCTGATACAGCTGACCGTCTTGGCCGTCATCGGGGAGCTGGATGCAGTCGCCCTGATGCAGGTTGGGGGTGGAGCGCGTCATGGTGGGGCGTAGGCAATCTGGACAAAACGGAAGGGGAGATGGGCCGCGGGGCGCCGTGGGCCTGGATGGCGCGATCTGGGCCGGGGCCGGGGTTGGCGGCGAGGTTGCGGGTTGGGCCTGGACCTGGGGCTGGGAGTGGTATCAGGTTCGCGACTGATTCGTGCTCGGAAGGTTCAGCTCGATACAAAAATTGAGCTCGGTGCTCGGATCGCGACAGGGCCGGGGTTCGGGAGGGCGGGTGAATCCGTTGAGGGCTGGGGCTGGTCTGTCCGGATCTGTTTTGGCCCCAGGGAGCGGGCCGATCAGCCAGGGGGTGCAAATGTGCGGTATTTCTTCCACTTTGCCTCAAGGCGGTCCTCCGGGCGCTCCGGTTCCCTTGGCGCTACCCCTCGGGCAGCGCTGCGGCTGGGTCAGGGCGGGAGTGCGGGAGTGCTGGGAGGCCGATCAGCCGCTGCTTGCTGCCAGGAGAGGCAGGGGGGGGGCTGGGCTCAGCGGAAAACCCTGGCTGAGCGCTCCAGGGACGCCGCCACCGCCAGAGCGGGAGCTGCACTGCGATGGGGCCGAGTTTTCCCCGCATGGGATAGGCGTACGACGCAGCCATCGGGAACATCACGAGGGGCCAGGCGCGGCTCCATCTCTGCTGGGCTCTCGGGGCCTGCCTGGCTCACCCATCTCAATCGAGACACTTCTGCAGCGTGATCAGCCAGCCGGCGCCAGCCGCCGGTGTGGGTGGTCCCGATGGCGGCGATAGCCGGTGCTCAGAAGATCGGCAACGAAACATTGGTGATGTTGAGGATGATGTCGTTGAAATCGTTGTCGCTGCCCCCTCTGGCCACCGCTACATCCTCGAGCCCCAGCACCATCGTGTTGTTCGCATTGCTGAGCCGCACCATCTGGGTGACACCACCGGGGTTGGCGTCTGAGTAGGAGCAGAAGATGGTGGAGCGGGAGCCGTTCTGTAGCAACAGCACGCCGTAGGAGCGGTTGGTGTCGATCGCCAGATCTGTGTAGGTGGCCGTGTCTCCGTAGTCGGGCAGCGTGGAGGCATCCAGCACCAGATCGTCCTGCTCGGCCCGCTTGAGCGCCGCCTGTAGATAGCCAGCATCGCCGGGGTTGAGGCCATCGACGGAGCCGGTGATCGAATCGACGACATAGAAGGCGAGGCTGTTGTTGAAATCGGCCAGGCGTTGCACCTCCACGGCCGGCCGGATCGGGGTGGGGTTGGGGGCCGAGCCGATGGCCTGCCAATACACACCGCTGACGCCACCGGCGAACTGGGTGGTGATCTGGTTGCCGTCAATGTTGATGCTGAGCAGCTGCAGCGCCTGGCCATTGCGGCTGGCGGTGGGCGTCCAGTCGTTGCCGAGCAGGTTGAGCCCCTCAACGACAGCGCGGCTGCCGACGGCTTTGCCCTCGGTGCTTTGCCAGCTGAGGCTGGGATTGGTGCTCAGGGCGTTGTCGGGGTTGATGCTGCCGTCGCTGCCGCCGCTGGCATCACTGAGCAGGGTGAGTGCGGTGCTGCCGGCCTGGAGGCCAAAGGTCACCAGGCCGGAGCCACTGTCGGCGCGCCAGCAGGTGAGCGGGCCATTCTGGCTGAACTGGAGGCTGTCGATGTCAATGCGCTTGACCTTTGGGTCCCAGATCAGCTCTGGCGCCAGCAGCGACAGGCTGGGCTGGTCGTCGGCCTTGGCTATGAAGTTCAGTTCCAGATTGGTAAGGATCTGGCCATTGTGAAGTCCATCGTTGTCCAGGGCCACGGCACCGCTCACGCTGTCGTAAGCCGGCGGCAGCGTCTGGCCACTTTGCTTAATCGCATCCAGCACACTCAGCGTGCGGCTGGCAACAATTTTGGTGGAGCTGGCGCTGCTGCGCTCGCGGATCTTCAGCTTCAGGCTGTCGAGGCCGCTGTTGCTGCTGTTGGCATCGGCGCGGAAGCTGAGGGAGGCACCCTCACCATCGGCGTTGGTGACCAGCGAGTAGCCGGAGAAAACGGACGTCTGGCTGCTGACGTCATCAAATAGCGTGTTGAGCAGCAGGTGCATGGGCTGCTGACCCTTGTCCTCCAGTCGATTCACTTCGAGTGAGATCGGGCTGCTGGACGCCGACTTAAAGGCCATGGGCTCGATCGGAATGCTGATCCACTCGTTGTTGCTGCCTTTGTCCAGCACGCTGATGCCGGTAACGGCGGTGTAGTCAGCACCGAGTTTGACGTTGGGGCTGGCGTTGATGGTGCTGGAGGCGTAGGCGAATACGTCTCGCTTGCTGGTGTCCTTGCGCTCAATCTTGAACAGGGCCTTTGCTGAGTTGGCCCTGGTTCTGTAGCTCACCAGGCTGACTCCACCCCCCAGGTCGCTGGTGCTGGTGATCTCCGAGGCGGTGGGGAGCTCAGGGTTGGATGCAGTGGGCGCTGCTGCTGCACGCATCAGCGCCGGCTCCGGGGTTTCGGGGGCTGCAGCGCTGCTGGCTTCGATGCTGAGCACGTGCTCATTGAGCCAGTTGTTATCGGCCGCACCGGCGGGATTGCGAACGTAGATCAGCGTTGGGTTGGGATTGGGGCCGGTGTCCTGGGTGCCGGTGGCATAGGCGTGCCAGAGCACACCCTGGAAGCTGGTATCGAAGCTGCTGTCGGCGGCAAACTCCGTGGAGAGCGAGATGGTATCGCTCAGATCAGGGGTCAGGAAAAGAATGCGATTGGAGCTGAGCGCATTCACCGCGGCGGCGTCAAAGTACAGCTGGTTGGCGCCAAAGCCGACTGAGCTGATCAGTTGGATATTTTTGAGTTTGGTGCCGCAGAAATAGTCAGGATCCTTGACATTGAGGCGGAAGTCGAAGCTCTGATTGGTCTGGCCTTGTAGCTGCAGACTGTTGAAGCCGGCGCCGCCGTCGATGCGCAGGAAGGCGTTGTCGATGATCGAGATGGTGTCGTCGCCAGCACCGGTGTAGATCACATCGGCGCTGCCTCTGCTGCTCACCTCATCGTTGCCCTGGAGGCTGTAGATCACATCGGCCAGGGGTGTGCCGGTCAGCACGTCGTTGTTGACTGTGCCGATCTGGGAGGCGATGCCCAGGAGGTCACGCCCATAGAGGGCATATTGCGTGCCGGCGTTGGGATCGGTGCTGGAACGACCGGTGGGGTCGGAGGCGGTGATGTTGTCAAGGGCGATGCCGGTGGGGGCGGAAATCAGGAGGTCGCTCAAGCCATCGCCATTGAGCTCAACATTGCCAGCAATCGAATAGCCAGCCAGCGATCCCGGCGTCTGATCGACATCAATCCAGCTCTGCAACGGATCGAGCAAGCTGGAGCCCGCCTGACTGGCTGTGAGGTTGGTGATGGTGAGGGCATCCGGTAGTGCCGAGCTGACGTAGCTCAACACCAGGCCCCGGGCGCTGCCGCTCAGGCCCAGGCTCGTCCTGGCGCCTGGATCCGTCAGGGCCTCAGCTGTCCAGTTGGCCCCATTGTTGATGCTGGCGGTATTGCTGGTTGCCAGATAGATCTCGTTGCTGGGGCTACTGGTGGTACCACCCTGGTAGGCCAGATAGCTCTGGCCTCGGTACTGGCTCACCGCCAGGGGACCGGAGGCTGTCTGCACGCTGGTGGCGGTGTAATAGATCTGCTGATCCGTGATCCAGTTGCTGCTGGAGCTGGGGGTGCCGCTATAGGACTTGAGAATGCGGTTTGTCGGATCGTTCGACACGTAATACACCGCCAGTTGCGGTGTGCCGTTGACGCTTTCGCTCGTCAGGGTGGCGTAGGTGGCGCTCTGGCCAGGAACCTGATAGGGCGTGCTCCAGCTGTTGGTGCTGGCGTTGGTCAGGGCAGTGATGATGATCGCGTTGTCGTTCGTGAGGAAGCCGAGGTAGGGGATGCCATTCACGACCGCCATCGACAACGGTTTGGTGGCGGGCTGGCCCGCTACAGAGCTCTGCCAGATGTCGCTGGTGATCGAGCCTGGCAGCGACTGCCAGCTGGACCAGCTGGAGCCGCCATCGTTGCTGCTGCTCCACTGAACCGTGCTGGATCCCGTGCTCTGGGCCGCCATGTAGAGGATGTCGCCCGCGCGGAGCAGCGCGGGGGTGGTGCTGTCGGGACTGCCGTTGAGGGGGTTCCAGCTGCTCCAGGGTTGGATCAGATTGGTCTGGACGAGATCGCCGTTCTCCGATTTGTTGATCCCAGCCAACAGTAATTGCTGGCTGTCACCGATGCCAGCCGTGCCGAAGGAGATGGCCACGTTGTTGCTCAGCTCCGCCGGGAGTGTCTGGCTGCTGGTGCGCTCCAATGTCACCGCACCGGAGGAATCGTACGCGAACAGACTGATCTGCAGGGTTTCACTCTGGCTGGAGTTTTCATAGCTGAGGTTCAGCCCCTCGGAGCTGGTGGAGAGTCCAACTCCGGTGCGGATACCTGGATCCAGCACGCTCTGGAACGTCCAGGTTTCATTGTTGGTTGGATTACTGCTGCTGCCGGTGATGTAGATCTCGTTGCTGGGGCTACTGATGGTGCCACCTTGATAGGCCAGGAAAATCTGGGTGTTGACCTCACTCACCGCAATCGGGCCAGAGGCGGTCTGCACGCCGCTGCTGGTGTCACTGGCGTCGTAGTCGTAGTAGATCTGCTGGTCTGTAGTCCAGCTGGTGCTGCTTGTGGGATCGCTGCTATAGGCTTGGAGGATGCGATTGGTGGGATCGGACGACACGTAATACACCGCTAGTTGCGATTCGTTGTTGGTGCCCGTCTGTGTCGTCAGGGTGGCGTAGGCGGCGGATTGACCTGGAATTTGATAGGGAGTGCTCCAGGTGTTCGTGACCGAATTGAGATCGTTGTAGGTGATGTAAAGATCGTTGCTGCCGGCTTCCAGATAGCTGAGGTAGAGGGTGTTGCTGGATTCGATGTAAGCCAGGGACGGTGGTTTTTCTGACGCCACGACCACATTCGAGGCTGGAGTGGTGGAGTTATCGACGAAGATCGAGGGAATGGCTGTCCAGTCGCCCCAGCTGCTGCCCCCATCGATGCTGGTGGTCCAGTAAATCGATTGGGAGTTGCTGCTGCTGCCGGGGCCGCCTTGCACGGCCATGTACACGATGTTGCCAGCCCCGCGGGTGAGGGCCGGTGTGCCGATGGAGGAGCGCCGGTCGACCGCGGTCCAGCTGCTCAGCAGCTCTGAGAGAGAGGTCTCGATGGCGGCGCTTTTGGTTGCGGCGTTTTTGGTGCTGGCTAGCAGCAGATCCTGCTCGGATCCGCCCACGCCAGCCAGGATGGCGACGGAATCGCTCAGACCCGAGGGCAATCCCAGCGTCTCGGTCTGCTGGTAGAGGTTGGCACCGGTGGGCTTGAGCGACGTGCGTAGATCGGTAAGCGAGAAGGTGTTGTCGCGATCGACCTTGAAGAGGGCGCCATCAAGCAGCACCGGCTGTAGATAGGGTGCAGCCGCTAATAGGTCCTTGAATTCAAGGTTTTTGACCAGATCGGTGAGGGCTTCTTTGTCCCCGGTGGGGATCAAGGTCAGCAGCACATCATCGGTGCTGTTGCCATTGAAATCACCGGCAGCCCGCACGCTCCACACCGTCCAGGGTTTGCCACTGGCATCGATGAGCGTGCCTTGATCAGGATTGGAAGAGAGGAAATCCAGCCGTCCATCAGCATTGAGATCACCGAAACTGCCGGCGGTGTTGCGAGCCACGCTGCTATCGGCCAGCAGGCTTGCCGCTCCGGTTGTGGGGCTGCCATTCTTCGGGAAAATATTATAAATGGTGGCGGCATTGTTGGCCTTGAAGCTGTTGGTGCCACTGTTGAAGCTGGACAGCGAGTAGGTGGCTTGGCCCGGATTTTTGGACGATGTCGCCAAGGACTGGCTGGCGCCGAGGCTGGTCAGTGTCAGTTGCGTTGGACCGGTGCGTGAGACCAGCGGTGTGGTGTTGCTGAGACTGAAGGGCGCAGCCACCTGAACTGTTTGCTGGCTCTGGGTTTGCGGGCCCTGGGTGGCATCGTTGTTCTGGAGAATCAGGCTGCTGTTGCCGGCGCCACTGATCAGACGTACGCCGGTGCCCAGGGATTGGCTGTTGAGACCGGATTGCACCACCACATTGTTTGCGGTGACCAGCAGATCCGCAAAGCCATCATCATTGAGATCGCCCACAGGTACGAGGGTGGAGCCGGTCTGTTCGGCGCTGAGTGTCAATTGGGCGGGGCGCTCCTGCACGATCGTGCTGCTGGTGCCACTGATCTGGGTGCTGCTGGGGTCGAACAAGGTCGTCTGCACCAAGTAGCCATCAGCTGATGTATTGATACCGGCGCCAATCAGGGCCTGGCTGTTGCTGCCGGTTCCATTGCTGCTGGCATTGGTGCTCAGGATCGAGATGTTGGTATTGCTCAGCGTTGATCCCAGGTATTGGTAGCCGCTCTGGGTCGCTAGGACCAGGGGCTCACTCGTATTTGGATTGACGACGTTGGTGTAGACGGAAGCGTCAGGACTGATGCTGCCACCATCCATATCGACGCCAGCAACGAGCAGATCCTCGGTTGATGTATTGATCAGGGAAATATTGCCAAGACTGGGCGGCAGGCTGACCGTGCCGTTCTTCTGCTGGGCAAAGATGGGCGTCCAGGGACTGTCCACCGTGGCGGTCTGAACGGCTGAACCAGCTGAACTGATGCCCGCCAGATTGAGTGAGATCTGGTTATTGGCGTCCGTCGTCGTCACGAGGGCGACGTCGGCATTGCTGACGTTGTTCGGCAGGTTGATGCTGTCCTGTTGCTGGATGCTGAGGGGAGCCGTCCAGGGATTGATGGCGCTGGTCTGGATCGTCGTGGACGTGGAGCCGCTGCCCACGCCCGCCAGGGTGATCGTTGGGTTGGAGCTCTGGCCGAACACCACCGTGTTGACGGAATTGAGCGACGAGGGCAGGGGGGCTGTCGTGGTCTGCAGCGCCGTCAGCTGCGGGTTCCAGGGACTGATCTGGATGGTCTGGATCGAGGTGGTGTCGGCGGAGGTGAGATCGGCGCCAGCCAGCAGCAAGGGTTGATCGCTGCTGCCAGAGCCAGCGGCGGTGCTGAGCAGGGCGATCGAACGGCTGCTGATGCCCGACGGCAGCACTTTGCTGCTGGTCTGCTGGATCGTCAGCGTCGGGCTCCAGAGATTCACCACGGTGCTGGCGACGCTGGGGTCCGTGGAGCTGCTGTCGATTCCTGCCAGCAGCAGTTGGGCGGCGGTGGTTGTGGTCGGGCCGTTGATCGCGGCCACGCTGCCGATGCCGCTCGGCAGGGCCTGGCTGGTCGTCTGTTGCGGCGTCAGCGTCAGGGCGGTGCTGCTGGTCTGGGCCGACAGCAGAGTGGCTTGCAGCACGTCGGGGTTGCTGGCGCTGACGCTGCTGAGCGTGAGCCCACTGGCACTGCCGCTGAGGCTGAAACTGCTGGGCGTTTGGGCTGGCGTCACGCTCTGGGTCAACCAGCCGCCGGTGCTGGTGTTTTCGTTGCTGGCCGTCGTGGTGGCGATCGTGATCGCCTCGCTGCCGGCGCTGCTCTGATAGGCGAGATAGGTCTGGCCGCTGATCTGGCTGGTGCTGAGGGTACCGCTGGCGGTGAGCGGCGTCGCTGTTTTGCCACTGCCGGTTTCAATCGGGATGGCTGAGGTCCAGATGGGTTCGCTGGCCGATGGATTGGTGCTGTAGGCCTTGAGAATCTGCGATTGGGTCGCAGTGGCGTTGCTGACGTAATACACCGACAGCTGTTGGGCCGAGCCGATCTTCTCGCTGATCAGGCTTGCCGAAGAGGCTGTCTGATTGGGAACCTGCGTGCTGCTGCTCCAGGTGTTGTTGGGTTCGCTCAGCGACATCGAGGTGATGTTGATCGCATTGCTGGCATCCAGGAAGCCGAGATACAGGGTGTCGCTCACCACCGCCAGCGAGGGCGGCTGGCCCTGGCTGCCTGGCGTCGCCCCTGTAACCAGCTGCCAAATGTTCGAGGAGGCGCTGTTCCAGGAGGCGCCGTTGTTGCTGCTCGAGGTCCAGTAGATCGAGCTGCCGGCCTGCACGGCCATGTAGACGGTGGAGGTGGTAGCGCTGCTGCTGCTGCTGGACCACGCGACTGCTGCGGTCCCTGTGGCCAGGGGTCCACTGGTGGACGGCGCGGTTGCCGGCAGCGCCTGGAGCAGGCCCCAGGCGCTCGTGGCCGACGCTGGCGTGAGCAGGCTCACCTGGAGTTCGTCGGTTTGGTTGGCGAGGCTGTAACCGAGCTCCAGGCCCCTGTTGTCGCCACTGAGGCTCAAGGGTCCCTCCACGGCACCCTGCAGCCCGAGGCTGGTGATGGTCTGGGTGCTCCAGGTGCTGCCACTGTTGACCGTGGCCGTGAGGCTCTTGTTGACTCTGGTGAAGCCGTTGCCCGTGGTGGCGATCTCGATCACCTCGCCGCCGGCCTGGCTGCCGCTGCCGCTCTGATAGGCCTTGTAGGCCAGATAGGTCTGGCCTTGGAACTGGCTCACGGCCAGCGAGCCTGTGCTGGTGAGCGCGGCGCCGCCGCTGGCGTTGAGCAGGGTCTGGGCCGGGCTCCAGCTGCTGCTGGCACTTGGAGCGCTGGCAAAGGTCTTGCCGATCTGGCCCGGTGCCGATGGGCCTGTGCCAGGGCTGAGGTAATAGGCCGCCAGCTGGGTGGTCGTGCTGAAGCCACTGCTGCTACTGGTGGGGATGGATTCGGCGCAGAGGCTCACCGAGCTGGCGGCTGGGCCGGCAAGCTGATAAGCCGCGCTCCAGGTGTTGCTGGCCGCATCACTGAGCTCGGTGATGTTGATGGCATTGTTCTCATCCACAAAGCCCAGATAGAGGTTGCCGTCCACCACCGCCAGGGAGGGTTGCTGCAACTTCGGCGGAGCTGAGGCCAGGCTCGACTTTTTGTCGACTCCCTGCCAGGCGCTCCAGCTGCTGCCGCCATCGTTGCTGGAGCTCCAGTAGAACCAGGAACTGGATGTCGGGCTGTCCGCCTGCACGGCCATGTAGATGGTGGTGCCGTCGATCGCCAGGGCCGGTGGCGCCAGCGCCTGGGTCGATGTGTCCTGGAGCTCGAGCGGTGCGCTCCAGAGATTGACCAGGGTGCTGGACACGCTCGGACTCGGAGCACTGGCGCTGCTGTCGATTTGCGCCAGTAGCAGGTCGGCGGCAAACAGGCTCTGGCCGCTGACGCTGGCCACGGTGTCGACGCCGGCCGCCAGGCTCTGGCTGGCCGTCTGCTGCACCGTGAGCGACAGGGAGCTGCCGACCTGGGGAGACAGCAGACTTGCCTGCAACAGCTCCGGTTGGTTGGTGCTGAGGGTGCTGAGCGTGAGACCGCTGGAGCCGGCGCTGAGGCTGAAGCTGTTGAGGCTGGTGGTCTGGGCAGACGCCAGCTCCTGGCTCAACCAGTTGCTGACAAGGTTGCTGGTGCTGGCCGCAGTGGTGGCGATGGTGATCGGCGCGCTGGTGCCGTCGCTCTGATAGGCGAGATAGGTTCGCCCTTGGTACTGGCTGACACTCAGCGGCCCGGCAGCTGTCAAGGCTTCGCCATCATTGCCATTGATCGCAATCGAACTCCAGGTGGTTGTGCTGGCTGTGGGTGTGGTGTTGAAGCTCTTGAAGACGTTCGAATTCGACGTATTCACCGAGTACACCGAAAGCTGCGGTGTGCCGTTGATCGTCTCATTGATCAGGCTGATCGAATCGGCAGATAAATTTGGAACCTGGGAGGGGCTGCTCCAGGTATTGGTGGCGATATTGCTGGCGCTGAGTGATGTGATGTTGATCGTGTTGGTGTTGTCAATGAAGCCCAGATACAGGGTTCCATTCACGATGGCCAGCGAGGGCTGGTTCAGGGCCAATGGGGTGGCACCTGGAACCAGTTGCCAATTGCTCCAGGATGTACCGCCATTGCCGCTCGTGCTCCAGTAGATGGCGTCTCCGGCCTGGACCGCCATGTAGAAGCTGCTGCCACTGCAGGCCACCGCCGCGGTGCCCGCGGCCGGTTGCAGCGACACCGAGGCCAGGGTGTTCTGTTGAGAAGAGCTGCTGAAGGCAGCGCTGACCAGATTGCTGGCGACGGTGGGGACGCTGGCAGTGGTGTTGACCCCCGCCAGCATCAGGTCAGCGCCAAGGCTGCCCTGGCCGTAGACGCTGGCCACAGCGCTGAGGCCCGCCGGCACGGTCTGGCTTGTCGTCTGCAGCGTGGTCAGGGTCAGGGCGGTGCTGCTGGTCTGCGCCGACAGCAGACTGGCTTGCACCACACCGGCTTGGTTGGCGCTGAGGCTGCTGAGGGTCAGATCGCTGGAGCTGCCGCTGAGGCTGAAGCTGCTGGGCGTTTGGGCTGGCGTCACGCTCTGGGTCAACCAGCCGGTGCCGCTGTTGTTGGTGCTGACCGCTGTGGTGGCGATCGTGATCGCCTCGCTGCCGGCGCTGCTCTGAT
>JAPLIB010000059.1 GCA_026389335.1 Cyanobacteriota bacterium | reverse complement strand
GCGGGGCGGCTGGTGGTGCTGGCCCCGTTGGAAGCAGGAGCGGCGACGGTCATGGCGATGTACAGCGGTGTGAAACGGATGGGAAAGAGAGGGGCCCCGGCTTCACCACCGGAACCCCATGTATGAGGGGCCTCTGGCCCCTAGCGGATGCGCCAGGAGCGGCGGGAGATGAGTTGGGCGCCGGGGATGGAGTGGCCGGCTTTGAGGGCTTCTTTGATGGCGGCTTTATCGGGCTGGCTGATGGTCTTGAGGGCGAGCCATTCAGCGGGCAGGGCGTCCTCGTCGTCGATCTCGACGGCCT
The DNA here is from genome assembly GCA_026389335.1 of Cyanobacteriota bacterium. Taxonomy (GTDB): domain Bacteria; phylum Cyanobacteriota; class Cyanobacteriia; order PCC-6307; family Cyanobiaceae; genus Cyanobium. The sequence goes on along the minus strand of JAPLIB010000059.1, from coordinate 3,936 downwards.
GGGATTTTCGGGAGGTGAGCTCGTGATTGGGGAAGGAGAAGCGGGAGGCGGAGGGCTGCAGCCGGGTGAGGACCAGTACCAGGGATTCCTCCAGGGCATCGGCCCGGGCTTCTTCGCTGCGGGCCAGTTCCACCAGTCGCTTGGCCTGCTGCTGGCGGTAGGCGGCCTGACCGCGCAGATGCTCGATCACCCAGCAGTAGGAATCGGCCTTGGAGTCGAGGGCCTGCCGATGCCCCTCCTCCTGCAGCAGAGCTGCTTCCAGCTCGCTGATGGCCTGGGAGCGGAGCTCTGGATCGTCGCTGTCGAGCTGCTCAGCGAGACGGGCGACACGGGAGGTGAGTTCCTGGTTCTCGATCCCCAGCTGCCACAGCCCCGGCGAGGGGGCCTCTGAGGCAGTGGGGGTGGCGGTCTTGATGGCTGTGAGGACGGTCATGGGTGAAAGGAGCAGAAGTGCAAACGGGGAGAGATGGATAAGGGGCGCTGCGATCAGCCCAGAGCCGACGGAGCGCCAAAGGCCGGAGAAACCTCCATCACGGCAAGGGGCACGGGCGAACGAGAAGCGAGCCGCCGGGCCTGCTTGACCAAGGAGGCGGTGCCGGAGCCGCCGGGAAAGGCCACCACCAGCACCGACACGACTGATGAAGCTGTGCAGCGGGCCTGGGCCACGGCCAGGGCCTGCTCCAACAGCTGGCGATTACGGATCGGCCCGGCACCCCGGCCATAGAGATGCCATTCGGCCGGCAGGGAGAGCGCATACCAGCCGAGCTGATCGGCGGCCCGGGCGATGGCCTGATCAGCGCCACGGGCACCGCCATGGAGGAGCAAATGAACCGCCCGCCCACCCGTGCGGGCCAGCAGCTGAGAAGCAATGCGGGCCGGCGACCAGGCCAGATCACGACCCCCACCGGCAACAACCACCAGGGAGCGACTGACCCCGCCAGGAGCCCCCAGAGCGGGCAGCGGCCTGAGCCGCGATAGCAGCAGAAAAAAGACTCATGGACAACAGAGCAAACGAACGGGGCAAGTTGTCTGACGATTCCGTTGCCGCAGGCGATGGGCTCGAGGCCTTTGGCGCAGTCTTTATTCTAGCAGTACAAGCGCACTAATAGCGCCAAGATCCGCTGTGCTGCAGCGGTTTTGCTCATGGAGGCGACTCGCCCAGCCCCGAAGCCAGAACTAATGGCAACCCCAGGAAAATAAGGGCCAAAAAATGTAACTGCCCGCGCAGCCGCGCGAGGCGAGACAGGGCGATACCCCGGCCAACTGCCAGCCAAGAGAAGCCGCGCCACCGCAGCCGCGGGCCACAAACCGGGCCAACCACCCAACCCATGCCCCCGGGCCAGGGTGCGGAGGGCGGCGGCGGCTGGCCGATGCACGCCACGGCACAGCCGTGGCACGCTGAAGGACTGCCGCTGCCGACCGGAGCCCTGCGGTGCCTGCACACCCGGAGCAGCTGCACACGGGCGATGGACTGCAAGAGATGCAAGAGAAACTCGGGCCTTGGGCCCTGGTCAAAACGGATGGACCTGGCTCCAACCAGCACTGACCCATGCCCACGCGGGAGGAACGCGAGGCCCGAGACCCCTCTGTTCTCTTGCACTTTCTCTTGCAGGCAAGAAAAAGGGGTTCTCGACATTGCCGAGAACCGTTGCTATCACTGATCGGGGCGACAGGATTCGAACCTGCGACCTAGTGCTCCCAAAACTCTCTTTTACGAGTCTGAGAGATCGATTGCAAGGACTGGAGTCTAGGCCCAAAAGCACTGCTGCAACAGCCGTTTGGCGTGCAAGTGGATGGCAGTGCAAGCCTGGCCGTGCCAACCTATGGGGGTCGATTTGCTCACATATTTGCTCACATGGGGGGTTCTAGAGCCTCTGACACCTGGATTTCGGTGCTGCGCTCCGGCTTGCGCCTCTCCCTTGCCCAGCGAGGCACGAGCAGCGGCTGGCGCGTTTCCGATTTGCGGGGCCGTACGCGCCTCACGGTCGATGCAGCCGGCGGTCGTCATCAGGTTCTGCTGCCCATCGAATGGGCGCATGACCAGGCCGATGTCATCCGAGAGACGGTTCTTGCGATCCACTCTGCCCACATCGACGGGGTACCACTTGACCGGGCCATTGCGGCTGCACTGGCCAGCGATAAGCCAGCAGCTGAACCAACAGCTGAGCCAGCGGCCGGCCCGATTGATTGGCCTGAGCTGGTTGAGCGATTCAAAGCCCGAAAGCTGAGCAGCGGCGCCATCAAACCGCGGACCTGGGAGGCCGTGTATCGGCGCCGGATGGCAGAACTGCTGGCCATCCTCGCCAGCAAGAAACCGCCCACCAATCCCCGGGAACTGCTGGAAGCCGTCACGGCGCGGTGGTCTGATCAACCTGGCTCCCGTGGCCGGCAGATGCAGGTGCAGCAGGCCGCCGCGCTGCTGCGATGGGGAGTCGATAACGGCGCTCTGCCTGTGGAGTGGGCGCCACCTCTAGATCTCGACCCTTTTGTAGGCCGCAAGCGGGAAGGGAAGACGATCACTACTCCGATCGAGGTGAAGCACATCCTTGAGCTGGTTGAAGCTATCCCCGACGCACGCTGGCGCTTCTCGTTCCAGTTGCTTGCCGCGTATGGCCTGAGACCGGAGGAGCTGCAACACCTTCAGCTACGAAGCGGCCGCCTGTGGTGCAACTACCGCAAGAACACCAGCCGGGGAGAGACAAAACCGAGGCCGCTGCGGCTGCTGCCTTGCGATGACTGGGCTGAGGCCTGGAACCTGTTGGAGCAGTTCAAGTCCCAGCCACTACCGCCAATGCGCCCGGGCTTTGGCGCGGAGGATATGGGCCTGTACATGCGTAGGCGCAGTCGTTGGCAGGATCTGCGCCAGCAATACGAAGCAGAAGGGGAGAAGCTGGTCCTCTATTCCGCTCGGCATGGCTACGCCCATCGCGCCCACCTGATCTGCGAATTGCCGCCGAAAGTCGCGGCAGCAGCCATGGGGCACAGCGTCGAAACTCACCTTGCTGCCTACAGCAAGTGGTGTGGTGATGACGTTGTTGATGACGCTTTCGAGCGGGCTGCGACACGTCTTGGCCGATGAACGTCCCAACTGCGATCCACAACGCTCACCGGGGTGTGCGGCTAGCCGAGTTGTTCGAGCTTCCCTGGGGCTGGCAGCTCTGCGGCCAGGCCACAGGAGCCAAGTGGGGAGCCAAGGGGAGCCGAAGGCAAGAGTGATAACTCCCGAAACTGCATATGAAGGCAACCCAGCACTCTCCCTAGCTGTCTTCCAGCGGGAGTGATAAGTTGCTTGTAAAGGCCACAAGCGAGACTGATCGCTCCCATCCACCATGAATGCCAAAGAGCTAAGGCTGGCCCAGATGGATGCGGTCCTGCAGGACGCAGCGAGTCATCCTCTGCCGCCGCGTCCGCCGGCGGGCTGGCTGCGGGCCATCCGCGAGGCCCTGGGAATGACCTCCGGCGTACTGGCAGAACGCCTTGGCGTGACGGCTTCTGGGGCGCGCAAGCTTGAGCAGGCAGAAGCGGTCGATGCCATCACACTCGGCACCCTGCGGCGGGTGGCCGAGGCCCTCGACTGTGATCTGCAGTACGCCCTCGTGCCCAGGCGCCCGTTGCGTGAGATGAGATGGCAGCGGGCCCTACACCTGGCGCAGCAGTGGCAGCAGCGCGCCGGCCGAACGATGGCGCTTGAGGCCCAGCCAGTTGCGTCTCCCTCTGCAGCGGCGAATGAGCGGCTTGAGGCCATGGCCCAAGAGATCCTCCACACCAGCGGCACCCGGCTGTGGGATTGAACGACGGCCTACCGGCCGGGGCGACATCGCTGGATGGCGAGGAGCTGGAAGGACTGCTGCCCTCTCATCTGGTGAGCCGCAGCCAACTCAACGAATGGGAGCAACAAAACATCGAGGCCGCCCTGCTCTGGCTGTCCCGCCAGCG
>JAPLIB010000105.1 GCA_026389335.1 Cyanobacteriota bacterium | reverse complement strand
GCGGGAGGCGGCCGCCCGCTCGCTCGGCGAGCTGCAAGCCACCGAGGCGGTGGCCGTGCTGCTCCGGCGCCTGGCCAGCGGCCCAGCCGGTGCTGGAGCGACCCGCTCTGACAGCCCGCGCCTGCAGGAACCCTGCGAGGCGATGCTCGAAGCCTTGGGGGCGATCGGTATCGCCGAGCCCGGCGTGCTCGCCCTGATCGAACCCTTCACAGCCCATGAGCGCCCATTGATCCGCAGCGCCGCCTGCCGGGCCCTGCTGCAGCTGAGTGGGGAGGCCCGCTGGGCCGCCCCCCTGGTGGCGATGCTGGACCATCCCCAGCTGCAGGTGCGGCGCGCCGCCCTGATGGATCTGGGGGCTGTCGGCTGGCGGCCAGCCCTGGAGCCGATCTGCCGCACCCTGGCCGAGAACAGTCTCAAATTGATCGCCCTGCGGGGCCTGGTCGAGCAGGGCGAGCGCCATGGCGCCACCATTCAGGCTGAGGCGGTGTTGAGCGCCATGGACTCCCTGCTGTGAGGAGCGTTGAGATGGACCCAATCGGCGAACGCATCCAGGCGGTGCGACAAGCAGCCAGCGCCCAGACCATGCTGGCCGCCACCTCTGCCCTGGCCACCAGTGACCACGGGGACAGCGTCAACGACGAGGCGATCGCCTGCCTGGTGGAGGTGCTGGGCTTCAACAATCCCGGCGCTGCGGTGGCCGCCGTCGATGGCCTGATCCGGCTGGGCCCCTTGGCGGTGCGGCCGATCCTGGACAGCCTGGATCCCCGCAACTACGGCGCCCGGGCCTGGGCGGTGCGGGCCCTGGCCGGCATCGGCGATGTGCGGGGCCTGGACCTGCTGGAGGAAGCCCTGGCCAGCGATGTGGGTCCGAGCGTGCGGCGCGCCGCCGCCTGCGGCCTGGGCAGCTTGCAGCTGGCGCCGCTGGAGCCGCTGCAGCGCACCGCAGTGCGGCAGCGGGCTCTGCTGGCGTTGCTGGGGGGCTGTCAGGACGGCGAATGGGTCGTGCGCTACGCCGTGAGCGTGGGACTGGAAAGCCTCGGACTCAGGCTGGAACCCCAGCCCCTCGAACAACAGCAACTGCTGGCAGCCCTGGCGGCCCTGGGCCAGCCGGAGCTGGAGGACACGGTGGTGGTGCGGCTGCGCGCCAGGCTGGCGCACCAGCGGCTGCTGCCGCTGGTGCCGGCCGCAGAGACCGACGCGGCCGCCCGGGGCGAGGCCCAGCCATGAGCGCAGCACCGACCCGGGTGCTGTTCGTATGCCTCGGCAACATCTGCCGTTCGCCCGCCGCCGAAGGGGTGTTTCTGCAGCAACTGGCCCTGGCCGGTCTTGAGGGAAGCTTTGTGGTGGATTCGGCCGGCACCGGCAGCTGGCATGTGGGCCAGCCCGCCGACCCGCGCATGCGCGCAGCCGCCGAGCGCCGCGGCGTTCACCTTCCCAGCCGGGCCCGCCAGCTCTCGGTGTCGGATCTGCAGACGTTCGACCACATCCTGACGATGGATGCGGAAAACCTCGCCGCCGTGCAGGCCCTCAGCCGCCGGAGCCGCCCCCGCGCCACGATCACGCCACTGCTGCAGTTCTGCCGGCGCTTCCCCCACGAGGAGGTGCCAGACCCGTACTACGGCGGAGAGACGGGCTTCGACCACGTGCTCGACCTGCTGGAGGATGCCTGCGAGGGCCTGCTGGCGGCGCTGCAGGCGGAACGGCACCAGCCCGACGGCGCCGCTCCAGGTGCCGCCAGCTGAGGTCGGTCCCAGCTGGGCGGGAGCGCGTTGGCCATCAACGCCCGCACAGAAATCGGGACCTTGCCGCTGGCGTGGCGATTCAAGCAGGACTCAGACTGAGACAGCAGCGAAGCAGTCTCTACGCTCCGGTGTGAGCAGCTCTTCGGCACAGGGATCGATCTCCACCAAGGCCAGAGAGGCCGGAGGTGCGGGTCCAGATGAGATCAGCCTGGAACCAGCTTCGGGCACCGCGAACATCTCGGATTTCAATCGTCGCGCTGCGCCAGATCCATTGCAGCAACTTGCTTGCCCTCCGCAAGGGTGAGCGATCAGAGAAACCCAGTGCTGGCCATGGTTCTGGCTGATGGGTGGCTCAGTTTTCGGGTCGCCTCAACCGCCGTCGCCCCAACTTGTCGCCCCCAACTTGTCGCCAGCGACAACCTGGAACGATCCGATCCTCCTCACCGACCAACTTGATTGATGCCAATCGGCCAAGGAGATTGACGCGGGACAGAGCGCAATGGGCACGGTTTTCGCGGTGTCCTTTGGGCAGGCGCCTGGAGCGTGGGCGGCCTGTTCGATCAGAACAGGCTCATGAACACGCTCCGGGCGCGTAAAGCCCCGCTCCTGGTGGCTGAACCCGACAGGATGGGTCGCGGCTCAGAGGCAGCTGGTGACCTGGCGGCTCTGTGTCAGCAAATGGCCTGTCGGCTCAGTGGGGACCGGGCCAGGCCTCCTCAGGAATCCGCTGCCGGAACAGATCCACCAGCACCTCAATCACCGCCTCGATGCTCATGCCATCGGTGACCAGCTCCACGGCGTCCTCGGCCTGCAGCAGCGGCGCCACCGCCCTGGTGGAATCGAGATGGTCGCGCTCGGCAATGCTGGCCTCGAGCTCCGCCAACGGCGGCACCGGGAAGCCCCGCTGACGCAGATCCTCTGCCCGGCGCCGGGCCCGCTCCACCACGGTGGCGGTGAGGAACACCTTGCAGTCCGCATCGGGGAACACGGCCGTGCCTACATCACGCCCCTCGGCCACCAGACCACCACGGGCGCCCATGGCCTGCTGCTGGCGGGTGAGCGCCTCGCGCACACAGCCATGGGCCGCCACCGCACTCACCTGGGCCGTGACCTCGGGACTGCGGATGGCTTCGGTGACGTCATGGCCATTGATCTGCACCCGCTGCTGATCTCCTTCGCCAGTGGAGAGCTGCAGATCGAGCCCCTCCAGCAGCGGTGCCACGGCGCTGGCCGCAGCAGGGTCCACCCCCTGGCGCTGCACCCACCAGGTGAGGGCCCGATACATCGCACCGGTGTCGAGATAAATCAGGCCAAGGCGCGCGGCGAAGGCCCGGGTGACCGTGCTCTTGCCGGCTCCGGCCGGACCATCAATGGCAACGATCGGAGGGCGGGACATCAGAACCACGTGATCGATCAGACGACTGGAGCCACAGTGAACAGCTGCAGCCAGCAGGCTGAGCCCCTGACAGCGCTGCAAGGGCTCCAGGGTATGCGCCCGCACGAGTTGCACGTAGTCCACCGGCAGATCGGCGGCCTCCAACCGGCGGCGTACAGCGGCGATCAGCCTCTCCGCTTCGGCGCCCGCCGGCTGCGCCCAAGCCTCCAGACGGGCCGCCGCCAGGGCCCCTGGCAGAGCCGCGGCCCTGAGCCGTTCGGCTGGGCTGAGATAGCGATTGCGCGAACTGCAGGGCAGCCCGTCGCGATCGCGCACGGTTGCACAGGCCTGCAGCTGCAACGGCAGGCCCAGATCGGCGATCACCCGGCGCAGAACCACCAATTGCTGCCAGTCCTTCTCGCCAAGCCACAACCGATCGGGACGCACCAGGGCCAGCAACCGACAAACCACGGTGGCCACACCGTCGAAGTGACCGGGTCGGGAGCGGCCGCAGAGCTCCCGTTGCAGCGAGGCAGGCACCTGGATGCGGGTGATCTCCTGCTCTCCCTGGGGGTAGATCACAGCCAGCGCTGGCGCAAACAGGGCATCGGCGCCGGCGGCGGCCGCCAGCTGCTGATCCCGATCCAGATCCCGGGGATAGCGCTCGAAATCCTCTCCAGGGCCGAACTGCAGCGGATTCACAAACACGCTCACCAGCACCCGCGGCCGCACACCGGCCCGCGGCTGGGCGGCCCGCTGCAGCAGCTGCTGATGGCCCTGATGCAGGGCCCCCATCGTGGGCACGAAATGCAGGGGCCGGTCGCCCGCCTCGCGGCGCCAGCGGTTCAGCTCACCGGCACTACGCAGCATCTGCATGGTCACCATCAAAAAGGCCCAGCCGCCAGATTGGCGGATGGGCCGAAGCGGAAGCCGCGACTGGACTGAATCCCTGGCTGGACCGGGGGTTCAGCCAGGGCTGAATCTCAATTCAGAACTTCGAGCTTCACCTGGGCGGTGCCACTGGAGGTGACACCCAACTCCTGGGCGGCGCCATGGGCGAGATCAATGATGCGACCGCCATGGAAAGGGCCGCGATCGTTGATGCGCACCACAGCCGAACGGCCGTTGTTGAGGTTGGTGACGCGCACTTTGGTGCCGAAAGCCAGGTAGCGATGGGCAGCGGTGAGGGTGCCGCGCCTGAACACTTCACCACTGGCGGTGCGGTTGCCATAGAAGCCGGGGCCGTACCAGCTGGCCTGACCAACAGCGACGGAGGCGGAAGCGAGCAGGCTGTTGGTGGCTGGTGCCGGGGTCATCTGCCTGAGGAACTTCTCGTCCCAGCTCGGAGCCGTATCAAGCTCACGAATGGCCACGGATGGGGCGGTGGTGGATAAGGTTCCAGCCATGGCAGGAGTCAGGGAGCTGCTGCTGGCGATCAGGAGGGCGGCGGCGCCCAGAATCTGAGATACACGCATGACAGGCGGAACAAGCCAGCGGACAAAGCCTGTGCCTGAAACCCCAGCCGGCAGACGACAAGAGCAAAGGCAGAGACTGGGATTTGCATCATCCGAAGCGGAACTGTGTCCCGCCACATCAATGCAAATACGCCGTACGAGTTCCTATCAAAAAGTAACAACGCCGCAAACTTAACCGCAGTTCACCGGGAAATACAGCCGAAGAAGCTGGCAAATGAATGATCAGAATTTATCATCATTAGCCGCATCCCCCTGCCCGGCAGGGGTTCTCCCGCCGAACGGCAGCAGCGGTGATCAGAAAATTCAATGCAAGACATAAGCCCAGCTGATCGCAGATTGGGCCAATTGGCCAACCGTCCACGACGCCGACGCTGAATTGGGGCCCGCTCTGGCCCTGCGGGGCCGGCGGCATCGGAAGATCAAGATCCAAGCCCGCTCCGATCCACGCCATGGACTACCGCACAGCTGGCGTCGATGTGGTCGCCGGGCGGGCCTTCGTGGAGAGGATCCGCACTAGCGTTGAAACCACGCGGCGCCCCGAAGTTCTCGGCGGCCTTGGCGGCTTCGGCGGCCTTTGCCGTCTGCCCCAGGGGCTGCGCAAGCCCCTGCTGGTGGCCGGCACCGACGGGGTGGGAACCAAGCTGGAGCTGGCCCAGGCCCATGGCCGCCACCACGACGTGGGCATCGACCTGGTGGCCATGTGCGTCAACGATGTGATCACCTGCGGCGCCGAACCGCTGTTCTTTCTTGACTACATCGCCACCGGCAAACTCAGCCCCGAGGCCATGGCCGAGGTGGTGGAAGGTATCGCCGATGGCTGCCGCCAGAGCGGCTGCGCCCTGCTGGGCGGCGAAACCGCTGAAATGCCCGGCTTCTACGGCCCCGGTCGTTACGACCTGGCCGGCTTCTGTGTGGCCGTGGTCGAAGAAGACGAGCGCATCGACGGATCCCTCGTGCGTGCCGGCGATCGGATCGTGGCGGTGGCCAGCAGCGGCGTGCACAGCAATGGCTTCAGCCTGGTGCGCCCCATCCTTGAAACCAGGGGCGTCAGTGCCACGACGCCGCTGGCAGCCGGCGGCGGTCCGGGATTGATCGAGGCCCTGCTGACCCCCACCAGGCTCTATGGCTCCCTGGTGCAAGCCCTGCAGCGAGCCCGGATTCCTCTGCACGGCATGGCCCACATCACCGGCGGCGGGCTGCCGGAGAACCTGCCCCGCTGCCTCCCGGCGGAGCTCCACGCCGTGATCGATCCCCACAGCTGGGAGCGCCCCCTGCTGTTCCGCTGGTTGCAGGAGAACGGCGAGGTGCCTGAAGCGGACCTTTGGAACACCTTCAACCTGGGCGTGGGCTACTGCCTGGTGCTGCCGGCCGAGGCCGTGGCCGCCGCCCTGACGATCTGCCGCGAGCAGGGCCATCAGGCCTGGGAGCTGGGCCGGATCGCAGCCGGGGAGCAGCCCCTGCAGGGATTGCCGTATTAATAAACAAAAGGTTGCCTCCCTCAGCAGATCCGACCGGCGCTCTGTCTGCTGTGGACGAGCCGCTGCACACTGGGTTGCCAGCTGGCGAAGACTGGGCTGCCGAATGGCTAAGGCGGGGTGAACCATGGCCCCGACAGGCTTTTCAGTCATCTCCCCGCGGGACTGACCTACGACCAGCGGGATTGCCCTTCGAACGGTTGGCCCGACAAGGCGCTGTCGTGGCCACAGCGCGGTTTCTGCACGCAAGGGGCCGAGCGGGAACGCGAATCAACCGTGTTCCTCGCTACATAGAATCCCCCCATGGCAGGCCTGGGATTTCCAGATTTCGCCTCCAGATCCCCTCGGCCGTCGGGAGGGCTTCCACTCCCCTTTATGCACCGATGTTCGACAGCACTTCCCGCATCACCCGTCGGCGTTCCTCGGCTGGCCCCGTGCCACCCCAGCGCCCGCAGCAGCCCAGGCCGCGGCTGCGGGAAGGGCCTTCTTCCGGCCCCAGGGAGATCGGCTCGGGCGGGCAGCGGCCCACCTTCCTCACCCTGAGGGACCACGGCAAGGTGTACGTGGCCGATTTGCCCCGGCTCTCCGACGGCCAGCTCACCCACATCGCCAAGGAGGCCCAGGAGGTGCTGGACAGCCTGCAACGCCGTCTGGGGGAACTGGAACTGCAGTCCGTCCTCAGCGAAGCCGAGCAGGACACCCGCATCCGCGCCGGCACCAAACGGGACGTGACCGAGCGCTTTCTGGCTGCGATCGCCCAGGAACAGGAACTGCGCCGCAGCAACCCGGCCCTGCGCACCGCCGCTGGCGAATCCCTGCCCCGGGCCTTTCTTGAGCTGGCACGCCATCGCCTGCCCGGCTCCACCTTCGATTCCCTGCTGCAGGAGGCCCTGGCCGCCTGCGCCCCCAACCAGGGCAACGGCGACGGCGCCCTCGACGATCCCCAGATGCTGCGATTGCTGCAGCGCACCGAGCTCCCCCAGCCGCGGCCGGCGGCCCTGCCGGTGGTGCTCACCCCGGTGCCTGCCACCGCGATCCATGCCGGCTGAAGACGCCGGCATGGATCGCGGTGGCAGGCATGGATCGCCTCAGGCACTCTCGAATGGATTGGCCGGCATGCGTGTTCCCGCCGCCGCCGCCGCGAAAGCCAACTGATCCAGGGTCTGGCGCTCCTCCAGGCTGAGCTGCCAGGTCAAAGCCGCGGCAGCCTGCTCCGCCTGGGCCGGGGTGCGCAGCCCCACAATCGGCAGAGCCCCATGGGCCCGACACCAATTGAGCGCCACGGCATCGCCCGTAGCCCCGTGCCAGGAGCCAATGCGGGCCATCACCTCCAACAGGGGTTGCACTCCCGGCCAGAGCCGGCGCCAGAGCAGTCGGCGCGGTCCGGCCGGCAGCGGCGGCAACGGACCGGGGGGGCGCCCCAGCAGCCCCAGAGCCAGAGGGCTGTAAGCGATCAACTCGATGCCCAGCTCGCGGCAGACCGCCGCCACACCGCCCCGGGCCTCTCCCCAGCTGGACACCGCCCCGGGGCAGAGCAGCGAGAGCTGAATCTGGAGGCTGCGCAGCGGAATTCCCCGCTGCGCCAAGCGATCGTGGACCTGGCGCAGCCGCTGCGGCCCCATGTTGGACACCCCCACGGCCGCCACTTCTCCCTGCTGCACCAGATCGCCGAGGCCATCGAGCAGGGGATCCTCCTGCCAGGGGGCATAACGACGGGTGCTCCAGTGCAACTGCACCAGATCGAGCTTGCCCCGCAGGCGCAGCTGCGAGGCGGCGAAAGCACGGCGAAAACCATCGCGACCGAGGCGCCAGGGAAAGGGCGCCAACTTGGTCGCCAGGGTGAGATTGAGGCGCTGGGCTGGCGCGAGGCCGGCGGCGAACTCGCCCAGCAGCTGCTCACTGCGCCCCTGCAGGCGCCCGGTGCCATAGGAATCGGCGGTGTCGAAGAACGACAGCCCCAGCTGCACCGCTCGCTGGAAGCAGGCGGCCAGGGTGGTGTCCTGGCGCGGGTCATAGCCCCAGAGGAACTGATTTCCCCAGGCCCAGGTGCCCACGCCGATGCCTGGCCCCGGTTTCCTCACGCCAGGATCAGAAGGTTGCGGCACCATGGCGATCGCGCTGCGAGAGGCTGGAAACCATGATCAGGCCCCAGGCGTCGCCGCCGCCACCAGAACCGAACCTTCCGAGCGCCGCCGCCTCGTCCAACACCGCCTCGCCCACCGCCGCCGTGGTGAAGAGCAACGATCCGGTGCTGTGCGGCCATTGCGGCCGTACGGCCAGCAACGGCATCAGCTGCCAGGGCATCTGCGTGGCCGATTCCGGCTACTGATGGGCTTCCAGCACTGGGACGGAGCACGGAGCCTGGGCGGCGGCCTGGCCTGGCTGCTGGGACTGGGGTGTCTGGCTTGTCCCCCGAACCCAGGCTGGGGACAGGACCGGGACGGCCTGGAGGATTTCGGCCGCTGGCAGACCAGACCCAGCCACTGCCTGCTGGTGCGGACCACCACCAGACCGTTCAGCCGCCTGGACAGGCGCTGCCGCAACGTGAGACTGGATCAACAGTTGCCGGGACTGCTGAGCCTGCGCCTGGGCGAGGCGGGCTCCGACTCGCTGCTGCCCGGCCAGATGCTGACCCTGGCGGGCGTGCTGAAACCTGGCAGCCGTGCCATGAGCTGCCAAGACGGCCGCTGCACCCCCCCCTGGCCCCTGATCCTGCAAGTGAGCGCCGTGGCCGAACGCGGCTTCAATGCCCAGCCCACCATGGACCAACAGATCCAGGGCCAACTCCCCCAGGCCCAGCTAGCCGAGGGGGAGTGCCGCCTGAATGCCACGGGCGCCCGCTGCCTGGTGAAAGCCAACAAAGACCTGGCCTGGCAGGTGGAGATCACCTGGTGAACCTCGGCGACGAAGCGACCCAGGAATCCGTTACGATCGACACCAAGCACCTTTAGATTTCCTTTAGGATCCGCCCATTCAACGAGCCCAGGCCATGCCTACTTCCGCTTCGCTGCTGGCTCTGGTAGGTGTTGTGGGATTCGCCCTGATTTCAATGCTCTTCGGGGCATTGAGCTGATCCCGTCTTCAGCCACAACCGGCCCACAACGGACTAAACTGCAGATACAACATATCTAACCTGAACCCCTGAATGGGTCCAGTGCCTTGAAGCCTGAGCAGTCTGCAGGGCCCGGGCTGGCTGCCCGACACATCTCAGCTGCGAGATTCACGCGACAGCCAGCTGCGGAGTGTGACGGTGGGTTGATCGTGATCGCGTTGGGAGCTCAACCTTTGAGAACCAGGCCTGGGCCTGCTTTTGGCGGGCCCTGAGGC
>JAPLIB010000128.1 GCA_026389335.1 Cyanobacteriota bacterium | reverse complement strand
TGTTTGAGGGATACCTCCGCTCCCAAGGTCTCCAAGCTCGTGGTGGTCAGATCATCGATGCGACTCTTGTCCCGGTTCCCAAGCAACGCAATACCCGCGAGGAGAACAAAGAAATCAAAGCCGGGAGGCTGCCTGAGGGCTGGGATGAAAACCCAGATCGCTTGCAGCAGAAGGATTTAGATGCTCGCTGGACAAAAAAGAACGGCATCAGTTACTACGGTTACAAGAATAGTATCTGCATCGATGTCGACCATGGATTCATCCGCCGATATGCCGTCACTCCTGCAAATATCCACGACAGCCAGATGCTTCCACGCCTGCTGGATCCAGAAAACGAACATGACTATGTCTGGGCAGACTCAGCATATACCGGTGAAAGCTTTGAGGATCTTCTGAATCTCGGTGGATTCGAAAGTCTGATCCACGAAAAAGGAGCTCGCAATCATCCGCTTAGCGACGCAGCCAAGGAATTGAATCGTATCAAGTCCTCAATTAGAGCTTGTGTGGAGCATGTCTTTGGCTGTATGACCATGTCCATGGGTGGAAAGCTGACAAGAAAGATTGGGCTAGAAAGGAATGAGGCTTGGTGGGGCCTCAAGAACCTGACCTTCAACTTTCTTCGTTTTCTCCAGCGCTCTTCCCATATAGCAATTGTTGCATGAACCCCCCGGAGAGGCTCCCATAGTTCTGACAAACCCGTCAATGGTTGAGATATAATTTTCCTGCTTTGCCGCCACTTCGGCGGCTTTTTCATGCGCGCAGCGACCCTTCAAATTGCGGATTATTCGAGGCGCCCTTGATCGAGTCGCTTCCAGAGCGCAACCTCTTTTTGCACCATTGGAAGACGCGCCCTACGGCGCTCAAGAAGCGCTTTGATGCGATCTTGGATGTCCGTAACCAAGGACCCCTCAGTCACAGATTGACTAGATGCAGGAATATCTAAGATAATACCATGGACAACAAGCCCTTACAGACGGACAAACACGCCAGATCGGAGCAAGGTGCTGCTTCGGCTCAACCCAGCATGCCCCTGACCTGACTCGACTCGATTGGTAAGGGATCTGGCATAAACGTCTTGGCAGAGCCCAAAGTATGCAAATACTGCATAACAACGACTTGTTCTGCTCCCGGACCGGCAGCAACGGGATGTCGCTTGACGTCCTGCTGGAGCCTCAAGGCCGTGTACCTCTTGAAGTCCGGCCGGGCCGAGAGCACGTTGGTGCGCAGGAAGCGGGCGTTGCCGCACTCCGTCTGATTCACAAACAGCACGTAAGGCTCATCCCCATCCGGCCCGGGCAGGTCGTCCTGCGTGGTGATGTGGATGTCAGCCATCCCCGTCATCCGGCTTGGCTCCATCCTGGTTGCTCTCGAATAGCGGGCCCAGGGGGAGCACCTGCAACTGCCCCTGCTGCATCAACTCCAACCCAGGCGGGCTGTGCTGCTCCGGCCCAAATAATTCTGCGGCGGGTGCCACATCGCCCAGCGGTAGGGGATCCTGGCGGTAACGATGGCGTGGCACGAAGAGAAACCACCTCACTTGGCCTCCAGCATGGAACAACCCGGAAGCTTTTGCCATGAGGGGGCAGTGCTCAGCTAATGAGCTACCGCCTCAGGTTGCGTCGTCCTGGAGTTCCACGGCCATCGAGTACTTCACCAGCCGGATGCCAGAGGCGTATCTGTTGGCCAGTCGTAGATCATCGGTGATCTCGTTGGCGATGATCACGCCCCGCACTGGCTTGCCTTGGGCCAGGTTCTGCTCCACCCAGCCCATGTAGCGCTGCGCCTGACCGATGACGCGGTCATAGGCGCGGCTGACCTTAAGTTCGACGACGACATACCCACCGTCCTTGCCGATGCCCAGCAGGTCGATGCGGCGCTGCCCACCGGCCTCAACCTCGACGCCATGGAGCGTCAGCCCCGGCTCGATCAGGTGCATGTTGCGGGCCAGGTAGTCGCGGAGGTGGTGCTCGTAGGCGAACATCGCATCGGCCTCCTGAGGCTCGATGTCGTCGCCCGGCTCGTCGTCGTCCTCGAACTCCTCGATCATTGACCTGCTGCCCTTGTATGAGGCCGGCGGCGGATCGGTAGTGGGATCGTACCGGCGCCACACCCGAGGTGCTACGGCATACAGGATGTCCCAACTCTCGTCAGCCGCATATCCACGGGCCTTGGCATTCGTCTGCACGTTGTAGAGCAGGGCGGCGATGTAGCTGCTGGTAAAGGCTGGGTAGTTCGCTTTGAACCAGGTAACAGCATCCGCTAATCGGATGGTGTCATCAGGTGATTGCAGAAGTTCGTCTGCCATGTTCCGCATGAGCACGCGTGCGGGCTTGTCGTAGATTGTGGCCATGGTGGTGGTAGTAGTGAATAGGTCAGAATTGAAACTGGTAAACGTTTCCTCGGGAGCTACGGGCCGTCATTGAGCTACCGCCAGCAGCAACTCTGTACACACCCCAAGTAATCCTTCGCTCGAGGGGTTCGATGATCAACAGCTTTCCGCACTCATCGGCGGTGCTATCGCTGCACGGGTAAGGGGCACCCACTTTTTCGACATTAATCTTCTTGCCATCTCTGGCGTAGGCAACGGTGAACGAACCTGAACTACCCGCTATTTCACATTTTTCCCACTCGCCATTAAAGCGACAGTCATTGGTTGTGACGTTTGCGTAGACAGGAGCTGCCGCGAATGGGAGGGCGGTGAGGGCGACTGTGGCAAGGAGTTTTGACATGGGTAGTGGCTCGGTACTTTGGGGCAGGCCCGGTTCTTCGATTTCACCGCGGCCAGTTTCACCTGCCATCCCTTGCGGCGCCATGCGAGGAGCTATCTCCGTTAAGCCTCGCACTTACGGGGAGATCTGGTGACGTGTGGCTGGGGAAGAACTATCAGCTGCAGCGCCGGACAGCAGGTTCGTCCGACACCACCAGAGGTGGCTGGCAGCGGGGCCACTGGCGCGCCCTCTCACCGTTGGTGGGCCCGGTGGCCGCCCCGATGGAATGGGTGGAGCCGGTGCTGGTGAGGTGAGCGGAATACCTGATCTATATCCTTCAACAACCATGGATGAGAAGCCGTACGAAGCCCTTTCCTCATCATGAATGACTCCAAGTCCCGATTACGCAAGCGCTTCAGCGAGGCGGATGGTTCTTGCGCGACACGCCGTTGACTTACCCGTCGCGATGCTTGCTCTCCAATATCATGACTGGCTCCCTATATCTATTAACCTCGTTGTCATCAAAGCCGGACCAAGATGAAAAGACCGAGGAATATGATGCTAACTGCTTAAGGCCTGATCTCCAGTTGGTGGGGTGTTTCGAGCACAACGGGTTGTGTGGCGAACATCTGTTGCAAGGCGATCACTTTTAGTGAACGACCCTTGAGTTCATTCAGGACCTGAAACACGGCGCTCTGCTCCAAGAGAGAATGCTCAATCAACAATGCGACAAGCCGGTGGTCTGCTGTCGAGAGCTGGAGCCGGATGCGCTCGCCTTCTGGTCGGATGTCTTCGATCCATCCCTCCACGACTTCGATCCGATCCGAGTTTGGACAGCGGAGATTCAGCACGCCGCCTCGGTTGTGCAGGCAGGCGCTGAATGCCTTCCCTTCAGCTACCTGCCTGGCGAACCGCCGGTAATCCGGTGGCTGACCCGGGCCAAAATTGGCTGTCGATGCACCGCGAACCGAAAGAGGAGCAGTGAGCAGAGCCCTATGCAGCTGATCGCGATCCAAATCCGCCAGATCGGGTGAAAGCGCTACAAGCGAAGGCGGTAGGGGAGCGCTCGTGGTGAGCACCATCAGCCCGGGATTGGTACGCTCAAAGCTCGCTGGATTGCCGGCCATCGCTCCGACGTCTGCTTTGCCACTACGCACCTGCTCGGCGATTTCAGCGGTTGAAAAGTTGACCATCACGCGAGCACTTCGACCCTGCAGCAAGCTCATCGGAACGTAATACTTCGTGGCCGAGAAAAAGTCACCGAGAGCAATTCGGGTGCTGGCTTTAATGTCCTGCAGAGTACGAAGGGATGATCCTTTTCGTGTGAACAGAATGGAGCGGTATTCAGGCTCCTGGGGGAACATCCGACCGATCGGCCTGTAGCCCGCATGGACGGCTTCCATGGAGACCACTGGAGAGAAGCCGAGCAGCACATCCCAGCGGCGGGCTCTCAGATGGGCAACGGCCTCTGGATAAGACCGTGCTCCTTCGATGCGCACATCGATCTTCTCCCCGCGCAAGGCCCGCCAGAATTGGGCAGGGCGTAGGCGTGCCTCTAGGTCTTGTTCCAGGGGGGCGTAGCGCTCCAAGCGGCGGTCGGGAGTGCCGATGACGAGCGTGCCGCGAGACAACCGGGGGGAACGCCCATAGTCCAGCAGCCAGAGGCTGCCCCCCAAAGCAGCGAAGACAACCAGCCAGAAGGCCAGCGACCAATGGCTGCGCCCGAGGACCAGCTGCCTGATGGCCAGGCGTCGTGAACGCTGCAGACGCGATCGCAGCTGGCCGATGACGGCAGCCTGTTCACTGCCGACCACTCGCAACAGCTCCTCCATGGTGCCTAGGTAAGGAAGGGCCAGGGCAGATGCCTTGAGCAGAGGATCCTCACCGTCGTTGTGGGCGACCCGGTTGCGCAGCTCACGCAAGCTGTCGATCTGCCAGCGGCTGATCCCTGGCAATCGCTGGCGGAAGGTGCGATACCAGTAGCAATCCGATCCGATCAGCTTCAGCAGCAGCGCCAGGTCCAGCACGGGCTCTTCAGGCCCAAAGGGAACGTCGTCAACCAAGGTGGGTGGGGCCGGCAGCATCCGTTGGATCCGGGGATGGGCGTACCACTGGGGGCCTTCCTTCTCTTCCAGCATGCTGACGACGAACGGCCGCAGGCCATCCCGGAGGGCATCAAGCGACTGGATCAGGATGAACGCCACCTGCTCCTGCCGCGACAACGCATCCAGCTCAGACAAGGGCAAGGACTGCGTCGTTTGGGTACCAGTGGCGCATGCTGCCACAGGCTCCCACCTCGCCGATGAGGCGTTCAGAAGAGCCGATCGAGACCGCATTGAACTGTCACCACCCAGCCCTGAGGCCCGTCCGAGGGGTTGGAACACCTCTCCTGCGCGGCTACTTACCCGGTACCAACAGAGCGTGGGGCTTGCTTGCCCGGTGTCAACTACGTAGGCGGGCGCCTATCTAATCGTCGCCGAACACTTGCTCCAGTTCCTTGTTCGTTGATGCAGTTTCCAAGGAAGTGGGTCTTCCAGATTCAAGAACCGGAAGCCTTGAATCTGGAGAATCAGAGAATGGATCTGCGGATTTTGGCATTGCACCAGAAATGCTGGAGGCCGGCAGACCGACGGCCTGCCAACTCACTCACTCCTCCTCGGCAGCCCCCAGGGGAATGAGCTTGATCTGCTTCCTGCCCAGCTTGATTTCAAATTCATCGCCGGGCTCCAGGCCCAGCTGAGCGGTGTAGGCCTTGCCCACCATCAGGTTGCCGTTGAACTGGATCTTGGTGGCGTAGCTGAGGCTGCGACCGGGACGGCCCTTGCCGCCACTGCTGCCGGCGCCGAAGTTCATGCCCTTGGCCTCCAGCAGGGCCTCATAGAAAGCTGTGAAGTTGAGGCGTTCCGTGCCGTCCTTCTTGGTGCTGACATAGCCAGCGGCACGAACGAGATCCGATTTGGAGCCATCGCTGAGTTCCTTGACCTTGGCCAGTAGTTCCGTTCCGATCAGCATGGTGAACAGGGGAAAGTTATTTCACTACCCTATTGCCACGACTGATCGACGTGTGCTCAAGGCATCGGTGAATCCTGCACGGCTTGCCGTACCTGCTGCTCAAAAGCTTGGTCGACGTCAACGGCGCAGCGGTTGATGGCCGTCATGGCAACAGCAGAGCGACACAACAGCTGGAAGGTAGCGCCCTTCAGCTTGACCTAGCTGGCAGGGGCTGAGGCCTGTCAGCGCAGGCTCTCGCAGGCCTCCCCATCGCCATTGCTGTCCAGATAGGTGTGCCCCTGGCGCAGCAACTCTTGAGCCCTGGCGTAGGAGCCGATCTCCTGGCAGCGATAGCGGCGGCCATCGGGGGTGGTGCCATCCGGAACTACAGCGCTGCGGCGCCCCCGGCGGAAGTCCCAGGGGCGGGTGATGCCGCCCTCCCCCTGCCACACCCCATAGCGGTGCCGGCTGGCCCGGTACTCGGCATCGAGGTACTTCTTGGCCTCACAGCCGCCGAGGTACTGCCGGTAGGCAAAGGCCTGGCCGTCTTCCACCAGCACCAGATTGATGTTGATGCCCCTGATCACCTCGGCCACGGTGCGGCCGTAGCGATCTGTCGTGTGGGGAAGGATCGTGACCTCCCTTCCCTTGGCCAGACGGGTTTGCAGATCACTGCGGGACTGCTGCCCGTAAGGGCTCTGGGCCAGCTCCGGCGCATCGATGCAGGCCAGGCGGATGGTGATCGGCAGGCCCTGGCGGCTGACGCGGATGGTGTCGCCGTCGCCGATCGAGAGGACGGTGGCGCGGAACTCGGTGGCTGGCGCAGCTGCTGCGCTCAGCTGGCTGGCGCTGGGGATGCTGGCAGCGATCGCCAGGAGCAGCAGGAGCTGTGGCTTCAGGGTTGGGGCATGGGGATACCCCAGGGCAGGCAACCAACAAGCCTGACAGCCCTGCGGCCTGGCGGATTTTGCTATGCGATGCCTGCATGAATGGGCTGCAGACCACCAAGGCAGGGCACTCTGGAAGGGGTAATGGAGTCGTGATGCTCGTGCGCTGGTTCCAGCTGACTGCCGCGTTGACTGCTGCGGTGACCGTTGTGGCCAGTGGTGGCGCCCTGGCCCAGCAACCGGTGCGCCCTTTGCCCAGGGTGGGGGGCTGCCCGCTGGGGTACTTCGCCTCCGGCAGCTATTGCGTGCCGTCCAGGAGCGGCAACACCCGCGGCGCCATCGAGAAGACCGGCAACAGCTGTCCCTTGGGCTTCTACAGCTCCGGCAACTACTGCCTCAGCAGCCCCAGCAATGAGCGGGAGGCCATCCAGAAAACAGGCAGCTCCTGCCCGCTGGGCTGGTTCAGCTCCGGTTCCTACTGCGTGAAAAACCACTGATCGCCATGGCCTTCCGTTTTCGCCGTTCTGCCCGTCTGGGCCCACTGCGCTTCAACTTTGGCAAGGCCGGGTTGAGTTCCATTTCCGTGGGGGGTCGCGGGGCGTCGTTCAACATCCCGGTGGCCCGCAGTGGCGGCCCACGCACCACGGTGGGCCTGCCGGGCAACGGACTGAGTTGGAGCATGGAGAACACGCCCGATCGGCCTGTGGCGATTCCGGCGGGTGCGGCCCAGGGGCTGCCCAACAGCCGCCGGCTGCGGCCTGGCCAGCCAGAAGCCTTCCGGCAGTCACTGCTCGAGATGCTGCAGGAGCAGCTGTTTGCCCCGGGCTCCGCTGGCCAGCAGCTGTGGGAGCAGGGCTCGATCAGCCGCCTTCTGGCCGAGGACTCCCTGGGCGCGAGGGTTGCCGGGCTGCTGACGGTGATCGAAACTCCGGAGGCGCTGCAGGGTTACCTGTTGCGGGCCCAAGGCCAGGACGACGCCAAGCGCCGCGCCCAGCGCTGCATCACGGCCGTGCAGGAGGCCTCACGCCTGGCGAAACTGAGGGGCTGGCTGCGCTGAACGGTGAAATGCAGGAACGCCCCGCCGGCGGAGCCGGTTCAGACGAGGCTCTGAAACAGCACAACCGCATCCACATAACCCAGCTGCCGGTGCCTGAAGGCGCCGGCAGCTGGGTGCCGATGAGCTGAAAGCCATGGTGCTGCCATGTGGTGACAGCGGGGCCAGAACGGCCTGATCGCCTTGCTCGTGTAGCAGATCCTTGAGCTGGCGCTCATCCTTGGCCCACTCCGGCTGCGGTCCCAAGAGAGGATCGGTGCTGAGTGCCCCCGCTGAGCGGAAGAGCTCCTGGCGCTCTTCCGCTACTCCTTGGTCTTCGATCCGGAAGGACGTGTCCAGGTCGCTGAGGTAGAGCTCACGAATCTGGGTAAAGGCTCCGATTGGATCGTGCATGCTCCTCTCGCTTATCAGTCGCTGGTCGGCGCCTAGGCAAGCCAACTCCAATTCTGGTGGCATGTGCGGCGTTTTGCCGCCGACCTGCAGCCTCTGCAACGCCGCTCAGACCTGTGATTCATGCAGTTCCTGCATCGTTCTCGCCTTGGCGATCTGAACCCGCAGCCGCCGCAGGCACTGCCGTGCGGCTTTGGTCTTCGCCGCACCCTGCGGCAGCACTAACCACAGCTGCTCGATCAGGGGTGGCTGTTCCGCCAATGGTTCCAGGCCACTGGCCTTGGTCCATGCCGTTCCCTGCAGGACGGCGGAGATCGGCATCGCCAGCTTGCGATCTCGCGCCCTCTTGATCCAGGCGGCTGGTTCCTGGCAGGCCTCCGGTTGCTGTTCCACCGCAAAGCCATGACACTTCAACTCTTGGTGCAGCAGCGGCGTGGCTGCCTTTCGCGGCAGCAATACCCGCCGTGTGGAGGGCGTGGGTGCGACCAGCTGCAAGCCCAGCTGAGCCAGAGGGAGTGCGCCCAGGCCATCCCATTGCGGTGCCTGGCCGGAAAGCAGCCGCTTCTCCAGACAGAAGGAGCTCACGATGGCCCCATCGAGCAGGCCATGGCGCACCAGCTCGGCCCAGTGCTCACCGCTGCGGAATCGGGGCGGCACCAGTTGCACACCTTCGATGCCCATCAGCAGGCTCTGATGCAGCACATCAGTGCCGATCCGCAGCAAACCCTCCATTAGCCGGTGGGCCCGGTAGGCGAGCCGCAGGTGGTGCAGGCAGGCGTTCTGACCGTGCCGGCACACCATGGATCCCTGGCTTGGCTCCAACCGAAACTGGTGTTGCATCAGGTGCAGGCTGCGGCAGACAGTGCTCTGGTGCATGGCCAGGGCGATGCCCGCCTTGGACTGGGAACCGGCCAGCTCGAGGAAATCGAGGATGTGCAGGTCTTCCAGCGGAGAGGGTGGGGAGTAGGTGCCGGGGGGCCGCTTGGGTGCGGAGTCGTCGGCACGGCTGCAGGAGTGGTTCACGGGCGTGATGAACGTTGCTGAGTGCAGCGTCAGCGCAGCGAAGCCGATTCATGGCTGTCTTGCTGCGAAATAGTGGGCAGCCCACCCGTCATCGCCGCCATGGCGCCCCTGCGCTGCCACCTGCTGATCGGCCAGCCCGCCAGCGGCAAAACCACCCTGGCCAAGGCCCTGGCGCCCCTGCTCACTGAGCCCGGTGAGCCGCCTGCGGTGCTGCTCTCCACCGACGCCATCAGGGCCGAACTCTTTGGCGATGCCGCGGTGCAAGGCCCCTGGGTGGACATCCAGCAATGGCTGCACCAGCGGATCCAGGAGGCGGTGGCCGCCGGCATCCCGGTGATCGTGGATGCCACCCACGCCCGCCGCGCCTGGCGGCTGGCGATCACCCAGGCGCTGCCGCTGCCAGCGCCTGTGGAGTGGATCGGCTGGTGGCTTTGCACCGACCTGCCCACGTCCTTGGCCTGGAACAGCCGGCGCCAACGGGCGGTGCCGGTGCCGGTCATCCAGGAAATGGCCGCCGCCTTGGCCGATCCCCACTTCGGGCCGTGTCGGGCGGAGGGGTTGGCGGCGATCTGTGCCGTGGTGCCCACCCATCACGATGAGCTGACGCCGGTGCTACAAGCGGAGCTGGCGGCCTTGGACAGGCGCATCCGCGGGGCCACCAACCGCGAACGCAAGCTTCAGCGCCACGGCTATTCGCGCCTGCTCGATCTCGAGCGCTTGCTCCATCTGATCAAGCTGCTGAGCACCTGGCCTGACCTGGAGGCCCTGGATCCCGCCAGCGCAGAGGCGTTGGAGGCGATCCTCTCGCCGCTGCCCGAGGGGGATCTGGCGGCCCGTGCCGCTGCCTTCCTGGGCCGGCTGCATGGGCAGTGTTTTGCGGATGCCGCCGCCATTCGCGGCGATCTGGCCTGGCTGGAAGCCAACGGCTTTTGCAGTGCGATGCCCAGTGCCGCACCGATTCAGCTGGCGCCACTGGCTTGGGCTGCGGGCCCCGTGCATGGCGGTCTACCGCCGATGGGTGATGGGCCGGTGTTCCTGCGGGTGATGACGCTGTTGCGCCACCTGCTGCAGGTGCCCTTTGATCGACCGGCGGAGCACGGCGCCAACCTGCACCAGCACCTGATCTCCGCCACCGAATTCATCGCCGGCGCCTACCTTCCGGGTGAAACGGCAACGCTGCGCAAGGACCTCGAGAAGGTTCTCACTCCCTACGGCTTCCGCAACCGCCACGACAACGTGCGCCACGGTTATTGCCTGGGCACCGCCGTGCTCTCACCACCCCGGCTGCGGGAGCTGCACAACGTGGTGCGCCAGGCCGCCGGCCGGCTGGCCGATCCAGCAGCGCAGGCCCTGCTGGCCGAGCTGGATGAACGCCTGGGCTGGGCTGGGATCAGCGCCAATGGCCTGGCGCCGGTGCGTAGCTACGCCCGCCATGCGGTGGTGGACACCGCCCTGGTGCGACGCGATTCGCTGGCCGTACCGCGGCGGGCGGAGGCGATTGAGGCGGCGATCGTGGCCCATCGCCGCGTGCTGCTCGAGCGCTATCCCGGGGTGGGCAGCTTTGCAGGCAGCGCCGACCACCGGTGCAGAGGGCCTGATACACCGCCGCCAGAGCTGGTGTGGCAGTGACTCCGATGGCTGTTGCTGCAGCACCGGCCGCAAGTCGATAGATGGAGGAGTGCATGATGAACTGCTGAATGACTCCTATCTAGTCCCGCTAGTCCCGCAAACTGCCGATAAGGACTGATTCAATGCCAACACCGCATGGTCTCAACGTTATTGACTCAGGTGACTCCTCTTGGCGTTGGTACTGCTTGTGGCTTTTACCGCAGCGTTTCACCTGCTTCTCCATCGCCATTGCCATCGAGATAGCTGTGCCCCTGGCGCAGCAAGCTCCTGGGCACGGTCGCAGGAGCCGATCTCTTTGCAGCGGTAGCGGCGGCGGCCGGGGGTGGTGCCATCGGGAATCACCATGTGCTGCGGCCTCGCTGGAAATCCCAAGACCGGGTGATCCCTCCAGGCACCTGCCAGGCCCCGTAACGGTGCCGGCTGGCGCGGAACTCGGCACCCTGACATTTCTGGGTATCGCGCAGCCGCCCAGGTGTTGCCGCTAGGCAAAGGCCTGGCCGTCCTCCACCAGCACCAGGTTGACGTTGAGGTCGCTGATCACCTCGGCCACCGGGCGGCCATAGCGGTCGGTGGTGCGGGGCTGGATACTGATAAGGCGGCCTCGCGGTAGGGGCTGCATCAGGTAGGCCCAGGACTGCCGACCCCAGGGAGACTGTGCCGTTTCGGGGGCATCAATACAGGCCAGGCGGATGGTGATCGACCGGCCGCCGGCCTGCATCAGCAGGGTGTCGCCGTCTTCCACTGAGAGCAGTGTGGCTCGGTAGCTGGCCACGGGGGCAGCAACTGCGGGTTTGCGTGCAGCGAGCGGCGCGGAGATCGACATCGCCGTCGCGAACAGGGCCAGCGATCGCTGGAGGAGAGGCATCAAGGGGCCAAACCGGCAACAGCTCAGCCTGGCACTGTCCTACTGGGCTATGCCAACCGATGCAGAATGCGCATCGATTTTTGGATCACTCAACAGGAAGGCGTCCCGTGGGGGGCGCTTTAGCACCGGTCACGGATCATCGCCTTGGCATTTGGGGCAAGACCTGGTCGGGTGTCTATTGTTCAGGCATGGTCTGCCTTGTGCCTGACAGGAAAGGAGCGGATCACATCACTGAGAAGAGATGCTCGGGGCTTGAGCTTCTCGGCTGTGATCCCGGCTCGGGTTATACAGTGCTGAGGTTCAACACGCAGAACTGGCTTATCGCTCTCTGCGGATACGGCATAACCGCCCGCGCTGCGTCATCAAGCAGGCAGGCTCTATGTAATACTGTATACAAAGGCCCACTAGGGCCCGTCTGGTCACCGAGTCATGGCGTTGTGGTGGTCGACAAGGGGAACCGATGCCAGACTTTCAATGCCAAGAGGAGGCGGACCAACCAGGATCGCTAACAATCGGGGTTGGAAACGCAAGAGGGGAAGCTCCGACCATCCCCCCCAGGACCATGACGTGCTCAAGGGAAGCCCGACTGAAGGGCACCCGACGCTGAACGTACCGGTAAGGCCTTGGTGCGTGAAGAGCGTCCAGGCGCTGCGATTGCTGGTTCCCGCCACTATTTCCATTGCGCTGGCGGGATGTGGTGCAAAGCTCCCGGACTGCCTAGCTGGACTCGAAAGAGGAGGCAATCTGAACAAAGTGACCGTTGCGAAGAAGCCGCCTCAGGCCGGTCAACAAGTACTCATTGGAATCGACGGCAGTGGTTCGATGCTTGGCTATTCCCAAGCAGAGAAGAATGTATGGCAGCGATTCCTCCAGTCAATCAACCAAGGAATCCTCCTCAAGGGTCTCCAGCCTGTGACCTACCGCATCGGGGGTGGTGTAGCGGAAGGGCCGATTGGTGCATCAGTGACGCAGGCAGCTGATCCATGCTTCTTTAAGGGATGTGCGGGCTTCAAACCAGTTGCATCAAGCCTTGAAACGCTGTGGAAACTAGAAGGTAACGAGAAGGTTTTGCCACTCAGACTGCTAGTCAGCGACCTAGAGGTGAATCAGAGCGACATCACAACAATGCTCGGTAGCATTCGAGGCGATCTAGCCAAAGGGGCAAGCGCAGGCGTCCTAGGAATAAAAGCACCATTTAAAGGTGACATCTTCTCCACAGACGGTCAGATCATCTACAAGGGGAGCACAAAACGACCCGTTTTTATTCTGGCCACAGGACCCAAAGAGCAAGTAAAGTCAGTTTTAAACGAAATCAGGAAGACGCTTGCCTCGAAAAGGCATCAACGATGCTCGCATCTCGATAATCGAGCCTAGCAGCGATGTTGAGACAATGAAGGCTCAATGGGTAAGCGGGGTTCCAACAAGAACAGCAACAACACGCCGAAAAATCCAGATAGGAGGCAAGAATTATAATCCAGCGCAAAATCCGGAATACCAATTCATTCGACTCGATCCTGGGTTCACGGGGATTTCAGTAGCAACTACTAAGAAGTGGAAAGAAGGTGCCAAAAGACCAGATTTTGGCATTGCAGATCTAGAGCGTCTATCCATCACTGGAAGACAGATACTGATAGCCGGAGGCATGCAGATCAACAGCATCCAAATCTCAGGCTTAAATATCAAGGTGGGTATTGACATTGATAGCTCAGTTGAGAGCGGACTCTATAGGGTTGTCATACCTGCAGGGAGCCTGCCGGAGAAGTGGTGGTTGGAATGGGACAGGCCCGAAGCGGATAAAAACAAAATAGGTGAAAAGACTGAAGGTTTCCTCCCACTGATGACCGACCTAAGAGAACAGATCGCAGAGTCGGCCAATTCGCCTCCAGCGGCGGTCATGTGTATTGCACTACAGAACTAAACAAAAACATCACTTATGAAACCCCAACAGTTTATCCGTCTCATCGCATGCGTGATTGCCGGAGCTCTTTGGATCTACCTAGGACAGAATTTCGTGCTAATCAATTTGTTGGCGGAACCATTTAGTGGGGGAGGCATGGATTTTACGGCGTTCCTTGATACCGCAAGCAGCCCTTCCTTCATAGCATTGTGGTTTACCTGCATAGCGGTCACACTGATCTGGCTGACGACCACAAGCAATAGGAGCCCTGTAAATTCGGCTGAGGTACGTGAAATGCGCCGTAGCTGGTGGATTTGTGCGAGCGTATTAGTATTCCTTGGATGGTTTTACCAGCTTGTATTTACTGTCCTGATCTGGCAGTTGACTGGCTCGGCTCCTTTCGAGGGTGCTCCTGGCAATTACTTCCCAGTCCCGCCTGGGGGATGGCTCACACTATTAGTTCTGGTCATCCTTGACGTTGGCCTGCTGTTTTGGCTTCCGACAATGCTTGCTACGCCCAAGAGCTACAAGCTCGTTGTACCTGGTGCACTAAAGTACCAAGGAGGGCGCTGAGATGAATGTCTTCGCCATTGGGATCGGCGGAACTGGTGCCAAGTGCGTTGAATCCCTGGTTCATTTGCATGCAGCCGGACTCATTACAGACACATCAGGCAAAGCAGTCAGACTGGGTACGTTTCTAGTAGAGCCGGATCAGCAAAGCACTCTCCTGGCTCGTACAGAAATAGCCATCGATCGCTATTCCAAGCTGAGGGAACAGCTTGGCAACGCCACGGAAAGCTTTGCCGCCAGCGAGATTGACCATTACGGGAGCTGGAGTCCTCTGGCCGGTGCGACGCCGGGAATCAACTTAGAGCAGGTGTTTGCAAAGGCTGTACTGAGAAACAAGGCCTCAGGTTTGGCAGCCCTATTCGACTGCTTATACCTGCCGGAGGAACAGAAAGCTGAACTAGACGTTGGATTTAGAGGGCGCCCTCCTATCGGCTCTGCGGTCATGAGCCGAATCACGCTGGACAAAGCAGCGGAAGCGGGCTCCTGGAAGAAATTTCTCGGAGATATCCAAACTGCTGCAGGGAGTGGAGATCCACCAGTCATTCATCTATTTGGAAGTGTCTTTGGTGGAACAGGTGCATCAGGGGTTCCAACTCTAGGAGGAATGCTGAAAACGTGGCTTCAACAACAAGGCCTTTCAAGAGTGAGAGTCCATGCGTCTCTCCTCTTGCCATATTTTGACTTTGATGGACAAGGTGATGAAGGAACGGGAATTCATGCTGAAGCTCGTAACTTCCAGCTCAATACTGACGCCGCACTCCAATACCTAGCAAACAATGGGAAAGACTGCTTTGATCAAGTCTATTTGATTGGAAGCGATATCAAGGCTAGATATGAATTTAGCATTGGTGGTCGGTCTCAGGACAATGATGCTCATGTCATTGAACTGCTCGCAACACTTGGAGTTAGGCATGGTTGCGATTCGACAAATGGCAGAGATTATGCGTACGTACTTAGTCGAACAGAAGAAAACAAGATCACCTGGGAAGATGTTCCCAGCAATGAAGTTGTTGGCTTAGCCTTGGCACGTGCAGCACGCTTTGCGGTGGCATGGAAGAGGAATTACAGCTTAGAAATCGATGCAGCACAAAATATTTCAGCAAGAGAGTTTGCCTCAGGTGCACCATGGATTCGTCGTTACTTTTCACTCTCAGAGGAATCGAAAACGAAAATGGAGGGTCGCCCCAGCATTCGAGGGCAAGATCAACTAGCTCTCAAGAAAGCGATCGATGGCTATGCGCAGACACTCATGCAATGGATGAGGCAGCTCAGCGGAAATACAGGCATCGGATTCTCGCAGGAGCTGTTGTCCGGGGAGCAGCTGACCAATGATGTGACCTATGCCAACCAACTCCATAACATAGTGAGAGGGTCAGCAAGGCCAACGGTAGACCAGCACGACGATACGGTTGATCGAATCAAGGTACAGATGGATGAGCTATCTGAAAGTGACATCAGATTTAGAGGAGTCGCAGGTCTCGCGGACTCGCTTTGGAAGTTGTGCATCGCATCTACGAACTCCTGACCATCAAAAGAAATGAACAGCAACACCATCCTCAACCACCCTTGGTTCCCAAAAACGCAACCGGCCTATGGCGGAGGTTCTACAGCCGGAGAGTGGCAGGGTCAGGATCAAGCCTTCTTAGGACGAATAGCTAACGATCTTGTCTATGAACGAGCAAATAGCAGAATCAACTCGTTGCCATCTCCATGGTCAAGAGCACTTCAGATGGAACAGGCAGTACTTAATCCCAAGTACCCGACACGGGATGATCTTCTTGAAGAACTTTACGGATGCATAGCGACAATTGGGCTATGGGAGATTATTGGAATAAGACTCGAAGCGGAGCGTGTAGATCTTGGAGAACTCAGCAAGCAACAGGATGAGTCTGTTAGAGCATTTGCTTGCAGCCTTACAGGACAAAAGCCGCAAGCCTCTCGGGCACTGTACGAATTGCAAGACGACAGCCATCCATGGGAGAGTATTCACATACTTAGAGCTGACGGTATCGTTATTGGCTTTACATCTCCATCAACACTGATTTGTCCTACAGTCAGACTCTCAACCCCCCTGCAAGGAATGCGGTGGACGAAAGACCATCGGTTCGCCTCTCCAACGCCCTTCCTCAGTACTCAACAGCGCCAAGCCCTTGCCGACTGGATAGCTCATGTACGTACTGGCTTACTTGGAGCAGAGGATATACAGAGCGAGTCGACCGTAAGTTCCCTTTCTGATGTCCTTACGGGGTTTATCGATGAGCTAACGAATGGTCGTCTAGGGAACCCTGTACTTTCAAACAAAAGTGTTCCAGGCTTACCTCCCCGCCCGAAGGCAGTGTCATTGCTATCACGCGGTGCCGGAGCGCTAGGCGCCACCAGCGAGAGTGTTGCAACCCTAGAACTCGGGGATCGAAAAGAGCGCCCAATAGCTGGTTCTTCTAAGCGCCCAGTCATCTTGGTCGACCCTGAGATGCCAAGCAAACTCGGAATAACAGCCAACGAGATCACCCTCTTTGGCGCCGCAACACTCGAGGTGGTTGGAGGATCGAAAGAAAAGCTCGAGCAGCTTTATGGTCGGGAGATCGACGTCATCACCCCAGATGATCTATTTGCACCGGATCTCTTTCTGCTACCTGGTGAGTCAGCGCTGATGAACACATGGCTACTTAGCCGACTCGAAGGACAAACCCTAGTCAACGGCTCACCCGTCACACCCATCCTCCCCTTGCGGGAAAGGGCTCGCGATCTCTTTAGCAGCCGTGAGCTCGAGAAAGCTTGCTCACTCCGCGTGATTTCGACGGGTAGTGGAATGGAGCTCGAGCTCACACTCATGCTCCAGATTAGTGGGCAACGTGAAGCCTATCCGCTAGTCAGAAGCTTCCCGATCAAGGAAGAGAATCTCATTGATGACGACCTGCCTGTCATCACGGTTTGGCCCAACATTAGTGATGAGAGATGGAGAAGGTTCTACATTTTCTGCGAGGATACAAAGACCGGTCTTACTGTCGATGGCTATAGCGACTATGAACTGAAAACAGCGAAGGAGGGCCAACAGAGCGTCAAGTATTTCACATCCGAGCGTTTCCCCGATCTGATCAAGCTGATTGCACGAGGCCGTCAGTACGGATTAATACCTGTCAATATGCCGGCTGAAGCCGCTAGCACCGTAACGAGCTTGTCAGTAGGAATCGACTTCGGAACATCATTCACGAATTTCTTTATGAATGATGGATCAGGCGCAAGACGTGGGGCACTCGAGACAAGACTCCTGCCGCTGACTTTGGCGCAAGAGGAGTATCAACTCTGACTGCCCGACACATCTCAGCTGCGACAGTCATGGGACAGCCAGCCGTTGGTTCTGGCGTAGCCGTGGCGGCAAGTCAATCCGCGTGAACCATGGCTCTTTTTGCCGCCTCTGCACGCCGCGACTGGGGATGCAGGGC
>JAPLIB010000021.1 GCA_026389335.1 Cyanobacteriota bacterium | reverse complement strand
GCTTCCGCCTCCTTCGTTGTAGATCGCCTCTTGGGTGCGGCTTCAGCCACTCCGTTCGAGACTTGGTGAACCTAGCAGCTCACCCTTTCCGCCCCTTCCTTGTGACTTCCAGTTCGAGGCCTTTCACAGCTCTCGATCCTTCCGTCCCGCCGTTGGGATGGCCGCTCGGTTTCCCGCGCAGTCCAAAAGATTACCACCCCTTGGGCCCAACCACTCAGAATCCGGCCGCTCACCGTTGCCAATCGGGACCATCGCCGCCCTTCAGCTGCCGGTCGAGCACCATCCCAGCCGGGCAATATCACTCAAACACCCTGTGGCAGCTTGATTCTTGCGTTTGGCAACGTTTAGGGTCGCCAAGATGAGCGCGATCGGAACCCCAGACCACGCCCCCGTCCCACAGGTGGGTGATTGCTGACAGAGAGGTGATCAAGCCTGGAGACTTACCGCTCTGAGCAGGGCCATTGCTCAGGACCCCAGGGCCTGAGCCGCAGCAACCAGCTCCTGGAGGCGGCTGCAACCGGCTGCCAGCCGCTAGGAAACACGACAACAATTCGCAATCGCGGAACCCGGCGGTGACGCACTCCCCCGGCCATCGGCCAGGGCGTTCTAGCTCCTGTGGGGGGTCCAGCCAGAACACTCCTGAACCGGACAACCTGCTTCCTGATCGCCCTGGCGGCCGCGCTGGGAGCCTGGATGCCTTCATCCCAGCCTGGCCAGGGCACGGACGCCGCAACAGCTGCATCGCCAATAAAAAAGCCGCGGACTGAGCCGCGGCCTGATGGATGGTGACAAATGCAGCAGCCCCGAGGGCTTAATCAGAACAGACCCAGGGTGAGCGATTTGTCGATGGGCAGAGCCGCACCGATGCCCAGGTAGATGGTGAAGGCAGTACCGAACAGAAACGCGGCCATGGCAACGGGCCGGCGGAACGGATTCTGAAACTTGTTGAAGCTCTCGATGAAGGGGATCAACATCAGGCCCAAGGGAACCATGGTCTGCAAGGCAATGCCCAGCAGCTTGTTAGGAACGACCCGCAGGATCTGGAAAACTGGGTAGAGGTACCACTCAGGCAGGATTTCCAGCGGCGTGGCGAAGGGATCGGCCTTGTCGAGCAACATGGCCGGGTCCAGAACCGCCAGACCAACGATGCAGGCGAAGGTCCCCATGATGACCACGGGGAATATGTAGAGCAGATCGTTGGGCCAGGCGGGCTCGCCGTAGTAGTTGTGGCCCATGCCCTTGGCCAGCTTGGCCCGCAGCTTGGGGTCGGTGAGATCAGGCTTCTTGAGGATGTGCATGGTTCAGGGCGCGTTGGAGCAGCGTAGGCGGACTGAGTGGGTTCAGAGGGGACCAGAGATGCCCTGCTTACGAATCATCAGGAAGTGGATCAGCATGAACACGGCCAACAGCCATGGCAACACAAAGGTGTGCAGGCTGTAGAAGCGAGTAAGCGTGGACTGGCCGACGCTTTCACCACCTCGGAGCAGCTCAACCATGAAATCGCCGATGACAGGCACAGCCGCCGGCACGCCACTGACAATTTTCACAGCCCAGTAGCCGACCTGATCCCAGGGAAGGGAGTAGCCCGTGACACCAAAGGAGACAGTGATGACGGCCATGGTGACGCCAGTGACCCAGGTGAGCTCCCGGGGACGCTTGAAGCCACCGGTGAGGTAAACCCGAAAAACGTGCAGGATCAGCATCAGCACCATCATTGAGGCGCTCCAGCGATGCACCGAGCGGATCAGCCAGCCGAAGCTGACGTCCGTCATCAGATACTCCACTGAGGTGTAGGCCTCCACCACGGTGGGCTTGTAATAGAAGGTCATCGCGAAGCCAGTGGCGAACTGGATCAGAAAGCAGACCAGGGTGATGCCGCCAAGGCAATAAAAAATGTTGACGTGCGGGGGCACGTACTTGGCCGAGACGTCGTCGGCGATGGCCTGGATCTCCAGACGTTCGTCGAACCAGTTGAAAACGGGGTTCTTGGCGTCTGGTGCGGCAGGAGACGAGTTCGCCATGCAGCCTTGGGACTTGGGTTGCGAGAGTCTACCGATAGTCCTGGCCCCCCTGTGAGCGAACCAGCCCTGCCCTCGAGCCCTGCTCAACCCTTTGCAACAGGGGCCCGGCGACTGCTGGGGTGCCTGCTCAGCCTGCTGACCGTGTTCGGCCTGCTGCTGCCTGCTGATCTGGGCCCAGCTCTGGACAGCGCCCAGCCGGCCCTGGCCCTCAGCGACGTCCAGCAACTGGTGGTGGAAGCCTGGCGGCTCGTGAACCAGAGCTACGTCGATCCCGCCCGGCTGGACGCGGTGCAATGGCGGCGGCTGCGCCAGAAAGCACTCGAACAACCGATCCAGAGCTCCGACCAGGCCTACGCAGCGATCGAGACGATGCTCGAACCAATCGGCGACCCCTACACCCGGCTGCTGCGGCCCGCTGACTTCGGCAGCCTGCAGTCCAACACCCGCGGCACGGTCTGTGGCGTGGGCCTGCAGCTGGGCCTGCGGCCCAGCGACCAGGCGATCGTGGTGATCGCCCCGCTGGATGGCTCACCGGCAGCCGAGGCCGGCATCGCCTCGGGCAGTGAGCTGGTGAGTGTGAACGGCCGCAGCACCAAGGAGCTGGGATTGGAGGCCACCGCAGCCGCACTGCGCGGGGACGCTGGCAGCGAGGTGATCGTGACCTTGATCGCTCCGGACAAGGAGCAAGCCAGGGAGGCCGTGCTGAAACGGCGGCAGGTGGATCTCCAGCCGGTACGCGCCTCGCAGCTGACCCGAGCGGGCCACCAGCTGGGGGTGCTGCGCATCACCCAGTTCAGTGAGCCGGTGCCCCAACAGGTGCATGACGCCCTGGAGGCCTTCAGCCAGGCCGGCCCCGGCCAGCAGCCGATTGAAGGCCTGCTGCTGGACCTGCGCAACAACTCCGGCGGCCTGGTACAGGCAGGCCTGGCAGTGGCCAACAGCCTGCTTGACGCCGAACCGATCGTGGAAACCCAGGATCGCGGCGGCATCAGCGATCGGCAGGTCGCCA
This sequence comes from Cyanobacteriota bacterium, assembly GCA_026389335.1. Taxonomy (GTDB): domain Bacteria; phylum Cyanobacteriota; class Cyanobacteriia; order PCC-6307; family Cyanobiaceae; genus Cyanobium. The sequence goes on along the minus strand of JAPLIB010000021.1, from coordinate 12,187 downwards.
GAGCGGGCAGCCTCTATGCCGGACCGATGCTGACCCTGGTGAACGGCGGCACCGCCAGCGCCAGCGAGATCCTGGCCGGAGCCCTTCAGGACAGCGGCCGTTCGCCCCTGGCCGGTAGCCGCACCTACGGCAAAGGCCTGATCCAGACCCTGATCCCGCTCGGCAATGGCAGCGGCCTGGCTGTGACGGTGGCCCGCTACCTCACCCCCAGCGGTCGCGATATCCAGAACCTGGGCATCGAACCGGATCTGGGGCTCACTGAACCAGAGCCCCTCAACCCCGGCGGCGACGACGACGACTGGCTGGAACAGGCCGAAACACTGCTGATCGCGGCCATTGAGACGGCACGGCAACCATGAGCCAACGCACTTACCACGATCCCTTGCACGGGGCGATCAGCCTCGATCACGCCGACCCGGCCGAGGCCCTGGCCATCGACCTGATCGATACCGCGCCCTTCCAGCGCCTGCGGCGGATTCGCCAACTCGGCACCGCTTACCTCACGTTCCAAGGTGCCGAATCCAGCCGCTTCACCCATTCCCTGGGGGTGCTGCACCTGGCCCGGCTGGCCCTGAACCATCTGCTGAGGCTGGCCCCTGGGCTGGCCGAGCATCGCAGTGCCCTCTATGCGGCTGCCCTGCTGCACGACGTCGGCCACGCTCCCTTCAGCCATTCCGGCGAGGAGATGTTCGGCCTGCGGCATGAAACCTGGTCGGGGCGACTGATCCGCGAACATCCGGCCCTGCGCGATCGACTCGAGGCCGAACGACCCGGCCTGGCCAGCGAGGTGGCAGATCTGCTCGAGCACGGCCGTCATCCTTGCACCGCCATCCAGGCCCTGGTGAGCAGCCAGCTGGACTGCGATCGCCTCGATTACCTGCTGCGCGACAGCCTCAGCACCGGCACCAGCTACGGCCAGCTGGATCTCGAACGGATCCTCGCCAGCCTCACCCTGGCTCCCGACGGCACGCTGGCGGTGCACCCCAAGGGGCTGCTGGCCGTGGAGCACTACCTGGTGGTGCGCCAGCTGATGTATCGCACCGTGTACAACCACCGGCTCAACGTGGTCAGCACCTGGCTGCTGATGCGGGCGGTCACCGTGGCCCGGCGCCTGGGCGCGGCCCTGGTCTGGGCTGATCGTCCGATGGCCCACTGGCTCTGGCAGGCGGAATCCCTGACAGTGGCTGATTTTCTGGCAAACGACGACATCCGCACCGGGTATCACCTGGCCCGCTGGCGCGAGGAGGGGCCGGCCGAATTGGCCGATCCCTGCCGCAGGTTGCTGGACCGCCAACTGCTGCGGGCCACGGATGTCAGCACTCGGCCCAGCGGCGAACAACTGGAGCTGCTGGCGGTGGCCCGGCAACTGGCCACCGCTGCCGGGCTCGAGCCGGAAGGCTGCTGCGGCCTGCAACAGCGCTCCAGCCGGGGATACAACGTCTACAAGGGGGGCCTGCGGCTCTGGGATGGCCAGCGGCTGGAGGCACTGGAGCAGCGTTCCGCCCTGGTGAACACCCTGGCCCAGACCCAGCAGAGCGCCTGGCTGATCCATCCCGTCGAGGTCACTCAGGGGCTGGCCCAGCGGCTGCGGCAGGATCCGGCGGCGGACGCCCGGGCCCGGGCCGCCTAGGTTTCGCTCGCCTGCACAGCGCGTTGATGGCCGCCGTACTGATTCCGGCGCTGGCCCCGCAGCAGAGCCACGAGCTGCGGCTGCCCGCCGAAGCTGACGGGGCCAGCGCCCTCCAGGAGGTGGCCTACGCCCTTGGTGCGCAGAAGCTCCAGGGCACCCTGCTGCTCGATGCCGGGGATTGGCTGCTGCTGATTCCAGAACTGCGCAGCCTGCGCCAACAGCTGCAGCGGCAGAACCTGGCGCTGATTCGGGTGCGCGCCCAGAGACCCGAAACCCTGGTGGCCGCCTCCGCTCTCGGCCTTGAGACCGAGGCGACTGCCGCCGCTGCGGCGGCGACCGCCAGACTGGACACCGGGACCGCCCCCGACCCTGGACTGACGATCCACCGGGGCACCCTGCGCTCCGGCGACCATTTGCAGAGTGAGGGCACGGTGCTGCTGCTCGGGGATGTGAACCCAGGCGCGCGGATCAGCGCCGCCGGCCACGTGCTGGTGTGGGGACGGTTGCGGGGCGTGGCCCATGCGGGCGCTCAGGGCGATCGCAGCGCCCGGATCGTGGCCCTACATCTGCGGCCACTGCAGTTGCGCATCGCCAATGCAGTGGCGCGGGGCCCGGCCGACCCGCCAGCCGACGGCCAGGCCGAAGCCGCTCACCTGGTGGACGGCGAAATCCGCATTGATCCGGCTCCACCCAGCTGGCCCCTGACGGAGTGAGCCCCGGGCTGAACTGGCGCACTTTGCCCGCGCCGCTGCCTGGCCAGCTCTCAGCGGTTGATGACCCCCAGCCCCCCCAACACACCGGCGCAGGCCATGAACCAGAGGGGCGAGATGCGGGTGCGCAGCATCAAGACACAGACGACCAGGGACACCACCACCCCGGCGGCATTGGTATCGGCCGTGTGCAGGATCTTGAGTCCGACCTGAAACAGGATTCCCAGGGTGATCGGCCCCAGACCACGCTCAAAGGCAATGCGCCAGGGGGAGTCCTTCAGCCGGTTCCAGCTGAGACAGGCCAGCACCATCACCAAGGTGGAAGGCAGCAGAATCGCCAGCTCAGCGCCATAGCCGCTGAGCAGGGCCCACCAGGGTCCCTCCGGCCAGGCGGCCCCCAGGCCCAGCAGGCCGACCAGCATCGAACTGGGCCCGGGCGCCGCTTCCGCCAGGGCATAGAGATCGGCGAACTGGGACGAGGTGAGCCAGCAGAACTGATCGACGCTGAGATGCTGGTATTCACTCAGCAGGGTGTTGCCGCCACCGAGGGAAAACAGAGACAGCCCCAGGAAGGTGCCTAGCACCTGCAGCAGATGGCCCAGATCGGTGAGCGATGTCGGTGAACAGCGGGCCGACTCCACCACCGCAACCAGCACGGGCGGCACGATCACGGCTGGCTCCCCGACCCGGAGCTGCGCGGCCAGTACCAGACCATCGCCAGAGGACCGGCGATCAGCACCACCGGGACCAGCCGCAGGTGGAAAAACTCCATCGCCACAAAAGTGGCGGCGGCCAGCAGCAGGGCCACGGGATCCTTCCAGTACTGATCCAGAATCTTGAAACCCATCGACAGGGCCATGCCGGCGGCGGCCGCCACCACCCCAGCCAGCACCCGGTCCACCGCCGGCAGGGTGTGGAACGAGAAGTAGGCCACGCCCAGCAACATCAGCAGGCTGAAGGGCACCAGCAGCATCCCCGCCAGAGCCACAAGGGCGCCGCTGAGGCCACGGAAGGCGGCGCCGATGTAGACGGCCATGTTGATCTGATTCGGCCCGGGGAACAGGCGCGCCACGGTGAGGCCAGTGAGGAACTCCTCGTTGCTGAGCCAGCCGCGTTGCTCCACCACAATGCGCTGACTCCAGGCCGAGAGGCCACCGCCGAAGGCCGAAAGAGCCACCTGGAGCATGCCGATGAACAGTTCCCGATGGCTGGGCGGCTGCTCATTCATGGACGAAGTGGGGATCCGGGGGCAGTTCGCCGTCCTCATGCATGCTCGGATCGAGAGGGTCGGGGGTGTTGTACTTCTTCGCTTTGTTCCAATCGGCCTCGAAGACCAGCTTGAGACGCTCAACCACTTCGGGAGCATCGCTTTCGATACCCAGCTCGCGGCGCAGATCAAAGGCGCTGCGATCGATGTTCATCGAGCCGGTCTGGGCATAGAGACCATCGACCAAAATCAGTTTGGCGTGCAGCTTGAGGTGCTGCTGGCGCCGCACCTTGACCCCGAAGCGCTGCATGATCCGCAGCGATGAGAAGGTGTCATAAATATCCCAATCGCTGATGCCGTGCTTGCCGCCGCAGAGCACCCGCACCTTGACGCCCCGATCGCGGGCGCAGACGATCCGCTCGAGGATCACCGCATCGACGAACTTCGGGTGCTGGATCCAGAGGGTGCTGGTGGCGGCGTCAATGATGCGGGCCATCTGGCCGCGGCTGTGGGCGCTGCTCCACACCAGGCCGACATCGAGTTCAGGGGCGAAGAAACTGCGCTGCCAATCCGCCTCGAACCCGGCAATCACCTGGGCCACGACAGCCGGATTCTGACTGACGATGCCGTAATCGCGGGTTTCAGTGAAGTACTTGTCGGCGAGATTGAAGGTGGCAATCAGCGCCGCTTGCTGATCAATCACCATCGACTTCTCGTGGGTGACCGGGAAGGCATCGGAGGTCCAGGCGGTCTGGATGCCCGCTGCCTGCAGCCGGGCAAAGGCCTCATCGTTCCAGCGATCGCCGCCGGAGGTGTGGGGATTGAGCATCACCCGCACCTGCACCCCCCGCGCCTGGGCCCGCTGCAGGGCCTGCTCAATGGCCTCGGACTGGAGCTTGAACTGCTTGAGCAGCAGCTGCTCACGGGCCGTATCGATCAGCTCCACCACGGAGCGGCAGCCGTCGTCGGGCATGACCACCAGACGCTGATGGAGATGGAGAAACTCAGCCATCATTAAGGTCAAGAGAGGGCAAGGTTCATAACGCGTGGGATTGGGTCTGGCGCGCCAGGCGGCCAGCAGAACCTGAGACCTGGCGGCGTGATCGGCTCCGCCGACGTAGCCTGCGCCGACGCCGTTGGACGCCGTGACGACAGCCTCCGCACGCATCATTCTGATCTGTTCTGGCAAGGGGGGTGTGGGCAAGACCACCCTCACCGCCAATCTGGGGATTGCCCTGGCCCGGCTCGGCAAAACCGTGGCCGTGCTCGACGCCGACTTCGGCCTGCGCAACCTCGACCTGCTGCTCGGTCTTGAGAACCGCATCATCTACACCGCCCAGGAAGTGCTGGCCACCACCTGTCGACTCGACCAGGCGCTGGTGAAGCACAAGCAGCAACCCAACCTGGCCCTGTTGCCGGCCGGCAACCCCCGGATGTTGGAGTGGCTGACTCCGGAGGACATGCAGACCATCACCGGCCTGCTGGCCGAGCGCTCCGACTACGTGCTGATCGACGCCCCCGCCGGCATCGAGCAGGGCTTCAAGAACGCGGCAGCCGCGGCCCGGGAGGCGATCGTGATCACCACGCCGGAGGTGTCGGCCGTGCGTGACGCCGACCGGGTGATCGGGTTGTTGGCCACGATGGACGTCAAACCGGTGCAGCTGGTGCTCAACCGGGTGCGGCCAAAGATGATGGCCAACCAGGAGATGCTCTCCGTCGATGACGTCACCGACATCCTGGCCCTGCCCCTGCTGGGGCTGGTGCAGGAAGACGAGCGGGTGATCGTCTCCACCAACCGAGGGGAGCCACTCACCCTCGAAGACAACCCTTCACCGGCCGGTCAGGCCTATCTCAATATCGCCAGCCGCCTCTGCGGCGAGGAGATCCCGCTGATCGATCCCTCCAAAAAACGCCACGGCCTGCGGGCCCGTCTGATCAACAAGCTCAGGAAAACCACGGGACTCTTTTGACGGCCATGACCGTGCTCGATTTCATCAATCGCCTGCTGGGACGGGAAAAGCCCAGCGGCACCATGGCCCGGCAGCGGCTGCAGCTGGTGCTGGCCCACGACCGCAGCGACCTCAACCCCGAGCTGCTGGACCAGATGCGCCGCGAGATTCTTGAGGTGGTGCAGCGCTACGTGGAGATCGACATCGAGAGCTGCGATGTGAGCCTGGAAACCGAAGACCGGGTCACTGCTCTTCTCGCCAACCTGCCGATCAAGCGCACCCGGGAGTTCCCACTGCCCATTGGGAGTGGGAGTGGGAGTGGCATTGGCAGTGGCAGTGGCCCGGCGGCCTTGGCCCTGGATCGCGGGACAAGGACTGACACCAGCGCACAACGGCCCGCGGCAGGCGCTGAGACCAGTGCGCTGGCGGGACCCAGCGCCAGCCTGGTGCCTGGCACGACCGAGCCCGGCGATCCCCCTGCCGGCATCCAGCCCTGAGAGACTGCTGAAAGACCGGCCTCAGCAAGCGCTGATCGCTGCTTTGCCACCTGGCAACCCAATGTTCAGCGGCTGCTTAGACAACCGGCAGAACGCTGCTCAGGTCTGCTGAGCGCGTTCAAGCAGTCTCCCCAGAGCCTGTTGCGCCGAAGACCAGCGAACTTTGCCGAAACCAGCAAACCGAGAAGCCAAGGGTCTTGGCGGCTGCGAGGGATCTCGGGACAGAATCGATCCGAGACCGACGCGACTGAAGCTCGACCTGTGGGCTCGTCCCGATCTCTTGCACAACCATTGTTTTCAGGCGGCAGCCTTGCCAGGAGGGTGATCCCAACCAGGTCATCCTGAGACCCTTTGGGGCTGGGTTGGGATGAATTCGGACGTGCCGCTCGGCACGAGCTCCACCGAACCGACTCCCAGGCAGCGCCTGGCGCCTGGCGGCCCATCCGGAGCCAGCCCAGCCCCGTAACCGACCCCATGCTGACGGAAGCTGCCGCGGCGGCGGCCGGTCAGCCCCCTGAACCCAGCCCCTAGGTGCCCCCATGGACGGGGGCTGGGAATGCTCTGAGCAGATCGCTTGCTCTGATCGTGCCCTTCTTCCCTCGATCTCCAGCACCGGCTCAGGCCCCTCCCGTCTGGCTGCTGGCACCGATCACCCCCGCTGAGGATCGGGTGTTGCAGCTCGTGCGCCGCGGCGGCAGCAACCGCAGCATTGCCGCCGAGCTCGTGCTCAGCCCACGCACCGTCGAATGCCATGTATCGAGCCTGCTGGCCAAAACTGGCTGCCGCAGCCGCAGCCAGTTGCTGCTGTGGGCCCTGACGCAGCTGCAGCCGGACACCGCCCAGCCACCGGATCAAACGTGAAGGGGCCGGTTCGGTTGCCAGCCAATGAACCCGGCCAGCAGGGACAACAGCCGCAAGCCATGGCGGCAGGTTCTTCACGGATACTGAGAGCCCTTCCCCGCTGGTGTCCATCCCATGCAGGCCGAATCCTCCAGCCCCTTGCCAGCACGCCCGGTGGATCTGTTGGTGGCGGGCGGCATCGTGGTGACGATGGATAGCAACCGCCGTGTGATCGCCGACGGGGCGATCGCCATCGCTGGCGGCCGCATCGTGGCGGTAGGCCCGAGGAACGAGGTGGAAGCGACCCATCGCGCCCGCGAACGGATCGACGCGACCGGCCGCACCGTGATCCCTGGCCTGATCAACGGTCATGCCCATGTGCCGATGACCCTGTTCCGCGGCCTGGCCGACGATCAGGACCTCGACGACTGGCTGCAGCACACCATCTTCCCCGCCGAGGCGATGAACGTGGATGAGGCGTTCGTGCGGGCCGGCACCCGGCTGGCCCTGGCGGAACTGATCCGCGGCGGCGTCAGCACCGTCTGCGACATGTATTACTTCGAGCAGGCGGTGGCCGAAGAGATGGCCAGCGCCGGCCTGCGGGGCCTGCTGGGCCAGGCCCTGATTGATTTTCCGGCCCCGGACAGCGCCGATCACGCCACGGCGATGGCCTGCATCAAGCGCTTCGTCGACACCTGGCAGGGCCATGCGCTGATCACCCCAGCCATTGCCCCCCACGCCCCCTACACGGTCTGCGATGAAAATCTGGTGAAGGCGCGCGCCTTCTCCGATCACCACGGCTGCCCCCTGGTGATCCACCTGGCCGAAACCCGCCACGAGGTGCAGGAGAGCCGGCGGCTCAAGGGGGCGCCGCCGGTGGCACACCTGGCCGCGCTGGGCGTGCTGAGCGAGGCGATGGTGGCAGCCCATGTGGTGTGGGCCGAGGAACACGAACTCGACCTGCTGCTTCAACACGGTGTGGGCGTGGTCCACAACCCCCAATCGAACATGAAGCTGGCCTCGGGCGTGGCACCGGTACCGGCGATGCTGCAGCGCGACCTGGCGGTGGGTCTGGGCACCGATGGTTCCGCTTCCAACAACGATCTCAGCCTCTGGGAGGAGATCGACACCGCCGCCAAGTTGCACAAGCTGATCAGCGCCGATCCGAAGGTGGTGTCGGCCCAGGAGGCATTCGAGATGGCCACCATCCGTGGCGCCCGCGCCCTGCATCTCGAGCAGCAGGTGGGGTCGCTGGAGGTGGGCAAGCGCGCCGATCTGGCCATCCTCGAGATGGAGGCGATCAACCAGCTGCCGCTCAGCAGCATCTATTCGGCGCTCGTGTACGCCACCAAGGCCAGCGATGTGCTCACGCTGGTGGTGGAGGGCCAGGTGCTGCTGCGCGATCGCCAGCTGCTCAGCCTCGACGAACCAGCGATCAACGCCGAAGCGTTGGCCTATCGCCATCGCATTGTGGAGCGGCTTGGTCTGGCCCCGGGGCCGCTGGCGGATCAGAACTGAAGCTGCAGCTGCAGCCCCAGAGCCAGCCTTGGCGCCCCCGCCCGGCCCGTCGGGACGCAGAGCGCAGGGGATCCACGATCACAGATCCCCGTGGAGCAGGTTCAGGCGAACGTATCAGGCCGGGCCATCCCCTGCAGAGCGAGCTGCCGTTGTGCTGCCGTCTCGGGAACGAGCACAGGGCCACGCCTGAGCCCGTCCAGGGGGAGCACCAGGTTCAACGCCAACCGACCAGAGCGGCCAGTTGGTAGAAGCAGAAACTGACCAGCCAGGCCAGGACCAGGGACCAGAGCACGGAGAACAGGGTGAAGCCAAGTCGCTTCGACTCGGTGCGAATCACCGCCACCGTGGAGAGACAGGGGGTGTAGAGCAGGGTGAACAGCATGAAACTCACCGCCTGCACCCAGCTCACCTCACTGGCCAGGGCATGGCCGAGCGCGCCGCTGCTGGCGGTCTGGCCATAGATCACGGCCAGACCGCCGAGCACGATCTCCTTGGCGATGAAGCCGAAGACCAGGGCCACCGTGAGCCTGGGATTGATGCCGATCGGCGCCAGCAGCGGCTGCAGCAGCTCACCCAGCTGACCGGAGAGGGACTGAGCCGAGGCGGGGGCAACACCGAAAGGCAGGTTGTTCAGCAACCAGATGCCCACCACCCCAAAGATGATGAAGCGGCGGGCCCAGAACCAGAAATGACGCACCTCCGCCCAGGCCCGACGCCAGATCTGGGGAAGGGTGGGTAAGCGGTAAGGGGGCAGCTCCAGCACAAGGGGCTCCTCACTGGCAAAGCGTCCCTTGAACAGCAGGGCCGTGAGAATCGAAGCCCCAAAACTGAGCAGGTACAGCCCGAAGATCACCAGGGCACCCTGGCGCGGCGAGAAGAACACCGACGCCATGAACAGAAAGACATTCAGACGCGCTGAACAGAGCGAGAAAGGGATGATCAGCATCGAGAGCAGCCGCAATCCACTCGATCGCATCACCCGGGTGCCAAGAATCGCTGGCACATTGCAACCGAAGCCCATCAGCGACAGCACAAAGCTGCGACCATCAAGCCCGAGCCGCTCCATGAAGGCATCCATCAGGAAGGCGGCACGCGAGAGATAACCGCTGTCCTCCACCACACCCATGGCGAGAAAGAACAAGAAGATCACCGGCAGAAAGGCACTGACGGTGCCGATCCCCAACACCAGGCCATCGGTGATGAATGCACTCAGAAAGGGAGGCCAGCTCGCCAACGCTGGGGCCAGCACAAAGCGGCTGAAATGATCGATCAGGGCACCGAGGGCTTGCTGCATCGGCACCCCCAGGGCATAGATGGCCTGAAACATCAGGGCCATCACCAGCAAGAAAATCGGCAGACCCAGCAACGGATGCAGCAGCCAGCGATCCAACCGGCGGGTCAGGGCATCGCGCCACTGGGCCGGAAATGTCACGGCGGCCTGCAGGATCGGGCCCATGGCGGCGGCCAGATCGCAATCCGCGGCGGCCAGCCTTGGCTCCAGATCCAGCACCGTGCACCCAGCGCCAGAAGGCGAAGCCGCCAGCGCCTTGGCAATGGCATGGCGGGCCTGACCCAGTCCCTGGCGGTACTTGGCGCTGATCAGCAGCACCGGCAGCTCCAGGCGGCGGGCCAGCTCATCGAGGTCGATGCCGACCCCGAAACGCCTGGCCTCATCGGCCATGTTCAACAACACCAGGGCCGGTAGCCCCAGCTGGCGCACCTGCAGGGCCAGCCTGAGCTGACGATCGATCTGGGAGGCATTGAGAATGATCACCACCAGCTCCACCGGGGTGGACTCCAGGAAGCGACGCACCACCGCCTCATCTTCAGAATGGCCGCGAAGGTCGTAGATGCCCGGCAGATCCACCAGCTGAACGCTGCGACCCTCGAGCGTCAGCTCCGCCTGCATCAGATCCACCGTCAACCCTGGCCAGTTGCCGATATGGGCATGGGCCGCAGTGAGCTGGGTAAAGAGCGTGGATTTACCCGTGTTGGGCATCCCCACCACGGCAACCGTGGCCTGACCAGGCACCAGAACCACCCCAACGGACTCCAGACAGTGGGTCATCGGGGCACCCGGCTGGGATCGGCGCTGTGGACCTCGATGCGGGCGGCATCGATCTGGCGCAGCATCAACTCCGTCATGCCAACCCGTAGATGGATCGGTCCCGACCACCAGCCGCGCCGCAAAACCTTCACCTGCTGACCGGGCTTGATCCCGAGAGCCTCGAGGCGATGTCGCAACCCCGCCTCCACCGTCAGCGCCGTAACCATGGCGGCTTCACCGGCGGCCAGATCAACCAGCCGCCGACTGAGAGGGGAGGGGACGGCGAGGCAGGCCAGGGTCGCTTATTGCGAATGATGCTCATTATCCTAAAGCCAGGGTGCGGCCCTGCTCAGGGGCGCCCTGAATGACGGTTGATCGCCAGCACCATGCCGCCCGCCAGCAGCAGGGTGAGGAACAGCGCGACGGCAACGGCTCCACCGGCAAGGGCCCGGGCCACCATCGCCAGCAGCAGGCTCAGCAGAACCAGAAGTAACACCGACACCAGCGAACTCATGGCTGGCCTCCAGACAGGGAGCTGGTGGGGCCAAGGCGCAACAAGCCCCTTCGCAACCCAAGACGACGCGAGCAACGGCCAGGAAAAATGGGACTGGCCCAGCCACGACGGCCCCAGGGCGCGCTATCGCCCGCAACGATTTTTCGGCACGTGAGCAGACGCAGCACAGGTGAAGAAGACATAGCCATCGAAAGGTCGATCAGGCCAACCCTGCGGACCCGAGCCTCGCCGGAACGGATCAAGTCCAGACACCAACGTCACGGATCAACACTTCAGACCGGGATCGATCCGGGCGCCGGATACCGAAAAGCGCACGCCTCAAGCGACCAGCCAGCCCAGAGCGGGCCTTCATGATTCAACACAAAACCATGAGCATTCTTGCTCAATCCGTGATCGAAAACAGCGATTCATCGTACGGTCAGGAAAGCACCACATCAACAACACCATGGGCACCTGGCCGGCGAACTCCTTCGATCACTCCCTGGGCATGAATACCCAATTAGCCCTTGATTCTCACAACTTGCTCAGGCACGAAAAGCCCCAATCAGGGGATGCCGTTGAGGCCTACTTCGAATGCATAACCACCTGCTCACTTGACGATGGTGAATGCATAACCTCCTGCACAGAAATCCTGAGGGAGCAGGGCTGATCCCAGCCTGATCCTGAAGCGTGGAGACCAACTGCATCACAGGCTCTTGGAGCTCTGTTCAGGCAGAGCTACAGGAGCCATGGAGCCCGATGGGCCAGCGACGCCATCAGCGGCTGGCATCACGCCTGGCGGATCGCCCCACCAACGGATCAGGGCTTGTGTTCAGCCTGTTCGTGCTAGGGATACCGAATCGGTGGAATGATTCAGCCCTTGGCCACGCCCAACTCAGCGCTCCCCAAACAGCCAGCGCAGATCGAACCCAAGGCGGCGCCTGAGGCTTCATACTCCAGAAGCAGCGAGCGCAGTCGCATGTCATCCGGAACTCCCGCCCGGATGACCATGCCCGATAAGCAAAGTATTTACGTCACACTTCACGACATCAGCGAGGGGGGATGCTGTGTGATTCGCACCGGCAACCTGCCCCTGAAGCCAACCGACCAGGTGCGGATTGAGGTCTGGAATGACGACATCCAGCTCAAAGTGTCCTTGTACCCATTCAGGGGTCGGGACGTACCGCCGCGCGAATGCACGCCTGATCGCTCAACGCCGAGCGGTCAAAGAAGCCGTGCTGCTCTTGCTGCTGAACTCAGGTATCCGGTAGTAAAGAAGGCATTACGCCATCGCGG
>JAPLIB010000131.1 GCA_026389335.1 Cyanobacteriota bacterium | reverse complement strand
GTTTGGTGGTTGTGCTCCGAACAGGGTCACAGACCGGCCCACCCATTGCCACAACAGAGAACTGAGGGAGGCGAGCCGTCAGCCCCGGCTACGCCGGGGCTGCTCCTCCTGAGTTACACCACTCCACGGGACGCTGCTAATGGATCGGCACAGGGGCCCTCGCCATTGCCCAAGTCCCTAGCCTTTCGGCGCCAATGGATCACACCGGTGCCCCTGATCCCCCCACTGCTTTATGTCCTGCTGCTGGCAGGCGGCGTCGGGCTGGGCCTACCGGCGGGAGTGCTGGTGGTGAGCGCCGGGGTGCTGTACGGCGGCTACCTGGGCCTGGCGGTGGTGATGGCGGGTGAAAGCATCGGGCTGGTGCTGAACTGGCAGCTTTGCCGGGGGTTGCTGCGGCCAGGGATCCAGCGCTGGCTGAAGCGGCAGCAGCGCGGCCGCAGGCTGCGACGGCTGCTGCAGACGCCGGCGAGCCTGCAGTTGATGCTGCTGCTGCGGCTGGCCCTGATTCCGATGAATCTGGTCAATGCCAGCTGCGCCCTGTCGCCCACACCCTGGCGGCCCTATGCCCTCGCCAGCCTGGTGCTGCTGCCACGCTTTGCCGTGCTGGTGCAGGCCGGAGCAGTGGGGGCGGAAGCCAGCCGCGGCAACCTCAGCCCCCTGGCCATCGCCAGCCACGCCATCGCCCTGAGCGCCACGGCGACCGTGCTGGTGATCCTGGGCCGACGGCTGAGGCAAGCTATTGTACACAGCGACACGAAAGAGCAGCTGGAGGCAACAGCGGGTGCGTCAGAGTCTTGCGGCGTTGAAAACCACCAAAGCTGAACGCTGCGCAAGACACACCCAGAACGATGGCGGGGCCAATGCTGATGCCTGAGAACGGAGAAGGCCGGCGGTTCCAGGCCAGGAGCCCGGGCTTCATTCGCCGCGCCCGGCTGGTTAATGGACTGCTGGGTGGCTGGTCGATCGTGGTTGGCACCGGCTCCTTGGTGGAGGCCCATCTGGTGTCAAGGCTGGGATTGGCAACATCCGTACCAAACCTGCGGGGCTGCGGCATCACGGCCAGAGAGGTAAAGGATCTGGTGCAGGAGGTGCTGGCAGAAGAGGGAAGGCTGCCGCTGGTGCTGCTGCTGGACTCGGTAGCCAGCGACCAGGGCCAGCAGCTGATGCGAGACCTGAGGCGCCGCCTGACCAAGCTGCAGATTTTGCTGCTGGTGCAGGACGACAGCTGGATCAGCGCCGCGGCCCTGGCGGCATGCCAGGCCCAGGCGATCGTGCATGTGCAGAGCTTCGGCAACGGCACCATGATCAAGGCTTTGCAGGCCCTGCGCCGAGGACAACGCTTCCAGGATCCACTGCTGAAGAAGCGGCTGCAAGAGCAGCTGCAGCCGCCGGAGGCGATGACACTCTCCAGCCGCGAACAGCAGACGCTGGAGGGGCTGGCCCGCGGACGCACCAACAAGCAGATCGCGCTGGAAGCCGAAATCGCCGCCACCACGATTCGCGACTACGTGAGCAGCCTCTGTCGCAAGCTCGGGGTGAACAACCGCACCCAGGCCGTGAGCCAGGCGATGGCGATGGGACTGATCGGCAATCGCCATGGACCCAGACTGGCGGCGGCCACCGGGCAGAGGAGCAGGGCCGAAGCAACAGCAGCCGAAGCCACTGTGGCCAGACAGCCCGAAGCCGCTGACGTGCCAAGCAGCGACGCCACAGCACAACCAGCCAGCCCAACGACCCGATAGATAGAGCTATAGATAGACCTACAGATGTAGGTTGACAGCGCAAGCCAACTAGTTCAGAGTAACAAAAGCCACTAAAAATCATGACCACGTTCACCGAAGCCCTGATCCAAATCGTTCCGGAGATCAGAACCGATGGGGCGGCGGCAGTCCGCAGCAGCTTGATCGGCCTCGGCAGACAACTACAGGAAGACCCCGAGTCGCAGACCCATAGCCTGCAAACGTGGTGGCAATGGCTGGATGACGAAGGCTACGACCGTGAAACATTTGCGACAATCCTCACGCAGGTCTGCAACGCCAGGATTGGCGAACAACCGCTGGCCGAGCTGAGCTCGTTCACCAAGGCGTCCAAAAACAACCCAGCTGGCATCGCCATGCTGCTGGAGCGAATCAAGCAAAGCCATCCAAGCTTTGCAGAAGAAGTGGAAACCCTGGAATCCCTGGCCCTAGAAGAAGAAAATCAGCTAGGAGCCACCGCAGGAGGACTGGGCAAAGGAGGAAAGATTGCCTTGGCAACAATAGGAGCAATCGGAGTCGTGGGTCTTGTTAGCGGAGGAATATACCTTGCAGTAGCAAGGAAAAACAAATCAGGAACCATTAGCCACGGCATCGAACGGGAAGCAGTCAGAGAAAGCGAAATAGCCCAACGCACCATCAGCAACGAGAGCAGAGAAGTCTATCTCCACGTCGCAGATGATCCACAAAAGATTATTGACAGCCTGAAATCGAATGAATCCCAACCCAGAGAACGATATGCCATAACACAGTTTAACGACAAAGATCTCAGCGACAAAGCAGAGATCTACACAAAGGCGCATACCAAGCAGTTCGAGAGGGACGTTGAAAAATTAGTCAAAGACGAGGTAGAAAAAAGTTACTTAAATGACGAAGACCGTTTGAATGCAGATACGCAGAAATATTTCGAGGCCAACGGAGGCAGCGAAGAAAAAAGAATGAAAGAAATGTGGGGAGAAAACCTTGGTTCATTCGCAAGAGACGGGAAACTACGTGACATCGAAAAATACAAAGGAACCGCAGAATACGACAAAGTCGTGTCAACATGGGGTAAAACTAGGTATGGCAGAGAAGCGGAAAGTGACGCCAGGAAAGCCTACGAAAAAAGCACCGAAAGCATCCAACAAGCATACAAAGACTTACTAGTAATCGAAAAAGCGTACAAAGAAAATGGGGAATTACACGCCTTAAGCAAAGCGATAAGCAAAGCCGAGGGATTTGCCAACAAAGACGTCGACAAGGCTATTGAAGAAATTGACGTATTCGGCACCAAACTCTCGGTTGATATCGAGGAGCGAGCAAAAGAAGCAAGGCAAAACTTTGACAAAGCGGCTGAAGAATTTGCGAAAAAAGAAGAACTAGAAGCCGCACAACTTGCAGAAGACGGGGCAAGAAAAGCGGAAGTTGCGGCAGTAGAAACAGAAGAGGCCGCAGAAAGAGCTGCCAAAGAAGATATTTTTGATTTATGAACCAAAAAGACCAAAACAGCACCAGGGCAACCATTGTGATGGTTGCCCTGGTGCAACTGGGCATCGCTGCTTCCCTGACCAGGACCCAGCGATGTCTACAAACGCGATCGAATCGGAAAAAGCAGTAGTGTCTGCTAGCCCAGCATCATCAGCGGGGGGGAGCGTGCAACACCAGCAGCTCGCGACTAAAGATGGAGTTCTGTCAGTGATCTGATCAATGAAAGGAAAACCGCAGCCTCGGATCTCCGAGACTGCGGCGATTCAAATCTAATTGATCGAAACGGCCTCGTCCGCATCAGCGGCAGCAAGGCCAGGCGTCGCAGACGCAAAGCCAGCAGCAGCATCGTCCCCCAGATCCATCGGCTGGATGTTACGGATCAGGGAGATCACCACCTCAAACAAGGCCAGATCACGGGTCCAGGCACTGGCCTGCTGCGGGTCATTGGCTTTGATCGCCTCATCCAGACCGGCTTCATGCAGCCGAGCCAGCGTATCCAGCCAGAGCAAGGCCCTGGCCTGGGCAATCATCGGTGTGACATTGTCAAACTCAGCCTGGATGATTTCCGCCTCTTCACGAATACAAGCCAAGAAGGCTTCGGAAGTGGCGGATTGCTCAGTGCTTTCGTCAGTGGCTTGAAAAGAAGACGTCATGATCGGCAGCAAAAAGGAAAAAGATAGCCTGCGCTGCAGCAGGGGTGAAAACCTGTGGCGGGAGGGTGAACGTTGCAGCAGGGAAAGGTTAGCGCTTGAAGGTGCGGCAGCACCACAAGCAAGGTGCCGAACAGGACTCAACCGCCAAGACACAAACCACGGAGAGCGGCCAAAGCCACGAGCACTGGTACACGGCTACCACTAGCGCGGGGGCAAGACCAAAAACCACGACCCTGGAAACCAGCCGAGATGCTTGCAACCAAAATTACGGCGGCCCTACACATGTAGGTTGACAGAAGAGGCGAAGAGAAGCAGAATGCAGCATCCATGAGTCACATCAGATGACTGCACTCAGTCAGGAACTATCAAAAAAGTACCCCGGGAGTGTAGGGATTTCGGTGGCTGGTTTTCACGCTGCTCTGGCTGCCATCGGCAGAGAAATGCATGAGGAGACCCAGGCCGGACATCAAAGTCTGTGGGCCTGGTGGCAGTGGCTGGACGATGAGGGCTATGAGCGCCAGGCCTTTGCCGAGGTTCTGTGCCAACTCGGCAGAACCACGATCGGTGACGAGGCATTTGCAGCGCTGACGGCTTACAGCAAGTCAATCGAAAACGATCCCGATGGGATTTCAACACTGATCGAGTACGTCAATAAGCACTATCCTGACCTGACCGAGGAAATAGCCAAGATTGAAAAACTGGCAGAGGAAGAAGACATTCAAATTCAAAATATGGCAGGCGGGATGAGCAAAGTCGCCAAGGGTGCACTCATAGGAGTAGGTACACTTGCCGGCGTCAGCCTGGTTGGTTTAGTCGGCAAAGGCATCCACTCGTATTGGAAGCGAAACAAGGCAGAGCGAGAATCCAGATTAGTAGAGAAGGCCGAAATGAAAGCCACGAATGATGTACAACAGGAAACAGAAAAGCTAGAAAACGTCGCACCTGACAAAGCAAACATAGAGAGTAAGTTTGCTGATGATCGGCCCCAAATCCGTGGAGCAACAAATGAACAGCGGACAGAATACCTAAGATCACGAGCGGCAGATGTCGCCAAACACATTGAATATATAAAGGTTGATTCCCGATACAATGTGTTAAAAAAACTAGAGAAGACAAAGATCATGCAGACAGTTGCCGAGGCAGATCGTGATGATGTTATGTTCCGAATCATAGAAAAATTCGAACCAAGCCCAAAAATCATAGAAATTATGGCCGAAAAAGAAGCTCAAAATCTACGAGGGGAAATGTTTCCAGCAGGCACCGGTTTGAGGAATAAATGGATTGAATTAGCCACACGAGCTGAACTTCGCAAGGATCGCAAAGCCTTAGGAGAAATCGTCGACACTGAATTGAAACCTGAATTTGAAGCGGTTTTTTCGGACAGTGAAATAGACAGCCTTTACGATCTCGACAAACTTATAGTACACAAGACCCTTGGCATGGACCCCAGCAAGATTAGGGAAGGGCTACAATTCTGGGGAAGCAAGGAATCAATATATGCTAATGCCTTTGATTTACGTTATCCGAGCGTCAAAGTTGGCTTACGCGAGTACATCCGCAGTGTCGCCATGAACGATATGGCGACATTCAACAGGGAGCAAGCGCTAGAAAATCTTGATAAATACGAATATAGTGGACTAGAGAAATATCTCAAATACGATGTCCACGAAAAAATGACCAAAGAGGCGAAAAGACAAGCCATCAAAGATGAAAGATTAATCAAGGAGAAAACAGACTTCAAGCAAGAGCTCAAAGAGTATCTAAGCAAAGATAAAGCAAATATCGAGAAAGAAATCAAAGAAAATCTAGACAGCGAAGCACAGGCCATCAAGGAGAAAGAAGCAGAAGAAGCGAAGGGCGCTCTCGACACATTCGAAAAAAGCGAAAAGGAAAGGATCTCTGCAGAAATCACTAGCGAGGTCGATGATGTAATCATCGAGACCAAGCAAGCAACACGGGCTGCAGAGAAGAAAGCCGAGAACAGCTTAGATGATATATAAGATTTGTAGAGCAAATGAACGGGTGATGTCAACGGCGTCAACAGTCAATCACCACTAACGCTACTAAAATGACTAGTCCTCAGAACGGAGAATTGGCACAAGATGCAACAACATCTGTGATCGAAACAAGCAGCCTCAATCACAGTGAGGCAAGCCAGCAAGCTGGATCAGCTTGAGAGCGGCTCGAGGCTCGCAGAATCAGCGAGCCTCGGTGTCGAAATGGCCACCAGAACACGGGAGCGAACCAATAGCAATAAAGGTTCCTAATTCCTAATCTAAAAACAAAAGCATGACCCGAAAAGCCCCAGACTCCCATGACCAAAATATGTTGACGACCCTGAGGGACAACCCAATCTCTGTGGTCGCGATCGCGCTGTCGTCGTTGGCGGGCGGGCTGCTGATCTGGGGATTCTTCGGAACATTAAAATCCGAAGTAACGGGCACAGGCATGATCGTGCGTGGCAATCGTCTGTTCGTGGTCAACAGCCAACAGGAAGGAATCATTAAACAGCAGTATGTCAAAATCAATGATGCTGTCAAACGCGGCGATCTATTGATGAGCCTAGACACCTCTCAGCAACAGATTCAGATTGATTCCACACGCCAGCAACTGAAAACAAACATTCCCTTATCAGGAGCAAGCGTTCAAGCGGGGCAAATGCTGGAAGCGACCAATAAGCGGTTGCTAGAACAAGCAGAACGAGCCTACCAGGATCAAGCGCCAAGCCTCGAAAAAAGAATGAAACAGCAGCAGCAGGCCTACCAAGCTGCTCAATCGCTCTACAAATCGGGAATCGTTTCTGCCAGTGACCTTTCATCAGCATTCGACGAGTTATCAAACATAAAGTCAGAGTTGTTGCAGCTGGCTCAAAATATCAACAACACGAAAGCTGCCTATCAACAGGCTCGTCAACAGAACGCTGGCAACGCCATCAATCTGGTGCAGCAGAACACTTCACTCATTGCTGGACTTGCAGGCCTAAAAGAGACAGTTAATCAAGCCAAGTACATCAAATCACCCATAACCGGGACTGTAGTTGGATTTGAAGCCACCGTGGGCAATCTGGCCAATCCAGGCGACCCGCTGATCACGATCATGCCCTCCTCAGGACCCTTGCGGGCCATCCTACTGGTGGGATCCAATGATTTTCAACGGATTAATATGGGCGATGAGGTGCTGCTCTCACCAACAGCGACACCATCGGTGCGGTTCGGCTTTATCAAAGGCAAGATCCTGAAGCTTGCCCAGGCACCTGCGACCCAGGGAGAGTTGATGAAAGCCTTCGGTTCGACCGTGACCGTGCAGACATTGCTCAGCAGTTTCAACACTGGTGGTCAGGTTGACTTACCCTTCCTCGTGGATGTCGAAGTGGAGCAAGACCTCAAGGGCTTACCGGTCTGGACGCTTGGCAAGCAGCCTCCATGGGGGATGAGACCTGGAAGCACAAGCACGGCAAGAATTGTCTCAGACAAGGTGAGGCCGATCAGTTTGATCCTGCCTTTCCTGAGAGGTCTGTAATGCAGACCATCATGGATGGAGTGCGTGGCCTGCTGAGGCAAGTCACGCAGACCCCCCCTTTCGCGCTCATCATTCAGAATGATGAAACGGAATGTGGCCTGGCTTCCCTGAGCATGATCCTGGCGGCTAACGAGTTAGGCAGCGACCTTGAACTCCTACGACGCGATTATGGCTCCACACGCGGCGGGATGACTGTCGGTGAACTCTGCAGGTTCGCCTCTGACCATGGCCTTAGAGCAACACCAAAATACGGCGAAATCGATGAATCGCCAACATTACCTTGCATTATTTTCGCAAGAGGAGAACATTTTAGTGTTTTATGGAAGATCAAAAACGGAAAGTACTGGGTGGCAGACCCATCAGATGGAGCGCTAATTCTAGATACAGAAAGCTTCAATCTATACTATTCAGATCTGACCATCACGTTTCGAACAATCAAACGTTTTCTGTCCTTGCCAAGGATTCCTCGCGAGACAAGCAGCCTGGCAAGCGTTTTGCCGATTCGACAAATTCTGACAGCTTCTGTGATAGCGCTTGCAGCGGTTGCGTCGATTCTAACGCTGGTGAATGCTGCCGCACAAGATGTCTTCATGACATACATCGTAGAAGAGGGCGAGATTGCCTGGACGAAAGGGCTTGTTGTATTTACAATCGTGCTCGGGGTAGCACTGGCCGTCACACAAATCCTGATGCAATATCTGCTGATGCGACAAGTACAAGGTTCAATCCTGAAATGGAACCTGGAAGTCTTTAGGTCACTGTTCAATGCACCATACTCCTTTTTTATCAATAAGAGCTCGGGCCTGATCTCGTCTCGTTTTAATCAAGTTGATGAATCGCTGCTGAGCTTTCAATCAGCTGTAATTGCAAGCTTTACAGGCTTGCTGAATCTTTCAATATTTTTCATTGCCGTGTCTGTGGTCAGCTGGCCGCTGGCCTTGATCGCTCTGCTTGCCATCTTTGGATTTATTGGAGTTGGATTGAAGTTCTATGGACTCAACATTCAAAATAACTACTTAGCCAGAGAGGGTCAGGCAGCAGCCGCAACGGCAGAATACAAATTAATCTCTGGCAAGGATCAAATCGTACAAGAGAATAGTGATGCCTCGATCATCAAAGAATTTACTACCGGGTATTTATTTGAGACTAATGCCTATCTAAAGATTCAACAAACCGAAGCCGTCAACGAATTCTTCCTATCGTTTGTTGATCAAGTCTTGAACGCAACATTGCTAGTGGTTTCTGCCGTGTTGATTGTACAAGGGAATCTGACGACGGGAACCTATGCTGCCATCAACGTGATCATCGGGACCGCACTCCAGCCCATACGTTCACTCTCTTCGATCATTGAAGCGATTCAGAATTCAAGAATGACATTGAAAGCAGCCAATGAGTTGTACACCGCCCCTCCCATACTTGCAGGAAATATCGGGGAGGACGAGCAGCAAGGACAACAGAACGAGCTGAAAGCGATCAGCTTCGAGTCTGTCTATTACAGGCATTCGGCCTATGCGCCAAACATCATTGAAAATTTTTCAATCTCCGTGAAATCCAAATCAGATGCGTCGTGGTGCGTCCACCTGGATGGTGACACAGGATCGGGTAAGACAACATTTTTAAACTTACTACTTGGATTTGCCAAACCAATGAGTGGCAAGGTCTGTCTCTACGGCCATGTAATCGCATCACTTAGCCAGCAAGAAAGGAATAAGCTGATACAGCTTGTAGATCGATCACCAACAATTACAGCAGGTTCGGTTCGCCAGAATGCACAGCTCGGGATCACGCAGACCGAGATGAGCTATATGGATGCCATCCAGTGCCTTGGCCTGCAAGAGCAGACAATCTTTACCCAGCAAAGTCAGCGATACCTGCAAGACGACACATCGATCAGCACGGGACAAGCCGTGATGATTGGCTTGGTAAGGGCAGCCATGAAAAAACCCAAGATACTATTAATTGATGAAGCACTTGCCAGCCTGCCAGAAGAATTACACGCGCCAATTCTTAGCGGCTTCAAAAAGCTAGGCATTAATATATTAATCGTACAACATGGAGATAGCGCGATCATCAAAAAGCTTCCCCAAATCAATACTCGGAAGTTTGTAACTGCTGAGGAGGCAAGCTGATGAAAGCTGAAATTATTGACCAAGCCGAAAGGAAAACCTGGCTGTCTCCCCAGCAGTTTGCCTTCTACATTCAGTCGGACCTGCTCAAGGTTTCACCGCTCAAGGGCTTGCCACTGCAGGAGCAACTGGAGTCGCTGAGCTCCAATCCAGAACTGAGTTCGGGCACGCTGGTTACGTTTCTGGAGGATTATATAAGCCTAAATCCTGTCAGCCTTACGGATATCAGCCCCAAAAGGCTCAAAGAACTGGCACCAGTATCGTTCGCCGTACGGGATGGTTTGTTTTTACCATCAAGTCAATTTGCTAGCATTGATAGTCAATCCGCCCCATTGTCGGAATCCGCTATCTATATGGCAGCAGAGAAGCTGCCACAACGAAAGCTGAGCAAAACCGAGTTTGTCGGGATCTTTACAAAGGGACGCCAAGGTGGTTTTCTGTTTCTGCTGGCGATTGGAATACCGCCGGTGCTGCTCTCGGTGGTACCGGAGCTACTGCAGCAACCCTTGTTTGACTCCTTCATCCCTGAAGGCCGAATCCCCTCCATCGTCCTTGTAGGCGTCGCAACCATTGCCATGCAGATGGCAGGTCAGGTGATCAGCTCTGTTAGCCAACTCTATCAAAGCTTATTTAATGATCAAATTGACCTAGCCACACGCACCACGACGGCCTTAAGGTTTCTTCAGGCCTCATCGCAATCATTACCAGTAAGAGATGTTGGAAGCTGGAGAATATCCTTACAAGTTTCCAGTTCTTTTCTAGGATCACTGCAGGCACTCGTTGTCTCGATTCCACTGGCGCTGATCTCGCTTGTTGTGAACTTGATTGTGATCGGTGGCTTTACCGATCCTGCGGGTGCCGTTCAACTCTTTTTTGTCTTGCTGATACCAACAGTGATCAGCTTGATCATCACACTGCTTAGTAGCAATATCTACATCAAGATCATGGGCCAGCAGTCCAGGCTTGAGTCGATCATCTTTGATGTCGTCAAGCAAATTCGTGCCATCTCGCTGTTGGGCACTCAGGATGTCTTCATCACGAGATTTGAGCGATCACGCCAAGCGATTGCCGAAAGCATGATCAGATCAGGGCTATTCTCAGCGTCAGCCGAAATTGTTGGCAGCATTTCAACGGCCTTACTCTACAGTTTCATCTTCCTCCAGTACTACAATTCGGTAACAGCAGGTGCGGCCGGTGAGCAGTCCGTTGGCTCCTTGCTAGTGATCTACTTTGCAGTTGGTACAATCGGTGGGGCCTTAGGTTCCATTTCACAAGATCTCGTTTCGATCATTCAAACGCTACCTACATACTGGACCCCGAACCCACTCCGTGATGCCAGCGACTATCGGACGCCCCAGCCACAGCTATCGGATGCGAAACCGAGCTTGCTGGTGGTCAAAGACCTTATCTACCTCGCCAAAGGACTCGATGAACCGTTCCCGCATCCCATCAACTTCACGCTGCAATCACCCGGCAAGATCGCGATCATGGGTCCGTCGGGCTGCGGGAAGTCGACCTTGCTTCGCCTTTTAACAGGCAATCTGACTCCAAAACAAGGAGAAGTTCTGCTTTACGACTCAAACTCAATGGTCATGAAAGCAGGCTTGAGCTCAATTCGAACCTTGGTGATTAGCCAAGAAGCAAGACTGTTTGGCTCGACACTGCGTGAGGTTCTCGATCCGCAGGGAATCCATTCTACAGACAGCCTAGAGAGCGCGGCTGAAAAGGCAGGACTGACTTCAATCCTTGAAAGCTTACCGCTGAGATGGAAAACACCAGTCAGCGAATACTCGCGAGACTTGTCGCTTGGCCAACTCCAGCTGTTTAAATTATCAAGAGTGCTGCTCGGCAGGTACACAGTCGTAATCACGGATGAGCCAACTTGTCACCTGCCAGAAGAGATGCATCTTCAATCCTTGCGCCTGATCAACGACAACTGTGACATGCACATTTCTACATTACATCGAAGTAGCGGTTTGCAGCTGTTCGATACAGTTGTTTCAATCTCCAAAGATGGCAAAGTGGAGGTGTCGCAATGAAGTCTTCACGCTATCTTCTACTTGCTCTGCTTTGCCTGCAACCATTTGGTGCCCAAGCTGATACCATTGAAGCCTCAACGATAACGACTGACGAATCCGATGAGCTTTATTGTCGCAAAATCAAGATCACCTCGTTAGTTTCCAAGCAATTACCTGATTTCAACTTCTGTGCTCCTGCCACACCGGAGGCGGGGAGAAGCATAGAGGATCCAAACCTGGCAAAGCAATATTCAGCCGACAAACTGCTGGACATTGTCGATCAGGCGATCTTGAAAGACAACTTAGTGATTTCTCAGCAGCAGTTAATCCAGTCAGCTAACTATGGACTCAAGTCGGCCAAGGGAAGCTGGTGGCCAACCGCATCGATGTCGAATAGCTCGCTGCTATTCACCGATATCAATGCAGCCCAAAACTATGGCGGCAATCCCACAACTCCGTCGTCTCCTGCCACGGCAGGCAGCGCCTTCAATCCGTTCAATGGCAGCAGTACCCGAGATCTGCGCCGACGCTCTTCGTCTTCACTGACCTCGACTCAACAATCATCATCAACCTACACACAGGCTTATCCCGTTATCACATTACAGTGGAATTTCATGGATCCTGCGCGGTATCCACAAATTGCCGCAGCCAAAAAACAAGTTGACTTAGCAAAGTCTCAGGCTACTGAAACGATCATGCAGCGTACGGACCTGCTGTCTCGCAATATCGCCCTTTATCTGTTGTCAGGCTTAAGGCTTGGCGAGCTCAACGACCTGGTGACGTTACAGAATCAGAATTTCCAGGAGTCGACACGACGCGTCAAGGCCGGGCTTGATCCTCGACTCTCAGGTGTGCAGCAGTTCAGGAATCTGCTGGACTATCAATCGCAGCTGGTGGCGGCAAGAATCGCCCAATCGAATGCCTCGATCGCACTCGATCAAGCGCTTGCCAAGAGCAGGCCAGCCTCGACGAGTGCTGATTCGAGCCGGATTCCCGACGTTGAAGATCTGATCAATTATTTACCCGTTGATCAATACCCAGTGAGCGATTGGCCCTATAGTTTGCAAGAGACAATTAATCTTTCGGTCCAGGAATCTCAAGACCTTAAACAGCTCAAGCTGCAAGCGGGAATAGCCATTGACAATGCCAACCAGGAGTGGGCTGGAATTTTGCCAACAATTGGCATTCTTGGCTACACAACATATCAATATACGTGGGGCAGCCAGAACTACCAACCCCCCACCCAGCCCAGCGGTGCCTTTTCAGCTTCGATCTCAAACTATATTGGACTGTCAGTATCCTGGAATTTATTTGACGGCCACACCAATCGCAATCAGGCAATCTCCTACGATCGGCAATCCAAATCGATACTGTCACAATATACGGACACCAAACAGCAGATTGTTGTTAACGTGAAATCGATGTACAAACAGCTCAGCCTCCTGAAACAGCAAATCGCACTGAACCTGGCCGACTACGAAGCGGCAACAGCCATTGCCACGGACATGAAGGTTCGCACCAAATACAAGTTCAATACGTCCAATGACAACATCCAAGCCATGATGGACGTTCATCAGAGCCGCTTGCAACTCCTCTCCTCGATTGCTCAATACCTCGATGTGTTTGCGAAACTGGCCATCCAGGCAGGCTTTTCACCACTTGCCGTTCGCTAGGAGGGGCAGGGAAGGCCGCAGACTGGCAGGTTTCAACCTGCTGGAGCAGGACTCGTGCTGGGCAGGGGTGGATTCGGTGACGGCCCTACATCTGTAGGTTGTGGTGGTTCAGCTGATGCAGCATAATGATGCTATTGAGATTTCCCCACTGATGGCATCCCTGTTTGAGACCCTCCAGCTGATTGATCCCGCCATCGCTTCAGGGGCAGCGGCTGCGTTCCGCAGTGCCTTGATCGCCATCCTGCAGCAGCTGGAACAGGACGAAACGACCGCCAACCGCAGCCTGCAAGGCTGGTGGACGTGGCTGGATGAGGAAGGCTACGACCGGGATGGTTTTGGCTTGATTCTCAACCAGGTTTGTGAGGCCAAGCTGGGGGAGCAGGGTGGCGCCGAGCTGCGGGCCTTCCTCCAAGCCAACGCGGCTGAGCCGGAGGGGCTGCCGAAGCTGATTGACCATGTGCAGTCTGAAGTTCCGGACCTGGCCCAGACGATCGAAAGCCTGGAGGCCCTCGCTGTGGAGGAAGAGCAGCAGCTTGTCGCCACGGCGGGTGGCACAAGCAGTCGCGCAGCGATTGGAGGAGCTATAGGCGGACTATTAGTTGTCGCGGGGGGTGGATTGTTAATGACGTTTATACATAAAAGAACTAATGCGAACAGACGTAATGTAGCTCGGGAAAGAGCAGAGCAAATGCTTACAGTTGAAAAAGAAAATGCTGCTGCAGCTCTTCGTAAAGAGGCCAGAATGGGGGTGAGGGTAGAAAGAGAAGATGCCACCCTGGAGAGCGTAGCCCATGACTTCGAGGCTCTCAAAAAGGTCATGATGGATCCAAGCGCTGTCGTAAACCTGGGGAAAGGCCTTGAAAGGTATGAAGATAATGATATCGAAACACATGTTGCACAACTAGTAGGCAAACATACGATGATATTTGCAAAAGAAATCGATGTCGAAATTAAAGCAGCTATTGCAGACAAGCTTCGCGCCAACCCTGAATACCAAAAACAAGTTCTGCAAGAAACAGACCAGCTCATTGATACAGAAGCAGAAAAGCTAGATTTTATGGACCTCGGCGCCGAGATTAAAAACAGCGATATCTATCAAACGGCAATCGCTAAGGTAGAAAATGGGTCTTGGTTCAAGGGCAAACTCGCCGAGCTTGAAACAACTGACATGAGCAAGCTAAGGAAAGAGATCGTATCTGAACTCACACAGTCCTACAAACCGCTAGTGAAGGAGGAAGTGGCTATCGCCAAGCGAGAAGCCTTGAATGATGCCGACAACGAAATGATTAACATGGTAAGCGATGGCAAGGGATTGGCTAAAAAATCAGAAATAAGGGTTGAACTGGAGGTAAGAGGGGCTGCTCGAGACGCCAAGGCTACGGCCGAGCGTGATAGTGCAGAAATAATGGAAGATTTGGATATTTTTAGTGATATCTAATCAGCAGCCTTCCTGAAGCAAACCACCAGGGTCGACCCAGGGAGATCAGCCGCTTGCGGAGGGCAAAGCTGAGAACTTTCGTGGTAGGCCTTTGCGCCTACCCGTCGATCGCCTGCCGCTGGGTCGAAAACGGCGTCCATGGCTCGATTCGGCTCCACAGCCAGGCCTGTGCTGACAGCCCTACATTTGTAGGTTGTGGTGATTGAGGCGATGCAGCACAATGATGCTACTGACAGGCTTCCACCGATGCCAGCACTGCTTGAGACCCTCCAATTGATCCATCCCGCCATGGCTGCAGGGGCAGCAGCTGAGTTCCGCAGTGCCCTGGTCGCCATCCTGCAGCAGCTGGACCAGGATGAGACGGCCGTCAACCGCAGCCTGCAAGGCTGGTGGCAGTGGCTGGATGAGGAAGGTTACGACCGGGATGGTTTTGGTTTGATTCTCAACCAGGTTTGTGAGGCCAAGCTGGGGGTGCAGGGTGGGGCCGAATTGCGGGGCTTCCTCCAATCCAGCGCTGACGAGCCGGAGGGGCTGCCTAAGCTGATGGAACATGTCCAGACCAATCATGCTGCCCTGGCCAAGGAGATCGAAACCCTGGAAACTCTGGCCGTGACGGAAGAGCAGCAGCTGCAGGCCACCGCTGGTGGTAGTTCAGCAGGCAAAGATGTGGCTATTAGTTTAGGTGTGGTTACTGGAACAGCGGCTACAATCTATGTAGGATACAAGGCCGTAAATGGTGTGCGATGGCTTGCTAATAAATGGAGGAACCGAAACCAGGGAGCCTTAGAGCGCGACATCGACCGAGATGAAGTAAGAGGAACGGAAAGGCTTGAGCGCGAGGCAGGAGATCTTGAACGCCAAGCACGACGTGAAGAAGGCCCCCTGCTGGAAAGGGCCATGAAAGATCCAGCAGAACTTTTGAAATACACAGAATCCATGAGGAGAGATGTCGTTCTAAATAAAACAAGTATCACCGAATATACCGAACAACACATCGAACTTAGAGTGGAAAAGCTCGTTGGCGATCATGCTGTAGCATTTGCAGAAACAACCATCGACAAAGACATCAAAGATATGATCCGTTCAAGCCCTGAATACAAGGAGAGAGTCTTCAGGATTGCAGCAAACGACCCTATTACAGCAGAAGCCAGTAGCGATCTATCGCTAGACACCAAGAGGGCTATCAGAGATGCCGCAAGCGCAGTTGAGAATGGAGAGTATGATGACTTTTTTGAAAATATGCAAAAAGAGATATGGTCAAGCAAGGGAACCGAAATACGCGCCAAATTCACGAAAGAACTCACAAGTTGCTACACAAAACTCGTCAGAGACGAGGTTGAGCTAGCCAAGAAGGAAGCACAAGAAGAAATGGATAATCCCATGCTTAAGTTTATCAATGAAGGCAAAGCCACATTCAAGGAATCAAAAGTCATTGCTAAGGACGATGTCCTTTATCGAGCCAGAGAAGCAACAGCGCTCGCGGAACGGGAGGCCAAAGCAGCGGTTCGGGAGGCCGAAGAAACAGCCGAAGACGTCATCAAAATCTGAGCCCCTGCCCCGCGTCCTATGATCCATTCATGAGGATGGATCGATTTGGACCAAAGTCACTGAAGGGCACCTTAAAAAATCCCGAATCCATGGGTTACGCAACACAACAAGCATTGCAGTCACCGACTGACCTGCGGCTTGCAAGGGCGGGATGAGCAATTGTTTGTGGTGCCCTTATTGAAACATCGACTTGAGTCCTTTGCAGTGTTGATGTTTACGATACTCACAGTTTTCCCTAATCTCCTGGATCTCTAACCCAGCGATTAATTCACTCTAATTGATCACAGCTCCTCTCAGAGCAGCGGCCCGCTGACACCCCCTGATCAGCTCATCACTCTCCTGAATCTTCCGCATCTTCTGCTATGACGACTTCCAAGCCTGATTCGAATCTGACAGACAAGCCGGAAGCGCTCCTTTACTGGCTGGCCGATCTCTTCGCCAGTGAGCAGGGGTATGGTGAGTGGATTCTCCTGGCTACGGAAGAGCGGGAACAGTGGCTGGACGATGAAGGGTATAGCTACACGGAGCTGAAGCAATCCTTCCACACCTTTGCCGCCTCCTCGGCAATGGATCCTGTTCTGGGTGACGCTGTTAATCGTTTCCTGCATCAAGGTGAGGCGATTCCAGAGACGCTTGTGCCGACATTGGGAGCCTTGGTGCAGGAACACCTGGCCGCAGTGGATGCGATCGCTGGGGGGATGATGTCGATGCGGACGCTCAAACGTGGCTTGTTACTGCGAAAGTTTGAGACTGCTGGGGCATACAACGCTGCTGCCGCAACAAAACTCGGACGTTATGTGGAGATTGGTGGCAGCATCGAAACCAAAATACATAGTTCTCTGCTGTACCAGGTCGACGAAAAAGTGTCAAAAATTAATAATTTAAAGGACACCAAAGAGACGCAGGCCAAGAGCATCGAGAGCAAAGGGAAAACCAGATCCAAAAACGAAAAAAGTAAATTTATTACTCAGAAGCAGGAAAATGCGGTCCAAATAGAAAAACTCATCGTTGCAGGAACGCCTGGCCGCGGTGGATGCGAGCATCAGGGTGCAGGCAAGCAAGTTCTACAGATCGACAAGCAGTATTACAAACAGAACTACCAAGCAGAAGTCAAAGCCGGGCTGATCGTCAAACCAACCTATAGCTTTGACGGCAGCGGTAGTTCACGCTCTGTGAGCATCACGTTTGACTGGCAAGGCGATCGCGGTACGATATTGCTCAACAAAACCACGGGCGCAGCCGAACTGGATCCGGCCTTGACAGTGGTGAATGACTTCACGGCCAGGGCGCTATGGCATGCGCATCGGAAGCAGCAGGCTGCGGAGTGGACGGCGACCTGGGATCAACACGTCAATAACTGGAATGCACGCTGCGCCCTCAACGCCAAAACGGGACAATCCAGTCAAGCTATGACCCGATTCAAACATGTCTTTCCTAAGGCCAAGGTGCCGCTGACGGTCAAGCAACTGAGGTCGGAACAGCAAGACTTGACGAACACGTTGGATGCAAAGCGCAGGAGCGCTAAGCGACATGGCGTCACCCTGGTTTCGCTACAACGAAAAAGGGACGAAAAGAAGATTAAGAAACTTGAACCACAGCAAAATTGCCATGAGCGGCTCAATCATTCTGCTGCCATCGCAGAGGCAAAGACAGCGGTCAAGAATCACGCAGAACTACAGAAACTCTATACTGATTTCACGATGACTGATGTCACCATGGCTGACATCGAGAGGGATCGAAGAATTGAGGCCAAGATCACAAGCCAATATGGCAGCCTTAGGGCCCAAAAGATTGTTATTGGTCAAGCCTATCATGACCTTAAAGCCATCCAGACAGGGATCAATAACTCAGTCAAGCGATTAACTACGATCAAAGAGCATATGGGCGGCGGCTGGAAAGAGCATCCCAAGCTGACCCTAGACTATCTCGAACTTCGCAGAGGCATTAAAATAGACAATGAAGACAAATATATTGTCGCCAAGTCCAAAACAACATCTCCTTACACGATTCAGAAAAACTCGAATGGCAAGGGCTTTCACCTTGTACCCTCTACCTATAGAAACGACTATTGGCAGAACCTCAGCCAGAAGAACCAGTATAAAGCTTTCAATCCTGCCTACAATTCAGAAAAGTCTTTCCACACCACAGAGAGAACTGCCTACTTGGCCGGCCAAGGAGCCTATATTGATCTACTCGGAGCAGGAGCCACCAAGAAAATGGCGCGATTGGGCGCAACAGCTGTTTATTTTGCGGCCCTACTGGAAGAGGACAAGAGGGAACTAAAATACGCTAGTTCTGCTGACAAGTTAGCATATGCCCCCTTCATCTTTCATCGCCAACTCCGTGTTGCCAAGGAAGTTGTACATCTAAATCGCCATCATTTTGCCTGGAAGCTGCGGCTAGCCATCAGGCTAAAGATCGGGCAGTTTATCTACAATAAAATGACCAAGGAAGATAATTATATGAAAAACAATAAATTTACTGGATTTCATCCGTTCCACCGCATCGCTCGCAAGACTGTTTCATGGACGAAAACCATTTGGCATTATACTCTCGGACCTATCTACAAGCATGAGTTCAAGTGGTTTAATCATACGCTGAGCTTCATCAGTCCAAAAGCTGGATCTTGGATGGCCGGTGCCGAGCGTAAAACGGCCAATTCTGTTTTATTCATTGGCTGGCATGCGATCAAAGGACTCTGGCACCTTCCCAAGCATCTGTGTGACCATACTGTTCATTTTGGCAAGCAACTCCTATTTGCTCTGACCCATCCCTGGGAGTATCGAAAAATCTGGGCTGGACTGAAATTGGATTTTAAAGGCATCTGGCATCTTGTCAAGTTTGTCTATCACGACATCGTATGGGCGATGTCAGTGTATGCTCGAACAATTTATCAAGTTTGTCGCGCTATCGGTGGCGATAGCACTAACTGGAAATCTGTGTTTCTTGGTGCCTATCACAAGAAGCTTTACAAGAAAGTTCGCATGATTGGTGAGGCCTGGAAGTTTGCCGGCCTGGCGGCCTTGGTGGGTAAGACAGCTGCGACCAGAACGGCCATCCAGATTGAGGTGTTGCGCATGCATCTGAGACGCGATCTACATCGCACCGGATTTCTTACTTCACCTATTCAGCATTTTATCAGCAACTATTCGAAATTCCTTACAAAACAGTACGACAGCATCAAGCCCGCTCAATTAGATAACTTGAGCAGCAAAATAGAGATAGCGCACCAAGACATCAAGAGCCACTGGAAGAAGCTGATCTTAGATTACAGAAAATATAAGACAAATACCAACTATAAGGCCAGTGTAAATTATCGGATCAATGCTTTTACGTCCCAGCTGAAGCCGCAAGTTCACACCTATCTCCATTCAGGTATCCATGACATTCTGGACAAGGTTTCCAAGCTCTCCCACAAGAGTAAGAAAATCAAAAAATGGACGCTTAACCAGTACGATCTCGATCTCAATCAATACATAAAACTGCACAAAGCTTACAAGGGACTGGGAGTGCTCGGCAAGAAGGAAGTGGCCGTGAGCTTTTTGGCACTCAAGGATGCGACCAAGGCTTCCAAGCAAGGCACGATCAAACTTGGCATGCAGAATTTGAACAATAATGCCAAGCTTGTGCTTTCACGTCTAGGAGCTTTCAAGAAGGACTACTCGACGGCCGTTACTACAGATTGGAACAATGTGGGTGAATGGATGGGTGTCAAGCTGATGAATGCCCTGCTGTTCTCCATCAACAGCAAGAGCGGTCAAAACGAAGTCAAAAGTTTAATTAAGAGCAATAAGCTTGGCAAACATGCATTTACTGACATCATCGGCGGCTTCGAAGTTAATCATTACTACCAGGAGATCAAACAGGAGATCAAAAAAGATCCGGGTCTGGTGACTGTTTCCCGGAATGTTCGCTCAAACCTGGAAAGTAAGTTCAAAGAAGTTGACACGATCGTGTCCCAACCCTTGGTCAACAAGGTGTTAACACATTGGCTCAAGGACAATCAAAAAAGCTTGATCACCAAGGACTATCTTAAAGTCAAGACCTACCATCAAACCCTGAAGAAGCAGATCCATAAATATGAGCGTATTGAGAAGATTGGCCATACCGAGGTGACCGAAGCCGACCTGTCGACGCTGAGCACCCTGCAAAAAAATAAGCTTCTCGGCCAATCCTTTGCCACCTTAGTTGGACATACAGGAAAATGGAAAAGCCTCACCCTTGCGCAGCAAGCAGAGTACCGCTCACAATTCGACAGCTGGATTAGCTACAATCAAAATACTAACCATGCACTGAAGAGGATCAAAAACACTGCTAAAAGCAAAGATGCCAACGAAGCAAAAGAATGGAATAGCGAAAAAGCTGAGATTAAATCAGGGCAACAAGTTTCAGTTGGCAGTCTGATCCTTAATGTGAAAACAGACAACGTCGGCCATCATTCTACTTGGGACACTATTCCCAAGCCTTCCATGTCAGTCCTCAACCAGCGCCAAACCCTGTCTAATGTGCGTGCGACTCTTACTAATATCGCCCAAGATCCGCATCTTTTGTCAATCAGCTTTGCCGCCCATGGATCCTCCAACTCCAATTCTGCGATCACACCGCACAATCCATCGCTGTTTGCTTATATCATGCAGATCAAACATTGGTCTCACAAAATAAGCGAAAAAATTAAAAAATCCAAGGAAACAAAAGAAAAAGCAGCAGAGGAGGCCAAGAAGGCTAAAGAGAAAGAAGCTGATGCGAAGAAAGACGTCGCCAAGGACGAGGAGATGGTGAAGGATGGAGAGACCACCGAAAAAGATCTTGGCAACAAGGCGCTCAGCAAGGACAGCGCTATCAACGACAAGCTAGAGGACAATAAGTTTACCGATAAAGGGATGGAGAAATTTGATGTCAAAGCAGAGCCGAAGGGGAAAGAACTTGTCAATGAAGAAAAAGATGGCGAGATCAATGTCTCAAACAAAGAACTTGAACGTGGCAAGACGCGTGAAATGGAGAATTTAGATGATGATGCCAGAACCAAGTTGATGGAGGACAAGAAGCTCGACGACGTGGACGAAGCGTTACATGATGGGCGCAAGCTTGAAACTGACGTCGCCGACAAGGACCTCGAAACCGAGGCTGATGACCTGGCCGACAGGGAAGTCAAACGTATCGTTGATGAGGATCTTCGCCAGGGCTTCCTCGAGGCTGCCAGTGACGCTGAATCCGAGGCCATCTCTGACGTCGTCAGCGACACAACCCAAGCCGAAGTCGATCTCGATACAGCAGCCGAAGCCGAAATCGAAGAGATGGAGGTTATCGGAGCTGATGCAGAAGTTGTCGTTGAATTAGCATGAACCTGCATGCGTCCTGGACCAAAATCCCGGCCTGTGTCCCTGGTCCCAGGGCCAATCTGAGGCGTATCCAACCTGGTATCGCCACCGTGGCCAAGATTCACGCTCTGGAGCCGAATCAGCCTTGTCCAGCCGCCAGCGCCCGACATTCAGGCCAGCGAGCCAGGATCCGAATCAAAGCTGTGATTATCTCACCATTCTGCACAGCAGTGCCCTGTCTTACTTAAGCTTTTTATCAGCGTAAACCGATTCAGGCCCTTGGGCCTTGAGACAACCAACGCCAGGAGCAGGAGCACGCCCATCCCTGTCCAGAACAGCCATGGCCGTCGGATCCGGCCGACGGCGCGGATCCCATCCAGTGCAAGCTCCAGCGGCACACTCTCCCCAGGGTTGGCCAGCCCGGAGCCAACCCTGGGTTGGCCGCCCTGGTGCCTGGAGGGGCACCCCTACATCTGCAGGATGGTGCCGGAGCAGCGGCCCGTTTAGCGTCTGTCTAGTCATTTCTTAAGCCGTTTCACTCCCCCCCCCCCCATGTCCACCACCAGCAGGCTGCAGCTCGTCAACGATGGCAACGGCACCGCCCACGCCTTCGTGATCGACGAGGGGGCCATCTGGCGGTGCCAGTGGAACGCCCAGGCCCAGCGCTGGGATCGGGCCGAACTGCTGCCCGAGGTGAGCGGTGCCAGTGAGCTGCAGGCCCTGGTGGTGCCCAACCTCTGGCCCACCGACAGCGACGGCCGCAGCGGCAGCAAGCCCGGCTTCGTGCTGGCCTATCGCGTCGGGCTGGGGAGCAGTGCACCGATCTACGGGAGCCTGGCGCAGTGGAACAGCCAGGGCCAGCTGGTCTGGTCGGCGCCGATACGGCTCAGCACCGATCAGGCCGACAACCAGAGCTTCAGCCTGGTGCCCAGCAGCACGGGCTTCTCGCTGGTACTGCAGAACCAGCCAGCCGGCAGTCAGTCAGCTGACAAGCCTGCGGCCGACAGCGATCTATACGCCATCCCCTTCGCGATCCAGGACCCGGCCCAACCGCAACTGATCGATGTCAGCAGCGGCGCCAGCCTGGGGGCGCTGTCGCCCGCTGTGCTGGCGACCGCCAAGCCAACCGTTCCAGCGCCCAGCAGCTTGCAGACGCGGCAGGAGCTGCTGGGGTCGCCAGCCGCCGGAATCGCCGCGGGGTCCTCGCTGACGCGCTGGAGCCTCAGTGGCAGCAGCACCGCGGCGGCCAATTCCAATACCAGCGTGGCCCTGCCGGGCTGGCCGGCCTCGGGGCTGGGAGCCGGTCTGGCCGCCCCGGCGCCTCTGCCCGGCCAGCCGACCTACCTACAGGGGATGGCGCGCACCGGCGCCGATCTGCTCAATGCCTGGCCCGGAGCCAGCCCTGAACCCTTCGGCAGCGGCGGCACGGCCTCAGGCCAGAGCGCCAACATCGCTTCCAGCTGGAGCTCACCGGTGTGGCTGGCCGGGGCCGGCAGTCCTGCCTATCGCGGCGTCTTCGGCCTATCGGCGCCGGCGGGAGCGGGCGTCGGAGCCTTCAGTAGCGCCAAATTGGCCGCCTCTGGTGCAAGCCCACAGTCAACCTTCGGCGGACAGCTGCGCACGCTGTATGGCTACGGACTGACGAGCTCCTATCCCGGCCAGCTGAGCAGGCCGCTGCTGAGCGTCACGACATCCCAATCCGCAGGCCTGGACTCCAATCCCAGCGCCTTCGGATACCTCGGCAGTGGCACCAGCGTGCAGCTGGATGCGGTGTACGCCGCTGGCTGGAGCTGGCAGCAGAGCCTGACCAGCACCGGCGGTGGAGTGTTACCTGACTGGCTCAACCCCCTCGCCGGCAGCGGGCTGCCCGTTGCGCCCCAGGCCGGCTCCGTGTCCCTGGCCCAGCAGAACGCCTTCGCCGGCACCGCCCTGGCCGCCCTCGGCCCCGCCAGCTGGATCGCCCTGACCCAGGCCGGCTATACCCTGCCCGAGGCGGTGGCCTTCGCCCAAGGCTCGGCCGCCAACCAGTCGGTGAGCTCCACGGCTGACGCGATCTGGAACGGCAGCTTCGGCCTGCAGGCCAGGGCCGCCACCGAGATCTCCAGCCTGCAGACCAACGGCGTCGCCGGCCCGTTCTCGACCCAGGTGGGTGCCCAGGTGGATGCACGCCTGCCCCTGGGCGGCCTGATCCCCTTGCTGCAGTACAGCCACAAGCTCAGCGATCCCGGCACGTCGGCGGCCGCTGGCTTCAGCAGCTCCGGCAGCTACACAGCGGCCGCCGATGGCGCGGCGTATCCGTTCGTCTATGCGCCCGAGGCAGGCAGCACCTCACTGCTGTCCTCCGTCAGCTCATCGAGTGCAGGCAATCCGGTGCTGCTGGGCGGAGCAGCGACGCCACTGCAGTTGTTCTCGCTGGCGCCCACCGCCATCGGCGCGATCAATGCCGGCGCTACCGGCACGGGCAATGCGCTGACGCTCTACAACGCCGGCAGCGGTCTCAACGATGGCGTTTACACCCAAGTTCCGATCCTTGGTGTCACCGTGGATGGCAGCCAGGCCTCCGGCGCCCTGGCCAGTTTCAACGTGGTCGGCGGCAGCATCGATCCGAGCAGTTTTCAGATCAGCGCCGCGGGCTCCTATCTCGACCTGCCGTTGTTCGGTGGCAGCGGACCTCAGAACAACGACTACGCGCTGGTGCTGGATGTCTACTCGACAGGCATCGTGCCAACCAGCACCGCCAGCAGCTCAGCCAGCAGCAGTGCCAATCCCTACGCCGGCCTGCCTCTGGTCACGGTGAACTCCAGCCTGAGCGACTCGCCACTGCAGATCCAGGCGATCGAACGGGTGGTGGAGGTGCCGGTGAGCCCAGCGGCTCAAGCGGCCGCAGTGCGCTATCCGCTCTACAACCCGGCGACCCCCACCGTTACCACCGCAGCGCCGAGCAACGACAACAGCCCCTATGCCTACCGGGGCGTTGCCGTTCAGTTGCAGGCCGGTGGGGCGGCAGTCAGCCTGCTGAATCCCGATCCCACCGTCACTGCCACCGTGCTGCTCAGTGGGGGCGTGATCCAGCAGGTGCTGCTTGATCAACCGCTGCTGTTCGTGCCGGTGAACGGCGCCAGCAGCTACTCGCTCAGCCTGACCCTGCCGCAAGCGGTGCTGGCCAGCTTGCCGGCGGGATCGGAAAACCCGGTGTACACGGTCGACTCCCAGGCGCTTGGTTTCAACAATCTGGTAGCCGATGAGCAGTTCAGTGCCCAGCAGGGCCAGCTGGGGGCCGGCGTGTACCTCGCCGCTGGGATGAGTGATGGGCTCACCCTGACTGCGGCGATGGGTGGGGCAGCGGTGCAGAACCGGGTGGCTTACGTAAGCACCAGCGACAGCGGCGGCGCGGCGGTGTCAAGCGTCGTGTATCTCAACGGCAGCACGACAACCAGCGCTGGCAGCGAAGCGCCCCAGGGAAGTGTGAGCCCCGACCAGCTGACTCCAGCCGCGCTCTACAGCGATGCCAACACCATCGTGTTCAGCGCCGCCAGTTCGCCCACCGCCATCACCCTCGCCGGCGACGGTGCCAATGGCAGTGCCACCTTCGTGGCCTGGGTGGAAGCCGGCGGGCCGGTGATTCCGATCACCACCCCAGGCGATGGCAGCAGCAATGTGCAGGACTACCTGCAGGCCCTGTATGGCAACCAACGCATCAATTTCCGCATTCTTCAAGACGGAACCTGGGCGGTGCCGGCGCTGGCTGATCTCTACACGCCCGCCAATCCAGCGGTGATCCATGATCTGAAAGCGGTCAATGTCGCCAATGCCACCGCGCCTGGCGGCATCGCCACCCTGGTGGTGTGGTCTGAAACCTCGATCGCCGCCCTGCAAGGAGCGATCGCGAACGATGGCAACCAACAGACCAACACGATCCCCACCGTGATCAAGGCGGGCTGGATCAACCCCAATGCCCAGCCGATCAGCTCATCCGGTGCCTGGGACTGGAATTCGCTGTTCAGCGATGCCCAGGGTCGCTCGTCGATTCAGACAATTCCCTGGGATCCCAGCGTCGACGTGGGCCTGGCGATCAACGACCTCAGCATCGCCTCGCAGCCAATGCCGCTGGCTGATGGCAGCCTCAGCCAAAGTCCGCTGCTCAGCTGGAGCCAGGCAGCACTGCCCAGCTACAGCGAGAGCGTTCTCAACGACGCACCGATCCTCTACCTGCAGTTCAACCGTCTGCAAAGCGGCCTGAACGACATCAACCTCGGCAGCGTCGATTCGATCGCGACCGCCACCAGCGCCTCCAGCCGAGGACTGAACTACGCCATCGCCGGCGCCATCCCCGACTCCAATGCCACGGCCGTTCAGAACAGCGACGGCACCGGTTTGATCAGCACCGGGCTGGGCACAATGCTGCGCTCGATCCGCGCCATCGCCGCCGACATCCCACCCGACAGCAGCCCAACCAACGGCACCAGCTCCGACCCCGGCGTCAGCCGTTTCAGCGGTTCGATCACCAACGACATCCTCACGGTGACGGGCCTCAGCCTCTTCGACCCCAGCAGCTTCTTCAGTATTGGAAGCATGGCCGTGGGTGACGTCATCAGTGGTCCTGGGATCACACCGGGCACCAGCATCGTCTCGATCAACAGCTATGACGGCGCTGCGGGCACGGGAACCTTCACGCTCAATACCGCTTACAGCAATGCACTTCCCGTGGCCTCCCTGAGCGTCACCCCAGTCAGCACCACACTCCCCTACAGCATCGAATTCTGGGCCCAGTTGCCCCAGGGCAGCAATCCCAAAGGGGCCGGCCTGGTGTCCCTTGGGCAGCCCTCGAGCACCGCCGTCGGCGCCGCCATCCTTCCCGATGGCTGGCTGCTCAACTCCAGCTTCCTGGTGGATCAGATCACCTATGAGCAGGCAGCCGCCCGCGGCCTGATCACCAGCCCGGGTATTGACGATCCGAAAGCGATCTATGGCTGGCAGTGGGCCGTGCAGGCCAGCGGGGCGAACACCGAGGCCATGGTTGGCAACGGCGGCAGCAACGTCTACAGCAATGCCCTGCTGCTCAACAATCTGGCCAGCGGCGCTGCCCTTGAAGGCGTCAATCAATTCCTGGCCAACTACAAGCTGACCGCGGCCGACCTGGTGGGTGTCGATGGCCTCAACGCCGCCACCATCGCCAGGGCCCCCTCCACCGAGCTGCAGTTCGGCACCAGCGTCGCCGCGATCGGCGCCCAGCCGGACTCAGCGCTCAAGGCCATCGCCATCGACCCCAGCACAGCGGTGCTCAACCAGGGCCTGGTGCTGCTGAGCGATCTGCAGGACAGCAGCGCCACCAACAGCTCCCTCATCGGGATGTTCGAGACCCTCTGGGACTACCAGCGCAGCACCGGAGAGGCCAAGGTTCATTTCGATCTCAGTCCCGACGGCAGCAGCGAAGGCACGCCAACCCCCACCAAAGCCGAGAACTACGCCGGCTATGAACTGGGCTTCTCGCTGGTGAATGGCATCGCCGTGTCGGTGAATGGATCCGGCCAGCTGGTGTACGACCTCGGCCAGGGAACCTCCCTGGTCTCGCAGGCGATCGGCACAGCTGTGCCGGCAGATCTGCGTGATGACAGCTGGCATCACATCGTGGCCACCTACCTGCCGACGTACGTCAGCACCGACAACGGCGGGGTGGTCAGCCAAAGCCCCAGCAACAGCGGGGTGGCCTCGCTCTATGTGGACAACCAGCTGGTGGCCCAGCAGAGCGGGGTGGCCAACGTCCCGCTACTGCTCAACCTCAACGACCAGGCCCAGCTGCTGACCAACAACGTCGGCGGTGCGATCGATCAGCTGGCCTTCTACAACAAGGCCCTCACCAGCACAAGCTTCAGCCCCGACACCTCGGGCCAGTGGCCCGTTCCCACCAGTACGGAAGCCCTCGCCCTGCTGGCCGCCATGGGCTACAGCATCGCTGGCCAAAGCCCCGATCCCGGCACCATCCCGGGTGCGATCAGCCAGCACTACGCCGCGCGCAATGTCGATCCCAAGGCATCGCCGCTGACCAGCTACACCTCAGCGTTCAACGCCGACACCGGCACCTGGTCTGAGGCCAGCCCCCTGACCCCGCTGGCCCAGCCGCTGCCCACCAGCCCCAGCTTCCGGCGCAATGGCACCCCGGCCCAGGATGGGCTGGTGATCAACGTGCCGATCAGCAGCTGGACGAGCGACGACTGGCTGCAGACGACGGCCAGTGGCAGCAGCAACAACCAGTTCTTCGATCCCAGCAACCAGCTGCTCAGTGGGGTGACGGTCACCCTGGTCAACATCAGCAGGAGTTCGGAGACACCGCTGACGCTGCAGCTCAGTGCTGATCAGGTGCTGCTCGGCGATCAGTCGCTGCAATCGTTGCAGCCCCTGGCCACAGCCAGCAGTTTCCTGTACCGCGTTCCCACCAATACGCCGGCCCTGACGTTACTGATCCCCGCCGATCAGCTCCCGGCCGGCAGCGATTCACTCGGGACTCAGAGCCTCAGTGATCGCTATGCCGCCTCGGTGACGTTCGACTTCGCCACCTACCAGGGCTCGCTGCAGGGCACCATCGCCGGCACAAAACTGACGGTGTCCAGCCTCAACGGCACCCTGGCGGTGGGTGATCTGATCTCAGGGCCCGGCATCCTCCCCGGCACCAGCATCACCGCCGTCCTGACGGCATTCAAATCCAGCAGCGGCAAAGGCATCTACACCGTCAGCCAGAGCCAGACGCTCAGCAGCACCACCACGCTCACCATCCTCGGCGACGTCACCACCCTCTCCCCCAGCCAGGGCTCGCTGCAGGGCGCGATCACCGGCACGGTGCTGACGGTGACCAGCCTCAACGGCAACCTTGAAGTCGGCGATCTGCTCAGTGGCACAGGGGTGGCCCCGGGCACCTTCATCACCGGGATCCGCACGCCGTTCAGCGCCGCCACCAACGGAGGTGGTGAAGGCAGTGGCATCTATAGCGTCAGCCAGAACCAGGTGCTCGGCAGCACCGCGCTCACGATTCTGAGCGGCGTTCTCGATGAGGGCGCCAGCCTGCCCCCGGCGGACAGCCAGCCAGGAGCTTGGGGGTCGACGGCAGGATCCAGCAACAGCGCTGCGGTGATCGGCACGGCCTTGGTGGTGGGCGACACGCCGCTCACACTGCAAGGGCTCGACAACGGCCTGGTGCTGCGCAGTGCCTCCAACGCCGAGGCGGCGAACAACCCCGCCCTCACCGAGCCGCTCCGCAGCTTCGGCCAATCGCAGGTGGTGGGCCAGTTCAACGACAGCGC
Organism: Cyanobacteriota bacterium; assembly: GCA_026389335.1. Taxonomy (GTDB): domain Bacteria; phylum Cyanobacteriota; class Cyanobacteriia; order PCC-6307; family Cyanobiaceae; genus Cyanobium. Next base: position 7,488 of record JAPLIB010000131.1, on the reverse strand, counting down.
CGGCAACAGCTACGGCTGGTTGGCGATCGCCCAGCCCTTCGCCAGCGAGGGCCTGAAGCCAGCGCCCGGTCAGGTCTTCGTTCAGTACACCGGCCAGTCGGCCAACGGCGTCCCCAGCAGCACCGCAGCCCAGGCACCCTCCACCTGGCTGAAGGCCCTGGCGAGCAGCCGCTTCGAGGCCGATCGTCCCAACCTGCCGCTGCGCGATGACGTCAGCAACCCCAGCAGCAGCGGCGGCCTGCTGATCCGCGCCGAGGCCAGCGCCGGCTGGGGCCAGGGCTTCGGCGACACCATGCTGGTGGCGGATGTCAACAACGACGGCGTCAAGGATCTGGTGATCTCGGCGCCCCAGGCCAATGGCGGCGGCAAGGTGCTGATCATCAATGGCCTCTGGATCCAGAAGCAGCTCACCACCAGCGCCGGGACCAAGATCCTCGATCTCTCCGATCCGGACAGCCTGGCCGGCTACGTCACCGTGCTGACGCCGTCTGCAGCCTCGGGTAGCGGCGATGACATCAGTGCCGCCGCCTTTGGCTCAGCTCTGGCCTTCGACAATGTCAGCAAGACCCTCTGGATCGGCGCCCCGAACTATCAGCGCCAGCTGAACCCAGGCAACAGCACACCGCAGAGCTCGCTGCAGCCGATCGGCGCCGTCTACAGCTATACCTACGCGGCCTCCAATCCGGGCGGCTGGGACCAGAACCTGGCTACGCCGCTCGCCTGTGCAGCAGTGGGCAGCGGTGGCGTCACGATCAGCACCGACGCCGCCGGCGCCGCGATCAGCACCTACTGGGGCAGCCGCTTCGGCAGCGCCATCGCCGTGAATGACATCAACGTCGACGGCAGCAGCGGCATCGCCGTATCGGCCCCCGGCGTGCAGGCCTCACTGCTCTATGGCGGCAGCGAAGCGGTGCAGCAAGAGCTGGGAACGGGCAACACTCCCACCAGCCCCGCCAACGCTGGGGCGCTGGAAAAGATTCAGCTGCCTGGGGTTATTTCCTTCGCCCTGCAAGGCAGCATCAGCGAAAAAATCATGCAGCTGAGCGGCGAAGCCAGCAGCATCAACCAGGTGCAGGTGGGTGACCTGGTGACCGGGGTGGGCGTGGCCGCCGGCACCACGATCACCGGCATTGACTCCTCCACCTACATTGATGGCACCATCAAAAGGTACTACGGAGTCAGCCAACCGAACACGGTTGGAGAGACGATCCTCACCATCGTTCCCAATCCTATTCCCAGCGTTTCAACCCTCCAGGGATCCAGCAATCCGCAGCTGCTGCCTGTAGCCAGCGGCGCCAGCCAGGCGGCCGCCACCAGCCCAACGATGCAGAACCTCAAGGCTCTGCAGGTGGACACGATTGTGCCGGCCACCCAGCGCAACAACCAGGCGATCCAGAGTGCCGCCGTGGGAGCGGTCTATCTGTTCAACAGCAGCGGTGATCTGCAGTTGCAGGGGCAGCAAGGGGGCAACCCGATCAGCGACCAGGCCGTGAACCAGGCCGTCTATGGGGGCGCCAGCTTTTACGGCCCCAATCCCTGGAACACCCTCGGCGATACGGGCTTCGGCACCAGCCTCAGCTTTGCCGATCTCACCAACCGCAACAGCAACTCGATTCTGTCGATCGGCGCACCGCAGACGGGTGGATCGGGCGCGCTCTATCTGGTGGATACCAGCCAAGCATTCACGGCCGCCCCCGGTAGCCAGCCCAGCGCGATCAGCAACATCAATCTCGGTTCCAATCAGTATCTGGCGTACCTGGCCAGCGGCGTGACCCTCTATGGCGCCGCCAGCGGCGACAACTTCGCCAATGGATTGGTGAGCCTCGGCGATGTGAACGAGGATGGCTATGGCGATCTGCTGGTGCAGGGCTTCAACGCAGCCAACGGGGCGGGGGTGGGCTACGTGCTGTTCGGCAACGACCAGCTGCTCAGCACCAGCACGCCGAGCGGCATCGCCGCCGCCAGCGGCAGTGTGGCGCCCGGATCGATCGGCAGCCTGCAGCGCGCCGATGGCACCACGATCAATGGGGCCATCCTCAGCCTGCTGGGTTCCGGCCAGCCTGGCTATACCGGCCAGGGAACCTGCGGTGCCGGTGATGTGAATGGGGATGCGATCCCCGACATCCCGCTGGGCTCCGGCCCCAACGGCAGCGCCAGCGTCAGCTGGGGAGGGAGCGATCTTGCCGCCAACGCCAATCTGCAACTGAGCCGAATGGCCTCCGACAGCGGCATGGTGATCGACGATCAGGCCAGCACGCTGCCGGGATCACTGCAGTCGATCGGCGATTTCAACGGCGATGGCATCGGTGATGTGATCTCAATTCTGCCGGGGGATGTGCTCACCAGTGTGCGCCTCTACTTCGGCCAGAACAGTCAGGCAACCCTGCCCAGCACTCCCTACAGGTATTACAACTTCAATGTGGCCAATGGCACCCAGGTGCTGGCCGCCGGAGATATGAATGGCGATGGCTACCGCGATCTAGCCCTGTTCCTCGATCAGAATCTGAGCGCCTCCGATCAGACCAATCAGAACGCTGGTGCCGGCAGCACCACCGGCATCTTCTATGGGCGGCCCAACGACCAGTTGCCCGCCTCCCCCGGCTTCGGCCTGCTGGCACCGGTGGGGCCCGGCTTCGACACCGCGGCGCTGAAGCTACCAGGGCTGACGATCGCCAGCGGTCTCACCAGTGCAGCCGCCAGTGTGATCGCCGTGGGCACCACCCTTTATGCCGCCGTCCAAGGGGTTGGGGCCGGAGACACCACGATCTGGTTCAGCCAGAGCAGCGATGGCGGCAACAGCTGGGCCGACTGGACGGACCTCAGCAACAGCTACGCGGGCTTTGCCACCACCGCCTCGCCGTCCTTGGCGTTCTTCGACGACCGGCTCTATCTCGGCTTCGTCGACAGCAGCGGTGCGCTGTCGGTGGCCAGCTGGGATCCTGACAGCGCCAGTCCCGCCGACTGGAGCTCCCCCAACACCATCGCCAGCCCTGACAGCATCTACAGCAGCGGCGCCACCTACGACAGCCGGTACAGCCCCCAGCTGGTGAATGGCGGCGACAGCCTGGACGTGGTGTGGGTGGATTCCGAAACCGGCCAGGTCTGCAGCGCCAGTTCCACCACACCAACGGCAACAGTGCCCTGGAGCCCCATCGGCGTGGGCTCGTCGGTGGCGGCCCCCGCCCTCGCCCGCCTCGGCAACACCTTGTACATGGCGGTGCAATCCGGCGCCGGCGGCAACGCGATCTACTGGACCTCCAGCACCGATGATGGCGTCAGCTGGGTCCCCTGGACTGCCCTCCCCTCGGGCATCACCTCGGTGTTGCCGCCCTCGCTGGCGGTGGTGGGCAATACGCTGTATCTGAGTTATCTGGGCGATGGCAATAACGAGATCAATATCGTCTCGTTGGATGCCTCCAGCAACACCTGGAACACGCCGTATCAGATTCCCGGCCAAACCGCCGCCTATGCCAGCCTCAGCTGCGAGCTCGTGGGTGGAGAGGAGCAGCTAGCGGTCTATTACGTATCGTACGATTCCACCAATCGCATCCTCAAGGCCTATACCAGCACCCCCTCATCGAGCAGCAACTGGACGAGCGATCAGCAGATCTACTACGACTACGACGCCAGTGACACCAGCAGCGGTGTGCAAACCGCCTCCGGGCCGATCGCCGTAAGTCAGTACGGCGGCCTGACCTATCTGGCCTACCAGGGCGGCACCACCAGCAGCGCCAGCGATGAAATCTATCTCGCCACCAGCAGCAGCAGCAATCTCAACATTGGTTCGGGCTGGACGGCTCAGGCGCTGCTGGATCCAGACACCCGCACTGGCCTGGGGCTCAGCAGCGACCTGGATGGCCTGTGGCTCACCTACGGAAACTCCAGCCAAAGCAATGAGCTGCAGGTGAGCCTGCTCACGCCGGACTCCAGTGGCACGGTGACGGTACAAACGCCCACCAGCCTCAATCTGCCGGTAGGCCTGAGCAACAACGTGAGCACGCTTGACGCCGTTGGCAGCGGACAGGGACTGATCCTGGCGGGAATCAACGACTCCGCCAACAGCAACACGGTCAAGACCAGCCTCGTCGATCTCGGCGCCGTAGCCAGCTGGACCGCTCCCAACAAGCTGCAACAGGGCAGCAGCCCCACCACGGCGATCAGCGCCACAGCCGCCCCCAGTGTCACCTGGCTGGGGGGAATACCGGTGCTGGCGGTGAACAACAACGGCACCATCGTTGTGTATGCCGGCAACGGTGCCAACAACACTCTGAATCAGATTTCCAGCTTCACGGCCAGCGATGGTGTCACCTCCAGTTCCGAACCGGTGCTCACCAGCACGGATACAGGTCTGGCGCTCAGTTACAACAACTCCAGCGGCAGCGTCACGCTCTACCGCACCGATCTGATCCGCGTCGATGGCAGCCCGGTGGCGGGCGTGAAGTTAGGGAGCTTCGGCGTCATCGACACCATCAACGGGGATCTGGGCTGGGATCTCACCACCCTCAGTCAGATCAGCACCGCTGTGGGCAGCGTTCCTTTGAACGTGGATGGCACCTTGATGCTGGTCAATGTGCGCAATGACAACAGTCAGGCCAACGAGATCTGGATCAATGCGGTACCCAATCGCGCCGACGCCGACAGCCTCACCTGGTTGAACAGCACGGTGCAACTCCCCGGCGCCAATAGCGGCGATTGGACCGTCAGCCAGCAGATCGGCACGACGATCAACCTGGGCACCACCGTGGCGAACTGGCAAGACCTCAGCGCCGACAAGGCGGTGGCCCCCCCCGCGTTTGCCTGGGACACCGCGAATGATGTGATCTACGCGGCCAGCCTGGACAGCAGCAACACGCTGTGGTGGAGCTCCAGCAGCGACGGCGGCAAGACCTGGGCGACCAGCCAGGAGCTGCCGACCACGATGACCACGGAGCTGGCTCCAGCCCTGGGAATCATCGGCAGCACGCTGTACCTGGCCTATGTGGGCACCAATAAACAGATCAACATCACCTCGATGTCGCTGAGCGAACCCAACAACACCTGGGCCAGCGTTTACCAGCTCAATCAATATGCCCAGTCGATCAGCATGGTCTACGAATGGGACAAGAAGAAGGGCAAGTCCGTGCTGGGCATTTACTATCTTGGAACAGACGATAAAATATACCGCACATACAACACGAGTACATCGCCTTCGCAGAACAATGATTGGGATGCCAGCATGGTGATTCCCAACCAGACGGCCTCCGGCCAGATCGTGGCCACGAGGCTTGGATCGGCTTCAGACGACACTGGAACCACATACTTCGCCTATCAAGGCGGAACACCATCCAGCCCCAGCGACACCATCTATCTGAGCGGCAGCACCGATCCAGGCTCTGGATCGAGCTGGTGGGTTACAGACAACATCCCCCAATCAACCAGTCCTTCCCATAGCGGTGTCGGCCTCACCACCAATAGCCAAGGTTTGATTCTCAGCTTCGCTGACGTCAGCAGTGCAAGCCTGCCGGTGCTCAACCTGCAACAGGCCACGGTCACCAGCACCACCACCACCTGGGCGCCTTACACCACCATCCAATCTCCCAGTCTCACCCCCACGCCAGCAGCCAGCGTGTTTGCGACCCCTTTGAGCAGCACGGTGCTGGTGGCGGGCATCAACACGGGCAACTCCTGGACCGGCGTCAATGGCGGCTCCTCGCCAGCGACACCGTCCCTGGCGCGCCAGAGCATCACCGTGGCCCTCAGCGATACCACCAACTATGCCCTGGGGACAGGTGCCAATGCCGGCCAGGTGCTGCTCACAGCGGCCGGTCAGGCGCGGATCCAAAACGGCACGGCTCTGCCGGCCTTCACGCTCACCCCGATCAGTGGCAAGACCTACACGGCCCAGCTTCAGATCGCACCAGCGGTGATCAAGACCGCGATCGCCACGCTGCCATCGCTGACGATCACCCCAGCCACTCTGACCTCCGCAGCTACCACCGGTACGGCAGTCGCCGTGTACTCCACCAGTGCCAGCACGATCAGCAGCAACGGCGGCACGATCAGCACGCCGGTCAGCGTCTCCCTGAGCCAGACCACTGCCTATGAGAAGGGGACCACCACAACAGCTAGCGGCAAGACGGAATACCAGGTGCAGCTGACAGCGGCCGGAGCGGCCCTGGTGAGCAGTGGCGCCACGCTCCCCAGCTTCACGCTCACCCCCAGTGCCCCCACCACCCAGGACGGCAAATCGGTGACCGTCGACGGCACACCGGTGACCTTCACACCGGCGGTGACCACGGACAGCCAACAGCCGACACTGACGATCAACGCCTTGAACATCCTGACGCAGGCGTCGACCACAACCCCGCCCCCGGTCGGAACCGTGGTGGCCACCTTCGACATCACGGACCCGGGCGAGCAAACCGTGTACATGGCCGTCTTGGGCAACAACAACGACCAGGAAGGTGGGGGCGGCGACTATCTCTACTGGACCTCCAGCGCCAATAACGGCAATTCCTGGAACAGCTGGAAACAACTGCCCAGCACCATGAACTCAGCCGTGGCGCCTTCGGTGACCGTGCTGGGCGGCACGCTCTACCTCGGCTACCTCGGCACGGGCAACAACGAGATCAATATCACCTCTCTCGATAGCAGCACAGGCAACTGGAGCACGCCCTATCAGATTCCGATCTCCGGCCAAAGCGGCACCTTTGCTACTGCCAGCTATCTCAGCCTCTGCACCGAAAGCGATCAAGGCACCCAGCAACTAGCGATTTACTACGTCGACTCCGGCACCACGGGGAACATCCTCAAGGCCTACACCAGTGATGCCGCATCCAACAGCGGCTGGACCGTTGGCGATGCGATCCAATACACCAGCTCCGGCAACCTGCAGAACCAGACGGCTTCGGGTCCGATCACGGTGAGCCAATACAACGACCAGACCTATCTGGCCTATCAGGGCGGAACACCCAATAGCCCCGCCACGCAGATTTATCTGGCCAGCAGCGCCAACCCCTTTGTCGGCAGCTCCTGGGCCATCCAACAACTGATCGACCCAGGCACAAAGACGGCCCTCGGACTCAGCGGCAACGACACCGGCCTGACCCTGAGCTACGGCAAATCGTCGTTACCCAATCAGCTGCAACTCCAGCAGTATGAAGCCACGACCACTCCCTGGAGCAACCTGGGAATCACCCCGTCGAGCGCAACGGCCCTGGTGTTCGATGGCAGCAATACCGTCTACTCGGCCGTGATCAGCAACGGCGCCATCCAGTGGGCCTATGGAACCAAGAACAGCTCAGGCAGCGACATCAGCTGGAGCGATTGGCAGGTGGTCGGCTCGACGTCGCTGCAACCGGCCGCGGGCACCGCCCTGGCCAGCAACGGCACCAACTTCTACATGGCGTTTCAGGCCGGAGAGGCCCTCTACTGGACATCGAGCAGCGATAGCGGCGCCTCCTGGAACGGCTGGCAGGTGGTCGTCGGTGCAACTCCAGGCGCACAGGG
>JAPLIB010000102.1 GCA_026389335.1 Cyanobacteriota bacterium | reverse complement strand
TGCCCTCGCCAGAGCCACCGTCGGCCAGGGCGTCTACAACGTCTCCACCAACAACCTGGGCGTGATGGTGCATCACTACCAGGAGTGCCAGATCCTCACCGTCGATCGCGATGCCCAGGGCCTTGAAGTCCTCGGCTACGGAGAAGCAGGCGGCAGCAGCTCGATCTACTGCTGCACCTTTGGCGATCAGGCCGTCACCGGCCTGCAGGGGCCCTTCCAGGGCCGCTACGGGATTTCGGTGCGAGACCTCGGCGAAGTCCCCGATGCCCCGGTCTTCCGCACCCGCATCGATTGGTACGTCGGGTTTGGTGTCATGCACCCCCGCTCCGCCGGCCGCCTCCACTCGATCGCCCCGATCACTTGACCTGCACCACCGAATCCATCTATTGGAGACCGACCGATGACTCCCCTCAAGGCCAATTCCCTGCTGGATGCCGCCACCCTGCTGGTGGGCTGGACCAACCGCTCTGCAACCCGCGACAGCGAGAAAGTGTTCAGCAGCGGTGAGGTGGTGAAACTCACCACCAAGCTCGATGCCACCGCCCGCTTTTCCCTGCTCGTCTCCCATCCCGGTCACAGCGCGGCGGTGACGGTGGTGCTGCATCTGGCCCCCCAGCTGCGCGACGGCACCCGCGGCACCTTCATCCCGGTGGCCACGGTTGCTGTGCCGGCCGAGGGAGGCCGAGTGGAGGCCTACATCAGCGGCCATGACATCCACCTCGATGCCGCCGATGTCGCTAACGCCGACCTGCCGGCGCTCTGCTTTGCCAAGGCCGTCGTCACCCCCTCGACGCCCGAGGGAATGGTGGTGGGCCTGACTGCCACCCTGCCGGCCTGACCATGACCCAGTCATACCCGGGGCAAATCCCTGCCGGGATGCTGCGCATCCACCAGGGAAACCAGGAGCACTACGTCTGGCCTGTTCATCTGCCGGGCTGGCTGTTGCTGGGCTGGCGGGTCGCTGGGTCCGCCAACGCTCCAGCCGCCCCGGCCGACGTGCCATTGCCTCAAGCCGAAACGGCACTGGCAGCCGTCCTTGAGCCGACCTCGCAAGCCACTGCCATCGAGACCGGACCCGAGCCCTCCACCGGTCGCGGGAAGCGCGGGCGCCGCCGCAAGGAGGAGGAGCCACCCACCGCCGTCGTTGAAACAGCCCCAGCTGTGATCGGTATTGCAGACGAGGAGGGCAATGCCGACTCCGAGCCGCCGGCAGCCGACGAATCGACGGACGCCCAATCCAGCACCGAACCGGCAGTGACCTCAGCAGCCAGTGACGTCGCAACAGGGCCAGCCGCCGAGTCAGGTGCTGTCCCAGCCGCCGCAGAAGCATTCACCGAACCAGACGTGTCGCTCAGCGCCCTGCCCGATGACCTCTTTGATGACCCGTTGATCTGATCCCCTCGCCTGTTGGCCATGCCTTACCCCCTGCCCGAGCAACCATCAACGGTGGGCGGGGCACGGGTGCGGCTGCTTCCTCCTGTCGGCTGCCCCGGCAGCGAGCAGTGGGTGCTGCCGATGGAGTTCGGCCGCTGGGAGGAACTGGGCTATCGCAAAGGCCCGGTGCCGGCGAATGACCTGGAGCTGTTCTGGCTGCCGGCCGATCGCCGCTGGAATGAACCGATTAGCTCGGCCGCCATTGAGCTGCTGATCAATCCACGCCAGAGCATCACCGCCCCGATCTCCGTGATCTGGGGGGATGGCAGCAGCGACCTGCTGCCCTGGCCCGCCACCTCCCGCACCGCACCGCGTCTGCGGCACGTGTACAGCCAGCGGGCTGATGTCACGGTCCAGGTGCAGCTGGGGATGTTGATCGCCTCGCTGCCCGTGGCCTTGGTCGGCTGCCCGGTGCCGCCCCAGCAGCTGCTGAACAACCGCGATGGCGGTGGCGCCAGCAGCAGCACCATCCAGCCCCTGATCCCCAGCGGCGGCATCACCGGCGAGCCCTACGACGGTCGCCATGCCGTGGTCTGGCGCCTGCGGCTCCACCCCAATGGCGGCCTGGGCTTCCTGCCGGACCCCAGCAGTGGTGAACCGGCGTTGGCGGTGGTGCAGGAATCGGGTGTCGGCAGCCGCGCCACCCGCTGGTATTCCGGCGATGGCGCCCCACCGACCGGGGCTGCGGCCCCGTTGCAGCCGCCTCCGGCGCTGGGCGACTTCTACCTGGATCGGCTGACGGGCCAGGTCTACGAACTCAGTGCTTGATCGCCATGGCTGACCTCAACAAAGGGCTGGCGGAGCGGGTGGAGGTGTTCACCCGTGCCACCAGCGATGCCCTCCAAAAGGCCGTCGGCGACGTGCTTGATGCCCGCAATCCCTGGCAGTTGCTCTACCGCCTGTCGCGCATCGTGCTGCTCGGTCTGGTGCTCTACACCGCCTGGTTGCTGATCACCCTGCAGCCGGATCTGGCCAAGCGGATGAGCACCACCCACTTCCAGAGCCTGCAGGAGCAGGTGTCAGCCCACCAGAGCCAGGTGCACTCCCTGCTGCGCAGCGCGATCGAAACCGGTGGCGATGGCCTCCACACCCTGGCGCTGCTGCAGTGGGACGGCGGCAGCAGCGCGACCGTGCTGGCGGCTGCGGGCCGGCTCAGCCAGCTGGGGCTCTCCGCCGAGCAGGAGCTGTTGCTGGGGGTGGAGATGGCCAGGGCCCTGGGCCACCTCGCCCTCGGCCTCTGCGCCAGTGAGCAGCCGGAGGCCCTGCCCCTCAATCCCGACCCCGGTGCATCCGCTGGTGCCAGGGCGAGCGCTGCACTGCTGTGTCCGGTGGGCTGCGACACCAGCCCCGGCCATCGCGCCCTGCTGCTGAGTCTTTACGACGAGCGAGCAGAGCTGCTGCCCCCAGCGAGTGAGCGGCGCCAGACAGTCCGAGCGGACCACCAGCACCAGCGCCAGGAGGAGCTGCTCCTGCTCGCCCGCCGCCTCGGTGAGTTGCTGGCCAATGGCCCTGGCGATGGCCCTGTCTGGACGCAACTGGCCTCCCTGCTGGGGCCTCCGGGCCAGGCTGGACCGCCGGGTCCCCAGGGTGCAGGCGTGCCGGCTGGGGGCAATGAGGGCCAGACCCTGCGCAAGCGCAGCAACAGTGACTACGACAGCGAATGGGTGACGGACAGCGCTGCTGATCCCCTGTTCATTCAGGCGAGCCCACCGACCGCCGAACAACTCGGCGGCGCCTCCCGCTACCAGTGGTGGGACACCAGTGGCGGGGCCCTCACCCTTTACATCGAGGACGGGGTGAGCTGATGGCCCTGCGCAACGCCTTTGACGATCTCGCCCTGGACTCGACGCTGCAGGCGCTGCGGCTGGCTGTGGCTGCTCTGACCCGCACCATCGGCCTGATCACGCCCGATGCGGCCGGGCGGATGCGGGTGACGTTGGAGTCGGCGCCTGCGGTTGTGCCAGCCAGCCAATCCGGCCCCTGGAATGTCGGCACCGTGACCACCCTCAGCACCCTGACGACCTGCTCCACCTTGACCAACCAGAGCCAGGTGGGCGGCTATGGCGCCAATGATCAGATCCCCGCCTTGATGCACCTCTCCGCCGACTCCCTCCGGCGCAACATCACGGTGAGTTGAGATGCCAACCAGCAACGGCAATCGCAAGATTCTCGATCTCAAGCGCTGGGAGTTCTGCAACCCCGCACCCGCCGCCACCGCCGCCGGTCACTTCATTGTTTCCAGCCGCCATTACCGGCAGCAGCAACTGCTGGTGCAATCCAACACCGCCGCCTACCTCTACAACCCAGCAGAAGATGGGTGGGTGCAGGTTCCTTCTCC
>JAPLIB010000039.1 GCA_026389335.1 Cyanobacteriota bacterium | reverse complement strand
GCTCAGCATGGAGACGGGTCGGGGAAACCACTGGGGTTTGGTTTGGTGTGAGAACCCCAAACTCCCATGGCTCCCTGCCCACCCAATGACCTGAGACCCATGCTCTCGCATGGGTTCTTGGACTTGTGTCGGTCAGTCAGCCCTCCAACTCCTCATCCGTTAGCTCAACATCCTCCGCATCTTCCTCAAGAGTTTTTGCACCTTCAACATCCAGTGAAGCGTTGAGCTGATCTTCTGACATATCCAGGAAATGAAATACCTTTCCCGATTATAACCCACCTTCATTCCCCCTTCAGCATCCCTCAGGTCTTCCTCATAAATCCCACCAAGCAAGCCACCACCCAAACCACTCCCAGTCCTTCCCCTACCCCTCCAAGAGGACACTCACACCGCTACCTCCTGCTGTGAGTGAAAATATTTGAGGCTTGTTTTGACAGCAAAAGCGGCTCAATATCTGCGGTTGATGTGGGAGATGGTGCCAGGTATTGGAGTGCATTTTTGGTGCTTTGGGAATTATTGAAGCAATAAAAAGCCCCTGAAGTGGCAGGGGCTTTGGGATAGGATTATAGGATTAGGGAAAGGGGTTAGCAGACATTGCCGCCTTGAATCCAACGCGCTGCAGAATTCGCGCCCCCAGCCACCCCAGCAAGCTCCTCATCGCTTAGCTCCTCCCCTACTGCCTGAGCCCGCTGAAGTTCATCTGCAGAAATCATAAATCCCACCTCCTTGGCAATCGCCACAACAGCATCAGCATCCGCTGCTGCATTAAGTTTTTCCTGAAGACCCGCATCTGCCTTGACGGCTTCCAGGAATGCTTTGAGCTATTCTTCTGACATGTCCAGAAAGTGAAATACCTACTCCCTTTATACCCCACCTTCGTTCCCCCCGTCAGCATCCCTCAGCACTTCCTCATAAAACCCTCCAAGCAAAAAACCACCACCCAATCCACTCCACGTACGTCCCTTCTGCTCCAAGGGCACCCTAAGGGCTACACCTCTGTAGTTTCATGGGTGCCAGGTATTGGAAGCCGCTTGGGTTGATTTGGACTTGATTGAAGAAGCAAAAGCCCCTGTGGCAGCAAGGGCCTGACTGAGATATGATCCATTATCTAATCATAGAGTCAATATCCGCTCATTCTAAAATCTACGACAGATTCCGTAAGCATGTACACTTCCAATTATATAGCATGTGCTGTGGCTCGCAGCCCCGCCAGCCACACTCTCCAGCTCCTCATCGCTGAGCTCTTGGCTCTGACTTACCTGGTACTTCATCCAATCTGCTTGGCTAACATCATCAAAGCCTGCCTCCTTAGCAATTGCTACAAGAGCATCAAGGCCTTCAATGCCCTGAAGCTTCTCCCTGAGACCAGCATCATCCCTGAGCTTTGCAAGCAAGGCTGAGAGCTGTTCTTCTGACATATCAAAAGAGTGAAAGAAACTGCTCTTTTATAACCGATCTACTCCCCCCCGTCAGCATCCCTCAGCACTTCCTAATAAACGCTCCCAGTAAGCCGTCACCCATGCAAGCCATCACCCATGCAAGCCACCACCCAAAGCCACTCCCAGCCTCCTTTCCCTACCCTCCAACACCACTCTCAAGCCGCCACTGCTTCCGGCAGATGCGGCTTCCGCCCTCGCTTGAAGCACCTGCCTTTAGGACTGATGGGATGCTCTACCACCGTTTCAGGATTGCCCACCACCTCCTGCCGAGCCAGGATCAACGTCCTGGTACTGGCTGGCATTCCTTACACCAGTCTGGGTCAGAACTACCAGCCGGGGGTAGGGGGCATCGCAGCGGGCCCAGGCCTGCGATACCAACAGGATTAGATCTGATTCCGAGAGTTCCGCAAGCTCGATCTTGAAGATGAGCCACTTCGACCCCTGAACGAATACAAGAATTCGACGCTCACCAAGCTCGGATTTCATTGGAGTCTGCTTCAGTCTCAGCAATGAATCAACTCAGATCTCCCGCTCTGGAAAGCGCGGCGCCGGCCTGGTTCGCAGGACCTGCCGGCGGAGCTCAGTCCAGCTTCAGCACCCCCTGATTACGCTCGCGGCGCAACTGGTCTTTGGCGGCGAAGCGGGCGAGGCAGTCCCCCTGGGGCACCAGCACGCAGCTCACGTACTCGGAGGCCTCGCTTAAGGCAGCCCGAATCGCCTTGGCGGCCGGCGTGCGCTGGGCCTGGGAGCTGCTGTTGCCGAAGTTGAGGGTGCCGGCGGCGCCGGTGAGCACCTGGCCGGTGCGACCCATGTTCGGCGCCAACAGCAGCGCGGCCCCCGCCAGGGGCAGCAGGCTCACCCCCTGCTGTTTCGCCTCGGCCACGTTGCTGGCCCGACCCTCCACCGTGCGGGCGCCCACCACCTCACCAGTGCTGCTGTCCACCACGCGGATGTCGATCGCCACGTAGTCCTTGGTTTCGAGCTGCTGCTGGTTGGTGCCGAAGCCCATCAGGCCGAAGTTGCTGCCGCTGCTCTTCGCCTCCACGTTGGAGTCGTAGGAGGTCACCGTGCCCAGCACGATGAAGCGGGCGCCGGTCATCTGGCCCTTGCGGGCGGCATTCGGGCCCTGGCGCACGATGCCCAGCTCGGTCAGTTCCTGCTCGCTCAGTACGGCGCCGACGTTGCTGCGTTCCACCACCTGCAGGCTGCCGGTGGCCTGCAGTTCATTGGCCAGCACCGCCGCCAGATCGGTCGCCACCGGCCCCTGCCACCACCAGGTGGACTGGGTGACGGTGTTCTTGAAATCGGGCACGGAAACCGTGGGCCTGAGGGGGTATCCACCCTGGCCGCCGACCTGGGCGAAGGCGGTGGGCAGCGGGGCCAGCAGGCCGGCCAGCACCAGACCCAGGAGACGAGGCGTGATGGGCTGCTTCTGCATCGGATCGCCTGATCTTGGACCTTCATTCAAGCAATCAGAATCGCGCCCATGGGGCGAGGCCCCTGGCCGGACACCGCCGACAGGGAACTGGGGGCATGGCGATCGAGGGAGGCAGGACAGCTGCGACCGACGCTCACCAGTCGACGAAGTGGACCACCGACAGGGCGATTCGGTAACCAGCTCGACGGTTGCCCCGCGCGATGTTCGGTTCACTGGTTCATCCCCAAGCCCAGCGCTGCCCCTCCGCAGCTGCCGCCATGACCAGAAGCCTCCCCAGCCGCGAACCGCTGCAGACCAGCCGACCCAAGGCGTCCCGCCAGACGCCGATGTTTGAGCTGGTGCCGTACGAAAAGTTCCGCGATACCCCGGCTGTTCGTTTCTTCGATATCACCGTCGCCACGTCCAATGCCCGCGATCTGGTGATCCACAGCGGCCCCGCCATCAGCCCCCCCGATGAAGAGAAAACCGGCGCCTGGCAGTTCTATCTGCATCCCCACCAGGAAGACAATCTGCTGGCCCTGCACGGTGGCCGCACCTTTTATCTGGTGAATCTCGGCTGGAATTATCCGTATCACATTGTCCGGCTCGAAACCGGTGGCGACATCCTGCGCATCCCCCCAGGAACCTTCCACCGTTCCGTCTCCGATCCCGACGGCTCGGTGGTGCTCAATCAGGCCGTGCGGCAGCCGGGTGCCGATGTGATGCGGGAGTTCCGTGTCTACAACAGCCGCCGCATCCCGCGCCTGTTCGCCACCACGTTCCGCACGGCTCCCCTGCCCAAGCTGCACGGCGTCCGCTGGTAAGGGTTGGCGGCTCCGCAAGGGCAGATCGGCAAGGCGGCTCCAACCCCGCGCCCGACCGCGGGGCCAACCGTGGTCTGTGCGACCCGTCCTCGGTACCTTTGCCAGGCGGCCATCCAAAGCGCCGAGTTCAGAGTTGGCCGCTCACTCCAGCCGCAGATCGAGGGTCACATCGCCAGGGCGCTGACGACCGGCCCAGGCCGGTCCCACCGAGCTGGGCCAGTCTGGGGAATCGGGCTCCACGGCCCTGAAGGCCAGGTCCTGCTCCTCCAGCTGAAAGCGGCTGCAGCCGTTGGCGGTACGGATCTCCAGCTGCAGCGGCACCTGGGGCGCGATCGCGGGATGCAGGCAGGGATACAGCCGCAGATGCCGGTAGCGCACCGCCAGGGTCGGGCCCTGCAGGGGCAGGGGGCGTCCATTGAGCAGCAGGCTGCCGTGCTGGCGGAAGGCCTCGCTGACGTTCACCTCCAAGCGCCGCAGGGAGCCATCAATGAAGCGGCTGGTGAAGCCGCCCTGCACGGGCGTATCGCAGATCAGGGGCCAGGGCTCCAGGGCTGGCCTCAGCACCACCCCATCGGCATCCTGTTGCCACTCGAGCAGAGGCGGGAAGCGCCACTCCCAGATCTGCCGGTAGGGGGTGGGATCCAGCGGCAAACCGGCAGCCGCCAGCTCGGCCAGAATCGCCTCCAGATCCGCCCACAACTGGCTGGGCAGCAGCAGGCGGTCGTGCAGCTCCGGGCCCCAGTCCCGCAGGGCGCTGGGGCGGTGGGCGGGCTCCAGCAGGTGGGCGGCGAGGCTGCTCCAGAGCAGGGCGATGGCGCTGCTCCAGCCCACCTGGGGCAGGCTTTCCAGGGCCCGGAACTCCACCAGACCCAGGCAGCCGGCGGGGGCACCGGGATTCCAGAACTTGTCGAAGCTGATCTCGCAGCGATGGTTGTTGCCGCTGCGATCGGCGTGCAGATGGCGCAGGGTTTCGCCGATCAGGCTTCGATGGTCGCCGCGGGGGTCGTCGGGGCTGCGGCCGTCGTCGGCTTGTTCGATGGCCCGGTAGGCCAGCTCCAGATCAAAGATCGAGCCGGCGGCCTCATCGGGCCGCGGCGCCTGGGAGGAAGGACCCACACCGGGACCGCTGAACAGGTAGCTGAGGGCGGGGTGGTGCTGCCAGTAGCGCAGGATTCCCACCAGCCAGGCCGGCCGGCTGAAGAAGGGATGGTGGGCCAGGTCTGGTCCACCCCAGAGCAGGTGGTTGCCGCCGCCGGTGCTCTCCTGGCGGCCGCCGGCCGCCGCCTTCCAGCTGCGCAGGCCCTGCGCAGCGCCGGCCTGCTCCAGCAGGGTCATCCAGCCGTGGTAATCGGCCCAGCCATGGCAGATCGGCAGGTTGATCTCAAGCACGCCGGGATCGGCCGTCAGCCCCAGCACCTGCCAGTGGCCATCGGCATCCACCGGCAGCACACCGCTGAGCCTCGGCGCCGCCAGGTCGTCGAGGCTGTCGGCCACGGCCTGCAGCAGCGTTTCCAGCGGGCGGCGGGTGAGGGGCGGCAGAAACAGCTCCCAACCGTCGGCGCCGATTTCCAGGGTGAGCACCTGGCGCGGCAGTGCCGCGGGCATGTGCTCCAGCGGCAGACGCAGGCCGGCCGGTCCCGGGGCACCGCTGAGCTCCCGCAACGCCTCCTCCAGGGGCCAGGCCGCCGGCCGCCAGGGGATCAAGCGCCGCGCCGGATCGCCGTCATTCTCAGGATCGCTGACCTCATCGGGATCGGAGCTCAACGGCACAGCCCAGATCCGCCGCTCGCCATCGAGGGGATCGCGCAGGGGCAGCGGTTCAAGCTCGATCCCCAGGCGCTGGCCGAGCTTCGCCAGCCAGGCCCCGCCTTGATCACCCGCCAGTTGCTGGCCGCTCAGCCCCGGCTGGCAGGGCCTGGGCCAGCGCACCGGCGGGCGGCCCTGCCGCCCGGTGATCAGGCGCAGGGCCCAGCGGGGATTCACCTCGCCGTCATAACGCTTACCAGGGCAGTACAGCATCGTGCTGCCGGGCCAGGCACTCAGCTGCAGCTCCTGGCCGAGGCGACGGGCGATCGGCAGCTTGGTGGGGCCGTCGGCGGTGACGCTCCACTCGGCCCCCTCGGGCTCGAGCGGCACGAAGGTGGGCTCACCGCCGAGGGTCAGCTGGATGCCGGCCTTGATCAGCCGAGCTTCGGCGGCCCGGGCTGCGGATTCCATCCAGGTCATCGTCCAGGGTTCACGCACTGGGAACCACACTGCACGCTTGCACGGGCACGGGCTGTACCTTCCAGATCCGCTCGGCGTACTCGCGGATCGAGCGATCGCTGCTGAAGAAGCCGCAGCGGGCCGTATTCAGCACCGACATCGTGCGCCAGCGCTGCGGATCCCGCCAGGCGGCGTCCACGTCGTTCTGGGCGCGGCGGTAATCGCCGATGTCGGCCATCACCCGGAACGGATCGCTGCTGCAGAGGTTGGCCAGCAGCGGATGGAACAGGTCGCGATCACCTTCACTGAAGTGTCCCGAGCCGAT
The DNA here is from genome assembly GCA_026389335.1 of Cyanobacteriota bacterium. Lineage (GTDB taxonomy): Bacteria > Cyanobacteriota > Cyanobacteriia > PCC-6307 > Cyanobiaceae > Cyanobium. The sequence goes on along the minus strand of JAPLIB010000039.1, from coordinate 29,667 downwards.
CAGCTCAATCGCCTCCCGCGTCATCGGGTCATTCTCCAGCCAGGGCATCGGGTGGTAGCCGTTGCGGTTGATCGAGGCCAGCTGCTCGGCGGTATGGCCGAACAGGAAGAAGTTGTCGTGACCCACCCGGTCGCGGATTTCGATGTTGGCGCCATCGAGGGTGCCGATCGTGAGCGCGCCATTGAGGCTCATCTTCATGTTGCCGGTGCCGGAGGCCTCCATGCCGGCGGTGGAGATCTGCTCGGAGAGATCCACCGCCGGGTAGATGCGTTGTCCCAGCTTGACGCTGAAGTTGGGCAGGAACACCACCCGCAGGCGGCCGTCCATGGCCGGATCGATGTTGACAATCTCGGCGATACCGACGATCAGACGAATGATCAGCTTGGCCATGGCGTAACCGGGGGCCGCCTTGCCACCGAAGATCACCGTGCGTGGTGGCAGATCCTCGCCGGCGCGAATGCGCAGATAGCGCTCAACAATTTGGAGAGCTGCCAGGTGCTGACGCTTGTATTCATGGATGCGTTTCACCTGCACATCGAACAGGGAGGCCGGATCCACCAGCACCCCGGCCTGGGCGTGAATCGTGCTGGCCAGCCGTTGCTTGGCCTGCTCCCGCACCCCATGCCAGCGCTCCAGGAAGCTGGCGTCGCCGGCCAGGGGCTCGAGCTTGCTGAGCTGGTCGAGATCCCGTCGCCAACCGTTGCCGATCGTCTCATCGAGCAGCGCGGAGAGCGGCAAGTTGGCCACCGAAAGCCAGCGGCGCGGCGTGACGCCATTGGTGACATTGCTGAACCGTTCCGGCCAGATCGCGGCGAAATCATGGAAGAGGTTCTTCACCAGCAGCTCGCTGTGCAACTCGGCCACACCATTCACCTGATGGCTACCGACAATCGCCAGGTGGGCCATGCGCACCTTGCGCTCAGGCCCCTCCTGGATCAGCGAAAGCTTTTGAAGCAACTCCGGCCGCCCCGGATATTTGAGGCGCATCATGCGCAGGAAGCGGGAGTTGATCTCGTAGATGATCTCCAGCTGGCGGGGCAGCAGCTGCTGGAACAGCCCCAGACTCCAGCACTCCAGGGCTTCCGGCAGCAGGGTGTGGTTGGTGTAGCTGATCGTGGCGGTGGTGATTGTCCAGGCCGTGTCCCAGTCAACGCCATGTTCATCGATCAGCAGGCGCATCAGTTCCGCCACGGCGATGGCGGGATGGGTGTCGTTGAGCTGAACGGCGTACTTGCGGTGAAAATCCGTCACCGGCAGACCCTGACCCAGGAGGATCCGGAACATGTCCTGCAGGGAGCAGGACACGAAGAAAATCTGCTGACTGAGCCGCAGGCGTTTGCCCTGCTCAAGCTCGTCGTTGGGATAGAGCACCTTCGAGAGCGTTTCGGATTGCACCTTCTGCAGCACGGCGCGGGTGTAGTCGCCGGCGTTGAAAGAGGCGAAGTCAAAGGCGTCGGGAGCCTGGGCTGACCAGAGCCGCAGCGTGTTGGCGGTGTGCACCCCATAGCCCAGGATCGGCGTGTCATGGGCGACGCCGATCACGGTCTGACCGCCGATCTGCACCGGGTAACGCCACTCCGGTCGGATCAGCTCCCAGGGATTGCCTTGGGCCAGCCAGGGATCGGTGCTCTCCATCTGACCCGCAGGCCCAATCTGCTGGCGGAAGATGCCGAACTCATAGCGGATGCCGTAGCCAATCGCCGGCAGTTCCAGGGTGGCCATCGATTCCTGGAAGCAGGCCGCCAGCCGCCCCAGGCCGCCATTGCCCAGGCCCGGTTCGGGCTCCTGAGCCAGCAGCTCCTCCAGCGAAAGCCCCAGCTCGCTGCAGGCCGCCTCGGCCTCCTGGCGCAGTCCCAGGCTGCCCAGGTTGTTCTCCAGATGGGGCCCGAGCAGATACTCAGCCGAGAGATAAACGGCGGTGCGTACGTGTTGGCGCGTGTAGGTCTCGGCCGTATCCACCCAGCTGGTCAGCAGCCGATCACGCACGGCCAGGGCCAGGCAGAGGTAGTGGTCGTGGCTGGTGGCCAGCGACGGCGACTTGGCCTGGCTCGAGAACAGGTGCCGACGCATCGACTGGGCCAGGGAGCTGGTCGGCAGTGGGGCGCTGCCGGTGAGGGTGGCGGCCATGGGAAGGGCCCGGGCGAAGTGGGGCAGTCATCGCCCGGCGCGGTGGTCTGCGTTGTCCCAACCGCTACCAGGGCCAATTCCTTAAGGCCGGCTTTGGATCCCGACCGATGCCATGCGGCACCGGATCAGATCAGCTCAGCTCTGAAGCACCTCCATGGCTTCAGCGGCCAGCTGGCGGTTTTCGAGGATTTCGGCCTCGATGCTCCAGTCCATCTCGCTCTGCACCGGCTCGTCGCCGGAGAAACTGCCATTGATGGCAGCGGTGAGCAAGGGTTTGGACGAAGTGGCCAGGGTGATGTAGCGATCGTCGATCGCCCCCATGCCGCTGGGATCAAAGCCGCGCCAGCCGGCGCCGGGCAGGTAGATCTCGGCCCAGGCGTGCAGGTCGTAGTGGCGGGGCTTGGGCTCCACCAGGTGATAGCCGCTGACGAAACGGGCCGGCAGACCAACGCAGCGGCAGGATTCGATCATCAACATCGCCAGATCGCGGCAGGAGCCCACCCGCTCCTTGAGGGTGCGGCCGGCCGGCCAGGCCGGACCCACGTGGCGCTGGGTGTACTTCACCCGGTCCTGAATCATCTCCACCAGTTGGTCCAGGAACATCAGGGCCCGCTGATCGCTGCCCATCAAGGCCTCCTGGGCCAGGTCCACCGCAGCCGGATCATGTTGGCCATTGGGGAGCCAGCCGGCGATCGCACCGCTGAGATCGGTGTTGAGATGGCCGATCGGATAAGGGAGCTGGGGCTCGTTATCCTCCAGGCAGATGGCCAGCGGCGGCGGCAGCTGGGTTTCCACCTCACTCACCGAGCGCACCTTGAAGTGGTCGGTGCTGCCTTCAAAACGGGCCCGCAGGATTTCATCACCGCTGGCCGCCACCAGCGGATAGAGCCAGGCCGGTTCGGGCGTGATCGCGAGCTGAAAATGCACCAGCCGCTGAAAGCCATGACCCCGGGGCTTGAGGCAGAAACGATGGGGACCCAGCAGCACCGGCGCGCTGTAGCGATACTCGAGGGTATGGGTTACGCGGGCACGCATTCGGGTTCGGTGCCGGAGGTGGCGCTATTGGCGGAGATGAAATAACGAGCTTCGATCAGATCGTGGAGCCGGTTGAGATCCTGTTGCAGATGGTCGATCGCCTCGTGCAGCCCATTGGCGATCAGTTCGTCGATGCGGGTGAAACTCCAGCGGGCGAGCACCAAACCGACCAGACATTCGAGATCATCGGGTGGACCGGGGACGGCGCTGCTGCGGATGATGCGCAGGGTATCGCTGATCCGCTCCAGGCAGTACCGCACCGAGCGCGGGAAGATCGGATCCAGCAACAGGAAGGCGGCCACCGCCTCCGGTGCGATCGCCTGATGCCGCGACTGGCGGAACATCTGATAGGCCCCGGCCGTACGCAGCAGGGCGATCCACTGCAACTCGTCGAGCACGCCACCCACCTCCTCGTGGGTGGGCAGCAGCAGGAAGTATTTGACATCGAGGATGCGGGTGGTCTTGTCGGCCCGCTCCAGCAAGCGACCCAGGCGGCTGAACTGCCAGGAGAGATCGCGGCTGAGGGTGGCATCGGTGATGCCATAGAACAATTGGCAGGCTCGACGGATTTCGCGCAACTGCTCCTGGGGTGGCTGGCTCCAGAAGCTCACCTCCTGCAGATTCCAGTAGACATCATTGATCTGTTCCCACATCTCGGTGGTGATCACATCGCGGATCTGACGAGCATTCTCGCGGGCGAACTCCAGGCAATTGAGCACGCTGCTGGGATTATCGGCGTCGCGCACCAGAAAGCGGATCACATCCTCGGGCCGCCCGGAGGGGTAGAGCTTGTCGAACAGTTCACGATCGCCGCTGGCATCGATTAAAGGCAGCCAGGGCTCGGCGCTGCCAGGAGGGCAGTCGAGGGCCATGGCTTCACTCACTTCAACGAAGCGCGAGATGTTCTCGGCCCGCTCCACATAGCGGTTGATCCAGTAGAGGGAGTCGGCGACGCGGCTCAACATGGCACCACCTCCTGGCTTTGGCTCTGGCTCTGGCTCTGCTGCTGCTGGCCGTTGGCGCTGCTCTCATCGACGATCCAGGTGTCCTTGCAGCCGCCGCCCTGGGAGGAGTTCACCACCAGGGAGCCGCGCCGCAGGGCCACCCGAGTGAGCCCCCCGGGTGTCACCCAGGCCCCCTTACCGCGCAGCACATAGGGCCGCAGATCGACATGGCAGGGGTAGAGCTCGCCTTCGCTCAGGGAGGGGACAGTGGAGAGCTCCAGGGTGGGCTGGGCGATGTAGTTGCGCGGATCAGCCTTGATCTTGGCGGCAAACTCACCGATCTGCTCGGCACTGGCGTGGGGGCCGATCAGCATGCCGTAGCCACCGGCTTCAGCCACGGCCTTCACCACCAGCTTCGGCAGGTTCTCGAGCACATAGGCCTGATCCGCGGGCTTGGAGCACAGATAGGTGGGCACGTTTTCAATGATCGGCTCCTCGCCCAGGTAATAGCGGATCATCTCCGGCACATAGGCATAAATCAGTTTGTCGTCGGCCACACCGGTGCCCGGGGCATTGGCAATCGCCACCCGACCGGCCTTGAAGCAGGAGATCAGCCCCTTCACCCCCAGCAGTGAATCGGCGCGGAACACGTCCGGATCGAGGAAGTCATCGTCAATACGGCGGTAGATCACATCCACCGGCTCCAGGCCACTGGTGCTGCGCATCCACACCCGGTCGCCCTCGCAGATCAGGTCGCGGCCCTCCACCAGCTGGATGCCCATCTGCTGGGCCAGATAGCTGTGCTCGAAATAGGCGCTGTTGAACACCCCGGGAGTGAGCAGCACCACCTTGGGGGTGTCCGTCCAGGGGGCGAGTTCGCGCAGGGTCTGGAGCAGCTGGGAGGCGTAGTTGTCGATCGGCTGCACGGTGCGGCCGGCGAACAGACTGGGAAAGATGCGCTTCATCACGCGCCGGTTTTCAAGGAAATAGGCCACCCCCGAGGGGCAGCGCAGGTTGTCCTCCAGCACCCGCCAGGTGCCATCGCCATCGCGCACCAGATCCAGGCCCGAGATGTGGCACCAGCGCCCCAGAGGCGGGATCAGGCCCTGCATCTGGGGCCGCCAGCCCTGGGAGCTTTCCACGTCTTCCCGCGGCACCACACCGTCGGCCATGATCCGGCCCTGGCCATAGACATCGGCCAGGAACTGATCGATCGCCTCCAGGCGCTGGATCAACCCCTTCTCCAGCAGCTGCCATTCGCCGCTGCCGATCAGCCGGGGCAGCGGATCAAAGGGCAGGATCCGCTCCACACCCTGGCTGCCTGAGTCGTTTAAACGGAAGGTGGCCCCCAACCGCCGCAGCAACATGCCGGCCGCAGCATGGTTGTGGTTGAGCTGGTCCAGCCCCATCTGTCCCAGGGAGGAGAGCAGGGGCGTGAGCGAGGCGCGGGGTTGGTCGGCGGCGCTGAAGTACTCGTCGTAGCCGTGGTTGGGTCGGTATTCCGTGAACATGCGCGCGCTGCAGTTGGCGGGATCCTGCAGCGGCGCAAGGACCAGGGCCGGTTACTTTCGCTACAGGATGACCGTTACTCTGCCCCAGGGCTCGTCAGCTGGCTGAACCGGGTGGGCAAAATCGGGCCGCCAAAGCACTGCCAACCCTTGCAGCCACTAGGTCAGTGCCGGATTCAGCGGCGCTGCCCCAGCGAGACCATCCAAAGCGGTCGGTAGCGTTTCAAAGCCGAGGTAGCGCGTGGCTGGATGTGACCACAAGGATCTTCCTGGGGTCCGCCCGAGCCAGAATGGAATGCGGGCGGGGGTAGCAGCATGATCAGACCCCAGGATTTTGAGCACAGCTCAGCCGATGAAGACCATGTGCTGCTCACCGAATACGCCGCTGAGCAGGCGAGGGAGTGGCTGGGGCATGAGCACCGCCGCCTGCACCGTTTCCCCGTCCAGGCCAGTCGCCCGATTGCCCTACGGGAGCTTGATGCTGAGCACAACGGCGTCGGCCGCTGGCTGATGGTTGACATCCTCGACATCAGCAAGGGCGGCATGTGCCTGATGGCGTCCGGGGCCCACAACATCCCGAAGGGACAGCATCTGTTGCTGGATGTGCGCTCCCATCCCGGTCTCGGCCAGCTGCGCCTTGAGGCCGAGGTGCGCTGGTGCAGTAACTGCCTGAGCTTCACCACCCTGGGCGTGCGGTTCCTGGTGCCCCTGAAGACAGCGCCCAGTCTTGCCATGGAGCGCCGCACCGAGCGTCGCGATCCCAACGACGAACCCTGGGCCGACGAGTGAAGGCCTTCTTTCGTGGCACCAGGAGGATTCAGCGAAGATCCGGCCGACAAGCACGATCGTCACCTTGCCAGCACCGATATTGCCGCTGTCGCTTCAGAACAACTGCAAAAAGGCTGCACACCTGGCTTGCCAAAGACTTTACCGGCTAAGTTAAAAACAAGATTTTTTTGAAAGCATGCCTGCACACAATCGCCTTTTATTGCTTTTTGCTGGAGTGGCAGCAGCTGCGTTCGGTGCTCCAGCTCATGCGGTTCTTCAAACTCAAACCGTCGGGCCTGTCTCCTTCAGCACTTCGGGCACAGCGAGCAAGACCAATCAGAATCTTACTTTCAATCCATTCACCGCCGCGGCCCCTAGCACCTTGACCAGCGTCAGGATTGGAACAGGAACAGACGCAAGCTTTTCCGGCAACGTTGGCCTGCTTCCTGGTTTTACCACCGGAGCCCTTTACTCAGGCAGCGGCACTCCCGCCTTTACCTTTGGCAATGGCACTACAATAACAGCCACCTCATCCACTATCAAACTTCAACCCGACAATACCGAGACGACCAATATTGTGTCAGAAGCAAGCGGCTCTTTTACTGGCGCCCCAATACCTACATCCACAAGCAACAATCTAATCCGAAGCTATTTCTCCACAGCATCTCCGACAATCACCTCTTACGTTACTACCTATAGCTTTATCTCGACTGCAGGCTCAGCGGCCACTGCTGATTTACCTGTCGGGGTTGGCACCTCCACCATTTTCTCTGGCCAGCTGTATCTGACCTATGAATACGAAGATGGCAAGGCTCCTCCTGTCCCCGGCCCTCTCCCAATCCTCGGCGCCGGAACTGCTTTCGGTTTCTCCCGCAAGCTTCGCAAGCGGATCCGTTCCAGGATCAGCTGAACCAACAATTCATCGGCAAAATCGATTGAAGTTCAGTCATTAATTCCCCGCCTGCACAAGACGGGGATAACGACGAAGAGATTCGGAGCCTTATTGATACTGCTACCGAATTGCCACGGCTACCGATCTAACAAAGACAAGCCATCAGGAGCTTCCCAACGCCGCCATCACGGCGTAACTGCAATCTAGATCCGAGCGCATCAGAACCCAGGGCCGAGCACCAGGCCTCCACGACACCACCCGCCTCCCTGCATCAAGGCTTCCAGACCAGTGACACTTGTGCCAGTTTTGCAGCATCGACCAGCTCCATAATCCAACCCAATCACTATCAGCAGCCTGGCGCAGTGCAGGCAAGAACAATTCTCGCCACGCGTCCAGCACCGGAAACCTTTTTCAGCCCCTCGCATGGAATCCAATAAACTTGCTTCTTTGCTTTTAAATTTAGCCCACGTCTTGTTCGCCATTTTCCTGGTAATCATTGTTACCGAAGCTATTCCCATTCGCTTGCTGGATCCCGACTGGATCCTGGCACTATCAGCCAATCTCGTGAACACGGTCACCATTCCACTGGTTGGCCTTGGCTTGATTCATTTAGCAGCTAACTTGTCCTCGGAACCTCGTTTTCGATTGGCCCAGAGACGCTTAAGCCGTCTAGCCACATGGGTGACTCTTGGCTTTTTTCTATTTCTACCCCTGCTGGGCCTGCTGATTTTTCTAAATGGCCAAAGGATTGAGAACGTCAATGCCCTTCAAAAAATTCAAATTGAGCTCAAAGCCGATCAAATTCGCAAGGCCGTTGCTGAAGCCCAAAGCCCTCAGCAGCTGCAAAGCGCCATGGTGGCCGTGCAGGGTCCCCAGCTAGATACCGCAGCTTTGAATCAGCCGCTGCCGCAGATCAAGGCACAGGTTTTGGGCGTTGTCGCCAAAACTCAGTCTAATTTTCTGACTCAGCTGAAAGGGCCCTATTCCAAGGAATACACCCCGGTATTCAAGCAAATCCTACGCATCTCTTTGCTCAGCTTGATTTCTGGCTTTGGGTTTGCTTCCCTCGCCTGGAATCCCCAGACCAATCATAGTCTGCTTACGTCTTGGCTTAAGTCGTTTCAGTCCTTGTCCCCAAATCGTGGAGGCATCAAAAGGTCTTGGCCCAGATGGCTAACCGCCATGCGGAAAAGGCTCGAGGCCTCCATGGCAAGGCGAAGGCTTCGGCAGCAGGCCCGACGCCACAATCATACGATGAATCGTCAAACTTCTCGGCAAAAGCGACAGTTCAAACGCAAGCAAGATGAACTCATGAAGATGCGTGAACGCCTGGAAAGTGCCCGCCAGAGCGCGTTCAAGGGCATCGCTCAAAAGCCTGACGAGGTCAGAGCAGGAAATAACGCTGGGCCATCGGCAACACCTCCGCCGGCTCACAGGTGAGCAGCTCGCCATCGGCGAACACTTCATAGGTCTGCGGATCCACCTCCACCTTCGGCAGGGCGTTGTTATTGCGCATCTCGGCCTTGCCGATCCTGCGGGTGTTCACCACCGGCACGCAGGGGCGCTTGAGGCCCAGGCTGCGGGGTAGGTCGGCATCAAGGGCGGCCTGACTCACGAAGGTGAGACAGCTGGGGGCCAGGGCGCCGCCGAAGGCAGCAAACATCGGCCGGCCATGCACCGGCCCGGGGGTGGGAATCGAGGCATTGGCATCGCCCATCTGGGCCCAGACGATGGAGCCTCCCTTGATCACCAGCTCCGGCTTGACGCCAAAGAAGCCTGGCTTCCACAGCACCAGATCGGCCAGCTTGCCCACCTCCACCGAGCCCACCTGGCTGTCGAGGCCGTGGGCAATTGCCGGATTGATCGTCACCTTGGCGATATAGCGCTTGAGCCGGGTGTTGTCGTTGCGCTCCGAATCCCCGCTCAGGGGGCCGCGCTGCACCTTCATCTTGTGGGCCGTCTGGAAGGTGCGGATGATCACCTCGCCCACCCGGCCCATCGCCTGGGAATCGCTGGCAATGATGCTGAAGGCACCGAGATCATGCAGGATGTCTTCGGCGGCGATCGTCTCGCGGCGGATGCGCGATTCGGCGAAGGCCACATCTTCCGGGATGCGCGGATCAAGGTGGTGGCACACCATCAGCATGTCGAGGTGCTCCTCGAGCGTGTTGCGGGTGTAGGGGCGGGTGGGGTTGGTGGAGCTGGGCAGCACGTTGGCTTCGCCGCAGATGCGGATGATGTCCGGCGCATGGCCACCGCCGGCCCCCTCGGTATGGAAGGTGTGGATGGTGCGACCGCCGATGGCGCGGATCGTGTCCTCCACGAAGCCCGCCTCGTTGAGGGTGTCGCTGTGGATGCAGACCTGCACATCGAAGCGATCGGCCACCGACAGGCAGCAATCGATCGCCGCCGGTGTGGTGCCCCAGTCTTCGTGCAGCTTGAGACCACAGGCACCGGCACGGATCTGCTCCTCCAGCGCTTCGGAGGTGCTGGCATTGCCCTTGCCGAAGAAGCCCAGGTTCACCGGCAGTCCTTCGGCGGCCTGCAGCATCCGCGCCAGGTGAAAGGCGCCGGGAGTGCAGGTGGTGGCATTGGTGCCGGTGGCCGGCCCGGTGCCGCCGCCCAGCAGGGTGGTGACGCCGCTGGCGAGGGCCGTTTCGATCTGCTGCGGGCAGATGAAGTGGATGTGGGTGTCAATGGCGCCGGCCGTGACGATGTGGCCTTCACCGGCGATCGCCTCGGTACCGGGGCCGACAATGATGTCGACGTTGTCGCTGATGTCGGGGTTGCCGGCTTTGCCGATGGCGCAGATGCGGCCGTCGCGCAGGCCGATATCGGCCTTGACGATGCCCCACCAATCCAGGATCAGGGCGTTGGTGATCACCGTGTCCACGGCACCCTCGGCCCGGGGGGCCTGGGCCTGGCCCATGCCGTCGCGGATCACCTTGCCGCCGCCGAACTTCACCTCATCGCCGTAGCTGGTGAAGTCCTTCTCCACCTCCAGGATCAGCTCGGTATCGGCCAGCCGCAGCCGATCGCCCGTGGTGGGGCCATAGGTTTCGGCGTAGGCGCGGCGGCTGATGCGATAGGGCATGGCGGTCGCTGGGTGGGCGTTTGCGGAGGGTATGTGGAAAGGAACGCCTGGGTGGGGGCGGTTCGACGGCTCCTGACAGGCTGCAGGGGCCGGCGGGCTCAGTCCAGCGGTCCGTTGATCAGGCCGTTGAAGCCAAAGACGCGGCGTTCGCCGGCGTAGGGCACCAGCTGCACGTCGCGGGTGTCACCCGGCTCAAAACGAATCGCCGTGCCGGCGGGGATGTCGAGCCGCAAGCCAAGGGCGGCCTGGCGATCAAAAGCCAGGGCGCCATTGGCCTCGTGGAAGTGGAAATGGGAGCCCACCTGCACCGGCCGATCGCCGGTGTTAGCCACCGTCAGGGTGGTGACAGGCCGGCCGGCATTGAGCTCCAGGTAGCCGGGTTCGGGCAGCAGTTCGCCGGGAATGAGCGGGGCCATGGCGGAAAACGTGGGGTCAGGTGTCAGCGGATCGGTTCGTGCAGGGTGACGAGCTTGGTGCCATCGAGAAACACCGCTTCGATCTGCACCTCCGGAATCAGCTCCGGCACCCCCTCCATCACCTGATCGCGGTTCAGCCAGGTGCAGCCTTCCTCCATCAGATCGGCCACGCTCTTGCCATCCCTGGCGCCTTCCAGCACCTGGAAACTCAACCAGGCCACCGATTCGGGGTGGTTGAGCCGCAGGCCACGGTTGAGGCGGCGTTCGGCCAGCAGGGCGGCGGTGACGATCAGGAGCTTGTCCTTCTCCTGGGGGCTCAGGTGCATGGTCTGGACGGAGGTGCCACCACTTTGGCAGTGCTAGCCACCCCAGACTGTTCAGCGGCGCAGGGGATCTTCCTGGAAGGGCCACACCCGCGGCAGCTCCGGCGCCGCCAGACCCCGGGCCGCCCGGATGCGGAACCAGATCCGCGTGAACCAGCTGCGGGCCGCCGTGGTGGAAGGTCCGCGGTAGCGGGCCACCAGGCCGGCCTCCAGGGCACCGCAGGCCATCTCACCTGCCAGCCCCTGGCGATCCTGGCGGCAGTGGTCCAGCAAGTCCTTGAGCACCTCGGCCGCCAGGCTCGTCGGCGCGGCCCACACCAGCGAGCCGAACACCGGCTGGCCGCCCATGCCGTGGTCACCCAGGAGGCTCTCCTGGCCCAGCTCCAGCCGGTCCACCAGCACCCAGCTCCCCCGCTCAGAGCCGGCCTGGGGGGCAGCGGTGGCTGGCGCCACGCCCTTGGCGGCAGCCGCCGCCCCGTCATCGTCTGAATGGCGGCGGATCTCCAGTAGCGAACGCCAGCGGCCTGCACCGAGGCTTTCACCAGCGGCACTGCGTCCCAATCGCACCACCTCGGCCCCCAGCCAGCTGGCGCTCGCGGCCAGGTTGACGCGGGCCCGCTGCTCATAGAGCCCATCGGCGTAGAGCACCAACTCCTGGGGCAGCCATTCCAGATCGGCGTCCGCGGCCAGCTCGAAGTCCAGCTCCTGCAGCGCCCAGTCCCCCTGGGGGGCGCGCCGCGAGCGGCCGATCGAGCCGTAGACCTTCTGGGCCGCCACGGTGGTGATCAACGCCCGGCTGCCGGCCGCCAGGGAAACGCCGACACTGAGCCGGTCGCCCCCCACCAGGCCGCCGGCCGTGTGCAGCAGCGGCAGCTCGCAGCGGCCATCGGCCCGGCCAAAGCTCCGCTGCACCTTCAGCGGCGCACTGGCCCGAGCCTGGAAGCGGGTGGAGCTGCCTGAACGCTCAAAGCGCAGCTGGGCCTGGCCATGCCAGGGCAGCTGGGGAACCGGCGCGGGTCGATCGTGATTCGGTTGCAGCGGCAGGGCCATCGCGGGATCGCAGGGGGCCATGGTGGCCGATCACCCCAGCCCGATGGCCAGCCTCAGCGAGCCGTTCGATCGGCTGCATCAGCAACGTCCAGGCCCTGGCCGTCCGGCCCGGCCCCGGTCGCTGGGGCGGCTTCGCCAGGGCAGACTGGGTTGGTGCTGGCTCCCCGGGATGGCTGCGGTGAACGACAACGCCCTCGGACCGGAGGCCCCGGCTGAACCGGCAACGGCTCTGATCACCCCAGCCCCAGCCACCGACGCCACCGAGGCCCCGCCCATCAGCCTCAGCCGGCGCGGCCTGGCCGCCCCCGACACCAGTGCGGCCCCCGGCAACCGTGACCAGGTCCGCTGGGCCCTGGCCCTCAGTGCCGAAGAACGCACGCGCCTGCGCGGGCTGCGTCACAGCCGCTGCGGCCAGCCCCTGGTGCTACAGCTCCCCCGCGGTGAGCCGCTCCAGCCCGGCGAATGGCTCGGCGGCGACGACGGTCCAGCGCTGGTGCAGGTGGAAGCCGCCGCCGAAGCGCTGCTGCTGGTGCGCGCCGCCGATCCCCTGGAGCTGCTGCGGGCGGCTTATCACCTCGGCAATCGCCATGTCGCCCTTGAAGTGAGGGCCGGCGAGCTGCGCCTGCTCGCCGATCCCGTACTCGCTGATCTGTTGCGGCAACGGGGCCTGTGGCTCGAAGCACAGCTGGCCCCCTTCCTGCCGGAGGGTGGCGCCTACGCGGCGGCGGGCCACGCCCATTCCCACTCCCACTCCCACTCCCACAGCCAGAGTCACGCCCCTGGGCAGGTTCAGGCGTCGCAAGCCAGCCTGACTTGCGATTCGCCGGGGGGTAAACCCCAAGCTGCGACGTGAGCCTGCAGCGCCTACGGCTCTACCAGCTGGTCTCGCCAGCGCTGCCGGTGGGGGCCTTCAGCTACGCCGAAGGGCTGGAGGTGCTGGTGCAGAGCGGTCGGCTGGGGGAGGCCGGCGCAGTGCGGGCCTGGCTGGAGGCCGAACTGGCACGGGGTGCCCTGTGCGTTGAAGCCGCAGCCCTGCCCAGGCTGATGCAGCTGCAGGCGCAGGGGGACTGGGCGGCGGTGCGGGACCTCGATGGCTGGCTGCTGGCCCAGCGGGAAGCCCCGGAACTGCGGGCCCAGCAGCGGCAGATGGGCTGGTCGCTGCAGCAGCTGCTGGCCGACCTGGGCTGGCCCCTGCCGGCGGCGGCGGCCCGCCTGGCCTGGCCTGCCGCCTTCGCCCACGCCGGCCACAGCCTCGACCTCACCCCAGGAGAGGTGGTGGAGGCCTATCTCCATGGCTGGATCGCCAACCAGCTGAGCGCCGCCGTGCGCCTGGTGCCCCTCGGTCCCACCGAGGCCCAGCGGCTGCTGCTGGCCCTGGGGCCGCTGCTGGCCGCCCGGGCCCAGGAGCTGACGCTCGCCGATCCCCACAGTCTCTGGAGCAGCGGCATCGGCGCCGGCCTCGCCCAGCTCGGCCAGGGCGAGCTCTATTCCCGCCTGTTCCGCAGTTGAGCGGCCGGCCGCCTGGCTGAAACGTGAGCCGAAAACGAGCGTTGCCAGGCTGGCCAGCCGGCTCCGTAGCCTGCAGTCAGTCGCGTTCTGCCGATGAGTCGCCTGCGTGTCGGTGTGGCCGGACCGGTCGGCTCCGGCAAGACGGCCCTGGTGGAGGCCCTCTGCCTGCGCCTGCGGGATCGCCTCGAGCTGGCGGTGGTAACCAACGACATCTACACCCAGGAGGACGCCGAGTTCCTCACCCGTGCCGGAGCCCTGGCACCGGAGCGCATCCGCGGCGTGGAGACAGGCGGCTGCCCCCACACCGCCATCCGCGAGGACTGCTCGATCAACCGGGCCGCGGTGGCGGAGCTGGAGCAGGCCTTCCCCGATCTGGATCTGGTGCTGGTGGAGAGCGGTGGCGACAACCTGGCGGCCAGCTTCAGCCCGGAGCTGGTGGATCTCTGCATCTATGTGATCGATGTAGCCGCCGGAGACAAAATCCCCCGCAAAGGCGGGCCTGGCATCACCCGCTCGGATCTGCTGGTGATCAACAAGATCGATCTGGCGCCGATGGTGGGCGCCAGCCTGGCGGTGATGGCGAGCGACACAGAACGGATGCGGGGCGGGCGGCCCTGGTGCTTCACCAACCTGCGCAGCGGTGAAGGACTGGAGCAGGTGGAGACATTTCTTCTGCGACAGTTGCCCCCATCCCGCTGACAGCCCAGCCACGGCCCAGCCACCCCCTGCCCAGGTGTGCCGTTGCGAACCATTCCTGGGAACGGTCACAACGACTACAAAAGCACCGCAGGGTCGGTTACTACCTTCCCCGAAACCGCCGCAGGGTCCACTCCGAGTCGGACCCAGGCGGAATCCCATCCCCAGGAGCAACTTCATGAAGCCATCAGCGAAGCGGATCCCATCCCTGCGCCTGATCGGTGGAGCCACCGCCCTCGCCACCGCCCTCAGCCTTGTTGCCTGCGGCGGCGGCGGTGGCGACAAATCCAGCAGTGGCGACTTCGATGGCGAAGTGAAGGTCGGCATCCTTCACTCCCGCTCCGGCACCATGGCCATCTCCGAAAACACGGTGGCCGAAGCCGAGCTGATGGCCATCGACGAGATCAACAAAGCCGGTGGCGTCAAAGTCGACGGCAAAAAGCTGAAGATTGTGCCGGTGGAAGAGGACGGCGCCTCCGATTGGCCCACCTTCGCTGAGAAGGCCAAGAAATTAATCGATCAGGACCAGGTAGCCGTGGTATTCGGCGGCTGGACCTCCGCCAGCCGCAAGGCGATGCTGCCGGTGTTCGAAGCCAAGGATCACTTCCTCTACTACCCGATCCAGTACGAAGGCCAGGAGTGTTCCAAGAACATCTTCTACTCCGGTGCCACACCCAACCAGCAGGCTGAGCCGGCTGTCTCCTGGCTGCTGAAGAACAAGGGCAAGGAATTCTTCCTGGTGGGTTCGGACTACGTCTACCCCCGCACCGCCAACACGATCATCAAGGAGCAGCTCAAGGCCCAGGGCGGCAAGCTCGTGGGCGAGGACTACCTGCCCCTCGGCAATACCGAAGTGGCGCCGATCATCGCCAAGATCAAGCAGGCGCTGCCCAATGGCGGTGTGATTGTCAACACCTTGAACGGCGACAGCAACGTCGCCTTCTTCAAGCAGATGAAGGCCGCCGGCATCACCCCCGCCAACGGCTACGCGATCATGAGCTTCTCGATCGCCGAAGAGGAGATCGCCGCCATTGGTCCTGAGTACCTGGAGGGCACCTACGCCGCCTGGAACTTCTTCCAGAGCTTGGACACCCCCGCCTCCAAGAAGTTCACCGCCGACTTCAAGGCCAAGTATGGCGAGAAGCGGGTCACCAACGACCCAGCTGAAGCCGCCTACGACATGGTCTATCTCTGGGCCAAGGGTGCCGAGAAGGCCAACAGCGTCGACGACAACAAGGTGCGTGAGGCCCTGATCGGCGTGAGCTTCGATGCCCCCGAAGGCAAGGTGACCGTGCAGCCCAACCACCACATCGAGAAGCTGGTGCTGATCGGTGAAGTGCAGAAGGACGGCATGTTCAAGATCCTCGAGAACAAGGGCATGGTCAAGCCTGTGGCCTGGAACCAGTTCGTGCCCGAAACCAAGGGTTACACCTGCGACCACACCCAGAAGCGCCCTGACGCTGGCAAGTTCAAGATGTGAGTCCTGCTGAGGATTCATTCTGGGGGGAGGGATCCGTTCCTCCCCCTTTTTTCATTGAGCTCTCCGGAATTCTGTTGATTTTTCTGATCGATTCACCCGCCCCGTATTCAACGGGAGTCCATGACAGTTCTTCTTGATACGCTCTTCAATGGCCTGGCCATCGGCTCGGTGCTGATGCTGGCAGCGCTCGGCCTGGCTGTGGTTTTTGGTCTGATGGGGGTCATCAACATGGCCCATGGCGAGTTGATGATGCTCGGGGCCTACACCACCTATGTGGTGCAGAACCTGCTCAAGAATGGTCCCCTTGAGGGCCTGTTCCCGGCCTACATCCTGCTCTCGATTCCCCTGGCCTTTGTGGTCAGCGGCCTGGCCGGCCTGCTGCTGGAGAAGACCGTGATTCGGCGGCTCTACGGCCGCCCGCTGGAAACCCTGTTGGCCACCTGGGGCGTCAGCCTGATCCTGCAGCAGTTCGTGCGCTCCGTTTCCAGTGCCTTCTTCATCGGCCTGGTGGTGGCCGTGGCCCTGGGGATGCTGGCTCCGCGGCTGCTGCCGGCGGCCTGGTGGCGTCAGCGCTGGTCGCCGCTGCTGGGAGTGGGCAGCTGGGTTGGAGCCGGCGCCATCGGCATCGGGCTGGCCTCGGCCCTCGGCAACGAGCGCAGCCTGGATCAGCCCTGGTTCAGCGCCCGCAACATCGATGTGACCGCACCTGAATGGCTGCGCGGATCGATTGATGTGGTGGGTGTCACCATGCCCACGGCCCGACTGTTCATCATTGCGCTCACGATCGTGGCCCTGGTGGCGGTGCACTGGTTCCTGCAGAAGAGCGTCTGGGGGATCCGCATCCGCGCTGTCACCCAGAACCGGCCGATGAGCAGCTGCCTCGGCATTCCCACCGAGAAGGTGGATGCCCTCACCTTCTTGGTCGGTTCCGGTCTGGCCGGTGTGGCTGGAGTTGCGGTCACCCTGCTGGGCTCGGTGGGCCCGAACCTCGGCGGCAACTACATCGTCGATTGCTTCATGGTGGTGGTTCTGGGTGGGGTTGGCAAACTGCTCGGCACCGTGGTGGCGGCCCTGGGCATCGGCGTGCTGAGCTACATCCTCGGCTCCGGCTCGCTGCTGCTGCTCTGGCCCCAGATGCCCGCCGGCCTCAATGAAACGATCACGTTCTTCGCCACCACCTCGATGGCCAAGGTGCTGGTGTTCATCCTGATCGTCGTCTTCCTGCAGTTCCGGCCCGCCGGGTTGTTCCCGCAGAAGGGCCGCATGGTGGAGGCCTGAGTCATGACGATCACCTCCAATACCTCCGTCACACCCGCCGCCTTCCTGCGTCGCTGGTGGCCCTGGATCGCGATCATCGCCGCGGCCCTGATCCTGCCCTTCATCCTGCCGCCGTTCCGGCTCAACCTGCTGGGGCGTTTTCTGTCGCTGGGCATCGTCGCGCTCGGCATCGACCTGATCTGGGGCTACACGGGCCTGCTCAGCCTCGGCCAGGGCATCTTCTTTGCCCTCGGTGGCTATGCCATCGCCATGTATCTGCAGCTGGATTCACTTGAGCCCGGCCAGCTGCCGGAGTTCTTCGGCCTTTATGGGGTCAAGGCGTTGCCGTTGTTCTGGCAGCCCTTCAACTCACCCTGGTTCACGCTCGTGGCCATCTGGGTGATTCCGGCCCTGGTCGCTGGCCTGCTTGGCTACCTGGTGTTCCGCAATCGCATCAAGGGGGTCTACTTCTCGATCCTCACCCAGGCAGCCCTGCTGGTGTTTTTCAACTTCTTCAATGGCCAGCAGAAACTGATCAACGGCACCAACGGCCTCAAAACGGATACCGCCAGCTTCTTCGGCCAGATGGTGGGCTCCGATGCCATGCAACGCAACCTCTTCTGGATCACGGTGCTGCTGGTGATCGCCGCCTGGTATCTCTGCCGCTGGCTCACCAGCGGTCGTTTCGGCGATGCCCTGATCGCCGTTCGTGACGACGAACCGCGCCTGCGCTTCACCGGCTACAACCCCACGGCGTTCAAAACCGTCGTGTTCACGGTCGCCGGTGCCCTGGCCGGCATCAGCGGCGCCCTCTACACCGTCCAATCCGGGATCGTCAGCCCCCAGTTCATGGCGGTGCCCTTTTCAATTGAAATGGTGATCTGGGTGGCGGTGGGCGGTCGCGGCACCCTGATCGGCGCCGTGCTGGGAGCCGTGCTGATCAATTACGCCAAGAGCCTGATCAGCGAACAACTGCCCGAAACCTGGCTGTTCATTCAGGGGGGCCTGTTCCTGCTGGTGGTCACCGCCCTGCCCGATGGGGTGGTGGGCTGGTGGCGCCAGGGGGGTCCCGGCCGGATTCTGGCGATGCTGGGCTCCTCGCCGGCGACAGCCACCTATCCGGGTCTCGATCAAGATCCTGAGGTCCAGGCCGAGAAACGGGCGATCGAGTCCCGCGCCCAGACCCTCGAAAGCGGTGCCAGCCAACCCGGAGGTGAGCCATGAAGCCCCTGCTTGAACTCAAGGCCGTCAGTGTGAGCTTCGACGGCTTTCTGGCCCTCAACGATCTCAATCTCGCCCTTGCTCCAGGCGAGCTGCGGGCCGTGATCGGCCCCAATGGTGCCGGCAAGACCACCTTTCTCGATGTGATCACCGGCAAGGTGAAGCCGACGCGCGGCGATGTGTGCTTCCGTGGTCAGTCGTTGCTGGGCATCAGCGAGCACCGCATCGCCCGGCTCGGCATCGGCCGCAAGTTCCAGACGCCCCGCGTCTATCAGAACCTCACCCCCCGACGCAATCTGGAGCTGGCGGTGAAGGGCAGCCATTCGCCCTTCACGCTGCTGCTGGGTCGCCTCAACGCCGACCAGCGCGATCGGGTGCAGGAGTTGCTGGCGGTGGTGGGCCTGGAGGCCAACGCCTCCCGGCCGGCCGGCAGCCTCTCCCATGGTCAGAAGCAGTGGCTGGAGATCGCCATGCTGCTGGCTCAGGATCCTGACCTGCTGCTGGTGGATGAGCCGGTGGCTGGCCTCTCCGATGAGGAGACCGAGCGCACCGGGGCGCTGCTGCGCCAGCTGGCGGGGGATCACACCGTGCTGGTGATTGAACACGACATGGACTTCATCCGCGAGCTGGACTGCCCGGTCACCGTGCTGCACGAAGGCCATGTGCTCTGCGAAGGCAGCATGGATGTAGTGCAACGGGACCCGCGCGTGATCGAGGTCTACCTCGGGGTTGAGGATGAAGAAGTCTCGGCCGGAGCCACTTCTGCTGTCGCCACCTCTGCTGTCGCCAGCGATAGCGGATCCCACCAGGAGATCACATGACCAGCACCATGTCCCTGAAGAATGCCCATCCCTCCAGTGGTGAAGACGGCCATCTGCTCGCCATTCGAGATCTCAACGTCTACTACGGTGAGAGTCATATCCTGCGCAATGTCGATCTCACGATTGCGCCGGGCCAGATGGCCTGCCTGATCGGCCTCAATGGTGTCGGCAAAACCACCCTGCTGAAGACGATCATCGGCCTGTTGCGCCAACGCAGCGGCTCATTGCTGCTGGCGGGTGAAGAGGTCACGGCGCTGCCGCCGCACCGGCGCGCCCGCACCGGTATCGGCTACGTGCCCCAGGGGCGGGAGATCATCCCCCAGCTCACCGTGCGCGAAAACCTGCTGCTCGGCCTGGAGGCCCTGCCCGGTGGCATCGGCCGCCATCGCCACATCGATCCGCTGGTGTTCGAGCTGTTTCCGATCCTGGAGAAATTCCTCGCCCGCCGCGGCGGCGATCTCTCCGGCGGCCAGCAGCAGCAGCTGGCCATCGCCCGGGCCCTGCTCGGCAAACCGCGCTTACTGCTGCTCGATGAGCCCACGGAGGGGATCCAGCCCTCGGTGGTGCTCGACATCCAGCGGGCCGTCGCCCGCATCATCCGCGAGACCGGCATCAGTGTGCTGCTGGTGGAACACCACGCCAGCTTCGTGCGTCAGGCCGACTGGTACTACGCAATGCAGAAAGGCGGGGTAGTGGCCAGTGGCCCCACCAGCGACCTGAGCCAGGAGCTGATCCAACGCTTCCTGAGCGTCTGAAGGCAGCATGCGCTGATGGCCAACGGGGCGGGGGCGGGCCACTCTCCGGCCCCGTTGGCAGACACCAACGCCATAGTTGCGGCGAGCCGAGCGCCCATGCAGGCAGGATTCCAACAATGGACAAGGCGCCGCCCTGATGGGGCTCGGAACAAGACCAGTGAAATCTCACCCCAACCCGGTCGATTCAGCACGATCCGCTTACCGCTTGATCGCCCCGTTGGCGCCCCCACCCGCCCCTGTCGATCACAGCGAGGCCCGTGGCGGCGGCAAGGCCTGGGTCCAACCGCCAAACCCCCGCTGCCGACTGCCATGGCGCCAACATTGGACGGCAGGTGACTTGGGGTGGCCAGAGTAGGATTGGGTGCCTCTTTCATTCCCTAGTCCATGGTGTTCACCCCCCTGCGTTCCACCCTCGGCATCGCCGCCTGCGTCGCCCTCGGTGCAGCGCCCGCCCTGGCCGAGCCCTGCGAGTTTCTCAGCCCAGTGGGGGGTAATGGCGCCACCAACATCGTCACCAAGACAATCAGCCCCGGCAATCCCCTGGGCCGCCCCAACTGGAACACAGACTTTTTCGTCACCAAGCCCTACAGCAGCTACAAGCTGTTCTTCACGGCCGATTCCTCGGTGAGTGCCACCTATCCGATTCAGGCCTTCATGAAGTTCAGCGATGGCTCCAGCCTGCAGGTGTACAACAAGAACTTCACCCCCGATCCTGGTAGCGGCGGCTCCGTCCGGGTGCCCACCATTCCCGGCAAGCTCGTCAGCCAGGTGAATATCAAGGTGGGAGCCACCGACAACATGGCCGCCACCGGTTTCACTTATCGCATCTCTGTCCAGGGTTGCTACTGAGCCCAGGGTTGCTGCGTTAGTCCATGCTTCGCCCTGGACTAACGCAGCAGACTCCGCCAGATCGCTGCCGCCGCTGGTACCGGCGGCAGCGGCTGCCCCTCACAGCACCGCAGGGCGCGACAACCCAGGCTGTTGATCAGCAGGGCGCCATCGCTGCTGAGCAGATCGGCGCGACTGAGGCTGGCCTCCCGCACCAGGCCGCTCGCCAGGGCCTGCTGCCGCATCACCCCGGGCAGGCAGCCACTGCTGGCCGGCGGCGTCCACCACGCACCTGAGCGCCGCACCACCAGGTTGGCGGCGCTACCGCAGCAGAGCTCGCCGGTGGTACTGAGCAGCAGGGCCTCGTCTGCACCGGCGACCCGGGCTTCACGCCGCGCCTGAATCGGGCCTCCGTAGGCGAAGCTCTTGCAACGGCTCAACAGGCTGTCGGCATTGCGGCGCTCCTGGCGACTGATGATCGTCGTGATCGCGCCGAAGGCGGGTTCGCAGCCACTGAGCTGCAGCCAGAAGCGATGAACCGGCTGCGGTTCCGGGGCGGTGGGTAGATCGAGGCCGCGGCCGCCGCTCCCCCGACTCCAGTTCAGCCGCAGAGCACCCTGGCGAATGCCGCTGCGCCGCACCGCCTCGGCGATCGCTGGCCGCAGAAACTGGGCTCCGGGGGGAGGTGCCATGCCGAGCAGGGCCGCTGAGCTCTGCCAGCGCCCTAGGTGCGATGCCAGCAGCCATGGTTCGCCCTCCTCCACCAGCAGGGTTTCAAACAGGCCATCAGCCAGCTGCAAGCCGCGATCGGCCAGGGGCAGCGCCAACTGCTCAGGATGGCCCCAGTGGCCGCGGGGCGGGGGGGGCACAACGCCGACATCACGGGTGAAGTTGGCACCGGCGTTGGCGATCCAGGCGATGGGTTCAAGCTGGGACATGGCGGCGACCTCAGGCCAAGGCCTCCAGCAGGGGCCGGATTTTCCAGCCCATTTCCACCGCCTCTCCCTGGGGATCGGAGTCGGCAACAATGCCGCAGCCGGCATGCAGTCGCAGCCGTTGCCCTTTCACCATCAGGGTGCGAATCAGGATGCTGCTGTCGAAGCTGCCATCGGCACCCAGGTGGAACAGGGAGCCGCAGTAAGGCCCCCGGGCCACCGGCTCCAATTGATTGAGCCGCCGGCAGGCCCGCACTTTCGGCGCCCCGGTGATCGAACCCCCCGGCCAGCAGGCCCGCAGCAGATCCACCAGCTGACGCCCCGGCTGCAGCTGGCCCGTGACCACCGAGGTGAGGTGATGCACCTGGGCATAGCTCTCCAGGCCCAACAGCTGGGGCACGTCGATCGATCCGGCAACGCAGACCCGCCCCAGATCGTTGCGCATCAGATCGACGATCATCACGTTCTCGGCCCGGTCCTTGGGATCGCAGACCAGGGCGGCGGCCGAGTCCGCATCGGCCTGGGGATCGGCGCTGCGGGGGCGGGTGCCCTTGATCGGCCGGGTCTCGATGCTGCCGTCGGCGCTGAGCTGCAGGAAGCGCTCCGGTGAAGCCGAAATCAGGGCTTCGTCGCCCGCCACCGCCAGGCCGCCGAAGGGGGCTGGGCAGTGGCGGCGCAGGCGCCCATGCAGGCCGAGCAGATCCGGCGGCCGCTCCAGCCGGGTTTCGCAGCAGGCGGTGAGATTGGCCTGAAACAGATCGCCCGTAGCGATGCGCCGCTGCAACTGGCTCACCTGGCGGGCGAACTGCTCGGCCGGGGTGTGCCAGTGCCAGGTCTCCAGGCCGATCGGCTCCAGAGGGATGGTGTCGGCGGTGGCCGATGGCAGCTCGAGCAGCAGGCGACGCATCGCCTCGAGGCGGGCTGGCTCCTCCCCTTCCAGCCAGCAGCGCCGCTGCTGGTGATCGAAGTGCAGCAGCGGATCGTGGCGAGCGGCCCAGAGGCTGGCCATGTCCGAAGCCTGCCAATGCGTGCCGGGTTCCACCCAGGCCCCCGCCTCGTAGCCCAGCCAACCCAGCCAGGGGCCGCCCTGGGCCGCCATTCGTTCCAGGGCCAGAAAAGGATCCTCGGATCCGGGGCTGCCGGGCAGTCCGCGGCAGCAGATCACCTCCTGTGGGTTCACTCCCAGCACGGAACGCCGCCCCAGGCTGCTGCCGTCGCCATCGAGAAACACCAGGCCATCGGTGCCCAGGGCAGCGGCCAGGGCCTGGACCAGAGGCCAGGGTTCGCACCACGGCAGCTCGAGGCGCTGGCGGCCGTTCATGCCGAGAAGCGGCGGCTCAGCTCGGGTGCGCCACTGGCCAGATCCGGGCGGCCGGCCTCGATCAGGGCAGCGTCGCGGATGCGGCAGCTGTCGCAGAGCCCGCAGGGCCGTTCGCCTCCCGCATAGCAACTCCAGGTGGTGGCCACCGGCACCCCCAGCCGCAGAGCCTCCAGCACGATCTCGGTTTTGGTGGCGTTCACCAGCGGCGCCCACAGCCTGGGGCCGTGACCTTCCCGTCCGGCCTTGCTGGCGAGGTCGGCCAGGCTCTGAAACGCCTCCAGGTAATCGGACCGGCAGTCGGGATAGCCGGAGTAGTCGATCGCATTCACCCCCAGCACAATCCGTTCGGCGCCGCGGGCCTCGGCCAGGCTCAGGGCCAGGGCGATGAACACCGTGTTGCGTGCCGGCACATAGGTGCTGGGGATCACCCCCGCCTGCACACCGCCGGTGGGTACGGCGATGGTCGCATCGGTGAGCGCCGAGCCGCCCCAGGCAGCCAGATTGACCTCCAGCACGAGGTGCTCCACCAGCCCCAGGGCCATGGCCACAGCCCGGGCGGCTTCCAGTTCGCGGCGATGCCGCTGGCCGTAATCCAGCGACAGGCCGATGACCCGATAGCCGGCCTCCAGGGCCAGGGCGGCGGCACTGGCCGAATCCAGGCCTCCGGAAAGGAGGGCGATCGCCGTGGGGGCTGGAGTGGGAGCTGGAGAGGTCATCGATCCATTCTGGAAGGCCGGTCGACGCCGGCGACGGCTCTGGCCAAGATGCAGCGGGCGCCGGCTGCGCTCCGTCACCCTGCTTCACTGCCCCGCGCCATCAGCTCGCAGCCCCAGCCGTATCCCCAGTCCGCCCTGTCAACCCCTGTCTGTTCGCCATGCACCCCGTCTCCGGCCGTTCCGTCGCCAGCCCCCGCAGTCCCCATTCCAGCCGCCTGGGCAGGACCACCGTGGTGGCCACCGCGCTGGTGCCGCTGCTGCTCGGACTCGGTTCCGGCGAGGCGGCTCGGGCCATACCGCGGCTGGATCTGAGGCCTTATCCAGCCCCTGCGGCCGGCGAGCGCCGCTGGGTGATCCAGCTGCCCGGCGTGCTGCAGCCCACCGCCGATCCCAGGCTGTCCCCCAGCCCCAGTGACTGGCGGGTGGAGCTGATCGTCGGCCGGGAGCTGGAGGTGGATTGCAACACCCAGCGCTTCGGCGGCAAGGTACGCAGCGAGACCCTGCCGGGCCTGGGCTACAAGATCTATCGGGTCAAGGATGTGGGGCCGGTGGTCTCCACCCGCATGGCCTGCCCGCCGGACAGTGTCAAGCGCAAGGCGTTCGTGCCGATGGGAGCCAAGCCCTTCGTGCTGCCTTACAACGCCAGTCTGCCGATCGTGATCTACG
This sequence comes from Cyanobacteriota bacterium, assembly GCA_026389335.1. GTDB lineage: Bacteria > Cyanobacteriota > Cyanobacteriia > PCC-6307 > Cyanobiaceae > Cyanobium. The sequence goes on along the minus strand of JAPLIB010000039.1, from coordinate 5,305 downwards.
CGCCGAAAGATCTCGATGTGCGCTGGCGTCTCTGGAAAGCTGAGCGCGTGCAACTGCCCGCCAACGTGCTGTGAATGCCTGACTCTGTCCGGATGATCCCTGACTCGCTGCGCTGATCCAGGGATCATCCGGAGGCTGTGCTGCCCTTGCTGTCCCAGCTGGTCCGCCGATTGCTTTTACTGACCTGTTGGCGATCTTCACGATGGCGGAGTGTTGATCGCCAATCTCTATGGAATCGACCAGAGATTGCCGGAACAATCGGCCTGCATCGACCCTGGCGACTGTCCTGGAGTGGCCGTGGCGCCTTCCATCTGTCGGGCGGCGCGCCGAGCCAGGGGAAGGCCCCACCGTCGCCCACTCCATGCCAGGCGCTCTGCGCTCCGAGATCGTGATCACCTACGACTCGCCGATGGGCCTGATGGTGAACTACCACGGCAAGGCGCAGTGGTCGAACCTGGAGGCCTCCTACGACAACTGGCTGGCCAACCGTGAGCCGCCGCTGTTCGGCTCCGAGCCCGATGCCCGGGTCTGGGCTTTGGCCACGGCGGCCAACGATCCTGCCAGCTTTCCGATTCTCGACATCGGTGCCGGTACCGGGCGCAACACCCTGCCCCTGGCCCGGCGCGGACATCCGCTCGACGCGGTCCAACTGTCGTCGCAATTCGCCGAGACGATCCGCCAGCAGGCCGGGCGCGAGGCGCTCGCCGTGCGGGTGATACAGCGCGATGTCTTCACCACCAGCGACGATCTCAGGCGCGACTACCGGCTGATCCTGCTTTCGGAAGTGGCCCCCAACGTCTGCTGCTGAATGTCTTCCTGGCCCGCGCTGGCTACAGCCCCGATACCGCCGCCCGCGATCTCGGCCAGCAGTGCTACACGGCAATCTTCACCCGCCCAGAGCTCGCCGAGGCAGCGGCGGGATTACCGCTGCAGCTCGAATCGGACGACTCCGTCCACGACTACGAGAAGACCCACCTGCCCACGGGCGCCTGGCCGCCCACCAGCTGGTACGAGGCTTGGATTCGCGGACAGGATGTGTTCGACGTGGAGGCGGGGATGGCGCCGATCGAGTTCCGTTGGCTCGTCTACCGCAGGACGGACTGAGGGGCTTCCAGGGCGGCATCCGCCGTGCGCTCCAGTCCGATCGCCACCACATCGAGTAGCCAGAAGGTCTGGACCAGGTCCTTGCCGAGCTGCTCCAGCTCGGCTCGACTGCGCTGCGGCAGCACGCCACTGGCCAGGGCCTCCGCCACAATCTCCCGGATCGTGCGCTTGCCGTCCACCTGTTGCAGCAGGGCCAGCTGGACGGGGTCGAGACTGGTGCTCCAGTTGGGCCGGCAGAGCTGGTTGCCAGCGAGGCTGCAGCGATAGCGCAACGAGGGCACGTAGTCGCTGGCCGCCGCTGCGGCGAAGTCGATTCTGTAGCTGGCTGCGGGCCGATCGGCGCGGCAGGCTGTGAAGAAATGGCAACCATTGCGATGGTTGATTCTCTCCATCAGCGACCAACGCTGGCGCTGCGGCAGGGCCGCAAGCGAGGCATGGAACGCAAGGCTTGAGAACGCAGGTGGGTTGTAGGGGGCCTTGAACAAGAGATCCTGAAACGCCAGTCCCGCCGCATCGACCAGATCCAGACAGTCGTTGATGCTATAGCTGCGATCACGGCCGTGCAGGAAGGTGTCCACCAGTCCGGCATCAAATTTCAGATCGGGGGCCGTGGCGATGTAAGGCATCACGGGGTGTTCCTGGGGCAGGGAGGCCAGCGCCTCCCGCACCATCAGGATGGAGGCGTCGTTCTGGCGCAGCCCCAGCTCCCGGAACACGCCTTGCAACATCTCGACGCCGATGCGGCCGTATTTGGCGTACAGCATCAGCGCCACCACACCCTCGGGCCGCAGACAGGCCGCCAGGGCCTTCAGGCCTGTTTCTGGTTCCGCCAGGTGGTGCAGGACGCCGGTGGAGACGATCAGATCGAAGTCGCGGTTGAGGCTAGGGACCGCTTCGATCGGCAGTCGATGCAGCTCCAGGTTCTGCAGCCCGTAGCGATCCTTGAGCTGTTGTTGATGCTCCAGCGACGGCTGACTGACGTCGATGGCGACGACGTGGGCCTGGGGGTTCGTGTAGGCGAACACCGCAGCCTGATTGGTGCCGCAGCCCGCGATCAGGATATCCAGCTCTGGTCTGGGCTCCCGGTTCGGCCAGAACAGCCGCTGAGCATGGCTGGGATCGAACCACTGCCAGTTGTGCTGTAACCAGCCCGGCAGATCGACGATTGGTTCGGGATAGAGCCAGCGTTCATATTGATTGGAGACGACATCGCTGAGTGGACCGGAGTTCATCAAGGTTCAGGACGCAGCCCGGCAGGGAGGGATCCAATCTTCTCAGAAGCATTCCAGCTCGATCCGGCGTTGCTCCCAAACCTGCCGCAGCACTGGCGGCCGGCTCACAGGCGGAGCTCAGCGCACCCCCAGCCACTTGTGCCCCTGCAGGCTGAGGCGCCAGGCGGGGTGGCTGCGCACAAAGGCGATCGCCAGCTCCTGGCCCTGGGGGCTGTCCCAGCCAGGCTGCAGCAGCAGGGCCGGAGGCCCCGGCAGCCGGCGGCGATCGGTGTCCAGGTCAGCCACGGCCGCCGTGACAGTGGCGCTGGCGCCCAGGCGGCTTTCGGCCTGGTGCCGCAGCGCGAGCGCCCGCCGGGCCATCGCCTCGGCAAAGGCCAGATCCGCCTCCCCCTCCACCACCACCTTGAGCTCGTGGCAGGCCGCCAGCATCTGTTCGGTGGGGGGGCGGTGGCGCTTGGGCGAAAGGGTGATCCAGTCGAACTGGCCGCTGAGCGGATCCACGCCGCTGGTCTCCAGATGCAGGGGCAAGGGCAGGGGAAGGCCCGTCTGCTGTGCCTGCCCTGCCGGCAGCCCACCGTCTGCCCCGTTCCCGCCTTCAGCCTCGCTGCGGCTGGCCTGCCGCAGTGCGGTGCAGAGGCCATCGAGATCGTGATGGAGCGGCTCACCTCCGGTGATCACCACGAAGGCGGCCCCGGCGGCGGCGGCCTGGCGAGCTTCAGCGGTCAGCTCTTGGAGGGTGCGGTGCGGGTGTACGGCCGCCGGCCAGGAGTGCTTGGTGTCGCACCAACTGCAGCCCACCGTGCAACCCGCCAGGCGGATGAAGAAGGCGCTGCGGCCGGCATGGAGGCCCTCGCCCTGGAGCGAGTGGAAGGTCTCGACGACGGGCAGGAACGGCGGCACCGAGGCGATCACGGACAAACGGGCGGAGCGGCGGACGGCCGCCTCAGCCTGGCAGCCGCCTCGCCGGGCGGGAGGCCGGAGCGATCGCGCCTGACCCCGCGCCGGCATCCGCCTGCAGCAGGACCAGATCCAGCCCTGCCTCGATGAACTGCTGAAAATCGCGGTCGAGGCTGATCAGGCGCAGGGAGCCGCTGATGGCGAAGGCGGCCAGATAGGCATCCATCCAGCGCTTCGGCGCGGGCTCCGCCAGACCTGCCAGGCGCCACCAGAGGGGCTCCAGACCGCTGGGCTCATCGATCTGGTCGACCTGGGGCAGAGCCGCAAAGGCAGCCAGCGCATGCAGGGCGTCGCGATTGGTGATCGGATCCGAGCGATAGGCGCTGAAGATCGCCGGCGTGGAGACCAGCCGCAGGAAGCTCTGCTGCGTGGCGCGGCAGAACAGGGCAGGTGCGGCAGGCGTTGCCCCTAGCAGCACCGCCTGGGCGTTGTGGTGGGCCGGATGGGCTGGGAATGCTGCAGCCAGCCAGACATTCACATCAAGCAGACAGGCCGGCACGGCGGCGGTCCTCCTGCATCAGGCACTGCTGCTCCAGCTCCAGTGCCGCTGCCAGATCGATCGCGGGCAGGGGGCCCTGGTCCTGGGACCGGAAGACGGGCAATCCCTTCGGGTCCAGGCTGACCACCGCGCTGCTGATGGACGCACTGGGCGTGGGGCCACCATGGAGTCCCAGACGAATGAACTCCGCGACCAGCTGCTTGAGGCTGCATCCCTGCTGCAGAGCCCGCTGCTTGGCCTGGCGGACCAAGTGGTCAGGGAGGTCCAGGGTGGTCTTCATCGCACCGAGAGCGAATCGAAGATCACTTTAATGGCGAGCCAGCAAGCTGGTTTCCTGGCCAAGGCGTGCTGGGCTCGGTCAGGCATTTCTCTCGATCGGGCGATCGCTGCCCTCGGGTCCCGGCAAGCTCCTGTTCCAGCTCCGGCAGCGGACGTTGCGGCCGGCATCCATTCCGGCAGAACTAAACTAAGATTTATTTCAAAGCGGCCGGCGATGGCGACCGTGAACATCCACCAGGCCAAGACCCAGCTCTCCTAGCTTCTGCATGGGGTGGAGCAGGGAGAGGAGGTGGTGATCGCCCGGGCCGGCGTACCGATTGCGCGGCTGGTGGGCTGGAAGGCTCTCGCCCAGCCGGTGGCAGAGCCCGGTGCGATGCGCGGCCGAATTCAGCTCAGTGATGACTTCGATGCACCGCTGGCTGATCTGTTCGAGGCCCTGCGGTGACGAGACTCCTGCTCGACACCCATCTGCTGCTCTGGTGGCTGAGTGGCGATCCGCGGCTGCCTGAACCTGTGGTGGCGCGCGTGCAGGCACCGGAGGCTGAGGTGTTCGTGAGCCAGGCTTCGCTATGGGCGATGGCGATCAAGGTGTCGCTCGGCCGCTTGCGGGTGGACCTGCCGGAGCTGGAGCGCCAGGTGCCGCTGCAGGGCTTCCGCTGGCTGCCGATTCGCAACAGCCAGCTGCTGGCGGTGGCAGAGCTGGAGACCGATGGAGAGCATCGCGATCCGTTTGTTCGAAAGATCGGCAGGCCAAAGCCTGAGGTTTTGCTTTGGCGATCATTTCAGTCATGGCTATATACGTTCTAAGTACACGGCTCGACACTTTCAACCAACAAATGCAGCAGGGCGTGGCACGAAGATGCCACTGTCGCCACATTCTACCAATTTTCTATAATCCTGAAGCGAATATAGCTTGATTTTGCTATCTCATGTCTGGTAACTGGCCTGCGGGTTCGGGATCAGGCTTTTGTATCGTGGTGAACGGTGATAGATGGACCCGTATAAGACGACAGAAGCCTCCGAGGCTATTCCAAAAACCACTCCCACAACAGGGTTCTGGCCTTGTTGCCAGCCGGCATCCTCGGTTTTTGCTGCTAGGAGTTCGCTGAAAAACCCGGCCCCCTCTGCCAGAATTGGGCAGCTGCCCATTCGTTGATGCGAGGCCAACAGGAGCGCAGTAGCTCTTTGTTCTCCTACGTCTCGATCGAGGAGCGGATCCCGACCAGCCATCCGC
>JAPLIB010000080.1 GCA_026389335.1 Cyanobacteriota bacterium | reverse complement strand
GCAGCGTGGCGCCGACTTCTTGATCGCGGTGAAACACAGTTGCCACAAGGGCTTTCAGGTGATCAAGGCTCTCCTGACCTACGGCAGGAAGGCACCGCTGCAGGCCAGCAAGCGCGAGCGCAAACACGGCCGGGACATCACTTGGACGCTGAGGGCGATGCCGGCTCCGGAGTGGGTGGTGGAGAACTGGCCTGGCAGCGCCACGGTGATCGCCGTGCGCGGCAAAGGCAGCCGCAATGGCAAGCCAACCGACGAGACCCGTTACTACGTCACGAGTCTGCGCACCAGCGCCATAGCCCGGAGGGCTTCCACCTGCGGTAGGCCCTGCTGCAACACGTGCGTGACCGCTGGAGCATTGAGAACTCCTGGCACTGGCCCCGCGACACTCAGCTCAAAGAGGACGCGCACCGCTACCGCGAGGTCAACGGCGTTCAGATCATGGCCACGCTCCGGAGCCTGGCCATGAACGCGCTGCGCCTCGATGGGTTCTGGTCCATCACCGAGGGCCTGGCCGCCCTGGCTCACGACATCAGGGGAATGCTGGAGCTACTGGGCTGGCGAGAACCCGTTCAGGCACTGAGCTCTGCTTGACTTCTAATGAGTCCTGGGGTGAGGCCAGCAAGCAGCCCCAAGTTATGCATCTTTTGCATAGGAGTGGTGAGCTACAGTAAAAAGGGAGTTTACGCATAATCTGGTATTGACAGCGCGTTATTAGTAAAAAATGCACCAGCAGGTGCTGGAGGTGAGTAGATGGCCCAGAACCTGCTCAGCTTCATCAAGCACCAGCACGGCTCCCTTGTATTGCTCTGGGCGGATCGCCAACAGCGAGTCGACGCATAGGCAGTAGCGAGGCGGCAGGCCATCGAGCACCTCGCCATCAGCCAGCAAGGTGCGGCCCAGGGCGGTGTCCGTGTCGTTGCGCCAAACCAGGCCCAGGCGGCTCGCCATAGCGGCGCCAAGTGACCGGCGATGGGTGACAGCCAGCACTTGCGGGCACCCAGCGAGGGCCTGCTCCAGCGCTTTTGTCTTTCCGAAACCCTTAGGCGCTCTGACGCCAATGATTCCTGCAGTGGTCTGCTGCAGCACCTTCACCAGCTCCCTGAAATCACCGCTTGCGCGCTGCGCGTTGCTGGTGGCCCTGACGCTCGAGCTCGGCGAGTCGCTTGTTCTCGAGCTTCAGCTGCGCGATCTCGTTCTCGACCAAGTTCGTTCGCTTCTCGCTTTCGAGCGATTCGATCCTCAACCTCTCTGTTTCTTGCTCGATGTCGTAGACGGGACGCCAGTTGAGCGTCGCCAGCAAGCGCCGCCAGGCCGGCAAGGTGGAGACCCACTCCGATCTGCTCAGAGGTCTGGAGGGTGCCGAAGTGGAGGAGGTTGTCATCGCAGTAATTCGTGGTGAACGAAATAAGGAGGAGCAGGGCGCCAGCAACAAGGGTTGACCAGCCTTGGCGATCCAGCAGCCGGGGCGGGCTGGAACAGGGAATCCCTGGAAGCCTTTCAGCGTCTCCCATAACCGTAGCTACCCCGAACCAACAGTTATCACTGCATAGTACAGCAGTACTGCCATGTTGGGTTTCCGTGTTTTCACGGGTTTTCCAGCCAAGCGCCTGCGGCGGGTATCAGCTCCCCGGATCAAGCCCCCCTCCCGGCGGGCACCGCCACCCCCAGCTGGATCAATCAGTCAAGAGCCGCTTCAATTCAGCGCAAGTCGCCAGCGGCATTGGGCGGGACTCCGCTCGCAGCCGGAAGGTGCTGGTGCCTGCCGAGAGGGTTGAGGCCGCAGAAGCCACGATCCTGCCGAACCAGCGGGCGCCTCACGAACTGCAGCCCTCCCAGCGCTCGGACCTCAACCCTTGTGCTCTTCCAGCCAAGCTGCCAGGTCGGCAGGTCCGCTGAAATCGAGCAGTGCCTCAGCCAGGGCCTCCAGCTGCTCCAGCGGCAGGGCTTGGATTTCGGCGGTGGTGGCATCGCTCAGGGGGCCGCAGCGGCGGTTGAGCTGACGCAGGGTGACTGTGGCTTCTCCGAGCGCACGGCCACGGGCCTCGCCTTGGGCTTCACCTTCCTGCCGGCCTTCTTCGATCAGCTGCTGGGCTGCCTTGCTGTGGCGCAGTTCTTGGGTGGGAATGCCGGCGAACACCATGAGTTCCTCGGTGGTGAGTGTGGGAAGCCGCTCAAGCAGTATAATGAGAACGGCAGAGAACAGATTCGGGTGGCGCTCCAGAACCTTTTGGGTGCTGCGCTTCTGGCTGCACTGGCAGCCTCAGCAAGGTGAGCCATGGATCGAGATCGGCTTGCTGGCCAAGCTCCTCCAGGCTCAGCCACACCACTCCATCAACAAACGCCTGCAGCTGCTGCGGTAGCTGGGCCGGCCTGAGCCTCAAGCGATGGTGCGGCACCACCACAACAGCGGCCAGGTGCAACACCTGAGGGTGGAGCTGGAGAAAGCGTGCGGTCTGGGGAAACAGCCGGTGCTTGAACCCCGCCATGGCGTGCATCTGCACCTCCAGCAGCACCACCGGCTGCTCCGGCGTGCCGGCCGGCCTCGCCGCTTCTCGGCCAAAACGCCCCATCAAGGCGATGGTTTGCCGGTTTTAGCTCGGGCGCCGCAAAGCGATAGAGCGCATCCCCAGGGGAATCGGGCCCGAGCTCAGGCGCCGCAGAGGCACTCTGGGGCAACAGCAAGGCGATCAGATCCGGCGCGCTCTGGAACAGCAGAGGGCGGCGAGGCTGTGGATTGAGCTGGGGGAGTTCGTTCTGGGTGGCACCCACGGGCTGTAGATGGCGGCTAGAGCCTCGACGGCGCTGGGATCCTCGCCGCCGATCAGCACCCGATCGGCCTGCAGGACTCGGAGCATCCAAGCAACCATTCTGCTTGGCGGAACTATGCTGTAAGAATGATTCGTTCGTTTCGATGCCCAGACACCGAACGCCTGGCCCAGGGGTGGGCCGTGCCTCAATTTCAGGCTTTCGAGCGAGTGGCCCGCCGCAAGCTCAGACAACTGGAGATTGCTGGGCGCCTCGACGACCTACGCATCCCTCCTGGAAACCGCCTGGAAGCACTGAGGGGAGATCGCGCGGGGCAATACAGCATTCGCATCAACGACCAATTTCGCCTCTGCTTTATTTGGTCGGATGCAGGCCCTGAAGCCGTTGAACTTATCGATTACCACTGATGCCTGCCATGGACCGCCTCACACCGATCACCCCAGGGGAACTGCTCGATCAGGAGTTCCTGCAACCGCTAGGCATCAGTCAGTACCGGCTGGCCAAAGCGATTGACGTGCCTGCATCACGGATCAGCGAGATCGTGGCTGGACAACGCGCCATCAGTGCTGACACCGATCTGCGCCTGTGCCGTTCCCTGGGATTGAGCCCTGGCTACTGGCTCCGTGCCCAGGCTGCCCACGACACAGAGGTTGCCAGCACTGAACTAGCCGAAGAGATTGCGAGGATTCAGCCGCTTGTGGGTTGCTAACCATCAGAGCTCATTCGGCGAGACTCCGCTCTCACCCTTCAAGGTGTGGAAACTGCTGAGTGAGCCTGGGCCACAGACGCCATAAGCTCTCGGAAACAGCAGGCGCTTCACGAACTGCAGCCCCAGCGGAGCTTGAGCCTCAGCCCTTGTGCTCTCCCAACCAAGCCTTCAGGTCGGCAGGCCCGCTGAAATCGAGCAGTGCCTCGGCCAGGGCCTCCAGCTGCTTCAGCGGCAGAGCTTGGATTTCGGCGGTGGTGGCGTCGCTGAGGAGTCCGCAGCGGCGGTTGAGCAGGCGAAGGGTCACCTTAGCCTCGCCTTGGGCTTCGCCTTCTTGCCGTCCTCGTGCCTCCCCTTCCTGTCTGCCCCGATCCAGAAGGTCCTGAGCGGCGCGGGTGTGGAGCAGTTGGTCGGTGGGAATGCCTGCGATCACCATGATCTCCTCAGGGGTGAGTGTGGGAAACCGCTCAAACAGCATAGTGAGAACGGTGGAAAGCAGATCCGGCCGCTGCTCCAGGATCTGCTGGGTACTGGCCGGCAGTTCTGCTTCAGGCCGCACCGGCAGCGTGAGCAGGGTGAGCCATGGATCGAGATCAGCCTGCTGGCCCAGCTCCTCCAGGCTGAGCCAGATCACGCCATCGAGAAAGGCTTGCAGCTGTTGCGGCAGCTGGGCTGGACCAAGCTTGAGACGCCGGTGCGGCACTGCCACAACCACGGCCAGATGCAACACCTGGGGGTTGAGCTGGAGAAAGCGAGCGGTTTGAGCAAACAGACGGTGCTTGAACCCCGGCTTGGCGTGCATCTGCACCTCGAGAAGCACCACTGGGTGCTCCGGGGTGCCGGCCTCGCCGCTTTTGGGCCAAAACGCCCCATCAAGGCGATGGTTTGCCGCTTTTAGCTCGGGCGCCTGAAAGCGGTAGTAGAGCGCATTCCCAGGGGAATCGGGCCCCAGCGAGGGAGCCTCAGCGTCACCTTTCGGCAAGAGCAGCGCGATCAAATCCGGGGCGCTTTGAAAGAGCCCGTAGAACCAGTGATCGGTTTTCAAAGCCCACCCACTGACACCTGCCAGCCCTCCCCACCCCGACCACGTCACAGTACATCTGTACTGACTTGTGGTGCTTCCGTGGTTTCACGGGTTTTCCAGCCAAGCGCCTGCGGCGGGTATCGGCTCCCGGGATCAAGTCCCTCCCCGGCGGGCACCGCCACCCCAGCTGGATCAATCAGTGAAGAGCCGCTTCAATCCAGCGCAAGTCACTGGCCTGGCCGGCCCCAACTCCTTTGGTTTTGGTGGGGGTGTTCACACCGAGAGGAACACCATGCCGGTAGCGGGATTTGGCGGGACTCCTCTCGGAGCCGGAAGGTGCTGGCGCCTGCCGAGAGGGTTGGGGCCGCAGAAGCCACGACCCTGCTGAACCAGCGGGCGCCTCACGAACTGCAGCACTGCCAGCGCTCGGGCCTCAGCCCTTGTGCTCTTCCAGCCAGACCGCCAGGTCTGCTGGGGCACTGAAATCGAGCAGCGCCTCAGCTAGGGCTTCTAGCTGCTCCAGCGGCAGGGCCTGAATGCAGGTGGTGGTGGCGCCAGTAAGTGGTCCGCAGCGGCGGTTGATCAGGCGCAAGGTAAAGGCAGCCGCCTCAGCGGCACGGCCACGGGCTTCACCTTCCTGCCGTCCTCGATCCAGCAAGTCCTGGGCGGCGCGGGTGTGGAGTAGTTGGTCGGTGGGAATGCCTGCGATCACCATGATTTCCTCGGGCCTAAGTGTGGGAAACCGCTCAAACAGCATAGTGAGAACGGTGGAAAGTAGATCCGGACGGTGCTCCAGGATCTGCTGGGTACTGGCCGGCAGCTCGGCCTGCGGCCGCACTGGCAGCGTGAGCAGGGTGAGCCATGGATCGAGATCAGCCTGCTGGCCTAGCTCCTCCAAGCTGAGCCAGATCACGCCATCCACAAACCCCTGCAGCTGATGCGGCAGCTGGGCTGGACCAAGCTTGAGGCGCCGGTGCGGCACCGCCACCACCACGGCCAGATGCAGCACCTGGGGGTGGAGCTGCAGAAAACGAAAGCTCTGGGCGCCAAGGCGGTGCTTGAACCCCGGCTTGCTGTGCATCTGCACCTCGAGAAGCACCACCGGCTGTTCTGGTGCTGATTGCCCGACACTAGTCTGAGAACCGTTGCGCCAGAACGGGTCTCAGGTCATTGGGTGGGCAGGGAGCCATGAGAACTTGGGGCGACGAAACCAATCCAATCCCCAGTGGCATCCCATGCCCGGTTCCATGCTGAGCTGATCGGCCTGTTGCGT
>JAPLIB010000141.1 GCA_026389335.1 Cyanobacteriota bacterium | reverse complement strand
GGTTTGGTGGTTGTGCTCCGAACAGGGTCACAGACCGGCCCACCCATTGCCACAACAGAGAACTGAGGGAGGCGAGCCGTCAGCCCCGGCTACGCCGGGGCTGCTCCTCCTGAGTTACACCACTCCACGGGACGCTGCTACACCTCGAAAAGCACCGAGTCTCAATGGCTGCACTCCGCCACAGATCCCGTGTGGAGACTTGCGTTTCATACCCTGACGAAAGGTGAGCAGAATAGCCAAATTTCCTGAGGCCCCATCAACAGGAATGCGCTGTGGTGTTTTTTTTGAATCTCTAAAATAGGCTACTTTGTTAAATTCCTATTGTGTGGCACCAGGGTAAAGGAGCAACTCTTCTGCCTGAAAATTCAACACTTCTCCACTCTTCAAGGCTTGCACGCCAACGAATCCTGGCCCCTATCCCCTCTAAGAAGCGCTGAAGACAGGTTCTCTTTTCATGCCTCCAGCCGGCTTGACCCTTGGCCGACCCAAGGCGGCGGAGCTCAACTCGTAGCCGGTAAAGGCCGATTGGAGACAGCCGGCTATCCATTCCAGGCTCAGGCCTGGATCTGGGTTGATTTTTACGAACTTTCCGAGGAATCATTGATGGACAGATGGGTGGACAACGACTAAACTCTTGGGAGTTGATTATTGAGCAGATGAGATTTCAATGATCGGGCCGCCCCTTGTCACCGCCTGCCGCCCCCGGCAATGGCCCAAAAACCTGCTGGTGTATGCCTCCGCCATCTTCAGCTTCCGCACTGATCCGCTGATCTGGATCAATTCCAGCATCGCCTTGGTGAGCTTCTGCCTGATCTCCAGCAGCATCTATCTGATCAACGACGTCCTTGATGTCGAAGCCGATCGCGCTCACCCCAGCAAATGCCGGCGACCGATCGCCTCAGGTGCGCTATCTATACCTCTCGCCCTGGCAAGCGCCTTCGTCCTGTTCTGCGGCAGTCTCGCGGTGGCCGCCACGGTCAGCCCATCACTCTATGGCGTGATCCTGGCCTATGCCCTGATTCAGCTGGCCTATTGCCTGCAACTCAAGCGTCAACCGTTGCTGGATCTGATGTGTATCGCTTCCGGCTTCCTGTTGCGAGCCCTGGCTGGCCTGGTGGCCACAGGTCTGGGCGCCTCCCCCTGGTTCCTGCTCACCATCGGCCTACTGGCTCTGTTTCTGGCCGTGGAAAAACGCAAGGCCGAGCTGCGGGTGTCCCTCGATCGCGGCGTGGTCACGCGCCACGTCCTGATGCGCTATTCGCTGCCCCTGCTGCAACGGCTTGAATCCCTGGTTGCCAGCAGTGCCTTCATGGCCTATGCCCTCTGGAGTGCCGGCCCCACGCTCAAGGGAGCTCCCACCAGCTGGATGCTGCTCACCGTGCCCTTCGTGCTGGTGGGCATCTTCCGCTATCAGTTGCTCAGCGATCCGGACGAAGCCCAGCGCCGGGCCAGTTCCAGCCCGGAGCAAACCACAGAAAAGCCCGAAGAGATCCTCCTGGGCGACCGGGGCATTCACCTCACCCTGCTGGGCTGGTTACTCACCGTGGTTGTGGTAGGGATAGGCCATCGCCTGGGTTGGTTGGCATGAGCCGTACTCCTATCCGATCGGCCTTCGTACTCGGCAGCACCAGCACCGTGGCCATCGCCATCTGCCAGGCCCTGGCCCGCCAGGGCTGCCGCCGCTTCCACCTCATCGCCCGCAACGCCATCGCCAACCAGGCGCTGGCCGCAGATCTGCGGGAACGCTATGGCGCCGAGGTGAGCCTCGCCCAGGTGGATCTACTGGCTACCAATCCCCTCCCGCCCCAACTACCGGAGCCCTTTGATCTCTATCTGATCACCGCCGGCAGCCTTGGGGATGCCGAGCGCGCCCGGCACCAGGCCGATGAAGCCCTGGCCATCACCCACAGCAACTACACCAGCCTGATCCCCTGGCTCACGGCCATCGTCACGACCGAACGCATCCAGAAGCCAGGTAGTCTCTGGGTTTTCTCGTCTGTGGCCAGCGACCGTGGCCGCCCGTCGAACTACCACTACGGCGCTGCCAAGGCCGGGCTGACACGCTTCTGTGAGGGCCTGCTGCTGCGCTGTCACGGCACCCCCTTCGCTGTGCGCATTCTCAAGGCCGGCTTCATGGCCACCCCCATGACCGTGGGCAAAGCCCCACCGTTGCTCTGCGCCAAACCGGAAACAATCGCCCGGGATCTGCTACGTCGGCCCGATCGCCGGGGCATCGAGTACATCCCCTGGTGGTGGGCGCCATTGATGCTGGTGATCCGCCTGCTTCCGCCCGCCCTGGCTTCCAAGCTGTGACTACCACCCTGTCCTGCACGCCCCAAACCCTCACCGGCTGGGGCCGCACCGCCCCCTCTCTGGCCCAGGTTTGTCAGCCCAACACACTCGAGCAGGTTCAGGCGCTGGTTCAGGCGGCCAACTCCGCCAGCCTGATCCCCCGTGGCCTGGGCCGGGCCTACGGCAATGCGGCCCAATGTGCCGGTGGCACGGTCCTCGATCTGGCGGCCTTTGACCGGATCAGCCTCGACCCCAGCAGCGGCACGGTGACCGCCGGCGCCGGGGTGAGCCTGGATGCCCTGTTGCGGGCCGTGGTGCCTGCAGGCTTCTTCCTGCCCGTCACCCCAGGCACCCGCAACGTGACCGTGGGCGGTGCCATCGCCGCCGATGTGCACGGTAAGAACCACCATGGCGAAGGCAGCTTCGCCAACCACGTGCTCCGCCTGCAACTGGTGGATGGCCAGGGCCTGGTGCGCGAGCTCAGCCCCGACGACCCAGCCAGCGCCGCCGCTTTCTGGGCCACCGCCGGTGGCATGGGCCTCACCGGCGTGATCACGGAGGTCAGCTTTCGGCTGATCCCGATCGAAACTTCGCTGATCAGCGTCGACACCGATCGCCACAGCGATCTCGACAGCCTGATGGCCGCCATGGTGGAGGCCGATGCCCGCTACCGCTACAGCGTCGCCTGGGTCGACAGCTTGCACCCGGCCGGCCGTGGCGTGCTCACCTGCGGTGACCACGCGAGTCTGGAACAGCTGCGCCAGCAAGCGCCGGAGTTGGCCAAAGATCCGCTCGCCTACGACCCGAAAGCCCTGGCTTCAGCACCACCGTTCCTGCCCGGGGGCCTGCTCAACACCTGGACCGTACGGGCCTTCAATGAAACTTGGTTCCGCAAGGCCCCCAAACACCGGGTCGGCGAACTGCAGGCGATCAGCCCCTACTTCCATCCCCTCGATGGCGTGGGTGACTGGAACCGCATCTACGGACCCGCTGGCTTCCTGCAATACCAATTCGCCGTTCCCGATGCCGCCGCCTCTCTGGTGTCGGAAACCCTGGCGGCCCTGCGCAAGATCGGTGCCCCCAGCTTCCTCACCGTGCTCAAGCGCTTCGGGCCCGGCAATCCAGGCCCCCTGTCCTTCCCACTGCCGGGCTGGACCCTGGCCGCCGATGTGTCGGCCGCCGTGCCCGGCTTGTTCGAGTTGCTGAACCAGCTAGACCAGGCCGTGGCGGCAGCAGGCGGACGCCTGTACCTGGCCAAGGACTCCCGCCAATCGGCCGCCATGGTGGAACGCAGCTATCCACGCCTGGCTGAATGGCGCAAACAGCGGGCCCTGCTGGATCCCCGCGGGGTGTTCAGCTCAGACCTGGCCCGCCGGGTGCAACTCTGATTCCCGTCTTTGCGATGAAACTCTTCCTTCCCGGCGGCGCCGGCCTTGTGGGCCTCAACCTGATCGCCACCCTGCAGCAACACCATCCCGACTGGCAGCTGATCGTGGTGGACAAGAAAGCCGCTGCTCTGGAAGCGGGCCGCAACCTGTTTCCGGCTGTCCAGTTCGTCTGTGAAGACCTCACCGACAGCAGCGGTACCAGCTGGCCCCAGCTGCTGGAGGGTTGTGATGCCTGCGTGATGCTGCAGGCTGAGATCGGCAACACGGACCCCAGCCAATTCGAGCGCAACAACATCACCACCACCGAAGTTGTACTCAAGGAATTGCAGCGCTGCCGGATTCCCCGCTTGGTACACATCAGCAGCTCGGTGGTCAACTCCGTGGCCACGGACCTCTACACCACCACCAAGCGCCGCCAAGAGCAGCTGGTGCTGCATGAATGGCCCAGCGCCGTGGTGCTGAGGCCCACCCTGATGTTCGGTTGGTTTGACCGCAAACATCTGGGTTGGCTGGCGCGATTCATGCAGAACCTGCCGCTGTTTCCGATTCCGGACTCCGGCCGCTTCATTCGCCAGCCGCTCTATGTAGGTGATTTCTGTCGGGTGATCCAGAGTTGCCTGGAGAACCCTGCCCTCAGCGGCAGCTACGACATCACCGGCACCGAGCGGGTGAGCTACATCAGCCTGATGCGCCAGCTGCGCGCGGCGGTGGGTGCCAAGCCCTGGATCATCCACCTGCCGATCCCTCTGTTCGGCGCTCTGTTACAGCTCTGGGCCCTGATCAGCCGCCAGCCGGCCTTCACCACGGATCAGCTCAAAGCACTGACCGCGGGCGATGAGTTCGAGGTGATCGACTGGCCGGGCCTTTTTGGCGTCCAGCCCACCCCCCTGGCCGACGCCTTGCGAATCACCTATCGCGATCCCCAGTACTCCTCCGTGGTGATGCCCTTCTGATGCCGCAACCGTCTCCTCGCTCCGTCGCCGTGATCGGCGGCGGCCCCATGGGCCTGGCCATTGCCTATCAACTGGCCCTGGAAGGCTGCCATCCCGTCCTACTGGAGGCGGACGATCGGCTCGGCGGCATGGCCGCCAGCTTCGATTTCGCCGGTGTAGCGATTGAGCGCTACTACCACTTTCACTGCCTCAGCGATACGGCCTTCTTCCAGCTGCTGGAGGAGCTCAAGCTCCAATCCCTGCTGCGCTGGAAGCAAACGGCCATGGGATTTTTCCTCGACGGGCGCCTCTATCCGTGGGGCTCGGCTGGGTCCGTGCTGAAGCTGCGACGCCTGCCCCTGCTCTCGCGTGTTCGTTATCTTCTCCATGCCGCTCGCTGCCTCAGCCTGAGTGATTGGCGCCATCTCGATGGCATCCGCGCCACGGAATGGCTGCACACCTGGTTGGGGCATCAAGGTTACGAGGTGCTATGGGCCAAATTGTTTGCCTACAAGTTTTATCACCACGCCGACAGCCTCTCGGCCGCTTGGATCTGGAGCCGTATCCGCCGCATCGGCCGATCCCGCCGCTGGTTGAAGGAAACGCTGGGCTATCTGGAAGGGGGCTCAGAACGTTGGATCGGAGCCATCGAATCTCGAATCCGGGAACTCGGGGGGGAGATTCGACTCTCCAGCCCCGTGAGTGCCATTGAGCACTGCGATCAAGGCGCCCGTATCACCAGCCCCCAGGGTTCTGAACACTTTGATGCCGTGATCTCCACCGTGCCGCTGCCGCTGGTGGCCCCCATGCTGCGCCGTGGCGGACAGGATCCGGCCCTGATTGAGACCTATGAGGCTCAGCAGTCGGTGGCTTGTGCCTGTGTGGTGCTGCAGACCAAGCAGCCGATCACCGCCAATTTCTGGACCAACGTCAACGACAGTCGCTTCGCCATTCCCGGCATCATTGAGATGAGCAATCTGCAACCCATCTCACCCCACATCACCTATGTACCCTTCTACATGCCGGCGGATCATCCCGATTACAGCCGCCCGAACGAAGCCTTCATCGCTGATTCGATCGCCTGCCTGAAGGCTATCAATCCCGAACTGAACGATAGCGACATCCTGGCCAGTCAATGCAGTCGCTACCGTTATGCCCAACCCGTATGTGGCACCCATTTTCTCAATAGCCTGCCCCCACTGAATCCAATCGCCAACGTCTGGATCGCCGACACCACGGTCTATTACCCCGAAGATCGAGGCATCTCCGAGAGCGTGGGCTTCGGCAGGGATCTGGCCCGCCAGGTGGCCGCGGGTCTGCAATGAGCCAGCCACCCCAGTCCCAGAAACGCGAATTCACCTTGTTTCTGCTTACCGGCGGGGTAGCCGCCTTGGTCAACGTGGTGAGTCGAATCGGCTTTTCCACCGTGGTGAATTTTGAACTGGCAGTGCTGCTCGCCTACGCCATTGGTATGGTTGCCGCCTATATTCTGGCGCGCCGCTTTGTGTTTCTCAATAGTCGCACCAGCGTGCGCCGCTCGTTCGCCGCTTTTGCTCTGGTGAATCTGTTTGCAGTGCTGCAAACCTGGCTTGTGAGCGTTGGCCTGCGCAACTGGCTCTTGCCCCTGCTGGGGATTGTGGTGTTTCGAGATCTGCTGGCCCATGGCATCGGCGTGGCCGTGCCCGTGGTGAGCAGCTATTTCGGCCACAAACATATCTCCTTCAAGGATCACGACCGGTGACGATCGTCGCCGCCTTTGACTTCGACGGCACGCTGCTACAGGGCGACTGCCTGTTGCTGTTCCACAGGCTGCTGAAGGGTCGGGCGGGAATGGCGGTGGACTGGATACGCCTGCTGCCGGCACTGCTCGCCTGGAAATCAGGTTACCGCAGCACAGCTTGGTTCAAACAACATTATCTATGCAACATAATTAGCGGTAGCGATAGTCAGAAGCGACGGCATATTCTTGAACATGATCTACCTCAGCTGCTGCGGCAAAAGCTGCGCCCCGAAGCTGTCGCCAGGTTTCACTGGCACAACCGACAAGGCCATTGCCTGGTGATTGTGTCTGCTTCGCCGCGGGACTTGATTCGCGGCGTTGCCAGCGAACTACAGGCCGAACTGATCGCCACGGAAACCAGCCCCCTCGGCGGCGATCCGCCGGCTCGGCCCCTGCAGCTCACTTCGGCCAACTGCAAAGGCGCGGAAAAAGTGAGGCGCCTGGAGGCCTGGCTGGGCCAGCCGCTGGCGGCGGTAGAACTGCACGCCTACGGCGACAGCAAGGGGGATCGCGAACTGCTGCAGGCGGCCACCCACCCCCACTGGCGCCAGTTCACGGCCGAGATTCGGGCCTACCCGCCGGTCCGGCGCATTCCCCGGGGCTGGATCGCCATGCTGGGTCTGGTGCTGCTGAGCCTGGCCCTGAGCGGCCTGGGGCGACTGGAGCCCAATGCCCTACAGCTGCTGCTCCAGGCCCTGCAACGGTTGCCTGCCTTCCTGCCGGCGATCTACGGCGTGCTGGCCCTGGCCTACCTGGGCCGTTACTGGCGCTGGCGGCTCCTGCTTGGCGCCGAAGGCATCGGTCGCTGGAGCCTTCAAGACGCCAGAGCCTGGTTCTGTGGCTTTGCCCTGACGGCAACGCCAGGCAAGCTTGGCGAACTCAGCCGTGTTGCCGACCTGCATCAACAACTGGGCTATCCCCGTGCCCCGCTGCTGCATGTATTCGTGGCGGAACGCCTCTGCGACCTGATCGCCGTGGGGTTGTGGTTAGTGGTGCTGCTGCCGTCCACCGTGGTGACCTGGGTCGTCGCCCAAGGCTCCTGGACGACGTTGGCCGCCGTTTTTACAGGTGTGACCATCCTGTTGGTGCTGGGCAGATGGTGCCGACAACGCTGGTGGCAGCACCTGCCCAGCGGCGCTCAGATGCGAGCTTGCCTACCCGCTGCCGCAGTGAGCCTGGGGATCTGGGGGGGCGAATCCGTGATTTTGTGGCTGCTGGTGCAGGCCCTCAGCCCTAGCCACGCCATTGCACTGGACACAGCCGTTAGTACCTATCTTCTCTCCGGAACGGCCGGAATGTTGTCCTCCCTGCCAGGCGGGATTGGCGTGAATGAGGGGACAGCCACTCTGCTGCTCACCCAGGCGGGCCTACCTGCAGCGATGGCCTTCACGATCGCCGTGTTGCGCCGCCTCTGCACCGTGTGGTCCATCACATTGCTCGCCATCTGGGTACGGCTACTACAGACTGACTGAGCGCAATCCAACAACGGCAGCCCAGCTCCATACGCAAAGCACATTTTTCATAACAGATGCGCTCTCAAGAAGAATACCCAGGCCGCACTTGCCAAGCTCTCCACACGTTCCATTCAGTGGATGCTGGCGCCAGTAGGGTACAGCTCACAACCCATTCTGATCGAAAAGTCCGCATACGCTCCTGGCAACCGTCCAGAGTGATTTCAGACTGATCTTGCCCGACTGCAGCACAGGCCTATCAAGCGCTGCAGGTCGATTGCTGTGCAGCAGATCCGCTCGAGCCAGCAGGTAGGTCGCGATTCATTCACCGCTGTCTTCAGCCTACTTCCAGCCTGAATCACCTCGAAAGGGAGAATATTGCTGATTTCTGTTCCGCAATCTGTGCGCAACCAGCTAAAACCACTCTGACTCCATACGAGGAGCATTGCACCTGCACGAAGGAGCAAGACCCAATAAGATTGATCTTATCGTTCCGCAGTTACTCCAAAAACCAAAGCAGATCCGGACAAAAGGATTAGTCAAATAGCGCCAAAGTTCACAACAACTAATTCACCTTTATAGAGAAAGACCGAGCCGGGATCTGGCCACCCCGGTATTTGCTCTGATCTGACATGACTGATAATCTCTTCCCGGAGGGTCGGATCTCTATCAATGGAAATACCGTCAACGCCATACAACCCAAACAATGAAGCCTGCCTGTCAATACTGCCACTATCCCAATCAAGGGACGAAGAACCGATGGTATCATACTTGGCGAATTGGCCACCAGCAGGCACATATCTTCCAACAAATGTCGCATGGATAGGCACCTTGAGCCTGCCCTCTCTTGCTACTGAATCTATTCGAGTGGCCACACGAGCCAGGGTCATCTGATCGGCCTGACTAGACAGGAATTGAGTATAGTACATTTGGTTGCCATTGAAGATAAACTGAATCATAATAATTACCGCGCAGCCAGCCAGGAAAGCAAGCGCCCACCGGTTCGCCTTTGTCGCCAAGGCGGCGAATATGTAGCCATACAGGACACCCAGGCCAACGGCTGAGCGCGGGGCCAAAGGCATAGACTGCGCAAACAATATCCAGAAAGGCAAAACAAAGACTGAGGCCAAAAATAACAAGGTTACAAGCGCTCGGCCTGGCAATCTTAGGCCCCGTTCGTAGAGAAAAATTAGACTTGTCGCTGATATACCTACCAACAACAACACAGCAGCAATGAAGGGCAAATCACCAGACCGACCCATCAGCAGCCCTACTGCATTGTCGTAAATCTGAGCCAACCTGCCTGGATCCGACAGGGGAAAGCTGGTCTTCACCTGGTAGTTTTCCCCCCAGTTGGCATGCGGAATAACCGCCTGAGAAACCCTCACGGTTAGCAAATAAAACAAGCTACCCAAGCCGGCTGTGGCTAAAGTTCGCGGCACAACTGTTCTAAGCGCCTCGCCCAACCAGACATTTTTCTCCTTAGCCAGCAGATAGCGCATTCCAGCAATAGAGGCCCATGCTGTAGCAAAAGTTGCGGCCACTCCCTGATAGCAGGCAAAAGCAATTGAGAATGCCAGAATTGATAATCCCAACGTCGCCAACCTGCGACTATCAAAGACCGGGATCAAACATGCCGTAATCAGCACAAAGCCAATTGGATAGGCAACCTGAGCCACATCAAATGTCATCATGCTGGCAAAATAGGGGAAGCTCCCGATCAGCGCGGCACTGACATAGCCAACCTTCCTATTAAGCGGACCCCAGAGATAGACAACAATGGCAACCGAGATGGCGTAAAGAACGCAGCCCAAAGCGGCAGGCGCAAAAGTAATACCAAGCTGTCCAGGGAGCAATATAGTAATGAGATGCTGGGCCCATAGCCCGCGACCAGTCCCGTCAAAAGACGCACCAAGTGCATTATACTCATCGTCAATTCCGAGGGCACCAATAAATAAACCGCTTGCCATCAGCAACAGCGAGGCCGCCAGGGCCGCCAGAAAAATATCGCGAAAATACAAAGAACAGAACGGACGGTTAAGCGACATGGCACTTTGACTACTTTGACATCTTAGCTTTATACCATGCATCTCTCCCTTCGGCGTGAAGTGTTCGATTCTTAACTCTATTCTCACTCCTGAATGAGCTGTGCTACCGCTGAGATGCATGCCTACACCACGCCTGGCCATCGGGAATCGCCCTCTACTGGCTGATCAGGTCGAGGCCAGTTGCGGCAGCAACGATTTCGGTCCAAGGGAGGAGACACCGCCGTCAACATCAGCCAATGCCGACCGACTGAGCAAGGCACCAGCGACACACCTTGAATCAGCCCCATGACCCGGAGTGGTTGGCGTGAATGGGTCGAGCGCCACCTTGCTGCGGCGCCAGGCCAGCATCCCGAGGGGCTAGGAGTTTGTTGTCAATAGAGCAGCAGCCCGCCTGACACGGCGAACGCCACCCGTGAGTTGAACCGCTGCGGCTTTTTTCTTCTGGTGAGCATGCCCGTCGTCGTGGGGCTGAATCACAGCCCTGGCTGCTCTGGCCAGGGCCACTGCCCTTCATCCTGTTGCTGCCGCCAGCGCTTGCTGCTGTGATCGCTGGAACCTGAATAACTTGAGCAGGTTGTGAGTGGCGGCGATCAGGTGCCACTCGCCATTGACCTTCTCTATGCCCCGCAGCAGGAAGCGACGTAAGCCGCGTGCCTCCTTGATCTGTCCATTCACCGGTTCCACGATCGCCTTGCGCTGGGCATAGATCTTGGAACCCTGGCTGCCCGACACATCTCAGCTGCGAGATTCACGCGACAGCCAGCTGCGGAGTGTGACGGTGGGTTGATCGTGATCGCGTTGGGAGCTCAACCTTTGAGAACCAGGCCTGGGCCTGCTTTTGGCGGGCCCTGAGGC
>JAPLIB010000113.1 GCA_026389335.1 Cyanobacteriota bacterium | reverse complement strand
CTGGAGATCAGCCGCGAGGAGGCTCTCAAGCTCTGGAGCGAGAAGCGCAAGGAGGGTTGGCAGACGACAGCTCCTCAGTGGCAGCCACCGCTGATTCCGAATGCTGAAAGGCGATCGGCGCTGGGCCGCAAGACGGGTTGATCCCTCTCTTCCTCCGCTGCCGCTAATGACCAACAGTATGAAATCCCTGCCATGCCTGGCCTTTGGGGGCTGACGAACGCCATGGCTGCTGACGGTGATCACCAGGCTGGGACCAGCGACACCGCCGACCCGTCGCGGCACGTCCTGCTCACCGGTGGCAGTTCCGGCATCGGTCTTGAGGCGGCGCAGCAGCTGCTGGAAGCTGGCCATCGCCTCACCGTGCCCTGCCGCGATGCCGGCACCGCCGATCGTCTGGGTCAGGTGCTGGCTCACGTGGCGGGCCAACACCTGGATGGCCGGCTGGCAACGCCGATCTGCGATCTGAGTGATCTCGCCAGCGTCGAGCGCTGCGCAGATGCCCTGCTGACGGTCGCAGAGCCGATCGACAGCCTGGTGCTGAACGCCGGCCTGCAGTACAGCGGCGCCCGTGAACCACGCTGGTCGGCGCAGGGCTTCGAGCTCACGGTCGCCGTGAACCACCTGGCCCATCAGGTTCTGTTGCAGCGACTGCTGCCCCTGCTGCTGCGGGGAACAACGCCGCGGTTGGTGATCACGTGCTCGGAAGTGCACGACCCCACCACAGCAGGCGGCAAGGTGGGGCAACCAGCTGGGCTGGGTGATCTGGCCGGGCTGCGCCAAGGCCCCGGCGCGGCGATGCTCGATGGCGGTCTCTTCAATGCTGAGAAGGCTTACAAGGACAGCAAGCTCTGCAATCTGCTCATGGCGCGGGAGCTGGAGCGGCAGCTGCGGGAGCAGGGTCAGTCCCTGCCGGTGCTCGCCTGGAGCCCAGGGCTGGTGATTCCGCGCAGCAGCGGCGGCTTCTTCCGCTACAGCCGCAGCGAGAACCCTTTCGGGCAGACCTTGTTTGCGCTGGTCGCCCGCGACCTGCTGCGGCTGACCGAAACACCACAGCGAGCGGGCGCTCTACTGGCCGGCTTGGCCACGACGTCACCACCGGACCCTGTTGGCTTTCAGTACTGGAGCAACCGGGTGCTGGGTCCAGGCCGGCTGCGGTTTGAGGTCAGCCAGCCCAGCGTGGAGGCCAGCACCGATGACCTGGCCCGTGAGCTCTGGATCCTCACCGCCCAGGCTGCCGAGAATCCAGGCGATAGACCCAGCGCAGATGCCGCCATGTCCGGCAGTGTGCGGGGTTGAGGCACTCCAATTGGCGGTCAGACTCTTGCTGGCTGGAGTTCAGCAATAACTGACTGGGGTGCAAAGCCCTATTTCAGTCAATTGCAACAAAGCCCGGAGCATGGGCCCCGGGCATTTGCCTGCTCAGCCGCTGCGCCTGCCTGGATGGAGGTGCCAAAGCTGTGCCTGATGTGGTCTTAGCAGCCGTGATCGTCGGATCACGGCTACCTTGGGTTGAGGGTCGGAGCTGCTG
>JAPLIB010000041.1 GCA_026389335.1 Cyanobacteriota bacterium | reverse complement strand
TCAGCATGGAGACGGGTCGGGGAAACCACTGGGGTTTGGTTTGGTGTGAGAACCCCAAACTCCCATGGCTCCCTGCCCACCCAATGACCTGAGACCCATGCTCTCGCATGGGTTCTTGGAGTTGTGTCGGTCAGTCAGGGCCCGACGACTATGTCAGGAAGGTTGGGCAGGAAACCTGGGGCTTCGATCTGGTCATTTGTGCCGCCTGGGATGAACGAAGCGGACGAGCCGAACACGAAGTTCCCACGCTGTTGGCCGCAGGAGTGCGCAGCCTCGCTCCGGACGGACCGGAGGTGCTGGTGGCGGGGCACGAAGCGGAAGCCGTGGGCGTGTTGGCGCAGCAGCTCCAGCCGGGGGATTTCTGTGTGGTGTGCAGTTTTGACACCCCTGCCATGCGGAATCGACTGCTCACCACCGTTCTTGGCTGATGCCAGGATTACCAGCTTGAGGCCCAGATCCTCAGCGGTTTCTGCTGAAAGGTGCTCTCCTGCCGGGCCGTGACACCCTGGCATCGGCCCGATGCGCACCATTCGGAGCCTGGCCTGCAGGGTGCGCCGCCTCCACCCTTCAGCCCGCCACGGCCGCCGGGCAACTCACCAGCTGCCGCAGCACCCGGATCACCTGCCCCTGCTGCTCAACGGTGAGTTCCGGGAAGATCGGCAGGCTGAGCACTTCGCTGCAGAGCCGCTCGGTGACCGGCAGGCTGCCGGGGCCGTAGCCGAGCTCGGCATAGGCCGGCTGGCGATGGATCGGAATTGGGTAGTAGATGATCGTGCTGACGCCTTGGTCCTGCAGCTGCTGCTTGAGCCAGTCGCGGCAGCAGGCCTCCGGCAGGCCGAACGTGGCGCTGTCGGCGGAGGGCGTGCAGCCGCCGCCGCAGGCGGCCGAGCGAGCCGGACACTGGGGCACCCGCACCACGAACTGGTTCCAGCTGTGGCCCTCGCCGCCGCTGGTGGGCAGCTGCACACCAGGTAAATCAGCGAGTTCGCGCTGATAGCGCGCGGCGATCGCCCGGCGCCGCTCCACCCAACCGGGCAGATGGGGCAACTTGACATTCAGCACCGCCGCCTGGAGGGCGTCGAGGCGGCTGTTGTAGCCGAGGGCGGTGTGCAGGTAGCGGCGCGGCATGCCATGCACCGCCAGCTCCCGCAACCGCTGGGCCAGCTGCGGGTCCCGACAGGTGACGGCGCCACCATCGCCGGCAGCACCGAGGTTCTTGGTGGGGAAGAAGCTGAAACAGCCGGCATCACCCCAGCTGCCCACCGGCCGGCCGGCCCAGTGGGCGCCGGTGGCCTGGGCACAGTCCTCAATCACATGCAGCTCGTGGGCGGCGGCGATCGCACAAAGGCGTTCCATGTCCACCGCTTGGCCGAACAAGTGGACCGGCAGCAGCGCCCTGGTGGCAGGGGTGATCGCCGCCTCGATCCGATCCAGAGCGATCAGATAGGTGTCCTCGTCCACATCCACGAACACCGGCGTAGCCCCCACGGCGCTGATCGCCTCGGCGGTGGCGAAGAAGCTGAAGGAGCAGGTGATCACCTCATCGCCGGGGCCGATGCCCAGACCGCGCAGGGCCAGGATCAGGGCGTCAGTGCCGCTGTTGCAGCCGATCGCGTGGGGGGCAGCACAGCTGGCGGCGAAGTCGTGCTCGAAACGAACGATCGTGGCGCCACCGATGTATTGACCACTCCTCAACACCTCGAGGACGGCGGTATCGAGGGCATCACCGAGCTGCCGCAGCTGCTCACCGAGGCTGAAGGGGGGCACTTGCATGGCGGCCACCTTAATCCGAGGTCAGGATTCAAGGACGCGCAGGCTGAACGTTGCACCGCCCCAGTTTTCAGCGCCTCCACCCAGCCCCCTCAACCGAGGGACTCAACCCATCCAGGGCGGCTCCTGCCCCGGATGCCACTTGATGTTGCAGCCGATCGCAGGCCGTTGCTCCGTCGGCAGCGGCGTCCCGGCCAGGACGGCCGCCAACGCAGCGCGCAGATCGCGGCCGTCGAGCGGCAGGGCATTGCCGGGGCGACTGCCATCGAACTGGCCCCGATAGACGAGCCGCTGGGCGGCATCGAACAGGAAGGGATCGGGGGTGCAGGCCGCCCGGAAGGCCCGGGCGATCGCCTGGTCGGGATCCAGCAGATAGGGGAAGGTCCAGCCCCGGGCGGCGGCCTGGTCCCGCAGGCCCTCCAATCCGTCCTGGGGATGGGTGAGGGAGCTGTTGCTGCAAACGCCGAGCAGGGCCACCTGACCGGCGAAATCGGCCTGCAGCCGGCTCAGCTCCGGTTCGATGTGCTTCACGAACGGGCAGTGGGGGCAGAGAAACACCACCAGTACGGGGCCCGAGGCCAGCGCAACCGGGTCGAAGGGCGCGCCCACCCCCTCGCCGCGCCGGCGATCGATCGTCGCCAGCGGCAGTTCCGTGCCGAGGGGAAGCATGGTCGAAGCGGTGAGCACCATCGAAGGCAGGAGCCCCTGGGGACGTCAGCGAGGGGTCGAAGACCGATCATGGCGACTGCAACACCCCCCGAGCGACTTGCCCCGCCGCTTGCCCCCACACCAGCCTCCACAGCACCTGACGCCATCAGCCGCCGGACGACTGGGCAAGCGGCTGCTCCTGGCCGCAGCCCTGGCCAGCCTGACCGGCTGTGTACCAGCGGCCCAGAGGGCCAGCGGCTGGATGTTTGCGCTGCCGCGCCACCAGCCCAATGACGGGCTGGCGCTGGGCACCCGCCCCGCCGGCGAGGGCCTGCACCTCTGGCTCGACACTGACACCAGCGAAGCCGGTCGCTGCAGCCCCCGCTGGAATCCGGATGCGGCCCGGCTGCAGGGCGGCACCAGCGCCAGTCCCACCAGCTCTGGCCGAGCACCGCGCCAGGAGTTCTACGCCGCGATGGCGCGCGGAACGGTGCGCTGGCAGCTGCACCGCCAGTTTGCCGCCCTCTGCCAGCAGCGAGCACCAGGACGGCGCTTTGTGTGGCGCGAGCCGCCGCGCCGAGCCGCAGACTTCCAGCCTACGGGCTATCCGATGGTCGAAGAGCGCAACCTGCTCAGCAATCCCAAGGCGGTGCTGCGGGCCGAAAAGCGGCTGCTGGGCCAACCCTTGACACCAGAGGACTTCCAGAACGAGGAACCGGCGCCGCCACCGCCGGGGCCCTGAGGCCGGCAGCTGAAGGGAGAACACAGTGAACGATGAGAGCGCCTGGCCAGCCCGGCAGCCACTCAGACCCAGCCCCTGGAGCCGGGCCTTCGCGCCAGCAGATCCAGGCCAAATCAGCGAAGATCATGACTTCGGCACCAAATCAAGCCTGATCGATCCGAGCATCGACATCACAACAACACCGCCTCAATCGCCTGGTCGTCTCAAGGCGAGAGACAGGAACCAAGGATGACCCCGTCAGCCCTGTCAATGGCAGGCTGCCTTGTGGTGGTGTCAGCCATTGACCTCTGGTTCTTCATCCCGCTCTTTTCAAAACGATGGAAGGGCAGGCCATCCACCAGCCAGCAGCCTCGACTGGACAGAACAGCAGCGGCCTTCATCTTGATCGTCGCCCTGCTTCAACATGGGGCCTGGGCCGCCCTGAGCCAGAATCCCCAGACGCCAACAGACTTGCCCCAGATTGCAGGCATGGCCCTGGTGCAAATAGCGCTGGTTCCATTCTTTTACAGCCAATCCTATCTGCTATGGCTAACAGCTGCAATGCTCAACAGCAAGGCACCGCAGCTCAACCATCAGCGACTTTTACCCCAGTCCAGACCAGGGCATCCAGGGCTACTTTCGGTGACGGCAATCATGCCATGCCGCAACGAGCCCTATGACGTAGCCAGGATGACAGTTGAGTCCTTACTCAATCTCGTCTATCCCGATGGATACCTGAATATCATTATTGCAGATAACAGCGACACGGAGCATCGCGATGCTGAACGCCTCCGGGAGTGGATCAATGCGGCAAGCAAGCCCAGCAGAGCGATCCACTTTCTACACCGGGATGGCACAAAGAATTTCAAAGCCGGCAATCTGGATCTAGCGATGGCCCAGGTCCGAAGCGAACTGGTGCTCTTGGTGGATGTCGACTCCACGGTGCCGAGCCAACTCCTCCTCGACAGCACCGCCTGCTTCTTCAACTCTCCCAGACTGGGCTTTCTCCAATTCTTCAATATTCCCACCAATTCCCCCATGGGGAAAGCTGCCGCAATCGCAGCCTCGATGCTGCTCACGGTCAAGATCAAGGAGTATCACCAAGCCGAACTTGGGGGCTGGTGCTTCTTCCAAGGTCACAATGCTCTGTGGCGCACAGAGGCACTCAAGTGCATTGGGCCACTTTCACAACGGCTCTGGGGCGAAAGCCTTTTAGCTGAAGATGTGGCCATGAGCATCAGGGCAAACCGGGCAGGCTTCCAAGGCCATATGCACTTCATTCCCACTGGATTCTGGGCGCCAGTCTCCCTACGCGGACTGCAGAGAATGCTCAGCCGCTGGAGCTACGGAAATCTGCAATTCCTGGCCAAGGAATCCAGCTTTCTGCTGAACGGCGACCACCAGACTCTGAGCCCATCGGAGCGCATGGATCTGCTATTTCATTTCAGCGAGACCTTCCTACAAGCATTATTCCCGTTTGCCCTGCTGATCATTCCGGCGACAGCACCGGCGCTGATCATGCTGTACTGCAGCTTTCTACCAACCCTACTGATCACGATAGCGATCTATTTCAAGTGTCAGGATTTACAACCACTCACTCACCGGCCTCCCTGGTATGTGATCACGGGCTACCTCCTGCTCTTGCCCTTCAGCTATGGGTGCAGCCTCAAGGCGATGGTCGAGTTCCTGAGCCGTAAGCAACAGCGCTGGATCCCTACCGACAAAACATATCAAACCCGGCAGGATCAGCCCCGCTGGCGATCGGTGGGGATTGGGCTCCGCGCTCCCTGGTTGGCCTTGGCCGCCATCCTGATCGCGGCGAGCCTGCTGTTGCTTCAACCGCACACCAGATTGGACTCTTGGCTGCGACTGCTGCCCCTGCTGCTGGGCTCGATCATGGTGCTGATCGTGATAGCCAGAGAGGGCCTCCCCCAGCACGCCATCGCGACCGAACTGGCAGCCAGCGAGGCCAGCAACAACCTGACCAGCCAATCACCAACGAAGTAACAACCCAATCCAATCTCCAGGTCCAGCCGTGAAGCCGCTACGGCTGCAGGCAACGCAGACAGGGTTGAATCCCCAGGCCTGGCCTGGAAGATCAACCAGCCCAAGGCCGCAAGTTCCCGAGGGCCGGCGTTGGCGGCTGCTCAGCCAGAACGCCAGGCCCGCCGCTGCGGGAGAATCACACCAATGCCATGGCCGTGCTGCGGCCCTCCCCCCATGCTCCTCGATCTGCAAGGCAAGAAGGCCCTCGTCACCGGCATCGCCAACAACAAGTCGATCGCCTGGGGCATCGCCCAGCAGCTGCATGCGGCCGGCTGTGAGCTGGGGGTCACCTACCTGCCGGATGAGAAGGGCCGCTTCGAGGGCAAGGTGCGCGACCTCACCGCCCCGCTGGCCCCCACCCTGTTCGAACCGCTCAACGTGCAGGATCCGGCCCAGATCGAGGCGGTGTTCGCCCGGGTGGCCGAGCAGTGGGGCTCGATCGATGTGCTGGTGCACTGCCTGGCCTTCGCCGGCAAGGAGGAGCTGATCGGCGATTACTCCGCCATCAGCCCCGAGGGCTTCGGCCGGGCCCTGGAGGTGAGCGCCTACTCGCTGGCGCCCCTCTGTCGCTACGCCAAGCCCCTGTTCAACCCCGGTGGCAGCGTCATCACCCTCAGCTATCTGGGCGCCGAGCGGGCGATCCCCAACTACAACGTCATGGGCGTCGCCAAGGCGGCCCTGGAGGCCTCGGTGCGTTATCTATCGGCCGAACTGGGCCCCGAGAAGCAGGTGCGCGTCAACGCCATCAGCGCCGGTCCGATCCGCACCCTGGCCAGCTCCGCCATCGGCGGCATCCTCGACATGATCCACAACGTCGAGGCCAAGGCCCCCCTGCGCCGCACCGTCACCCAGGAGGAGGTGGGCGCCACCGCCGCCTTCCTGGCCAGCCCGCTGGCCAGCGGCATCACCGGCCAGGTGATTTATGTGGATGCGGGGTACTGCATCACCGGCATGTGAAGCCTGGGGCTTCAGCCCAGCGGATCGCGGTAGCGCAGGCCCGGGAAGCGGCGGAAGTCCCTGTCCGCCGAGCAGAGCGTGCAGTCCTGCTCGATCGCCAGCGCTGCCAGGTGGGCGTCGCTGGTGAGGTTGCCGGCCGTCCCGGCTTCACCGATCAGCCGGCGCAGGATGTCCCAGTGGTCAGGGCCAGGCTCGATCAGCTCCACCATCGGCTGCTGCAGCCAGCCGTCCACCAGATCCAGGGCCTGGGAGGGGCTGAGCGGGTTCTGCAGAATTCGGGCCTGGGTGCTGATGCGGACGACGCCCAGCGCCACACTCCAAGGCAGGGCGATCGGCTCCTGACCATTGATCGTGTTTTCAAGCCAGCGCTTGGCCCGGTTGTGATCGGGAAGCTCCAGCAGGGAGCCGTAGAGCCAGAGATTGGTGTCGATCAGGATCATCGACCTTGCCGGAGTCTCTCGATCAGGGCTTCGTCCTCCAGCGCTGCAGCCAGTTGGCTGGCCTTGGTGAGATCCACGCCCGCAGCCACGGCGCCAATCGAAAACGTTGGGCAGCGATAGGGCTCGCGCCTGGCGACGGCCGGCGTGTTCAGGCCTGCCCGCAGGGCCTCGTTGACCACCTGCTTGAAGGGCTTGCCGCTGTCGAGGGCCTTCTGGCGCAGCTGGCGCAGCAGGGCGTCATCGACGGTGAGCGTGGTGCGCATGGCATCAAGATGCTAGTGCTGAGGGCATCATGGCATCAACAGGCGGTTGAGGTGCCTGCCCGGGGCTTCGCCATGATCGGGGCACCTCATTCAGGCGTCTGCGGGC
Source organism: Cyanobacteriota bacterium (assembly GCA_026389335.1). Lineage (GTDB taxonomy): Bacteria > Cyanobacteriota > Cyanobacteriia > PCC-6307 > Cyanobiaceae > Cyanobium. The sequence goes on along the minus strand of JAPLIB010000041.1, from coordinate 21,595 downwards.
GCCGTCCCTCCATGCGCACCGGCACCGTCCACCGCGTTACCGGCGAAACCGATGTACGGGTGACGCTCGGCCTGGATGGCCATGGCAGCTGCCAGGTGGCCACCGGCGTGCCCTTTCTTGATCACATGCTCCATCAGCTGGCCAGCCACGGGCTGGTGGATCTGGAGATCAGCGCCACCGGCGACACCCACATCGACGATCACCACACCAATGAGGATGTGGGGATCGCCGTGGGCCAGGCCCTGGCGCAGGCCCTGGGCGACCGGCGCGGCATCCACCGCTTCGGCCACTTCGTGGCGCCCCTGGATGAAGCGCTGGTGCAGGTGGCGCTGGATTGCTCAGGCCGTCCCCACCTCTCCTATGGCCTCACGATCCCGGCCCAGCGCATCGGCAGCTACGACACCGAGCTGGTCCGGGAGTTCTTCGTGGCGGTGGTCAACAACTCCGGCCTCACCCTGCACATCCGCCAGCTCGCTGGCGTCAACTCCCACCACATCGTCGAGGCCTGCTTCAAAGCCTTCGCCCGCGCCCTGCGCCTGGCGGTGGAGATCGATCCCCGCCGGGCCGGAGCGGTGCCCAGCAGCAAGGGGGTGCTGGAGCAGGCAGGAGGCTGAAAGGGGGGAGCGATCCGAGAGCCGGCCTGATAACACCCCCTGGGTTCTGCGATCAGACCCTGAAGCGTCCGACCAGCCCCGTCGCCACGGGAGCGAACAGATTCGGCAAGGGTTGTTTCCAGGGTGCGGATGCACTGGTGCAGGAGAGAGCTGAGATCACCGCAACCCAATGGCTCCTTCCTGCCCCCTGGCCACCACCGGCACGAAGGCCTGCGGACCTGCGGGCCTGATGGCCATCCGGTGCCGTTAACGCCATGCAAATCCCGGAGACCTCAGCAGGGACAGGGTCGCTACGTTGAAAATGCTCTGCGCTACCGCACCATGAAAGGCGCCATCTTGCTCACCACCGCCGCAGCCTCGGCGCTGATGCTGCTGGCCGCCCCCGGCCGGGCCGCCCAGGCCGACCCCTGCCCGGACAACCTGAACGCCCCCTGCGAGCGTCCTTTGCCTCCCTGCTCACCGGTGGAGCGCCCCTGCCAGGGCTGATTTTGAATGCCAGACCAGGGCGCAGCCCGATTGGGACGCCAGGCTCGAAGCTGCTGATCGGCGCGGCGACCCAGCGGGCTCGCCGCCAGCCCTCACCTTCACACTCCGTTACGCAATGATGGGGAAGCCGTGACATCGCGGCCACTCCTCCGCTGCGCGCCCCGATGACCGTTGCCCCCGGCCGCCCCCAGGCTTCTGCCCCAGGCGCCTCTACCGCTGCTGCTGACGCAACCGAGTCAGCCAGCGGCAGCTACGACCGCGCCGACTGGGCCAGCGCCTTCCGCAACGTGGGGGTGGAGCTCAGCGACGTGGCGATCCAGGCCAGCCACGGCACGATCCCAGCCGAGCTGCAGGGCACCCTCTACCGCAACGGTCCCGGCCGGCTGGAGCGCGGCGGCCACTGGGTGCACCACCCGTTTGATGGCGACGGCATGATCACGGCCCTGCGCTTTGAGAACGGGGCTGTTCAGCTCAGCAACCGCTTCATCCGCACCGAAGGCTGGCTGGCCGAAGAAAAGGCCGGCAAACCCCTCTACCGCGGCGTTTTCGGCACCCAGAAGCCCGGCGGCCCCCTGGCCAATGCCTTTGACCTGCGCCTCAAGAACATCGCCAACACCCATGTGGTGCGCCTCGGCGATGAGCTGCTGGCCCTGTGGGAGGCCAGTTCCCCCCACGCCCTCGACCCCGACAGCCTCGAGACGCGGGGCCTCACCTTGCTTGATGGCGTACTCAAGCCCGGTGAAGCCTTCAGCGCCCATCCCCGCTTCGATCCCGGCCACCACGGTCAGGAGCGGATGGTCACCTTCGGCGTCAAGACCGGACCACGCAGCACGGTGCGGCTGCTGGAGTTCGCGGTGGCGGACGACCCGGCCAACGGCGTCAAGGCCGGCCAACTGCTGAGCGAGCGCTCCGACAGCTTCAAGGGCTTCGCCTTCCTGCACGACTTCGCGATCACCCCCAACTGGGCGGTGTTCCTGCAGAACGCGATCGCCTTCAACCCATTGCCCTTCGTGCTGGGCCAGAAGGGCGCCGCCCAGTGCCTGGCCTCCAAGCCCGGCGGCCAGGCCCAGTTCTGGCTGGTGCCGCGGGATTCAGGGGCCTACGCCGGCCAGGAGCCGCGGATCATTCCGGCCCCGGAAGGCTTCGTCTTCCACCACGTCAACGCCTGGGAGGAGCGCGATCAGCTGGTGCTCAGCAGCATCTTCTACGCCGATTTCCCCTCGATCGGGCCGGACATGGACTTCCGCTCGATCGATTTCAACCTGATCCCCGAGGGCTTGCTGGAGCGCTGCACCATCGACCTCAGCAGCGGCTCGGTGCAGAGCGAGCGCCTCAGCGAGCGCTGCTGCGAGTTCGCCATGGTCAATCCCGGCCGCGAGGGCCTGACCAGCCGCTACGCCTGGATGGCGGTGGCGGAACGGGAAACGGGCAACGATCCGCTGCAGGCGCTCAAGAAACTGGATCTGGTCAACGGCGAACGGCAGGTGTGGAGCGCCGCGCCACGCGGCTTCGTCAGCGAACCGGTGATGGTGCCCCGGCCCGCCGCCGCCGGTGCCCCGCCCCCCGCCGAGGACGACGGCTGGGTGTTGTGTGTCGTCTGGAATGGCGCCCGCTGCGCCTCGGACCTGGTGATTCTCGATGCCGCCTCGATGGCCGAACTGGCGGTACTGGAGCTGCCCCTGGCGATTCCCTACGGCCTGCACGGCAGCTTTGTGCCGGCCTGAACGTCGCCGGTCAGGGGGCGATCGGGAGGGGAAGCGGTGCGCAAGTTCAACGCATCATGAAATCCACCGAGTGAAAATCCTCGGCCAAGAGCATCGCCTCCATGATCAGCACTCGGTTCTGTAGTTCCAGGGCGAGCTCAGGCTGCTGTTGGGACATGGCGTCCAGCTGTTCTCTGCTGAGGGAATAGACCACGGCATCCTGGCTGAAGATTGCCGTGCCGATACGAGGCGATTTCAGCAAGAAAGAAACCTCCCCAAAGACACTGCCTGGACCGATGCCGAAGTGGCGCTTACGATCACCATTGGCCATAAACTGCAATACCTCAATTTCGCCTGATTCAACGAGATAGAGATGCCTGGCCTCATCCCCATGTCGCCAGAGTGTCGCTCCAGCCGGATAGCTCTCACGTTGCAGATAGGTGCCTGCCCTGGCAAGGAACTGGGCCGTCCAACCCAAAGTCTCGACATCCAGGTTGACCAGGTCAGAGCCAGCTGAATCAGCGGCGCCACCCTGTCCATCGCCGGCGGCCAGGAGTCTGGATTCACACCACTGCAGAGCCTCATCCAGGTCCGTGGCCAAATGGAGGGAGGCCATCGGATCGACAGCCGTTGGATCCGTGAAGCCGAGAAAACCAAGGAGCTGACGCTTCACGATGGGTGATAGATCACTGAGAACCAGCACAGCCTGATGGTCATTGGCGAGCTTGGCCAAACGGCCAATCCAAGTCATGCCACTGGAATCAACACCGACAACATCGCGAAAATCGAGCAATAGATAAAGTGGTTGGCGCGCTTCCGCAGAACCGAACAAACCCCGCAGCCGCCGGTACAACTCAAAGGCATTGCCGAAAAATACAAATCCCTGCAAGGCGAAAATCCTGACGTCACAACCACGCCGTTGCAGCAGGGCGGTGGCGGATCTCGAACGGATTTCCTGGCTCTGGATCGTTGCACAGCTGCCGGCAAACTTCACCAGTTTCACCCTGGATGAACTGATCACAAAGAAGATGAAGGCCACCATCAGGCCGACAAGAACGCCATTCACGAATCCGAAGAAGGCGATCACGGTCGTGATCAAAAGGATCGACCCGTACTCCAGCCGCGAAAGGCGGCGAAAACTATCCAGGCACGGCCCTTTCAACATGCATAAGCCAAGGAATATCGTCAGGCCACCCAGCAAGAAGTTTGGAAATACCTGCAACAGCGCCATCCCGAATCCCAGGGCCGCCACGGACATTCCGGCGTTGACCAGACTGGGCAGACGACCCGGCGCCTTCAGCTCATGGGAGAGGGCCGAGCCACTGATCGAAAGATAGCCATTGGCACCGCCGAACAATCCGGCCACCAGATTGGCCAGACCATTACCCCTAAGCTCCCGATCCAGATCGATCTCCTCCTCCGTTGTCTGCTCCAGCCCGGAAGCATTGAGAAGCAGCGCCAAGGAGCCCACAAAGGCAATGATCAGATAATGGACAAGGTGGCGGCTCAGAATGATCCAATCAATCTGGCCCAACTGCGCCAGGCTCAAGGGAGGCCAGAGCCTGCCAGCAGGAAAGCCACCCTCAATCCAGCCTCGCGTGATTGCTTCCTGGGTACTGATATGAAAAACATGCAAGGACAGCGCAAAAATCAGGGCCGAAGCAAACAGCAGCGTGGGTAGAACCCAGGCCTTGGGGAAACGCAGATGGATCCATACCAAAGCGATGCCGAACAACGTGCCAGGCAGCCATCGCCCGGGGGCCCCAGGCATGAACAACTGATCCAGATTGACCATGGTCAGGTTGGTATTCATCAAGAAGCCCAGCCCGGCCAGAAGCAGGATCACACCCGTGCCCGCCAGGAAGCCACTCACCACCGAAGGGGGAAAGAAGCGTGCCCCAACGCCAAGCCGAAACTGGCCAAGGCCATAGAGCGTGAGTCCCATCACAAGCGTTGAGATGGCAATCGCTGCCACCACCGTTGGCAACGTGCTGGCCTTGTTGTGGGTACTGGCGGCAATGCTGACGACCATCAGGGCGACAATCGCCGGCGTCGAATCTTGAATCCCAGCCATGCCGAAGCGGCTGCTGGAGTGCAGGGAGGCAATGGCACTCACCATCGCATTGCCCACCAGAAAAAGGCCGATCCCCAGGGGGAAATAAGGCCTCAGATCACCCGAAAAAATGACAGAAGCCAGGGCAATGCAAAGGGGAATCGCCATCGCCCCATTGATCACCCCAGAGACGATTGCATTCACAGTTGAGCCTGTGGCACCCTGACTCGTCTGACTACTCATTTCGCATCACCGGCTTCATGACTGAGACTCCGCACACTGCCATGGTGTCACGACAGCATCGGAGCGAATCGAGTCGAACGACAGGTCCGAACGAACCATGGCCGCATGCTTCATTCTTTGCTGTCCAGCAACAACCATGGCTGGCCCAGTAACAACCATGACTGACCAGCGCCAAGGCCAGCCAGCACGGCCGACCTGATCAGCGAGACTGGGCCCAATCCAGGCCCGCATCCGGGGCTCTCCCCCTCCACCCATGGTCGCCAGCGCCCCAGGCACCCTCAGTGACGCCAGCGCCCAAGCGGCCAGTGCCCAAGCAGCCAGTGCCACAGCAGCCAGTGCCGCCGCCGCCCGCGCCTTTCCGCTGGCGGCGATCACCGGCCACGGCACGTTGAAACTGTCGCTGCTGCTGGCGGCGGTGGATCCGGGCCTGGGCGGCGTCGTGATCGCCGGCGGCCGCGGCACCGGCAAATCGGTGCTGGCCCGCGGCCTCCATGCCCTGCTGCCACCGATTGATGGGCTCGATCTGGGCGCCGGCGCCAGCCCGCTCAACCACGATCCCAGGCGCCCGGACGAGTGGGACGATGCCACCCGGGCCCGGATCACGGCCCTGGGTGGCGATGCCGAAGGCCTCGATGCCAACGCCCTGCTGCCCACCCGGGTGGTGCCAGCACCGTTTGTGCAGGTGCCCCTGGGCATCACCGAAGACCGGTTACTGGGATCGGTGGATGTCACCGCCTCTTTGGCCGCCGGGGCGCCGGTGTTCCAGCCCGGGCTACTGGCCGAAGCCCACCGCGGCGTGCTCTACATCGACGAGCTCAACCTGCTCGACGACGGCATCACCAACCTGCTGCTGGCGGCCGTCGGCAGCGGCGAAAACCGGATCGAGCGCGAGGGCTTGAGCCTGTCCCATCCGTGCCGCTGCCTGCTGATCGCCACCTACAACCCCGAAGAAGGGGCGGTTCGCGACCACCTGCTCGATCGCTTCGCCATCGCCCTCTCCGCCAACCAGCTGCTGGACGTCGAGCAACGGGTGGCGATCACCCGTTCGGCGCTCGATCACGGCGAATCCAGCGACCGCTTCCGCCAGCGTTTCCAGGAGGACAGCGATGCCCTGGCCACCCAGCTGCTGCTGGCCCGCCAGTGGCTGCCGGATGTGCGCATCAGCCGTGAGCAAATCACCTACCTGGTCACCGAAGCTCTGCGCGGCGGCGTCGAGGGCCATCGCTCCGAGCTCTATGCGGTGCGGGTGGCCCGCGCCCATGCCGCCCTCAGCGGCCGCGATCAGGTGGAGGCCGACGATCTGCAGGTGGCGGTGCGCCTGGTGATCGCGCCGCGGGCGCTGCAGCTGCCACCGCCGGATCCGGACCAGCCGCTGGAACCACCGCCGCCGCCACCCCAGGGCGAACAACCGCCGGAGGAGCCCGAGCCACCGGAGAAAGAGCAGGAGCCCGACGAGCCCGAGCAGGAGGACAACGACGAGGAAGACACCCCCGAAGATCAGGCGCCACCGTCGATCCCGGAGGAGTTCCTGCTCGATCCGGAGGCCACCGCCATCGACCCCGACCTACTGCTGTTCTCCGCCGCCAAGGCCAAGAGCGGCGGCAGCGGCAGCCGCGCCGTGGTGCTGAGCGATTCCCGCGGCCGCTATGTGAAGCCGATGTTGCCGCGCGGGCCGGTGAAACGCATCGCCGTCGATGCCACCCTGCGAGCGGCAGCGCCATACCAGAAGGCACGCCGCGCCCGCGAACCGCAGCGCAAGGTGATCGTCGAAGACGGCGATCTGCGGGCCAAGCAGCTGCAGCGTAAGGCCGGCGCCCTGGTGATTTTCCTGGTGGATGCCAGCGGCTCGATGGCGCTGAACCGCATGCAGAGCGCCAAGGGGGCCGTGATCCGGTTGCTCACCGAGGCCTACGAAAACCGCGATGAGGTCGCCCTGATCACCTTCCGCGGCGAACAGGCCGACGTGCTGCTGCCCCCCACCCGCTCGATCACCGCCGCCCGCCGCCGGCTGGAGGCGATGCCCTGTGGCGGCGGCTCCCCCCTGGCCCATGGCCTCACCCAGGCCGCCCGCGTCGGCGCCAATGCCCTGGCCACGGGCGATCTGGGCCAGGTGGTGGTGGTGGCGATCACCGATGGCCGCGGCAATGTGCCCCTGGCCCGCTCCCTAGGCCAGCCGCAGCTGGAGGGCGAGGAGCCGGTGGACCTCAAGGAGGAGGTGAAACAGGTGGCCAGCCGCTACCGGGCCCTGGGCCTCAAGCTGCTGGTGATCGACACCGAGCGCAAGTTCATCGGCAGCGGCATGGGCAAGGACCTGGCCGAGGCCGCCGGCGGCCGCTATGTGCAACTGCCCAAGGCCAGTGATCAGGCGATCGCCGCCATCGCCATGCAGGCGATCAACACGGTCTGAAGCCAGGCCCCGAGCGACTGGGCGAGGAGGGGGCCCAGGGAAATGGTGCGCCTGGACCATTCCATGAGCCTGGACCGTTCCGTACCCCTGGACCATTCCGTGCGCAACGACCGAACCCGCTCCAGGCCAACGCCCTGCACGGTCTCAGCCTGAATGCAGCGGGACCGCAGCTCAGCGATACCTGACGCGCAATATCGATTGCTGCGCAGCAGAGCTGCTAAAGCCAGCCCGTCGACAAGCCTTCACCGCTTTCTCCATCTGATTTTGGCTTGAATCTCCACGACAGCGGAAAGAACCCTGGTTCTGCTTGGGGATCGCTGGGCACCACCACGCCTCTAGGGACTGGGAGGAGTCGGCACCGGGCCACTGGAACGCGGCGCGAAGCGGCTTGAAGCGGGCGGCGGATTGCGGCTCTGCTCCCGCTCCTGGCGCTTCTGATCGTCCCGCTCCTTAGCGGCCTGGGTCTGGGCCGGATAGAGATCTTCGAAGAACTTGCCGAGCCCCGCGGAGACACTGCGGATCCCATCCATGAACTTGGGATCATCGGTGAGCTTGCGCACGTCGCCTCCCACCGCACTCCAGCGATCGGTGAGTTGCTTGGCATTGGTGAGCGTGGCCTGCAGATCAGCCACGGTCTTTGGTTTGTCGAGGGCGGCGGTGAGGTTCTTGATGTGCCTGGTGGCCTTGGCGGTATCAACGCTGGCGGTGTTGATGTTGGTGAGGATCGGATCGATCTTGGTGGCCGAACGGTTCAACTGGTTGACCAGCACCTGGGCGTCCTTCAGGAACACCTGCCCATCTTTGGTGAGCTTCTTGGTCTCATCGGCGGTGGCCTCGAAGCTCACCGTGGCAGCCACCAACTTGTTGACGAGCTTCTGCTTGTCGGCCTCGTCCAGCATCTTCTGCACCGTGTCGGTGACCGAGGAGAGGGTGGCGGAGGTGACGCCCTGAACCAAACCGTTCTGGCAGACCATCAGCTTGTTGTTGCAGCGGCGATCCCGTGGCGAGGGGCCGTCAGCCGGCAAAGGCTGGCCGGCACTCATCAGCGACACCTGGGCATCGCCGCCGAGCAGGGAGCCCGCCCCCACCCTGGCCACCACCGGCCTGGGCAGCCGCAGGGCCGAATCGTTGATCTCCAGATCGGCCAGCACCGCCTTGTCGGTGACCTGGATGTTGCGGACGTTGCCCACCAACACACCGCGGTACACCACTGGCGAACGGTCCGCCAGACCCGCCGCATCAGCGAAGCTGGCATGCATGATCCAGGTGTTCTGGCCCATGGACACGCCCTTGAGCCAGAGCCAGAGCGTGAAGGCGCTGCCAGCTGCGGCGATCAATGAAAATCCGACCAGAGCCTCGCGGACACTGCGGCGCATGGGCTCAGAGCTCCGCCGGCTGCATGGGTCCGCGCAGACTACCGCTCCGGAACTGCACCACGTAGGGATTGGTTGTGACCCTGAACTCTTCAATGCTGCCATTCCAGCGGAAATGGCCCTCGTAGAGGAGCATCACCCGCTCGGCGCAGCGCTCGATCGTGCTGATTACATGACTCACCACCACCGAGGAGGCATTGGTGAGCTCGGTGGTGCGCACGATCAGATCCTCCACCCGGGTGCAGGCCACCGGATCGAGGCCGGCGGTGGGTTCATCGAACAGCAGCAGGGGCACACGGCCGCCGGCGGCACCGGGATCATCGATCAGGGCCCGGGCGAAGCTCACCCGCTTCTGCATGCCACCGCTGAGTTCGCCGGGCAGCAACTCATCGATTCCCACCAGGCCCACCGCCTCCAGGGCCCGGCTCACCCGCTCGCGAATCTCGCGATCACTCAGCTTGCTGAAGCGGTAGAGCAGAAAGCCCACATTTTCGCGCACCGTCAACGAGGCCAGCAGCGCTGGGTTCTGGAACACCAGCCGCACGTCCGGGGGATGGCGCTGATCGAGCCGCAGGTAGGTCTGCCCCTCGCCATGAATGCTCAGGCTGCCGGCGGAAGGCAGCAGCAGCCCGGAGAGCAGCCGCAGGATCGTGGATTTGCCGGCCCCGGAAGGGCCGATCACCACCAGACGCTCGCCGGCGAACAGATCCAGATCCACCGACTCCAGCACCGGCGGCTTGGTGCCCCAGCGCACCGTGAGCTTCTCCATCTGGGCCACGAGAGCGTCTGGCGGGGTGTTGGCGACGTCAGCGAGACTGGAAACCAAGAGCTCTGGGGGGAGACAACAGGAGGTTGGGAACGGCTCCCAGCCCATCCTGACGTTTCAGCCCCCGTTTTTGGTCTGATCCCCGACCGTTGACCCCAAAGCGCTTGTCGCTTTCCCCGAACGGTTTCCATCCGTACAGTTCCTCCACGTCCCCGCCGCGTCCCGGCGCTCCCCCCTTGCCCGTCCGCGGCTCCGGCGCCAAAGCTCCCAGGTCGAGGCGACCCGCCGCACGACCCAGCTGGGTGGGCCGCGGCGATCGGCGTCGCCAGGATCTGGTGAGCCGCTCCAGGCGGGCCGCCCGCTGGCTGCAACCGGGGCTGGTGGTGAAGCGCTGGATGTTCACCTCCGGCCTGGGCCTGTTGATCCTGCTGCTCGGCGCCGCTGTCTGGGCCGACCTGCAGCCGATCTACTGGATCCTGGAGGCGATCAAAATGGCCCTGGCCCAGCTGACGCGAGTACTGCCCCGCAGCATCACCGGCCCCCTGGTGCTGCTGATCGGCGGCGGCCTGATCTGGCTGGGCCAGAGCCGCAGCTTCGGCTCGATCCAGCAGGCCCTGGCCCCGGAGAAGGACACGGTGCTGGTGGATGCCCTGCTGGCCCAGCGCCGCCTCAACCGCGGCCCGGCGATCGTGGCCATCGGTGGCGGCACTGGCCTGTCCACCCTGCTCTCGGGCCTGAAGCGCTACAGCACCAATCTCACCGCCATCGTCACCGTTGCCGATGACGGCGGCAGCAGCGGCGTGCTGCGGCGGGAGTTCGGCGTCGCCCCCCCCGGCGACATCCGCAACTGCCTGGCGGCGCTCTCCACCGAAGAGCCGCTGCTGACGCGGCTGTTCCAATACCGCTTCCGCTCCGGCAGCGGCTTGGAGGGTCACAGCTTCGGCAATCTCTTCTTGACGGCCCTCACCGCCATCACCGGCAGCCTGGAATCAGCGATCACCGCCAGCAGCCGGGTGCTGGCGGTGCAAGGGCAGGTGGTGCCCGCCACGAATGCTGATGTGCGCCTCTGGGCCGAACTGGAAAACGGCGAGCGCATCGAAGGCGAATCGCAGATCGGCAAGGCCACCAGTCCGATCGTGCGGCTGGGGTGCATCCCTGAACGCCCTCCAGCCCTACCGAAGGCACTGGAGGCGATCGCCCATGCCGATCTGATCGTGCTCGGCCCCGGCAGCCTCTACACCTCCCTGCTGCCCAATCTGCTGGTGCCGGAACTGGTGAGCGCCATCAGCCGCAGCAAGGCGCCGCGCCTGTACATCTGCAACCTGATGACCCAACCCGGCGAAACCGATGGCCTCGATGTCGGCGGCCATCTGCGGGCGATCGAAGCGCAGCTGGCCAGCCTCGGCATCGAGCAGCGCCTGTTCAACTGTGTGCTGGCCCAGGAAGAGCTGGACGATTCCCCTCTGGTCACGAACTACCGCCTGCGCGGCGCCGAACCGGTCACCTGCGACAGCCGCGCCCTGATCAGCCAGGGCTACGAGGTGATGCGGGCTCCGCTCCAAGGCGCTCGTCCCACCGCCACCCTGCGCCACGATCCCCGCAGCGTGGCGTTGGCGGTGATGAGATTTTACAAGAAGCACCGGCGGGAGGGCTGAGCGAAACCGCAAGCACGCACGATGCTGCCTCTGAGGCTTGCAAACGTATACCCCAGACAATGTAAACTACAGGAAAAACCAACAGCCCAAACATTGGAAGCGTTGGGCTGGAACGTCGTTTCAGTTTAAAAGCCGGAATCCTCGAGCAGCAAGGCGAGCATCTCGCTCAGTTGCAGTCGGTGGCGGGGGGATTCTGCGAGGAGGAATCGGCATTGAGAAACAGCAAGTCGAGCCTGGATTCGAGCTCGGCGAGCCGTGCATTCTCGATCCTCAGCTGCTCGGACTCTCTCCTCAGCTGCTCGATTTCGTTCCTCACTTGCTCGGATTCGTTCCTCAATCGAACTGTTTCTCCCCTCGATTCGATCGCGTTGATCTGCGCATCGACTGTTGGATGCCAATTTAACCTCGCCAAAAAGCGCCGCCAGGGCGGCAACGAGGAGAGGAATTCCGATTTGCTGATTGACCTGGATGCTGTCATGGGCGGGGATGTCGACATGGCTGTAGGAAGTGAAGGACGTGATCAGGACGAGTAGGCTGCCGGCCAGCAGTGCCGCCAGGCCGGATCGATCCAGCCACGGATATGACTCCTCTGCAGTGAGACTCTTGCCTGGTGTGATCACGGTAGCGAGCCTGATCCGAACCAATCCTGTGATGGTACGTGCGTACCCATGGGGATGGCTTCCATGGAATTGCGGATCGTGGTACCTGAAGGTCGCCGCGATCAATGGCGATGCCGAAGGTCTGGCTGATTGCGCCTGGCAAGATCCAAGACCGGGTCTGTGATGGCTGTCGCTTGACAGACGCCTGGGTGCCTCCAGATACAGCGCCCCACCCGCTGCAGATGGGCCAAGAGATCCGGCGGCAATTCGTGACGAAGAACCAGATCCACCTTCCAAGGCAGCAGCAGATCGTCGATCGTGGCCATCAGCCGCAGGCGAGCTTGGTGGCTGAGGTGTTGCCCCTCCAGACATAGATCAATATCCGAACCGGGCAGGTGCCGGCCCATCGCCCGGGAACCGAACAGCCACACCGACTGCAACATCGGTTGAGCAGTAAACAGATGATTTAACTGCTCTTGTCTCGCCGCAGGGATGCCGGGAATGGCTGCTGTGGGCAAGGCCGAATGGGTCATTGCTGCTCCTGGAGCAGGCGCTGCTGCAAGCGTTGGCGAAGCTCTTGAAAACAGGCCAAGTAAGTGATAGTGATGCTCTGGCAGATGGCGTCGGCCGTGGAGCGGTTGTAGGTATGGGTGGTGAGATTGCGATCCTGGATCATCAGCATCCAGGCTTCACCATCGCTGATCAGCCCCAATCGGAAGGCCTCTCGCAGAGTGTCGCGCGACCCCAGCAGGCTGGCATCGCCTTGGCTGCGCAACAGATCGCGCAAGGTATTCCAGGCCAACTCAAAGGTGTACTCAAACGCCTTGATCAATCCCTGTTGCTCGCGTTGGTTCAGGGCGGGAGGCTGAAAAAAAGTTTCCAGCTCCTGCAGCGCCCGGCAATAGTTCGAAAACCGCTGCTGCCAGCGGATGTCTACAGCGCCCATTGGTTTGAAAGACAGGCCAGCAAGCATGGTCAATGAATCTTACGTCTGCTGGGCGACTTGCGTCAGCAACGGCTGGGCGGACCCGCTGGCGGTGCGGCAGTCCGGCAATAGGATGGCCTGATGCAATGGGGTATGGGGAGCCATGTCTGAGGGTGGCAGACACGGGGAGCAGACGGCCCAGATCCTCCAGCCACAGGGTCCGGGTCTCGCTCAGTTGCAGTCGGTTGCGGGGGGAATCGGCGAGGAGGAATCGGCATTGAGCAGCAGCGAGTCGAGCTTGGATTCGGGCTTGGCGAGAGCCGAGCATTCTCGATCTTCAGCTGCTCTGATTCTTTCCTCATTTGCTCGGTTTCGTTCTTCAGCCGAGTGGTTTCGTTCCTCAGTCGCTCGGATTCTTGCCTCGAATCGATCGCGTTGATCTGCGCATCGACTGATGGATGCCAGTTGAACCTCGCCAACCAGCGCCGCCAGGGCGGCAATGAGGAGAGGAACTCCGATTTGCTGATTGACCTGGAAACTGCCATGACCGGGGACGTTGACATGACTGTAGGAAGTGAAGAACGTGATCAGCACAATCAAGGTACCGGCCAGCAGAGCAGCGAGGCCCGATCTATCCAGCCAGGTCAATGGATCACTTACAGCCTGGCCTGTGTCTTCATCAATCACTTTAGCGAGCCCAGATCTGAACCGATCAAACCATGGTGCATGGGGATGAACGGAATGACATCCGTGAAAGTGCGGAACACGGGGCTTGGCAAAAAGCGACCAGGAAGGAGCGAAGGGATGGTTTCGAGATCAGAACCTGGGTGTGGGCGAATAGGGGCGGGCAAGCGGGGAGCATCGCCGCTCCTTCCCGTCCACAAACGCCAGCACCGAGACCGCCGGGGGATCGAAGGCCAACAGCCGATCCAAGACGCCACCAGCCGGAACCGCCAGCCGGCTGCGTCCAACGCCATGCCGGAGGCCGGGCTGGACTCCAGAGGAGGCAAGGGCGTATGGGCCTACTGGGTGAACAACAACGCCACGAGCTTGCCATGCAAGGCGATGGGCGCAACCGGCATCGCCGCCGCCAGCTGTACCAGATGGGAGAAGCACACTGTTAGATCGGAGAGGGAAACAGCCGGGTCACAGCACAAATGCAGATGATCTGCTCAAAATGCTGGCTACATTTGCCAGTACACATCGGCCAAGACCAGCCGCCAAGCCCAGGCTGCGGAAGCTGGCGCTGGAGGCTCAGGGATGACTGCAGACGGACCAACGCCCGAAGACGGCAGAAGGCCAAAGCCTTGGAACAGCAAGCGAGGGAGGGCTCGGAGGAACGCAGCCGCAATGGCCTGGGGACCCTACGCTCAACACCTGCAGCAACACCGAGCCAATGCCGCCCCGCGCCACCATCCCGAAAGCGTGGCGACAGCCATGATGAACTTCTGCAGAAATCAGCGGAGGAAGGGGTGAAAACGGCACTGATCCTGGGTGTCACCGGACAGGACGGCGCCTACCTGGCCCACCTGTTGCTGGGCAAGGGCTACCGGGTGGTGGGCAGCAGCCGCGATGCCCAGATGGCCAACACCAGCCGCCTGGAGCGACTGGGGATCGCAGGAGAGGTGGAGGTGGTGTCGTTGGCGCCCAACGACTTCCGCAGTGTGCTGAAGGTGGTGAGCGGCGTGAAGCCGGATGAGATTTACAACCTGGCTGGTCAGACCAGCGTGGGTCTGTCATTCGAGCAGCCCGTGGAATGCATGGAATCGATCGCCGGCGGCACCCTGAACCTGCTGGAGGTGATCCGCTACCTGGGGGCACCGGTGCGACTGTTCAATGCCGGCAGTTCGGAATGCTTCGGCGATACGGGTCAAGAACCGGCCAACGAAGACACCCCCTTCAAGCCCCGCAGCCCCTATGCCGTGGCCAAAGCCACCGCTTTCTGGCAGGTGGCGAACTACCGGGAGGCCTATGGATTGTTCGCCTGCACCGGCATCCTGGCCAACCACGAGTCGCCGCTCAGGCCGAATCGATTTGTGACCCAGAAGATCATCCAGGGGGTGAAGGCCATCGCCGCAGGGAAACAGGAGAAACTGGTGCTGGGCAATCTCGACATCTGGCGCGACTGGGGTTGGGCGCCGGAGTATGTGGAGGCGATGTATAGGATGGTGCGGCAGGACGAAAAACCCAAAGACTTCCTAATTGCCTCAGGACAAACCCATTCGCTTGGGCAATTAGTCAACATCGCGTTCGAAATGGCTGGATTGAATGCAGAGGACTGGATAGAAGTTTCCGGGGATTTCATGCGGCCCAGTGACCTCAGCTACTCAGCCATGAATCCCGCGAAAATGGCTACTGAATTCAACTGGAAGCCTGCCAGCGGCCTTCGTGATATTGTAACGAAGATGTATTGCGATAAACTTTTCTGAGGCTCTGACTATGCGCATCTGGCTTGATTGCTCGTCATTAATGGAGTGGAAGTTCAGCCACCTCACTGGCATCCAGAGGACAGTGCTAGGCATCTACAAGGGCTGGAAAATCCTAGGAATTGAAGTACATTTATTTACATTCGATCAAGCGATAGCTGGATTCGTTGAGATCAAAGCGCGTGAGCTTCCAGAGGTCATCTGGCGTAATCTTGAAAGTCAGGAGTGGATTTCAGTTGCTCCTCCATCAAAAGCTAGCCCTGTACCAATCAAAGATAAGATTCTTGGTGGAAACCAGCCAAACCGCAGCCCCGTAAAGTCATGGAAGAGAAAAGTCGCGCATAAGATACTTGGCGAAGGGCTAGAGTCCAGCAACTTGCGCCAAGCCTTAGTAGCGACCAAGCTTGATCTATGGAGAACCCAGAGGACGGGCAGGACTTGGGCAAAGGCTCGGATTGAACAGCTGCTAAACAGAACGTCATCAGTAATATTCAAAAAAAACAAGCACGACCCTAATGCGCATGGAGACATCAGTCATATCATTGGCGAAGAAGATTATCTTTTCAGCCTGGGATCAGAATGCTATCAAATGCCTGCGAATCTAGTGGCTGCCAAGAAGCTGCAGAGTTGTGGGGCAAAGTTGATCCGGTTAATTTATGACATCATTCCGGCCTCCCAGCCGCAATGGGTCACAAAGGAGGCCACATCAACCTTCAGCAAAGCAGTAATTGACGTGATCAGTGGATCAGATTACCTGCTTACCATTTCAGAGTATAGTCGCCTCGATATCCTGCAGTTCGCGAGAAAGGAAGCAATAGTTGTGCCATCGATTCAAGTGATCCGCTTGGGAGATGTCCTGTCAAGCAACCAACAGGTTACGCTTAGTGAGCCAGAGCCCCATCAGCGTCCGTCACGGCCTTTTTTTCTGTGTCTAGGCACGGTAGAGCCGCGCAAGAATCATCGTCTGCTCTATGAGGCATGGCGCAACCTTGCACGAACCAACCCAATTGATTGCCCTGACCTTGTTTGCGTTGGAGCCCATCATCCGATGTGCAATCAGATCATTCATGAGATGACCCACGACCCCTTGGTTCAAAACCGAATCTTCTTGCTGAGCGAGATCAGTGACCAGCAGCTGGAATGGTATTATCAGCACTGTCTTGCCACCATATTTCCATCCCAGTACGAAGGCTGGGGGTTACCCGTGGCCGAGAGCTTGGCCCGCGGACGCATGTGCCTAGCCTCCAACGCCACAAGCATACCAGAGATTAGCGATTTGGCGATAATATTTGATCCCCAAGATGTGGTGAGCCTGTGCGATCTTATTTTGCGCACCTCAGGAGACAGTGAGTGGAGAGCATCCGAGGAGGAGAAGATACGGGCACAATTCAAGCCAACGAGCTGGAGGGCAACCGCCGAACAGGTACTTGTGGCCACTGAAAGGTTCAGCAATCCAGGAATGGAAGCGCAAGAAAAGCATCAACCAGGAATACATTAAAGCGAGCCGAAGCATAAAGCAGGGGGGAACCTGCGCTCAATGCCTGCTGGTGCAGCAATGTTCCTCAAAGCGTGGCGGCAGCCTTAAAATGCCCAAGCAGCAAAATCAGAACGCAGCCGAAGTGCAAAGACCGCTAATGCTGGGAATCAAAAAATCCAGCTTAACTCCATGCTAAAATCGGCAAATATCTACTTGCTTTTAGTTCGCAAAAGCGAAAGTGCAGAAGCCTGCCGTGTTAAGTACTACAGCTCACGCTAATGCCTCAGCCCACGCTAACCAGCTTCCAAGAATCCATGAGCCAATCTTCGGTCGACCTAAGCACTTGTGCAGTGGCATGCGTAGTTACTGGCAATTATACACAGCATGCGCAAATGTTTTACGGCTTCCTAAGGACCAGCAATCCTGGCCTGCGATATATCGCATTGGTAATCGGCGAGAGAGAACGCCTTGCAAGCAATCTGCCTAGTGGGCCAGAGTGGATCTTCTGGGACAAGCTCTTCAGCAAGCAGGAGCGTTTGGACCTGGCATCTAAATATACTGCATTTGAGCTAAGTTGTGTGGCTAGGGGGCGTCTGCATGAATTTCTATGGAATGAAGGCAAGGCCACGATGTGGGTTGTTCTAGATACGGACATGATAGTTCTGAGTAGCTTAAGGCCGCTCT
This sequence comes from Cyanobacteriota bacterium, assembly GCA_026389335.1. Taxonomy (GTDB): domain Bacteria; phylum Cyanobacteriota; class Cyanobacteriia; order PCC-6307; family Cyanobiaceae; genus Cyanobium. Next base: position 4,184 of record JAPLIB010000041.1, on the reverse strand, counting down.
GGAAAGTTTTGAATGACTATTCAGGGATAGTGACACCCCATTTAAATGTTCCTATCCAATCAGCTGAACGAGAAATTATTAGCCTTGCGGCCGGCATTTACAATGCGGGCTTTGTTGCCTTTCGCAAATGTAATGAGTCATTAGATGCAATCGAATGGCTGAAAAATCGGTTAGAGAACTACGGGTATGCGTCACAGCAAAGGCGAGAGACAGGATTCTCTGATCCCTTCGGAATTCTGTTTGTGGATCAGCTTTGGCTGAATTTTTTACCCTCCTATTTCCCCGGAATTTTTTCGAGGGGTTTACCAGAATGGAACTTAGGTCATTGGAATCTGCGTGATGGCAAGCTCACCAAAGCTCCCGAGAGAAGTGAATACTTTTACGATGGTCGCCTAGTAATGATCGTTCATTTATCTGGCATATCAAAAGAAAACCCCGAGTATGTATCAATTTACGCTCCATGGTATCAGGAATTTCCTAACGCTGTATGGGCAGAGCTCGCAAAGGATTACCTCGTGAAGCTAGGCGAAGCAGCCAAAGCCTCATTGGAGATCGGATACTGCTATAGAGATATAGCTCCAGACACCCGGCAACTCAAAAAAGCAAATAAGAAACAAAAGCCAGCGACGACAGATTTCAAAGACTATAATAAGAGCTTGCCCCAAAAGGTATTGCAGAAGGTTGCTCGTGATTTCAAAACGCCAGACAAAATCATTGCAGGAATAAAACAAGTTGCCAGGCACCTTCAACGAGCTCGCCAAATCGCACAGTCAATTGTGATCAATCGAAGCGAAGACAAAATTTTTCGCGACCATAGTGGAAATGCATTTACCAGCCTCGTTCCCTGTATAGGCAATTACGAAACCTATCTGGTCAGGGCCTCGATTCTCCAGGCCGTGATGCAAGCCAAGGATCAGTTCCACGGCAAGCTTCTTGATGTGGGTGCAGGCAGCTCACCCTATGAAGAGCTGATCATGGCAAGCGGCAAGGTAAGCGACTACATCAAACTAGATTTTGCGAGCTCAGACTATCATCAAGGCCATGCGCTAGATCTCACCTGGGATGGAAAGACGATTCCTTTGGATGGCGCATCCATCGATACAGTATTCATGACAGAGGTCCTGGAGCATGTGCACAAACCAGGCGAGCTGCTGCGGGAGGTGCGCAGAGTGCTCAAGCCAGGAGGCATCTTTTTCCTCACGATTCCATTTACCTGGCCGATGCATGAACTGCCCTACGACTACCACCGATTTACTCCTATAGCCCTTAGAGCCTACTTAGAAGAGGCTGGATTTGATGTCAAAGGCATTCAGCTACTGGGTGGCTAGGATCATAGCTTGGCATTACAGATTGGCCTTTGGTTGACCAATAGCAGCATGGGAGACAGGAAACGAAAGCTCGCAAAGCTATTGGCATGGCCAGTATATACATACTTGATGCGCAAAGGCAACAATGAATGCACGGAAATTCGAAATCACCAGATGCATATTGGATTAGCAGCGCTTGCCGAAGCGGGTGGTGACATGGATTCACCTATAGCAGCATAAGAATTAGGAATAAATTTTTATCTTTCGCTATATTATTTGGCCCTAGACAAGCCTGCTGCTGATACAATCAGCAGTAATAAGAAATGCATCGCTGCGGCATACCAGTGCAGCCGCAATACAATAGTTTGGCCGGAAATAAAATCAAAAGTGGACTGAGCAACAAATGGGCACCTCGAAAATCCCAATTCCCATGGCCGAGATGGGCGAGACTCATTTCCAAGCATGAGCCGCCTAGATTAAAAGTCCCGGCAAGGTCGATTTTTCGAGGTGCCCAAATGCATTTCGAATAATATCTACTTAGGGGCTCCTGAAAAAGAAAACTGCGGCCTGCTCGAGTGCGGCCAAAAACCAGATAGGACAGGCAGCTCGAAAACTCGGTCATGCATTGACAAGAGATTCAGCTGTCTCAAGCAGGCAAATGTACCCGAGGACCACCCAGGAGGAGTCTGGCCATTGCCAGGAGTAAATACAAGCAAAGATAGTGACAAAAAAGAGGCGGAGGGGCCTCAGTATCTTCTCAGCGCAAATCACCAGGAACCCCATAGAGATCGAGGTTTCTACACCCTTAGTCAGCCGAGCCATGATCAGCCGTAGTGAATACTTCCGCTTCCCTGATCCAAAGACGCCCTCCACCTCGTTTCTCCTCCGTTGGTCTGCACTGGGCTGTTGATTATGAACCGCATTGATCTCGGGATCCTTCGGCGGCCTGCCCAATCGCTTACCAGATAGGCGTATGTTGTTCCTGGTGCAGAAGTTTCGATTCTTGATAGTGATGTAGATGCGATCGGCGCAGATCCGCTCAGGATAGCAGCCATGTTCATGCTTATATTTCTTGACTTGTGGGATCAGGCCTTCACCTTCATTGTATGGATCCCAGCTGATCCTGTGCAGGAAGGCAAAGCTATTGTCAGCCGACATCGAAAACTGAACCAGCGCCGACACCAAAAGTGAGCCACCCGGAAGCGATGGGGGAGCCGTTGCCGGCAGCGTCAGCGGCGGGTCATGGCTCTTCCTTGCAAGGGTCATCGGCAGCGGAGAAACGATCGACAGCGGGTGTGGTCTTTGGGCTGGCCAAGGCGGCCAATGCCCATACAGCAGGGGGGATGGTCGCGCTGGAGGGCGGGATGGAAACCCCAGAGGAGGTGGCGGTGATGCGCCAGCTGCTGGAGCGGGGCTGGAGCCGGCGGCGGATCGCGACGGAACTGGGCATCTCTCGTCACACGGTGAGCCGATACCTGGCCCTGGGGGAATGGCAGCCGTACAGCACGGCCAATCGCGCCAGCCAGCTCGATGGCCACCGGGAGTGGCTGCAGCAACAGTTTGAGCAGCACCACGGCAACGCCGAGGTCGTGCGGCAGGAGTTGTTGAAACAGAAGGGGATCCGGGTGAGCCAGCGGACGGTGGAACGTGCGGTGCAGCCCTGGCGGGAGGCGCTGCGGCAGAGCGCGCAGGCGACGGTGCGCTACGAGACGCGGCCGGGGAAGCAGTTACAGGCCGATTTCGGTGAGCTGTGGGTGCCGATCGGTGGAGTGCGGACCAAGATGCATTTCTGCGTGCTGACCCTGGGGTACTCCAGGCGGCAGTTGATCCGGGTGTACCGGCAGCAGCAGCAGCGCCACTGGCTGCAGGCGCTGGAGGAGGCCTTCCGCTTCTGGGGAGGGGTTCCCGAGCAGGTCCTGGTCGATAACGCCCGGGCGCTGATCACCCTCAACAACCCCAGAACGGGAGAGCTGGTGGTCAATCCCACCTTTGCCGCCTTTGCCCGCCACTGGGGTTTCACAGCCAAGGCTTGTTGGCCGCACCGGCCGCAGACCAAGGGGAAGGATGAGCGCGGTGTGGGGTACGTGAAACGCAGTGGCCTTGCCGGACACCGCTTTGACACCTGGGGTCAGATGGAAAGCCATCTGGAATGGTGGAACCGGGAGATCGCCGATGTGCGCATCCACGGCACCACGGGCGAGCAGCCGCTGCTGCGGTTCCAGCGTGCGGAGGCCGGGGCGCTGCTGGCGCTGAACGGCAAGCCGTCATACCTGGCGGAACAGGAGTTCTGCCGTCGTGTCGCCAAGGATTGCTGCGTCCAGGTGGAGGGCAACTGGTACAGCGTGCCTGCCGCGCTGGTACGCCAGAACGTGATGGTGCAGATCCGCGACCAGCAGGTGCTGATCCGCCAGGGAGGGCGGATCGTGGCGCGCCATAGCCGCCAGGCGGCGAACCATCGGATCCGCCAGGTGATCGCCGGGCACTGGGCTGGGCCTGACTGCCCAACACATCTCATCCGAGACGGTCGTGCGACAGCCAGCAGTTGGTTCTGGTGTGGCCGTGGCGGCAGGTCAATTCGCGTGAACCAGGGCTGTTTCTGCCGTCGTTGGACGCCGCGACTGGGGATGCAGGGCTCCAGATTCTGCAGGGGGATCGGTATCCAGGCCAGCAGCGTTTTGCCGGCGTAGACCACAGCCTGTTGCAGCCACTGCAGACCGATCCGTACAAAGCTCAGGACCCGCTGCCAGTGGGGATCGACGCGGCGGCGCTGGCCGGCCAGAGTCACGGCGAATCCCTGCAGACTGCTGACCAGCACAGCGATCGCCACCACCAGCAGCAGGCGATCGATGCGTGCAGGATCGCGCAAGCCGCTGCTCT
>JAPLIB010000146.1 GCA_026389335.1 Cyanobacteriota bacterium | reverse complement strand
TCAGCATGCAGCCGGGCGTGGGAATCCACGAGGGATTGGTTTGGTGTAGGAACCCCAAGCTCTCACGGCTCCCTGCCCACCCAATGGACTGAGACCCGTTCTGTTGCAAGGGGTCTCGGACTTGTGTCGGTCAGCCAGGGCCAGACGACAAACGGCGCCTCAGCCAAGATGGGGAAAAGGCTTGGCCATTGCTTTTTACCCCATGGCGATTCCGTCCAGTTCGTTCCAGCCAGGGCTGCCAGAAATCTGGCAAGAGCTGCAGGACCTGCGGCTGGAGCTGGCAGCGCTGCGGCAGATCCTTCTCCAAGCGCCCAGCGCTGCTGGCAGGTCTGAGCTTCAGGTTGGGGAGCGGCTCAGCGCCACATCCGAGCCTCCCGCCCGCCAGGCCTCGGCGGCCACCTTGCTGGGACGACGCAATGGCGAGCGCTTGCAGCAGGAAGTGCGGCGCCGCCTGGACCTGGCGGCCAGCCAGCTGGCTGGCCAGCTGGACAGTGGCCCTGAGGACTCTGTTGACACCGAGGTTGACCTGCTGATCGATCGCCTGCATGAACTGGCCGATGCTGCCTCTGCAGGCCCGTGATCGCTGGGTGCTGAAGGTGCGCGGCCGATGGCGACTCCGGTCTTTGCTGTGACATGGGGCTGAACCGCCTCTGCACATACCGGAGGGCTCCGGGATTTCGTTACCGTCAGCTCAAAGTGATCCCCAGTTTTTTACACCATGGCAGCCCAACCCCTGACCCCGGCGGACATCGACACGCTGGCCGAGGCCCTACCGCTCTGGAGCCTGGTCAACGGCAAGCTGCACCGTGAGTTCACCTTTGCTGATTTTTCGGCGGCCTTCGGCTTCATGGCCCGTGTCGCCCTGGCCGCCGAGGCCCTCGGCCATCATCCCGAGTGGAGCAACGTGTGGAATCGGGTGGCGATCGAGCTCACCACCCACGACACCGGTGGTCTGTCCGACCTGGACCTGGCCCTGGCCCGCCGCATTGATCGCCTGGCGGGCTGACTTACACCAGCAGCGGCAGCGGGCCGCTGAGGTTGGCGGCTTCGGCCTGGCGGAAGCGCAACCTGGCGCCATCGCCATTACCTTCCACTTCCACGGCGATCGTGGAGCCATCGGGGAAGCTGCCGGCCAGGATCGCCTTGGCGATAGGTGTTTCCAGTTGCCGCTGGATCGCCCGTTTGAGCGGACGGGCCCCGTAGACGGGGTCGTAGCCCACGGCTGCGAGCCAATCGAGAGCGGCAGGCTCTAGCCGCAGCCCCAGCTTGCGATCTTCGAGGCGTTTGGCCAGGCGATTCACCTGTAGCTCGACGATCTGGCGCAGTTCCTCCTGCTTGAGGCTGTGGAAGATGATCGATTCATCGAGCCGGTTGAGAAACTCGGGCCGAAAATGTCCCCGCAGGGCCTCGTTCACCCGCTTCTCCATCTCGCCGTGGCGGCCAGGATCACCGGCCAGATCGAGAATCGCCGTGCTGCCGATGTTGCTGGTGAGGATCAGCACCGTGTTAGTGAAATCCACCGTGCGGCCCTGGCCATCGGTGACGCGGCCGTCATCGAGGATCTGCAGCATCACATTGAACACATCGGGGTGGGCCTTCTCCACCTCATCGAACAGGATCACCGCATAGGGCCGGCGCCGCACCGCTTCGGTGAGCTGGCCACCTTCCTCGTAGCCCACATAGCCCGGAGGCGCTCCGATCAGACGGCTGACGGCGTGCTTCTCCATGTATTCGCTCATGTCGATGCGCACCATCGCCTCGTCCGAATCAAACAGCTGGCCCGCCAGGGCCTTGGAGAGTTCCGTCTTGCCCACACCGGTGGGGCCGAGGAACAGGAAGCTGGCGATCGGCCGGTTCGGATCACTGAGGCCGGCGCGGGAGCGCTGAATCGCATCGGCCACCGCCGTGACCGCCTGGTCCTGGCCGATCACTCGCCTGTGCAGTTCGTCCTCGAGATGCAGCAGTTTCTCCATTTCACCCTGCACCAGCTTCGCCACCGGGATCCCGGTCCATTTGGCGATCACTTCAGCGATGTCCTCTGCGGTGACCTCCTCGCGTAGCAGGCTCTTGTCACCATGGGCGCCAGTGAGTTCCGCCTCCTTGGCCGCCAGCTTTTTGTTGAGTTCGGCCAGGGTGCCGTACTCGAGTTGGGCGGCCTTGTTGAGGTCGTAGCTGCGTTTGGCCTGCTCCACCTGCAGCTGCACCTGCTCAATCTCTTCCTTGATGGCGCTGAGCTCATCGATGGCGCCCTTCTCCTGCTGCCACTGGGCGTTGAGGGCGCTCTGCTGCTCCGATAGATCGGCCAGCTCCTTCTCCAGTTTTTCGAGGCGATCGCGGCTGGCTGGATCCGATTCGCGGCCGAGGGAGAGTTTTTCCATCTCCAGCTGCAGGATACGGCGATCGAGTTCGTCGATCTGCTCGGGCTTGGATGTGATTTCCATCTTCAACCGTGCCGCCGACTCATCCATCAGATCGATCGCCTTATCGGGCAGAAAGCGATCGGCGATGTAACGGCTGCTGAGCACAGCCGCCGCCACCAGAGCGTTATCGGCGATGCGCACGCCGTGGTGCACCTCGTAGCGCTCCTTGAGCCCGCGCAATATCGAGATCGTGTCTTCGACCGTAGGCTGGTCGACGAACACCTGCTGGAAGCGGCGCTCCAGGGCCGGATCCTTTTCGATGTGCTGGCGATGCTCATCGAGCGTGGTCGCGCCGATGCAGCGCAGTTCGCCCCGGGCCAACATCGGCTTGAGCAGATTGCTGGCATCCATGGCGCCACCGGTGGCACCGGCGCCCACCACGGTATGGATCTCATCGATGAACAGCACGATCTGGCCTTCGGAGGAGGTCACCTCCTTGAGCACGGCCTTGAGCCGCTCCTCAAACTCACCGCGATATTTGGCGCCGGCGATCAACGAGCCCATGTCGAGGGCAATCAGCTGGCGATTCTGCAGGGCCTGGGGCACATCGCCGTTGACGATGCGCTGGGCCAGGCCCTCGACAATCGCCGTTTTGCCGACACCCGGCTCGCCGATCAGCACCGGATTGTTCTTGGTGCGACGGGAAAGGATCTGGATCGTGCGGCGGATCTCCTCATCGCGGCCGATCACCGGATCCAGCTTGCCGTCGCGGGCCGCCTTGGTGAGATCGCGGCCGTATTTCTCCAGCGATTCATAGGTGCCTTCCGGGTTCTGATCCGTCACCCGCTGACTGCCGCGCACTGCCTGCACCGCCTCTTTCAGCTTTTCGGCATTGGTGCCGGCCTGGGAGAACAATTGCTTGGCGCAGCGATCATCGATCGCCAGGGCCAGCACCAGATGCTCAATGGCGATGTAGCTGTCTTCGTAGGTTTTGCGCAGGGAATCGGCCTGGTTCAGCACCTGGTCGAGTCCCTTGCCCAGGTAGACGTTGTCGGGCGGGGCGCTGAGGGAGGGTTGGCTGGCGATGTGGGCCTCCAGCTTCTGGCTCAGGGCACCGACATCCACCCCGGCTTTTTCCAGAATCCGGCCCGCCAGACCCTGCTGGGTGAGCAGGGCCGCCAGCAGATGTTCACTCTCCATCTGCTGCTGGCGCTTCTGCTGGGCCAGTTGCTGGGCTGCGACGATCGCGGCCCAGGCCTTCTCGGTGAACAGTTCGGCGGTGGGATGCATGGCTGGGATCTCAACGGCGATGGGATGGCTGGTGCTGTAAGAACCGTATGGAGGCTTGCTGGAGAAGCCGAGTGGGAGGACCGAACCTCGTGGGTCGGCGCTCCTCCCCTGGCGAGGAATCCTGTTCAGGCTGGCCGGTAAACCGTCAGCGCAGACTCCGTTTCAGGAGACATTCAGCAGCGAACGACCATCCGGGGACAACTGTTTCCGGGTCTCCTGTCTGGGTTGCCGACCCTCCGCCTGGCAGCCAGGCAGGGCCTGCTGCGAAATGGAAGAAGAAGTTCTGCGAGATGCTTTGGCAGTGAGGCACTTCGCCATTGGTGCTCGTCATCATGCAGGCGGCCGCTGTCCCAACGCCCACAACTGTCGCCAGCACATTTCAGCTGACGACAGGGAACCCCAAGTAGACGCGTCATTCTCGCTCAAAGGATGTAGTGACCCCCATCCTGGCCAAGGGAGACTTCGGCGGCAGCGGTGACCATGCAAGCTCATCGAGTTTCTTGACAACGTCCGGCTCAGGCGAGATCCGCAGCGGTTGGCTGAAGGCCTGCTGAACGTCACGACCACGGGCAGGGCGGGGGTGGGAGCGGCCGCTGGCTGTCTTCGATGGCATCACGCAACATCTTTGGCGCCCCCGTCAAGGCCGCAGCAGCGGGCGGACGGGCGATTCTGCTCTCAACAAAGTGCAACCCAGATTGGCTCCGCCATCCTCAGAGGAAAGTCACTGCTGCGGTGTCGAGAGTCGCTCCAGTCACATCTAGTGGTTTTAATGTCCAAAATCGATTATTTCCTTTTCATGATATCACAATTGATGGCTTTTCCTCTGCGCGCTGGTTGCGGCAGTCCCCGTGCCTGGTCATGACTTTGGGAGGCAGGTTGCCTAATCTCACAGGAGAGTGCTGTGATAAGATTTTCAGGTGCTTGCGTAGGCACTTTGAAGGCGTCCTAATTTGCTATGCGAATTCAGATTACGGGTCTTGGCCTCTATCTTCCTCCACATATCGTCACCGCTGAAGACCTTTCAAGTAGGATCAATCGTTCTGCTGAGTGGATCACAAGCCGTACCGGAGTCCTGCGGCGACGTTTCGCCAGCGAGCCAAATGAAGCTATGGCTGCTAAAGCTCTGCAGCAGGCGCTTGGTGACCAGCGTCCTGATCTTTTGATCAACGCTGCGACAACTCCTTGTCAGCTGATTCCCGACACAAGTATATTCATCAGCAGGGAGCTCGGCTGGGAGGGGATTCCAAGCATGTCGATTCATGCGACCTGTCTTTCCTTCCTCGTTGCCCTGCAGCATGCCGCCGCTCTGATCACGGCGGGTGCCTACACAAAAGTCGCCATCGTCTCCGCTGAAATTGCCTCTCGCAGCATCGACTGGAACGAGCCCGAGAGCGCGGCAATCCTCGGCGATGGTGCCGCCGCAGCGCTGGTTGAGCCCACTCCTTATGGAGAGAATTCGGAGTTGCTTGCCTATGAAATGCGCACCTATCCCTCAGGTGCGGAACTGGCTCAAATTGAAGCTTGCGGGACACATCGCCATCCCGATGCGGCCACCACGCAGCCTGAGCACTATCGATTCCATATGAACGGTCCCAGGATCTATCGGTTTGCTGTCACCCGTGTGGCCGATGTCGTCAATACGGTGCTCGGGCGTGCTGGCATTCAGTCCAGTGACCTTGATCTCACCGTTCCCCACCAGGCCTCGGGCCCGGGAGTTGCTGCTGGTACCACTCTTCTTAATCTCGATCCTGCAAAGGTTGTGGATATAACCGCAGAGTACGGGAACTGCATTGCCGCCTCAATGCCGATGGCGCTGGCACATGCACATGCGCAGGGCAGATTAAAACGGGGAGACAAGATCCTTTTTGTTGGAACAGGCGCTGGCCTGGCTGCCCGACACATCTCAGCCGCGAGATTCACGCGACAGCCAGCTGCGGAGTGTGACGGTGGGTTGATCGTGATCGCGTTGGGAGCTCAACCTTTGAGAACCAGGCCTGGGCCTGCTTTTGGCGGGCCCTGAGGC
>JAPLIB010000018.1 GCA_026389335.1 Cyanobacteriota bacterium | reverse complement strand
GCCTCAGGGCCCGCCAAAAGCAGGCCCAGGCCTGGTTCTCAAAGGTTGAGCTCCCAACGCGATCACGATCAACCCACCGTCACACTCCGCAGCTGGCTGTCGCGTGAATCTCGCGGCTGAGATGTGTCGGGCAGCCAGGCCCATGGCTCTTCCCGGCGAAGGTCATATATACTTACCATCATCGGTTAGCACCTCCATGGCCCACCAGTCCCAAGAGCCAGACATGCCACCACATTGGCCCCAAAAATCACACTGAGCAGGACTACTTCCCCTGAAAGATGCATCAGGATCTGAAAACCTTCAGCAACCGCAGGAGGGCCTCGGTCACCACACCACGCGGCAGTAAGATCAGAGGGAGGAACCAAGCCACGTTGAAAAAGAACAGCGGCACATAAGCGGTGAAGGCCAGCAGCAACAGCAAAGCAGCTCCCGCCAGGTCACTCACGATCAGGGCAGTCCAATTGCGGTGCTTCAACTGCCAAGCGGCAAGGGCCAAACTGGGCAGCCAGCCGGCGAGCAGCAGCAGCTGAAACACCTGCGGCCCTGTCAGCCCGCTGCCTGCTCCGCTACCCGCCCGGGTGGCCAACAGCGTGATCCAGGCCAGGCCGAGAGCCAGATGCAGAAACAACCAGGCCTGGAACTCTCTTGGCATTGATGGATCAGGCAGTGAAGCAGAGGATCCCCATCGAGGCCTTGGCTTGGGTCGATGAACTGAATCCATTCCGCCATCTTGACGAAATTCCCACACCAGCTGGCACTCAGGATGCTGAATTGGCGGATCTGATCCGCCGGCTGGTCAAGCACATCAGCCTGGCCAGGTTGCTTTCAGTCCGCAGCAGCACCAGCATGAGCCTGGAAGACAAGATCCAAGGCTACCGCCAAGGATGCGGAGGGCAAGTGGAAGCCTACGTGTTCGACAACGATTAGATAGGCGGGCCCGCCTACGTAGTTGCCCCCGGGCAGCTACGGCCGCAGAGCTCACCGGGATGCCCACCGAATCATCGTTTTGAGCCGGAAATCAGCTCCTGGCTGTGGAATGTCCGCTCTTGAGCTGGTTGTTGGCAAACCCCGCAGACTACCTCCAATGAGGGCGGCACTGAGGACACCACTGAAAAGCTTCTGAAGCCACCTTGGACCCTGGCATCGGCAGCGTTGCGTCTTTACTTGAAACGGGAGTCGGGCCGCACACTTCTGGCAGAGGACAGGCCAGTACGACTTCAAGATCACGGGCGGCGAAGTCCATCCCCTGCGGCAACCTGTCCCAGACTCCCAGAAGACGCTCTCCAGGATGACCTCCACCCAGCCGAGTGGTACGAGTGGCAGCCCCTCTGATCTCACCCCCCAGGGGTATCGATCGGGAATCTCCCAGCCCGCCGCCTCCCTGTCCTGGTCCTGGCCATGCCCACCAAGGCTCCTTCTTGAGCCCAAGGAGGCGATTAGGCATCTGGATGCCTGGCTGATGGGGCCCCTGGCGATCGCATTGCTACCAGAGCCCCCGTGGCTGACGGGCGATCGCACGGAAAGCCCAAAACTGATCCGGCAGGCGGTCTGGCGGATTCTTCAACTGGCCAGCGAACTGCTGCGGCTGATTCAGATTCCGGTGTTCGATCCCGGGATCGTGCAGGCGATCTCACCAGATCCGCAGGCGGATCAGCGTTGGCGGATCCGGGCCCTCGTGCCGGTGCACGAGCACCAGCCGCGGGCGATCTACATACGCACCTACGGCCGGGCAGCCGAACTGGTCGGCCGGCTGCTCGAGACGGAGATCGCCCCTGCCGACATCGAACAGATCCACAGCTGGATCGAAGTCGAACACATCCAGCGGCTCTCGTCCTCCATCGCCGCTGCACGCTCGACCCTTCCCATGCTGCGCAGGGCCCTGGAAGCGGGGATTCCCTTCCGTCATCTCGGCTGTGGTGTCTACCAACTCGGTTGGGGGTACCGCGCCCGCAGAATCATGGGCGGGGCGAACGACCTCGACAGCGCCATCGGCAGCCGGCTCTGCCAGGACAAGCGACTCGCCGCCGCTCTACTGCGCACAGCGGGGCTCCCGATTCCAATCCACCGGCAAGCCGCCAGCCCGGAGGAGGCCTTGGCCGTGGCCGAAGCCCTGGGCTGGCCCGTGGTGGTGAAACCAGCCGACCGCGACCGGGGTGAAGGGGTGAGTGTCAACATCACCACGGCCACAGAGTTGCACAACGCCTGGCAGAAGGCCAGGAAGCACTCCGCGACCATCCTGGTGGAACGCCATGTCGCCGGCACCTGCCATCGGTTGCATGTCAATGTCCGGCCAGGTGATCAGCGTCTCGAAGCGGTTGCCTAAAGCGGTCCGCGGGGATGGGCGGCACCCGGTCCGCGACCTGATCGCGATCGCCAACCAGAAGCAGGCGGCGCTTCCCCCCTGGCAACGGCTGAAACCCTTCCCCAGCGATCTCCAGGCTGTCGCCTGCCTTGAACGCGACAGCCTGGACCTCGATGCCGTGCCGGCCCCAGGGGAGTGGGCCTGCCTACGACCGTTCAGTTCGATCGAATCGGGAGGGGAGTTGGAGAACTGCACGGACACGGTTCACCCGGTGAACGTGGAAGCGGCCCTTCTCGCTGCACGGGTGTGCGGGCTGAGTAATGCCGGGATCGACATGATCAGCCTTGATATCCGTGAACCGTGGCATCGCAATGGAGCTGTGATCAATGAAATCAACTTCGCCCCTCAGACCAATCCGGCCCCGGAATTCGAGTTCATGCTCAATCGGCTGCTTGCCCATCACTTTCCCGATAAGGGGCGGATCCCGGTGACGGTTTACCTGGGCGGACGCAAGGCCTTTCAATCTGCTCAGAAGCATCAAAGGCACCTGGGTGCTCAGGGTGTGGGGTGCAGCCTGGTTGCCTTCGATCGGACTCTCGATCCGGCCGGTGAGCCGGTGACCACAGCAGCGGTTGGGCTTTTCGGCCGCTGCCTGGCCCTCCTGTGCGACCCCCGCATCGAGGCCCTGGCGGTAGCGGTCCAGACCGGTGAGTTTCTGAGCACGGGTCTCCCATTCGACCGCCCGGATCAGGTGATCGACTGTGGAGACGACCTGCTGAACACAGCGGGGCTGCCCCAGACTGTGGTGAGAGCAAGGCTCAGCGCCCTACTGGCCGGATCCATCAAGGGACCCCATGGCGGCAGCAGCGGAATCGAGGAGGCGCCGGCCCGTTGAGGTGAGCTGGCCATGGGCGCGGATCACCGCCTCGCCAGCCAGGAAGTTCGCCCTGTCTGCCTTCATCGCCTCGAGGGCCTGATGGCGGAGAGCGTCGCCAAGATCAGCTGAACGGCTGAGGATCTCCATCGCATGGGCCATCCTGGCGGACACCCAGGTGGCATGGAAGATCCCCTCCATCGGCCTTGGATCGGCGCGCAGAGGAGAGGGATACCGTTCCGCCTCATCGTTGAGCACCAGGGGCTCATGCTGGCAGAAGGCGTACAGCAGCAGGTGGGCACTTTCATGCACCAGCACCTCCAGCAGCTCGAGCGGGGTGCGCCGACGGGCCACATTGAGGAACAATCCTCCCCAGAGCATGGGAGAAGAACCACCATCGAAGACCAGCTGATCCTCTGAGTCCGGCACCCAGACCAGGATCACCTGGGCCACCACGGCCCGGATCTCGGCGGCCAACTCCGGCAAATCGCAGCTCAGGCGATCCATCGCCCAGTGATGGTCGGCAAGAAAGGAAGCAAGCGGCTCAGCCTCCACGGCTGCGAGCGTGCCATCACCTCCCCCAACAAACTCCATCAGAGTGAGAAAGTGCTCCCGATGGCTGGCGAGCGCCGGATCGTCGAAGGGGAGAATCTGGTATAGCTCCTGCTGGGGCGCCAGAAGAGCAAGCTGGTTGAACAAAAGGCCGGCCCGAACCAGGTCCTGCTGGTGCAGAGCGAACACCAGATCGGTGTAGAGGCCAAAAGCAGCGGGCCCATAGCGAGCTCCGCCCCCAAGCCCAGCGATCATTCGCTGCAGGGCAATGGAGTCGTAGGGCACGATGCCAGCGGAGCAGGCACAGAGATAGTCGAGGCTGGCACCCAGATCGCTGCGGATCTGCCGGTCCAGCCCCCTGGCTCGTTGCCCGTCGGGCAGGAAAGAAAGGTCCGCCTCGCCCGCAAGGTCCGCTGGAGCGCTCTCAGCGTCCCAGCGGACAGCTTGGTCAATCGATGACCCGGTCCCGAGCCCTTCCGTTTCCATGAAACTGGGCAACCAGCGCTGCGATTTCAGACGCCAGAGTGCTTGACGAGACCGACCTTGCGACCCAGGCGGGCTCCCAGCATCTCGGGAAGCGATGCACTGGTGAGCGGCTGGCCAGGTTGGGGGGTGGAGAGGGCCAACAACCGGAAACCATGCAGCTTGCTCAGATCGATGGCGACGGTGTTGCTCATGGGATCCACTCTGCCCAAAGCAGAAACGAACTTCGATCATCACCCCAAAATCTGTTGCAGTCAACAAATTTTCGAAGGCAAGGCCATGGGCCGAGATGGGGGAACGGGGAGACGAGCGCATGGGGTCGTCCCCTTCAGGACCGAGCGATCCGATCGCGGCAGCACGGCAAGCGGGGGCCGCGCCACCACGTCCTCTTGTCTGGCTGGTGTGGGCGGGCGGGCCTGGCAAAAGGCCAGTTGGCCAGGGACGCGACGGGGGGCGCTCAAAATGGATGCAACGCCTGCGCCATGGGCGCTGGCCTGAGCTGCCGGCCTTGGCGCCGCTGAACGGGATTGCTGCTTCTCTGGGCCCGAAATAGCCCAACACGACCAGCGTGCCCATCCTCGACTGGGCCTGGGTGGTCTGTACTGCCGAGGTGTATGGACCCATGGCTGCCGACTTTGCGGCAGGGAATCCACTCGTTGGTTGCAGCGATTCGAGCAAGAAAGGCTGCAGAACACCCAACAATGCGGCGGCCTTCCGGGTCGTCAGTTCTTTAGATTGCGATTCAGCCCTTCATGGCATTCAGCATGTGGTCCATGGCAAGGGCATGCTCACACTGCGGGCTGAACAGAATGACTTCAGAATCTTTGACCGACCGCACACTGTGTCCGGGCGGCCAGTAAAAAAGGTCGTTTTCTTGGCACGTATCGACCGTGCCGTCGGTATAGGTCACCACCAGCTCCCCGGAGATCATGTAGCCCCAGTGCGGCGCGTAGCAAGCATCATCCTTGAGGCCCTTCAGGAGCGGTGCGATGTCGGTGCCGGCACCCAGGGAAAAGTATTCGCCTCCCATCTTGCCGAAACCGGTGGCATCGCCGAAGTCGCTGGCGACACGCGCGACAGCACCGGGGACATTGATTTTGGCGGGAATCTGATCTTTGGAGATGCGCATGAAGGCAGGCTCTTGTGAAAGTGGATCAATGAATCAAATTCGCCGTCGCTCCTCAGCGTAAACAGCAAAGATTGTTCGCACAGGGCACCTGGATCGCAGCGCCTATCGTGTCAGTTGGTGCCATACGAATTACGCCACATCATTGCGTCCTGTTCGCGAACAAAAGACAGGGCAGCGTTGGAGCCAATCAAGCGACCATAAGGCTACATAAACTTTTTGCTAAGACCAGCAAACTATAACCGTGACTGACCAGCCCAGCAACCACAGATTGCTGCAGATCGGCGCCCGATCCACCTCCACAGCTGAGGCAAGCGGATGGATTTCTCGGTCCAGCAAGACACTTTGGCGATGACAACGAAACCAAAGGAGACAGCGATTCAAGCTCAGCTCCGATTTGACGACCAAGGCACTTGCAACATTCCAAGCGATGCCACGATTGCAATCCTGAAGCATGGCGAAACGCCCCCTTATTGTCCATGCCTATGGACTCTGCGCCCAGCTCAGGCTTCAGTAATGGCACGAATCTTCGATCACAAGAATCTTCGAGGCAGAGTCAGAGCCTCGCGAGCGCCCACCGCAAACCCCGGCCAAGTGATTATCGCGATTCGCCGGATCGGCCACGCGCATAAGACAAGGAGGCAAAAACAGCTGCAACACCGACCAGCAATCCGCCAATAATGTCTCCAACATTGAAGTCGATCGAAACAGTAGGCTTTTGCGCCCATCCACGCGCCACGAGCATGACAGTGAACAGCGCCGCCGTCCCGAATATGACCAAATACAACCAATCGCGCCTTAATGGTCTAGTACGCTTCCGGAGCAAAGCGATCTGAGACTCCATCTCGGTTAGTCGTCTTCGCATTTCGCCAATTTCAACTTTGACGTCGTCCAACAGTTCAGATTGCCCCAAAAACTCCTCAATCATTGGGTCGGCAGGAATGGGCTGCAAGTCAGCAATCACCTCCTTCAAGCGGTCAACTCCTCTGTCCATTCGCTGATCATTGCTCTCTTCGCCTTCCTCTGCATTCATAGAGCGCTCCTTGTTCAAGGTCGTACACACAGCATGGCCTGACTGACCAGGGGCGGCACCTGCAGCTACACCACCGACGCCTTTTGTTTCCGTGAACCACAATGGCTGCAGACGATAAGCCGCAATCAAGACTTCGATCCGCTTAGTTTTGGCTTGGATTAGGACCGCTATTTTCTAGGTGTAGTGCACGGGTCAGACGCAGCCCAGGCAACCAGATACACAATTCGTGAGGTCTTTCGAGCAAGGGGCGGCTGCGGCCCCACCTAACAGATCCTGATGACCGTTTTACTTCCGCTCAGCGCCCAGGATCAGCAGCAGTCGGATCATCCCTGAATTCATTACTCATTTCACCACCATCTATTAGATCCTGAAATCAATCCTACTCCGGGAATTCTGGGATTCTCTGCCTACCGAAAATTCCTGGCACGCCGAGTACCCATCCAGGGATCGGGACAGTCCGCTACAACTGTTGCCCCCACGAAATCCTTGAAGGCGGCCTGATTCCGGCTGCCTCTCAGATCGAGATCGCTTGCGATCGCTTACGCCTCCAGTCGAACCGACAATCGCGACGCCCGCCGGTGATCGCGCCAGGCCGAAGCCCGCCATAGTTGCGATCGCCTGGATAGCGGTTGGAAAGCACAGACCACTCAGCTCCCTGAGCTGGCGGATGCTGGTGAGCGACCGCCAGCTCAGGGCCCCGTGCCCTGCCGATGACGGGGGAGGCGATCGGAGGCCCGACCCAGCGTGAGCTCATCCAGCCCACCCCGGCCCAGCGACCGCCGCTGCCACCCTGGCGGAAGCCTGCGCCACTGTTGATCAGGTGATGACGCTTCTGTGGCCGATCTGACGGTGAGGGCTGGTGATGGGGAGGGGATGAACACCACAAACCACAAGCCAAAAACCACGAACTGCTGCTAAAAAGGCGCAGATATGCTTCATCAGCTGCCAACCATGCCGGCTCCCCTACTCAAACTCACCCTCGCGCTCACCTCTGCTCCCGTGATGGTGGCCGTTGCTTTCGCCTGGGGTTCGCCCGCGATGGCGCGCCCGGCGGGGCTGACCGCTGTTCCAGGCCCGCTCCCCGTGCTCGGTGCCCTCAGTGCCTTCGGCTTCAGCCGCAAGCTGCGCCAGCGCATCATCCGCACCCAGGCCAACGCCAGCCGCATCGGTTGATCCAGCAGACCTTCGAAACCTGGAGGCGGGCTTTCTGGTGAGGCGATCACTGGCGGCCCGCTTTTTTTGTAGCGAGTTGCCACTGACTGCATGGCTGCTGCTGCATGACTGCTGCGTGGCCGCTGCTGCGCGAGCGCTGCTGCTGGCGGTGAGGGCGGGGTGAACTCGAACTGATCGGCATGGCAACGCCTGCCTTACAAACAGAACCTCACTGGTTTGGATCCGGTGGCGCGGCTTGGCTGAAACCGCAGCCAGGTTGGGATCTGAGCCTGTCAGGGCTGGAGGTCCCGAGAGCCTGCAATCGAGCAGGGGCAGCCCAGCCCCCCTGAAAGCGTCAGGGTCTGGCAGGAGCTGACCCGTTGCCAGGCCCGGGCTGCTCAGTGGCAGGCGATCGCTCCGTGATGGCTGGCTTGCCGCTCCGCCGCCACAGCTGAGCGCGTGGCGCCTTGGCGCCCTGGCCCTTCAGATCGCCCTGGCAGCCGGCCTTGGTGAGGGGGACGCAATGGCCGCATAGGCTGATCGGTCCGGACCGTCTGCCAGCTTCGCAGCATGATTCCCACCTCCGACCTCCACGTGGTGGAAACCCGGCCCCTGGTGCCGCCGGCGGTTCTGCACGCCGAGCTGCCGATCAGCGAGCAGGCATCCCGCACCGTGCAGCTGGCCCGCGAGCGCATCAAGGCAATCCTGCACGCCGGCGATCACCGGCTGCTGGTGATCGTCGGGCCCTGCTCGGTGCACGACGTGGACGCGGCCAAGGAGTATGCGGCGCTGATTGCCGCGGCTCAGCGCCGCCATCGCGACGATCTCGAAGTGGTGATGCGGGTGTATTTCGAGAAACCGCGCACCACCGTGGGCTGGAAGGGCCTGATCAACGATCCCCACCTCGATGGCAGCTACGACATCAACACCGGCCTGCGCCGGGCCCGCGGGCTATTGCTGCATCTGGCCGAGCTGGGTCTGCCGGCAGCCACCGAGCTGCTCGATCCGGTGGTACCCCAGTACATCGCCGATCTGATCAGCTGGACCGCCATCGGCGCCCGCACCACCGAAAGTCAGACGCACCGGGAGATGGCTTCGGGGCTGTCGATGCCGATCGGCTTCAAGAACGGCACCGATGGCAGCACCATCACCGCGATCAACGCCATGGAGGCGTCGGCCCTGTCGCACCATTTCCTCGGCATCAACAAGGACGGCCAGGCCGCCATCGTCACCACCACCGGCAATCCCGATGGCCATCTGGTGTTGCGCGGTGGCAAAGCCGGGCCCAACTTCGACAGTGAAGCGGTGGCGGCGGCGGCGGCCCAGCTGGCGGCCGAGGGCCTGCCGGCCCGGCTGATGGTGGATTGCAGCCACGGCAATTCGAACAAGGACTATCGCCGCCAGGGCGAGGTGCTCAAGGAGGTGGCCCAGCAGGTGAGGAGCGGTTCGATGCATGTGATGGGCGTGATGATTGAGAGCCACTTGGTGGAAGGAAATCAGAAGATCCCTGCTGATCTCTCCCAGCTCACCTACGGCCAGAGTGTCACCGATGCCTGCATTGATCTGGGCACCACCCTGGAGCTGCTGGAGCACTTGGCCGGCGCCGTGCGGCAGCTGAGGGAGGCCCGGCTGGCGCTGGCCTGAGCCATGACCCTCTCCCCTGCCGCCCTCGCCAGCTCCCTGGCGGATCAGGGGCTGCGCTGGCTGGCCATCACCTGGGTGAACCATGCCGGGGCGCCCCTGGTGAAGGTGGTGCCCCTGGCCCATCTGGAGGCTGCGGTGCGGACGGGTGTGGGCTTCTCGCCGGTGGCGGATGCTTTCGGCGCTGATGGCAGCATCGATCCGGCCCACAGGCTGGCCGTGCCCGATGGCGACCTGCGCTTGAAGGCCGATCCGGCGGCCCTGGCCCCGCTGGCGCCGGCCCGGGGCTGGGCCTGGGCGCCGGGGGAGCGCTGGCAGCGCAACGGTGAGCCCTACGCCGCCGACCAGCGCCACTTCTGCCGCCGCCAGCAGCAGGAGCTCGAGGCGGCCGGACTGACGCTGCAGGCGGGTTTCGAGCTGGAGTGGCTGGTGGCTGAGGCCGAGCCGGGGGCGGCGCCACGGCCGGCGATGCCCGGAGGTCCGTACGGTGCCGACCGGCTGGTGGAGGGGTTCGACTACGCCACGGCGCTGCTGGAGGCGATCGAGGCGGCGGGGCTGCCCTGGCTGCAGTTCCACCCCGAATACGGGGCCTCCCAGTTCGAGCTGTCCCTGGCTCCGGGGACCGCGCTGGAGGCGGCGGACCGGCTGGTGCGGGCCCGTCTCGTCATCCAGCGCGTCAGCCGCCGCTTCGGCTGGCGCTGCAGTTTCAGCCCCAAACCCAGCCTGGAGCGGGTGGGGGATGGGGGCCATCTGCACTTCAGCGTGCAGCGCGCTGGCCAGCCGCTGCTGCAGGGCGGCGAGGGTGTGGCCGGGCTCAGCGAGCCAGGCCAGCAGCTGCTGGCCACCCTGCTGGAGGAGCTACCGGCTCTGATGGCCCTCGCCTGTCCGCTGGGGGTTTCCTATCTGCGGCTGGGGCCCAGCTCCTGGTCGGCTCCGTTCCAGGTGTGGGGTGTGGAGAACCGCGAGGCGGCCCTGCGCCTGATCCCCAGCGCTGCCGATGGCGTCGCGGCCCATCTGGAACTGAAGGTGAGCGATCTGGGGGCCAATCCCTATCTGCTGCTGGGGGCGGTGCAGCTGCTGGTGCGGCAGGGCCTGGCGGGACAACGGACCCTGCCACCCCCCCTGAGCGGTGATCCGGCCGCCCTGCCGCTGGGCCAGGTGTCGCGCCTGCCCGGCAGCCTGGAGCAGGCTTCGGCGGCCTTCGCGGCCAGTGCCCTGCTGCGCCAGGGGATGGGGGAGGCCCTGCACGGCTCCCTGCTCGACAGCCAGGCGGCCGAGGTGCGCCGCTGCGCCCAGCTCACGCCGGAGCAGCAGGTGGCGGCCAGCTGCTGGTGGCCGCTGGTGGGAGGCCTGGGTTGAAGCTCGCCGGACCAGACCGGCGAGCGGCTCTGGCCGCAACGGGCCGACAACCCAGCTGTTCGATCACGCCGCTGAGCGGAATCGATGACCTTGAAGCCCTCAAGCAGGCGCTGCCCACCCTTCGGCCCCCAGGACAACTGGCGGCTGCAGGCCTCTGAAAGGCCCCCTCAACAGCCGACGACTTCACCATGCCGACAGGCCGGGACCGGCCCATCGAGATCGGCCATCGCCAGCGGACCTTCGCTGAGGCCTTCCGCTTCAAAGACACTGCAGAACCTTGCCCGCTTCTTGAGATCGAAGCCGATTCCAATCAGCCAGCTCCATCCCTCTGCGCTCTCGTTGGTTCGGGGCACAACTCCATGCTCTTCCAGTGAAACTCCCTGGAGCGCCAGCCAGCGACTCTGGCCGCCGCTGTACAGATCGGTGCGTTGCAGACCAAGGAATCCAAGCGTTGTAGATCCAGCTTGAGCGTGCATCTCGCCAGATGAAAAGCGATGCGATGACACCGACCTGAACGGCGCTGATCGATCTGGAAGAACTCCACATGTCCGGGGGCCTGCTGATCGGCCATGGGGCCGGTCGAAAAGTTGATGGAGCACAGCACGGCATTCGCCTGCAGCTCAGACTCAGACGTCGAAGCTGAGCTTGACCCTGCAGCGCCCAGGCCCTGCGCAAGCCAGGGGAATGAACGGGGCGCCCATCATTCAGGTAAATGCAATCGCCCTCCTCCCGGGCATTGGCGACCTGGGTGGTCAGATCAGCTCATGCTTCAAGGACATGGACGATTCCGAGTTGCGAGCGCTCGCTCATCACCAGGCGCGAGCCGACAACGATCTGTGATCGCAACGTCATGCACCAGCGCGCTGGCTCTGATGCTCTGGCACTTGGCCTGCTCAGGACTGACGGCTATTTCTGGCACTCAAAGACTGCAAGTGCCAGACCAACAGGAACCTGAGCGAATGTTCAGGATGGACAGCCTTGCTGTTCACTCTACTTAGGGCTTGCTGAGGAACCCAGAACCGTTGTGGGGCAGTTGATTCCAGCGACTATCTCGGGTTAAGATGGGGCGTAATCAGCCATTTCTGGCTTAGAAGAACCTGCTAGCGTCACAATGTACGTGTTTCAGAGTGCTGGG
>JAPLIB010000090.1 GCA_026389335.1 Cyanobacteriota bacterium | reverse complement strand
TTCAGCATGCAGCCGGGCGTGGGAATCCACGAGGGATTGGTTTGGTGTAGGAACCCCAAGCTCTCACGGCTCCCTGCCCACCCAATGGACTGAGACCCGTTCTGTTGCAAGGGGTCTCGGACTTGTGTCGGTCAGCCAGGCGGTAGGGATCTGTTTCTGGGTGATCAAGCGTCCAACCCCTTTGCCCTTCGTCGGATCAAGACAGCTACGGCCTGGAGTAGCTGAGTAAACCTTAAATTCAAGAAGGATTGGGGTGCTCGCTCGATAGGGTCCAGAACGAGAGTTGACAATCTTTTGGCAACAACTTACCAGAACTGGCAGAACTTAAATATCCAATCGGCTCAGGATCCCGGCGTTGTCAGGCCGGCATTCGCCGTCCGCAACCATTGGGAGCAGATCACGGTCAGCCTCAGGCCACTGGTTGCATCAAGCCACCACCGGGAGAGGAGTCGTCGTCATCGTTGTTTTCGGGCTCAGCCGTGAACCAGGCATACAAACCAAGACTGACCAGGCTCACCACTGCCGGCACGAAGCCAAAACCCAAAGGCATTGCACCACCTACCTCGATCAGCTCACCCATGTCGCTTGGTAACGGATTTCGTCAAAGTGTAACGAACTTTTGCGGCGTCCGGGGCGTTGGGGCTCAGCCTGTCGGTCGGCTCCAGGCCAGGGCTGGCTCCTTGGCGGAGCTGACGCCGTGACAGAGGGCAGTGTTCGGCTTGTCACCTCAAAGGTGTCCGGTGTTGCGGACAAGCCTTGGCTTTGTCGCTTGGGCCGGGTGAGGCCGCTCCTGACAGGCTTCAAACCTTCAGCACGGCCTCGTTCAGGGCAGCTGTCGTCTGGGCTTGCTGTTCCTGGCGCTCGGCTTCGCTCAACCCATCAGCCCCCGGCAGCCGCTCCGCCATCGCCTGCAGCCAATCCATCAATTGCTCAAGCTGCTTGTCCATCGGCAGCATCCCCAGGCCTCGCGCCAGCACCTTGGCCGTACTGCCCGTTCCGGCCTGGTACACCAGGCGACCATGCAAATGTTGGGGCAGGCCCTGGCGCAGCAGGCGGAAGGCGGGCTCCTCCATCGGCGTTTCCAGGGCGATGTTGGGCTTGTCCGGTTTGATGCGTGAGAAACCACAGCGTTTGGCCAGCAGCTTCAGGGCCATCAGCTGCAGCAGCGATTGCACCGGCGCCGGAATGGCGCCATAACGATCCACCCAGCTGGCCGCCAGCTCCACCAGGCTTTCTTTGCTGTTGCAATCGGCGGCGGCGCGATAGGCGGCGATCTTCTCGTCGTTTTCGGTGATCCAGTCGCCGGGGATGAAGGCGGTGATTGGCAGGTCGATCTGGGTGTCGTCCACCGCCGGGATGTCCTGACCCTGAATCTCGGCCAGACACTCCTGCAACATCTCCATGTAGAGATCGAAGCCGATCGTTTCCATCTGACCGCTCTGCTCCACCCCCAGCAGATTGCCGACACCACGGATTTCCATGTCACGCATGGCCAGCTGATAGCCACTGCCCAGCTGGGCGAACTCCTGAATGGCGCGCAACCTTTGCCGGGCTGCTTCACTCAAGGACGCTTCGCCGGGATAGAACAGCCAGGCATGGGCCTGGATGCCGCTGCGGCCGACGCGGCCGCGCAGTTGGTAGAGCTGGGCCAGGCCGAACTTGTGGGCATCTTCTACCAGGATCGTGTTCACCCGCGGAATATCGAGGCCCGATTCAATGATCGTGGTGCAGAGCATCACGTCCGCCTCACCGGCATTGAAGGCCACCATGGCGCTCTCCAGTTCACCTTCGGCCATCTGGCCGTGGGCCACCAGCAGCTTCAGCCCCGGCAGCATCTGGCGCAGTTGTTCGGCCACGTCTTCGATCCCCTCCACCCGCGGCACCACATAGAAGATCTGGCCGCCGCGATCGAGCTCCTGGCGGATGGCGCTGCGTACCGCCTCTTCATCGAGGGCAGCCAGGTGGGTCTTGATCGGCCGGCGCAGCGGCGGCGGTGTGGTGATCAGGCTCATCTCACGCACGCCGGAGAGGCTCATGTAAAGGGTGCGCGGAATCGGCGTAGCCGAAAGGGTGAGCACATCCACGTCTTTCCTGAGTGCCTTGATCTTTTCTTTCTGATTCACACCAAAGCGCTGTTCTTCATCCACCACCAGCAACCCCAGCTCCTTGAAACTGGTGCCCTTGCTCAGCAGCTGGTGGGTACCCACCACCACGTCCACATGGCCCTTCTCCAGGCCTTCGAGAATCGTGCGCCGCTCGACTGTGGTGCGGAAGCGATTGAGCAGGGCCACCTTGAGTGGATAGGGGGCGAAGCGCTCACTCAGGGTGCGCCAGTGCTGTTGGGCCAGCACTGTCGTGGGGGCCAGCAGGGCGCATTGCTTGCCGGCGGTCACCGCCTTGAAGATCGCCCGAATCGCCACTTCAGTCTTGCCGAAGCCGACATCGCCACAGACCAGGCGGTCCATCGGCTGGGGACGCTCCATATCGCGTTTCACTTCGATGATCGCCTTGCTCTGATCCGGCGTGGGTTCGTACGGAAAGGAATCCTCCAGTTCGCTCTGCCAGGGACCATCGGCCGGGAAGGCGAAGCCCGGCGACTTGTGGCGCTCCGCATAGAGCTTGACCAGATCCATCGCCACCCTGCGGATGGCCTTCTGGGCCCGCTCCTTGGCTTTGGTCCAGGCCGTGCCACCCATGCGGTTCAGGTCCGGTGGCTGGTCGCTGGTGGCGCGGTAACGGCCGAGGCTGCCCAGTTGGTCGGCCGCCACCCGCAGCAGGCCGTCGGCGTATTGCACCACCAGGTAATCGCGGGATTCGCCGCCGATCGCCAGCTTTTCCAGCTTCAGAAAGCGGCCGATGCCGTGGTTGCGATGCACCACGAAGTCCCCCGGCAGCATCTTGAGCGGATCCACGGTGCGACTGGCCGCCCGCCGGCGCCGCCGCACATAGCCCGCAGCGGTGAGGCTGTGCTGGCCGAAGAATTCCCGATCGGTGAGCAGCACCAGCTTCCAGGCCGGCAATTGCAACCCTTCCAGTTCGGCCGTGCCTTTGGTTTTGAGCGCCACCGGGGTGTTCTGCTCGATCAAGCGTTCGATCGCCGGCCCGTCATTGGGGTTGGGTACGAAGCGGGTGATGCAGTCGTGTTCTTCCAGCAGGGCCACGGCCCGCGAGGGCTGGGCCGAGAGCAGCCATACCCGCGCTCGTTCCGCCTGAAAGCCCTTGATCAGGCCCGCCAACTTGCCGAACTGGTTCGGATAGGCCGCCACGGAGCGGCTGGCCAGATCAAAGCTGTTGGGATGTTTGTCGGTTTCATGCAGCTCCGCCAGGTCGAAACCACGAAAACGCTCGGCCTCGGCCAGGGCCTGCTGGGGCGGGCGGTGCTGCGAGCCCGGCAGGGCCGGCAGCTGCTGCTCCTGCAGGTGGTCCTCGGCATGGTCGAACCACTGCTGGCCATGGGCGAGGCAATGGCGCCGTTCGTCGATGGCCACCAGGCAGGTGCTGGGCAGATAGTCGAGCAGGCAGGCGGGTCGTTCCCAGGCCAGACCCATCAGGCGGCGCATCCCCTCAGGGGTGCCGCCCTCGAGCAGCTGCTCCAGCGCCTCAGGGCTGAGCAGCTGCTCCAGCTCGGCCGGCATGCGTTCACGCAGCGCCTCAGCCACCAGAGGCCCGTGGCTGGTGGGGGTGAGATGCACCAGTTCGATCGGATCGAGGGAGCGCTGGCTGGCTGGATCGAACTCGCGCAATTTCTCCAGCCCGTCGCCGAAGAACTCCAGCCGTACCGGTAGCTCGGCACTGACGGGATAGAGATCAACAATGTCGCCACGGCGACTCCAGTGACCCTCCTGCTCGATCGTCGGCACCCGCTCGTAGCCGAGGCGGGTGAGGGTGTGGCCCAGCTCCTCGAGATCGACGATCTGACCCTTGCGCAGGCTGAGGCATTGGGCCGCCAGGGCCTCCGGTGGTGGCAGGTGGGGCTGGAGTGCTCGCTCGGTGGCAACGATCGCCATGGCGTTGCCCCTGCTACCGGCACCTGGGGCACTGGCTCCACCGGCGGCGATCAGCTCGGCCAGCACCTGCAGCTGCCCCCAGAGAATCTCACTGGTGGGATCAAAGGGTTCGTAGGGGGAGCCTTCACTGGTGGGATAAAGCTGGCTTGATTTCCAACCCATCAGCTCCAGCAAAGCCGCCCAGCGACCCGCCTCTTCCAGGGTCGGCACAATCACCAGCAACGGCGAGCCTGCCTGAGCGGCCAGGGCGCTGGCGATCAGGGCCCTGGCACCCCGGCCGGCGCCACTGAGCCGCAGTCGCTCGTTGCGCTCCATCCGGGCCGCCACCTCGCCGGTGAGGGGCACCTGCTGAAGCTGGCGCACCAGAGCGGAAAGGGGCATGGGCGGAGCAGAAGACGCAACAACTGATCTTGGCAAGCGCCGACCACCGGTGGCGCCCGATCAGCTCTGACAGTGACAGGCTGGGATCAGCTTCACGATCCCGTTGGCATGAACCGCTGCTGGCTCGCTCTGGGCCTGGTGACCCTGGCGTTGGTGCTGGCCTCGCTGCCGGATGTGCTGCGGGGAGCGGCGCTGCTGGCGGTGCGCCCCCCCCGCCTGCCCCAGCTACTGCAGCGCCAGGATCCACCGGCCCAACGGCCAGCGCAGCCTCAGACGCTGAATGAGACGAGTCTGGCGGCCCAGTTGCAGGCTGCGGATCGCGACTGGCTGCCCAGGGCAGAACCCCTCGACGGCGGCGGAACTCGCTACATCTACAAACGCCGGGCCGGGGAGCCGGAACTCTCGATCGCCGAAATCAGAGCCCTGATCATCGATCCCCCCAGCTATCTCGCTGAGCGCCGAGCGATCTCAGACCTGCTGGAGCTGCTGCGGCGCAGCGGCGTGGTCGTGGTCCTGCGGCAGCCGATCAAAACGGGAGCGGCGGCGGAGTGGGATCCGCAGCAGCGCAGCCTGCGGATCCGACCGGATGTGCCGGGTCGCGGCAGTGTGGAGTTCGCCCGGGTGCTCAACCATGAGGCGATTCACGTGGCCCAGAGCTGCGCAGCTGGGGGCCTGGCCGCCCGACCCAAGCTTCTCGGCATCGCCGTACCCCTGACTCCGGCCCTGCAGGCCCAGCTGCAGGAGCCTCTCTATGCCGAGGCCAGCGCCACTGAAAGAGCGCTGGAGCTGGAGGCCTATGCCCACCAGGACCAGCTCGCTGTGGGCCTGGCCCTGGTGAAACTGCACTGCCGTGATGGCCGTGGCTGAAAGGACCCGTGGTGGTGATCCTCAGCCGTGGCTGGCCATGTGGCGGATCAGATCAAGGCACTTGCAGGAGTAGCCCCATTCGTTGTCGTACCAGGAGACCAGCTTCATGAAGGTGGGACTCAGGGCAATGCCGGCGCCGGCATCAAAGATGGAGGTGCAGGACTGGCCGAGGAAATCGCTGGACACCACCTCGTCCTCGGTGTAGCCGAGGATGCCAGCCAGTTCACCGCTGGCGGCGGTCTGCATGGCCTGCTTTACCGCTGCGTAACTGGTGGGCGTCTCCAGATTCACCGTCAGATCCACCACCGAAACGTTGGGCGTGGGCACCCGGAAGGCCATGCCGGTGAGCTTGCCGTTGAGCGCCGGGATCACCCGGCCCACCGCCTTGGCGGCGCCGGTGGAGGAAGGAATGATGTTCTGGGCGGCACCGCGACCGCCACGCCAATCCTTCACCGAGGGACTATCCACGGTTTTCTGGGTGGCGGTGGTGGCATGCACCGTGGTCATCAATCCTTCGCGGATGCCGAAGTTGTCGTGCAGCACTTTGGCCAGCGGAGCCAGGCAGTTGGTCGTACAGGAGGCATTGGAGACGATCGCCTGGCCGGCGTAGCTGTGGTGGTTCACTCCCATCACGAACATCGGCGTGTCGTCTTTGGAAGGGGCCGACATCACCACCTTATTAGCGCCGGCCTGCAGGTGTTTGCGGGCTGCTTCATCGGTGAGGAAAAAGCCAGTGGACTCCAGCACAGTGTCGACGCCAGCCTCACTCCAGCTGAGGTTGGCAGGATCACGCTCGGCGCTGATGCGGATCGCACGGCCGTTGACGACCAAAGCGCCGTTCAGCACCTCCACCGTGCCCTGGAAGCGGCCATGGGTGGAGTCGTAGCGGAGCATGTAGGCAATGTAATCAACATCAATCAGATCGTTGATTGCCACGACCTCGATATCCTCGAGTTCGCAGGCCCGACGGAACACCAGACGGCCGATGCGTCCGAAACCGTTGATGCCGACTTGGATGGCCATGAACTGGGTCGTGCTGAGCAGGGTTTCAGGGTACGACCGGGGCCTGGTGGGAGGTTGCGGCCAGCATTTCAGTCTCCAGCAGCATGTTGAAGTGCAGCAGCTGGTGGTCGTTAAGCTGCTGGCGGCTGGCGGCCTGAAGTTCGCGCTCCAGAAAAGCCCGCCCCTGGTCGGCGTTCCAGCCGAGCTGGGCCAGCAGGGCCTGGCATTGGTTCAGGAGCTCACTACGCCGCAGTGGCACGCTGGCAGTGCTTGCCTCACTGCCGGCGGCCAGCCCCTCCAGCACTGCCAGATAGGCCCGTAGATCGCTGTAGTTGGTGAGGCGGTTGCGGTTCGGATGACCGAAGGCTCGCTGCAGGTAGATCGCCTCCTGCTGCCGATTCCAGCCCAAGCGTCGCAACTGCAGCTCCAGGGCTGCCAGGTCGCTGCTCCAGTCCTCTGGATCCGCAGGCGGCTCCTGGTCAAGTGCTGGCCGGCTGGATGCCGGCTCGGCAGCCAGCAGGGGGAGCGCAACTGCGGTTGGCAGGGGTAGCCGGTCGGAGGCCGTAACGGCCAGGGCGTCGTCCGGATGGTCGGCTCCGGCTGCGGGCAGATGTCCGCCTGGCTGGTTGGTTACCCCGGCTGGACCGCCACCGATGGCATGTCGGGCCCGCACGGGCGGCTCTGCCTCCTGCCCCCGCCCCGAGCCCGCGCCACGGTTTGCTTCGCCGGAACGGGCTCCCCCATCGGCCTGGGCCACGGCTGCTGCCAGCCTCGCCTCATCTTGCGGTGCTGAGCCAGCAGCATGATCGCCGCCGCCGGCCTCGATGGCCCCAGCGGAACGGCCACTCCTGGCCAATGCCGGCTGGTTCGTGATCCGAGCTGGCGGTGGTGGCGGCGACTTCGCCACCGGCTCCGCCAGCGCCTGTGGTCTGGACCGTGACTCAGCGCCCATCGCCCTGGGGGGGGGCACCGCAGCGGTTTCCAACACTGGGAACAAGGCTCCAGGAGACACAACAGCTGGGTCCCCCTCCCCTGGATTCAGCACCCCGGCTGGCTCTACCAAGGAGGCGGCGTCAGAAACTGCGGTTTCAGAGAGGGCGGACTGGGCCAGGCGGGCCAGCAGCCGCTGCCGGGCCCGATCCTCCGCCCCTTCGGCATCCGTGGCCTCCCCAAGGGCACTGCCCAGCAGATGGCTGCCTTCAAAGGCCCGCACTTCCACCACCCGACGGCCGGATTCGGCATGCACCAGTTGGGCTATCAGCTCCATGGACCGCACTTGGTGCCTGGGATGGATCCCTATGTTGAGGCCCAACCTTCTTCGCTGCCCAGCGACTCCAACGCGATGGAAGCGGAACTGGTTCCATCTCTGACAACCCTGATCCAGGACGCCGACCAGTGGCGCGAGGTGCTGCTGCTACTACCTTTGCTCGTGGCGCTGGAGGCGGTCCTCTCCGCGGACAATGCGATTGCTCTGGCGGCGATTTCGCGCCGTCTGCACGATCCCGAACGCCAGCGACAGGCACTCAATATCGGTCTGTTGCTGGCGTTGGTGTTGCGGCTGGGGCTGATCGTGGCGGCTCGCTGGGTGCTCAACGCCTGGCCCCTGCAATTGCTGGCCTCGGGCTATCTGCTGTGGCTGTGTGGCAACCATCTGCTCAGCCTTCGCCAAGCGGATGCGTCTGAGGCCGAAGACGTAGACCAGGACAAGGATTCCAGTTTGATCGGGGTGTCGCTGCTGTCGGTGGTGGCCACCCTGGCTTTCACCGATCTGGCCTTCTCCCTCGACAGTGTCGCTGCCGCGGTCGCCGTCACCGACCGGCTGCCGCTGGTGATGGCTGGTGGTGTGATCGGTGTCCTCGCCCTGCGACTCACCGCCGGGCTGTTCATCCGCTGGCTGGAGGTCTTCCGCCATCTCGAAACGGCCGGATATCTGGCGGTGGGCTTCGTGGGTATCCGGCTGTTGATCCGTCTGGCGCTGCCGGAGCTGAACGTGCCGGAGTGGAGCCTGTTGCTGGTTGTGGTGGCCCTGTTCGTCTGGGGATTTTCAGCGCGTGAGTCTCCCGCACTGGTGGAGGGGCCCCAACCCCCAAACGGTGGCGATGGCGTCTGAACCAACCCATGCCCCCTAGGACGAAACGACCGTGGAGATTGAGCTGCGCCAGATTGAGGACGACCGGCTGATCAGCCGCCTGGAGGTGGCTGGCCTCGCTGATGTCCCCTTTCCCGGTCGCTGGCTCAGCCACGCGGGTGAGAGTTATCTGGTGCTGCAGCGCCGCCATCGCTATCGCTTGCGCCAGGGGCGCTATGAGCTGGCGGCGGTGGCTCTGCAGGTGAAAACCGAACCGCAACCCGCCGATGCTCGCCTCTGGCAGGGCCAGTGGGTGATCGGTGACCCCTCCTGTCGCTTCAATGCCCGCAGTCCGCTGTTGCGCTGTGCCGTGCTGCCCGAGGGTCCGTGTGCGTGCTGCGCGCACTACAGCCTGGGGGAGCGGGGGCCCACCTAGGCTGGATTGATTCGATTCATGGTTCCGATCACACCGTCTTCCTCGTCTGCCGGCCCGCGCCGCCGCCAGCCTTCGCCGCCGCCGGCCTCCTCCAGGACTGCGGAACCGTTGCCCTTAGCCCCTGATTCCGAGACGGGCGCCGTGGTGGCTCCCGTGGCCGGACTGGCCGTCGATTTTTCCGCCCTCGGACTGTCCGAGCCCCTGCTCAAGGCGGTTGCCGCTAAGGGGTATCGCCATCCCTCGCCGATTCAGCTGCAGTGCATCCCGGCCGTGCTTGAGGGGCGTGATGTGATGGCAGCCGCCCAGACCGGCACCGGCAAGACCGCTGGCTTCACCCTGCCCCTGCTGGAGCGACTGCGCCATGGTCCCGCTGCCCGGGGCGGCGTTGTGAGGGCCTTGGTGCTCACTCCCACCCGTGAGCTGGCGGCCCAGGTCGCCGAGAGTGTCACCGCCTATGGCCGCTATCTCGACCTGCGTTCCGATGTCGTGTTTGGTGGTGTCAGCGCCAATCCCCAGATCGATCGGCTACGGCGGGGCACCGATGTGTTGGTGGCCACCCCTGGCCGGCTGATGGACCTCCACCAGCAGCGGGCACTGCGGCTGGATCAGGTGGAAGTGCTGGTGTTGGATGAAGCCGATCGCATGCTGGATATGGGCTTCATTCGCGACATCCGCAAAATCCTGGCCCTGCTGCCCGAACGCCGCCAGAACCTGTTGTTCTCCGCGACGTTCTCCCCGGAGATCCGCCGTTTGGCCACCGGACTGCTGCATCAGCCGGTGCAGTTGCAGGCCACACCGGAGAACCGAGCCACTCCCTTGGTGGAGCAGGTGATGCATCCCTGCGACATGGCTCGCAAGCCTGATTTACTTTGCCATCTGATCCGCCATAACGACTGGCAGCAAGTGTTGGTGTTTTCACGCACCAAGCACGGCGCCAACCGCATGGCGGAGCGCCTTGATAAGGAAGGCATTTCCGCCGCTGCCATCCACGGCAACAAAAGTCAGGGCGCACGCACCCGGGCGCTTGCGGGCTTCAAAAGTGGCAATGTGCGTGTGCTGGTAGCTACAGACATCGCGGCCAGGGGTATCGATATCCATCAATTGCCCCATGTGGTGAACCTGGATCTGCCCAACGTGGCTGAGGACTATGTGCATCGCATCGGTCGTACCGGCCGGGCCGGCCTGAATGGCCACGCCATCTCCTTGGTGGCGGCCGAGGAGCACGAGTTGCTGCGGGCGATTGAACGCGTCACGGGGTCCCCTTTGCCACGGGCCGAGATCACGGGCTTTGAACCCACTGTGCATTCAGCCCCGCCTCTGGATCTCAGTGGTGGCAGGGGGCGCCGCCGTGATGGTGGCGGTGCCGGAAGCGGCTCCCGCGGTGGTGGGCGCAGTTCTGTACGGGAACCGGCAGCCGGAGCCGCGCGGCGCCGATCCCGCAGTCGCTGATCATCCTTCCTGTTACAAACACCACTGTTTCTAGAGCCATTCTGCGGTGCAGTAAGGGGGCCCTTGATGTCAGTTCCATGCCCTACGAGCCCGGATCCACAGAGTGCCGCGTGTTGATCGACTGCAAGGCTCAGATCGAAGCCATGCTGTTGGCCCTCTCGCGGATCGATAACAGCCGCCACATCCGTGATCAGCTGGTGTCGGTTCACAACCAGCTCGAAGGCCTGCATGAGCTGCATCGTCGCCAGCCCGATGGCACGGTTGCCGCTGCTTCCTAGGTCAGCTCGCTTATCCATTGCACGGGGCTACGGGTGGAGTGAAGCGCTGCCCCCAACAGGCTCCACCTTTGCTGGAACGGCCGCAAGCAAGGCCTGACCCACGGATAGAGAATCCAACGCTTTCGTAGATCTGCGACTCGGCAGACTCGCGCAGCATCCTGACTTCGCCCAAGTGTCGTCAAGACTGATTCCACCAATCCAGTGATATTGATGGCTGAAGGCTGGGGCCCCTTGATCAATAAGATCTGACCATCAGTCTAATCTTCATTTTACTGGCAAAGGGGAGGACCCGGGCCGCTAGTAGTCGTATTCAGCTTTGCCACCAATAGTCGGAAAGAGTTGCCCAGGCTTGCTTGTCTGAGGCAGCAATTAAGACAAGAGCCGCCAGGACACAGGTGTAATCACAGATGAATATAATGCGATTAAGGAACCTGGCTTCCCCTTCCATGGTCCAAAAGTTATGGAACACCAAGGGAGCAATCAGGGTGAACACGATCAGTCCCCCCGCCATCAAGGCAGACTGAACTCCGGCCATCATCATCGCTCCAGCAAGCGACTGAGTACTCACACCAAGCCAAAACAATGCTTGAGGAGCCATTATGTTTCGCTGTTTCAGCGATTCAATAATGGCGGCAGAGGAGCGCGCATTGGCAATTCCGAAGCCGAGGAAAAAAGCACCAACCAGCAATGCTGCCAGCCTCAGAGCCCAAGCCGTGATCATGGCAAGTCTTCACTAAATCGTATCTATTATAGAGGGATTGCCCCATGCTGTTTGTTGAAGTTGAGCAACCTGAATGAAATAACAAAATTTTATCCTTGGTGGCTCATCGAGATTGCTTGAGCCTCAACTGCTAGGCGCTTCCCTTCGGACGGCATCCCCGCCTGATTGGGGTGCACTAGGTGTTATGTCGTTCAATTGGCAGCCCAACGCCCCTGCTCCCAGCTGCGGCAGGCCGCATAGGCTCCGGCCAAGGTGGCCACCTTCACCTGTTGCCTGGGTTGCTGCTCATGGCTGACGACATAGCGGCCCGTTGTTTCCCGAAAGATCTGGCAACCAGATCCTGTGGCATTCACAAACGACAGTTCATTTCCCATCAGAACTCCAAGCCGTGCTTCTGGTTCTGTCTAATGGCACCCGAAGACCTCTCGACTGTTATGGGACCCTAACAATACAAGTCTTCATTTTTGACCTTAAGCAGAACAATTCTGAAGTAGTCAGCTGGGCCTGCACTCTTTATCTTTCCTGCTGAATTGCGCTTGATCGGTCGTTCTTTGGTGATCGATGGGACTGCTCAGGTAACCTGCCTCGACCATTTTTCACTTCTACATCGTCAGTCATTCAACCCAACGTTCGGGGCCTTATTCGCGACTGACGGTGCGCTGATCAGATTTGCTGTGATGGTTTTGCCTCTCTTCCAAGGTTGCTGAAATCCTGCTGAAGCTGGGACCGTGGCTGCGTTAGTGGCTGTGGCTGCAGCTCAGGTTGCTGCTTCCGTTGGCTCTTGCTCGCCCAGTTGATCGCCGCAGCTGGCGCCGCATTGCTGGATCAAGGTGGATCCAGCTGTGGCGGTGCGGCCTTCGAGCTTGGCGGTTCGAATCAGCAGCGGGCAGCCGCCAGTGGCCACCACCAGACCCACCCCTGGGATCACCTCCAGCACCCGGCCTCCTGCGGATTTGCCGGCAGCAGTGGCAGACATCTCCTCTCCTGGGGGTGTGTCCTGCGCCTCGTCTGGGCCCCAGCGGGCTGCCGCCTCCGCCCCTTCAGGGCTGAGTTGCTCGGCAAGGCGCTTCACCAGGGGTTCGGTGGCCAGCAGCTGCAGGCGCTTGTGTCGCCAGGTGGTCCAGGCTCCGGGATACAGGCCCATGACCTGGCGATGGATCGTCAGCGCGCTCTGCTGCCAGTCGATCCGCAGGTCGTCGCGGGTGAGCAGGCGGGCATAGGTCACCCCCTCCTGGCTCTGCGGTAACAGGTTCAGCTGCTTCAGCCGCTGCTGCTGGGGGCCAGCTCCGGCCGCCTCGATGCGGGGCAGGGCCTCCACGAGCAGTGTGCCGGTGAGCTGGGCGAGTCGATGGGCGAGGAGTTCGGCATTGTCCAGCAGCCCGATCA
This sequence comes from Cyanobacteriota bacterium, assembly GCA_026389335.1. Taxonomy (GTDB): domain Bacteria; phylum Cyanobacteriota; class Cyanobacteriia; order PCC-6307; family Cyanobiaceae; genus Cyanobium. The sequence goes on along the minus strand of JAPLIB010000090.1, from coordinate 60,263 downwards.
ACACCGGTCGCTGGAGCAACACCGGACCGGTGTCGAGCCCCGCCTCCATCGCCATGATGCCGACACCCGTGTGTAGATCGCCCTCGAGAAGGGCCCACTGGATCGGCGCTGCCCCGCGCCAGCGGGGCAACAGGGAGCCATGGCCATTCCAGCAGCCCAGCGGTGGCTGGGCCAGCACTTCGGGTGGCAGGATCTGGCCGAAAGCGACCACAACGTAGGCATCCGCCCCCAGAGTGCCCAACTGGGTCTGCATCGCTGGATCGCGGCGAATGCGCTGCGGTGTGAACACCGGCAGCCCCAGCTCCAGGCCCCGCGCTTTCACCGCTGAAGGCACCAGTGCCGCCCCCCGACCCCGGCGTCGATCGGGTTGGCTCACCACTCCCACCAGTTCATGACCGGCTGCTACCAGGGCATCCAGGCTGGCAACGGCGTAGGCCGGTGTCCCCCAGAACAGGATTTTCATGGCTTGCCTCCCTTTGGTTTCAGGCCTCGCCGGTGATCGAAAGGTGGTCCACCCATACCCAGGGACAGAGGCCATCCGGGGTGATCTTCGCCTTACCTTCAAAGCCGACGATTCCCTGCAGCAACTGGCGAATATCGCCGGCCACGGTGGCCGACTCAATTGATCGCTGTTCACCGTGGCGCAGCAACCAGCCATCAAAGGGCAGGGAGAAGGATCCCTGGGACGCCTTGACGCCGGCATGCAGAGCGGAAAGCGATTCGATCACCACCAGCCCCCGCTCACCTGCGGCGCTGTGGCCGCTGCTGGCAAAACGATCCAGGCCTTGCTCACCGCTGTTCACCCCGGGAGTGGGTCCGATTTCAAACCAGTCCGGGCCAACCGACACCTTGGCGCCCAGGCCGGCATGACCCGTGGGCTGGGCGCCAAAGGCGCGAGCGGTGGCCTCGGAGTGAAGGAAATTGCGCAGGATGCCACCCTCCACCAAGGCCAGCCGCGAAGTGGGGGTGCCCTCGCCATCAAAGGACAGGGCGCCGATGTTGGCCGGATGGAGGCCGTTGTCGTGGATGGAGAGGAAGGGTACGGCCAGGTGCTCGCCGATCGAATCCTTATGGCTGAGGCTGATGCCATCGAGGATGGCGCGGGCGTTGAACAGGCTGCTGAAAGCACCGATCAGATCCAGAAACGCCTCCGGGCTGAACACACAGGTGTAGTGGCCAGTGCTGATCGGCGCGTAGTCGAGGTGGGCGATGGTGCGTTCGGCTGCTTCGTTGATGCAGCCAGCGACATCGAGATCGGCAGCGCCGTAGGCCACCCGAACAGCGCCGCCGCTGCGCGGCTTGCGGCCGGTTTCCTCGGCTCTGGCGTAGAGGTAGAGGCTCGCGGTGGTGAGTTGTTGCTGGCGACAGGCACCATCGCTGTTCAGATAGATGCGTTCACTGCTGCGCTGAGCCAAGCCGTTGTAAGGAACGGTGCCGATGGCGCCATGGCGACCGATCAGATCCCGCTCCGCCTCTTTCAACGTGTCGAGCAGCTCCAAGATGCTGCGCTGCTCGCGCAGCGGCTGATCCAGGGAGGGCAGCGGTGCCGTGGCCAACGGGGAGAAAGCGGGCGTGTCAGCGGCATTGCCGAAAGCACTCGCCTCATGGGCGCCGATCAGGGCCCGAGCCAAACCCGTGTCCGAGAGATCTGAGGTGCTGGTGATCCCCACCAAACCCGCATCATTCCAGGCCCGTACCGTGATCGAACGGCGCTGGGCGCCCTTGAGTTGCTTGGCTTCACCACGGTCCACCTGCACCGATGTGTCCGTACTGCAGGCGGCTCCCAGATCCCATTGCCGGATTCCGGCCTCCGCTGCCAGTGTTTCCAGCCGTGTGCGCATAGCGCCTGCATCCAGACCCGTATCGACTGCTGCATTCAGAGGTGCTTCCATCTCAGCGTCCCCCCACGGTGATCGAATCCACTTTGATGTGGGGTTGGCCCACCGTGACGAAGACACTGCCGCTCACGGAGCCACAGAAGCCCGCCGCCAGTTCGAGGTCGTCGGCGCACATGGAGATGCGGGGCATCACCTCCTTGGCTTCACCGATCAAGGTTGCTCCCTTGACTGGGCTGGAGAGTTGGCCATTCTCGATGCGATAGCCCTCCTCTACGGCGAAGTTGAACTGGCCGGTGGGGCCAACACTGCCGCCCCCCATCGCTTTGCAGTAGAGGCCATGGTCGATTGAGGCAATCAGCTCCTCCGGACTATGGGGCCCGGCGGCGATGTAGGTGTTACGCATCCGACTGGCGGCGGCGAAGGCATGGCTCTGGCGGCGGCCGCTACCGGTGCGGGGATGGCCGGTGCGCACTTCGCCGGCCCGGTCGCTGAGAAAACGTTTGAGCACGCCGTTTTCAATCAGCACCGTGCGCTGGGAAGCCATACCTTCATCGTCCATGGCGATCGATCCGAAGGCTCCAGCCGTGAGTCCCTCGTCGATGGCGGTGACGGCCCCATGGGCGATCGGCTGCTCCACCTGATCGGCAAAGGGGGTAGTGCCCCGCTCCAGCTGGGTGGTTTCGAGCAGATGGCCGCAGGCTTCGTGGAAAATCACGCCACCGAAACGGTTGGCCAGCACAACGGGAAATTGGCCAGCTTCGACATAGTCGGCATAGAGCATGCGGCCGGCGCTCTGGCAGAGATCAAGGGCTGCGGCTTCCGCATCCCACTGCCGCAGATCATCGGGGCGGTCGGTGGTGCCGTAGCGGCGACCGACACTGGCGCGATGGTCGCCATCGGCGGCCAGCAGATTCAGGCCCAGGGTCTGGTGCAGGCGGATGTCATGGGCAAAGGTGCCGTCGCTGGCTGCCACCAGCACCGCCTGCCAGTTGCGGGCATAGCTGCCGCGACGGGACTGAAGATGCTGGCCATGGCGATTCAGTTGGTCGGTGCCCCTGAGCAGCGCTGCTGTGGTCTCGGCCAGGGAGGGGCTTTGCTGCAGCCAATCGCGTTTCTCGCCAGCGAAATCGCGCAGGGCGGGCAGACCGTCGAAATGACTCAGGCGCGGGACGGAGCGCTGCAGCCCCAGCATGGCCAGCGCCTGATCCAGAGCCGCCAACAGGCCGGCGTCACTGAGGTCGTTGGTGGAAACGAAACCATCGCGCTGTCCCAAAAACACCCGGATGCCAGCTCCCATGCCGAAGGCGGGGCTGACATTTGTGATCGTGTCTTGCTCGGCCAGCACCCCGAGATTGTCGGTGCGTTCAATGAACACCTCCACCAGATCGGCCCCGGCGGCCTGGCCCTGGCCGAGCAGGGATTCCAGCCGGCCATGCCAGCTGTGCTCGTGCAGATCAAAAGCGACGGGCACGGCTGTGGCGAGGAGGGCCTGGGTCAAGGGAGCGATGGCTGGGAACGATGAAGGTGTGGGTTGGAGCGGGATCGGCAATCCCGAATAAGCAATCAGCGAATGGCCGGTTGGAACTGTTCGCTGCGGATCGGGGCCATCAGAAACAGCTTCGCCATCTCAAGGCCGTTGGCCATCCACCAGGGCAGCTTGCGCAGGGTGCGCAGTGGAGCTGGGCCATTGGAGGCATCAACCGCACTGAGGGCGGCGTTGTTGCTCACCAGGCGCTCCAGGCGCTGCCAGAATTTAGGATTTTCTACATCAAGAACGACTGGGAAAACGCGGGCTGAGGTTTCGTTGGTTTTGGCGATCACATATTTGTCATAGTCGCGAGCCTCGAGGCCGAGGGCCTCATAGAACTCTTTGCGCGCCACGTCGCGGACGTACATGGTGGCAAACACCGCCAGCAAAAAGAAGCGACACCACAGCCGAGCCGTGAAGCCACGCACCGTGTCGGGTTGGGCTTTCATCAGAGCATCGAAGAAGTCACCATGGCGATTCTCGTCCTGGCACCAGTTTTCAAACAGATTGAAGATTGGGTAGATCTTGCTCTCGGGATGCTTCTCAAGATGGCGGAATATAGCAATATAGCGCCAATATCCAATCTTTTCGGACAGATAGGTTGCGTAAAAAATGAACTTCGGTTTGAAGAAGGTGTAGGCCTTATTGGCTGTCAGAAAGCCCAGATCGAGCTGCAGGCCAAAGTCTCCCATCGATTTGTTGAGGAAGCCGGCATGGCGGGCCTCGTCACGGGCCATGTGGGCAAAGCACTCGGCCAACAGTGGATTCTTGTGCTTGATGCGGCGGCTGAGTTCCTTGTACAAAAGGAATCCAGAAAACTCGGAGGTGCAGCTCTGCTCCAGAAACTCGATGAAAACCCTGCGGGTTTCGGGATCAAGCTTGTCGGCGGCGCCATCAAAGGCTTCGTTGCGCACGAAGTGATGCCGGTTGTAATCCTTGCGAAACTCCTCGCAAATGGCTTCCAGTTCCTCCTCATTGGGGCGCAGATCCATGGCCGCCATGGCCTCGAAATCTGTGGTGTAGAAGCGTGGCGTGAGAATGGTGTCCTTAACAGGATCTTTCACCGCCGGCGCTTCCGGCGTACCCAGCCGGGAAAGCTCCTGGTTGCTGGTGGGGCTGGCTGTGGCGGCGGGAGGAACCATCGCGCGGTGTTTCTGACGGTAGGTGGTGTCATCGTAGGGGGGACCGGACCCTGTTCGGTCAGGTTGTGACGGCCTGGGTCCGCTGCCCGGCGCTGCTCAGTTCGGCCCCAGCCATTTCTGACCATTGAGCCGTTGCACCAGGCGCGAGACGATCAGGGCCAGGGTGATTTTTCTTTCGTCGATCAGGAAGGATTCCAGCAGGCTGGGTGTTCCTCCCCCTTCGCTCACGGCCAGGGTTTTGGCGGCGCTGATGTCGGCGGCGGTGAAGCAGAGCCAGAAGCGGCGTTCGCCCGGCAGGGCACCCAGAACCATCCAACAGGGGCTGCCCACCACCGGCATCGGGCCCTGCTCAAAGCTCAGGACCGGTGCCGGGCCGCCGTAGGCCTCAACTTCGCGGCTCAAAGCCGGCAGCAGCAGCTGGGGCACAAACTCCTCAAAGGGGCGATCCTCCAGGGCCGGAGGCTTGGCTTTGACAGCGGCCGCAGGGGCGGCGGCGGCCTGGGCGGGCTCAGGGGCGGGACGGGCGGAATCGGTCACCGGTGGGGCTCAGGCGCAGATGCTGGCTGAACTTTAGGGACTTCAGATCCCCGATCCGCTTCCACGCCCTGATCCGCTCTCACCAGTCGTCTCCGTCGTTCTGCTCCCAGTCATCCCCGACCGTCATTGGCGCAACCTGGGGCTGGGGCTGGGCCTCCCGGTTGTCTGCAGCGACGGGCTGGGGGGGCGCCTGGCGGCTTGGCGGCTTGGCGCCGCTGGGACGATGCAGCACCCGGAAGGGCACGGCCACGGTCGGGGCCGGCTGGCCCGGGGCGCGCTGGGGCCCGGCGCCACCCCGGGATCCCAACCCCTGGCCTGTCGCCGCTTGCTGCGGGCCAGCCGAATCCTGAGGCGTTGGGGCGAAGCCCGGCGAGGCGCGAGTGAACCAGCTGGGCCCGCCGGAACGGCGGGGTTGCCCATCCCAGGGCTCCGGGTGTTCAGCGGCCAGGCCCTGTCGGCGTCGACCACTGGGCCGCTGGCGTGTTCCGCTTTGCACCAGGGCCAGTGCCGTGGCCGCAGCGCTGAGGAGCGCCCCACCGCCGGCGCCGGCACCGATCCAGAGCCCGATCGGCAACGGTGGTGAGCGCCAGATCAGCAGTCGCAACGACAGGCTTGGCCGCGGGTTGAGGGCCGCCAGAATCAGCACCGCCATCAGGGGTGCCAGCAGGGGGAGCAGCAGTAGGCGTCGGAGCAGCGCCAGGACGGGGAAGGGGGCGGAGAGGCTCAGGGTGAGGATGGCCGCTGGAGGGGACCCTGCCAACGGTTGAGCTGGCCGAGTTCGAGGCCGAGGCTGTCGAACACCCGGATCACCAGAAAATCCACCATCTCATCGATGCTGCGCGGTTGGTGATACCAGGCTGGCACCGGCGGCGCAATGCGGGCCCCAGCTTCGGCCAGGGTGGTGAGGTTGCGCAGATGCACCAGGTTCCAGGGCAGTTCGCGGGGGGCGATCACCAGGGGCCGGCGCTCCTTGAGGTGCACATCCGCAGCCCGTTCGATCAGGTCAAGGGCCACCCCCGAGGCAATGCGACCGACCGTCCCCATGCTCGCCGGCAGAATCACCATCCCCTGAGTGGCATAGCTGCCACTGGCGATGGCGGCGGCCTGGTCATTCCAGCGATGGCAGCGCAGCACACCGCCGTCGCAGCCGCAGCGTTGCCGCCAGAAGGCCTCCTGGGCCTCGGGTTCCGAGGGCACCCGCAGGCCCAGCTCGGCCTGCCAGACACCGATGGCCCCCCGACTGGTGACCATGTCAACCCGGTGATTGGCCTCCAGCAACAATTGCAGCGCCCGCTGGGCCAGGGGTTGGGCTGAGGCCCCGGACACTGCCAGGACTACGGGATCGGAATCGCGCATCAGGGCACTCAGTCCGCCTCGAGATCGGACTCCCGATCGGACTCGGAATCCGCTTCGGAATCCGCCTCCATGGCGTCTGCGTCGCTGGGCTCCGGCAGCACCACGGCCAGATCGATCTGATGGCGCAGGGCATCCACCTTCTGGATTTCCACCTCCACGCTGTCCCCGACCATGAAGGTGCGTCGGAACTTCCTGCCCACCAGGCGGTTCTGGCGCGATCGGTACTCGTACCAGTCGTCCTTGAGCGAGCTCACGTGCACCAGCCCCTCCACGTTGGAGGGAGGCACCTCCACGAAGAAGCCGTAGCTCTGCACGCCGCTGATCACCCCGGTGAGCACCTGGCCCACCAGCGGTTCGGTATGGCGGGCCTGGGCCATGGCCAGCAGATCGTCCTGAAACTCCTGCAGCAACCCCTGACGGCTGTTCAGCCGCTGGGCAAGGCCGTGCTGGAGAGCCTGCTCGTACGGTGCCAGCTGGCTGGGAGCCAGGAGCGACCAATCGATCATGCCGTGACAGCTGTCACTGGCGATGTCGGCACTGGTTTTGTGACGCACGGTGGGACGGTCCTTGCCTTCACTCAGCAAGGTGACCAGCAGCTGCTGGTTCCAGAGGTCGGCGTAGTGGAGCGCGGGGCAGGTCCAGGGGGCAAAGGCCTCGCTCTCACCCGCCAGGGCATGGGGGCCGGCCTCGTTGGCATAGACAGCTGGTTTGAGGCTGTCGCGCAGTTGTTGTTGCAGGGCCCGTTGGCGATCGGTGGCCGCAAAGGCGGCCGCCAGTTCGGCGGCGCTGGCATTGCCGTCCACCGAGAGCTCCATGGGAATCTCCAGGGCGAGCGCAGCCTTGGCCACCTCATTGATCTCAGCCGCATCAGCGGCGGGATTGACGGCGTAGAGGGCCGGCAGCCGCAGCGCTGCCAGGTGATGTCCCAGGGCCCGATGGGCCACTAGCACGGCTTCCCGCAGCACCGCTGCGGCGTCCGCCGCCGGCCGTTCCACCAACCAGCCCTGGCGGGGGGCGTCGGGGGGGGGACCTGCAGATCGCCGAGCTGCTCCAGCGGTGGTATCGGCAGATTCAGGTCGATGGAACCGGCGGCAAGTCGCCGCTGCCGCAGCAGACCAGCCAGGGTCACCAGGTGCTCCAGCAGCGGCAGGTGATCCTTGAGGGCCTTGAGCGCTGCCGGCACGGTCCGGGCCTTGGGCTTGCGCTCAGCCAGGGCCTCGAAAGCGGCTTGCGGCACCCTGGCGGCCGGGCGGATCCGGCTCAGGCAGAAGCGGTAGTGCTCCAGGCTGCCCTCGGCATCGAGGTCCAGAGCGACGGAGAGGGCATCCTGGGCCTTGCCCACCTCGAAGCTCGCAGATTTGGCCAGGGGTGCGCTCAGCAGGGGCAGCCAGCCACGTCCGGTGGCGATGGCATCACTCTGATCGCGCATCCAGCTGTCCAGGGCGCCGCCATTACTGAAGCGTTCAGCGACGCTGGGGCTATGGACCCAGAGGCGCCAACGCCCCTCCTCCAGTGCTTCGAGCGACAGAGCCGGCAGGATCGGGGCCGCCTCCCCAGACCAGCACTCCAGCAGCAGGGTCAGCTGGGCTGTGAGGTCTGTACGCCCCTTGTCCTGGGGTGTCTTGAGCGTGGTTTTCGGGGCCGGGGATCGGTCGTGCAGCAGATGTTTGGTCAGCAGCAGGTCGAGATCGGCCGCTTCGCCACCGCGCACCGGCAATTGGCGGGCCACGTGGCCCAGGGGGCCGAACTGGCCGACGGGAAACTGGTCGATCTGTACTTCCACCACCGACTCCTGCGCCCCATCGAGGTGCACCGCATCCGCGGCCGGCAGTTCGACGATGGTCAGCAACCGGTCGTCGAGAGGGATGGCCAGCAGGCGCTCCTCCTGTTGCTCCACCTGGGCCAGCAGGCTGGAGGTTTTGCGTTGCAGGATGCACTGCACGCCGCCTTCCGGCGAGCGTCGGCGCCCGCCTTCGCGGGTGATGCGCACCAGCACCCGGTCACCATTCCAGGCGTGGTTGAGCTGGTGATCGCGGATGTAGATGTCCTCGCCGCCATCGTCCCGCAGGGCGAAGCAGAAGCCCTTGCTGGAACAACGCAGCCTGGCTGGAATCAGGTCCGGGTTGTCGTGGCGCAGCAGGCCGGTGTCCTTCTCGCTGACCAGATCGAGCCGCACCATCGCATCGAGACCGATCCGCAGCTGGTCCTTATCGGTTTTGGTGGATAGGCCGAGGGCTTTCTCCAGCTTGCTGATCTGCAGGCATTCGTCTGGGGAAAGCTGGTCGAGCAGGTCGGCGACCGTGAACTTCATCGGCATCGGGGTGCTGGGTATGGGCTTGGATCCGGTGTTGCAGCCGGGTGGGGCGAAGCTGGAAACCGTGTTCAGCGCGGGCTGTTCGGGCAGGGGCCGGTTGGGGCGGTGAGCAGGCTGGGGGCGATGAAGCTGGAAGCCGCCCATCGACCGGAGTTAACGGGACTTTAGGGAGCGGTGGGTTCCCCGTTGTCATCACTGTCTGCTGTCAAGGGAGCTGCCGCTGATTCCCCTTCGCCGCCGCCTGCTTCGGCGGTCTTGTTGGAGCGCAGGATCAGCCGGGTGCCGATGATCAGGAAGCCAGCCGCTGCCGCCAATTGGAGGCTGTTGGTGGGAACCAGGGTCGAGAGCGAGCCGCCGGCCGCAGCCCCCACCAGGCTGGCTAACACCAGGGCAAAGGAGCTGCCGGCAAAGACTGCGCCGGGTCGGTTGGAGGTGCCACTGATGCTTACAATGGCCAGCTGGGTCTTGTCCCCGAGTTCAGCCAGGAACACGGTGACGAAGGTGGAGGCCAGAAGAGCAAGCATGGTGGCTGGGGTCTCAGCTGAGGGCCAGGTGCAGGGGGGTGAACTGGAGCACGGCCTGGCGGCCAAGCCAGAGGCCGAGAGCCACCATCAACAGTCCGGCGGCCCTCTCCAGCTGTTCCGGCGCCATCACCCGCGAGAGCCAGCGGCCCAGCAGCACGCCAACCAGGCTGGAGCAGATCAGGGCCAGGGAAGCTCCGACAAAAACAACGCCGGGCCTACCGGATTCGGCCGACAGCAGCAGCGCTGCCAGCTGGGTTTTGTCCCCCAGCTCGGCCAGAAAGACCGTGGTGGCGGTGGACAGGAACACAGCTCCCCAGCTGCCCGCTGAATCGGCAGCGGAGTTGGCTTGGCTCTGCGCCCCTGGGTCGCCGGCTGGCTCTCCCAGGGAGGGCTGGCTCACCGGATCGGGCAGCTCACTCATCGTTTGTGGCGGATGGTGTGGCGAATGGCGTTATTGAAACGCCGCATCACCTTGCCACGGCCTCCCCACTCACTGCGAATCTGTTGGCGGCAGCAGGCAATCGCCAGGTCGTCAAGATCGCCCCGACCCAGGGGCCGGGGCGTCACCTGGTCGCAGGCGTTGTCGTTTCGATGACTGTCATCGGCGACCGGAGATTCGAGGGTGTTGACCGCATCGATCGCGCTTTCGTGGTTGGCGCCATGGCCTGCGGCAAACAGCCCCACCAGATTCTCCACCCGACAGAAGTCCGGCCGCTGGTCGTAGATCCGGCAACGGCGAGAGCCGGTGTCGAAGTGCAGGCACCAGCCATCGGGTCCCACCATCGCCAGGTAGGTCTGCTGCTGCTGCAGATCCAGGGCTTCGAGGGCCTCACCCCGCAGGGCCGGATCGAGGCGGCAGCAGGCGCCACAGCCACGGATGCATTGCCATTGCGCCTGAGCCTTCATGCCGCCATCTCGGAGTTGGGGGGCTGGCGTCCATTCAGCCATGGCGCTCGTCGTGCTTGTCGGCGGCGCTGTGACAAGCCGTCACAGAGGAGGGGCGCCGGCCCTGCCGCAAGGGGGCGGGACCTTAGGGTTCGCACCGAGCGCCAATCGCACGAGTCGACCGTTATGGGCATTGATTTCCATCTCATCGCCAACTTCGGAGCCCTCGCCCTGATCACCCTGGCTGGACCGGCTGTGATCTTCATTTTGTTCTATCGGCGCGGCGCCCTCTGAGATCGGCTGCACCAACACCAAACGCTCCCGGCTCGGGGCCAGTGATCGGCGCTGGCTGTGTCGGGTTGGGTTGGGTCTTCGGCTTCTCAGCGCCGCTGGGGCGAATCAAAGCCAGGCGGCGCCCAGCCCCATATCTCCCCTGCTTAGGGGGAGTTTTCGCTCTGGCAGTTCTGGCTGATGGCACCGTTAGCGAATGGCTTGCCTCTCGGCCCGCTGACTCAGGTCCGAATCCCAGTCGTCGAGTCAGACGGCCAGACCCAGGGCCATCGCCGCATCCCTGAATAGATCCTGGACATAGGGGTGGTGGGCCTCGCCCTGGTCGATTTGGTTGGTGGTCGCTGCCGCCCCTAGCGGTTGCAGCCCCTGGGCCACCGGCGCCTCAAGTTCCACGCCAGCGGCATTGCGGATCACCAGCACATTCCCGCGCCGGCTGCACCAGTACGTGCGTTGCTGCCGCTGCAGCACGACTTCGTCGCCGCCACTGGCTCGCAGACCCAGCAGTTCCAGTTGCAGCCGCTCCTCCCCCTGCCAGCGATCCAGACGCAGGCGGTAGGCCACATCCAGCGGACCCTGCACCTGGTCGGGACCATGCCAGCGCCAGGCCACGGCACGCCGCTGGCTGCCCTGCTGCTCCAGCACCAGCTGCAGATGGCCGCCCCGCATCAACTTCTGGCTCACCACCGTGCAGCCGGAGCTCCAGAAGATCGGTGCCGGATGGCCGATGCCGAAGGGCTCAAGCCGGCGTAAGTGCTGCCAGAACTCCCGATCGATCCGATCGAGGCTGAGCAGGGCCTCGGGCTCCACCGTGCGTCCACCACCACCCTCGCCGACCCATTGCTGGGCCAGGGCTTCCAGCCGTTCATGCAGGCCGCTGACCTGATCGGCCTCGACGGTGAAGCCACCGGCGGCCGGATGGCCGCCATGGCGTATCAGCAAATCGCTGCAGGCGATCAGAGCCTGATCCACGGCAAAACCCCGGGGAGCTCGCACCGAGGCCCGCAGCCGGCCGTTGCCCTCCCCAGCGAGCAGGGCCGCCGGCAAACCGAAACGGTCCACCAAACGCGAGGCCACGATGCCGATCACGCCGTGATGCCAATGGCTCTGGGCCAGCAACAGAAACGTGGGCCGATGGGGCCCATCCGCCTCGAGCAGAGCCAGAGCCTCCGCCTCAATGGCATCGCAGAGCTCGCGCCGCTGCCGGTTCATGGTTTCGCAACTGCGGGCCAGGTCCAGGGCCTGGTCCTGGTCCTCGGTGGTGAGCAGCTCCACCACCAGCAGGGGATCGCCGATGCGGCCCACGGCATTGATCCGAGGTGCGAGCTGGAACCCGACCGTTTCCGCATCCAGCGGCCGTTGCTCGATGCCGGCGATCTGTTGCAGGGCCTTCAACCCCGGCAGGGTGCTGCTGCCCAGGCGGGGCAGGCCGTCCATCAGCCAGCGCCGGTTCACCCCCACCAGGGGAGCCATGTCGGCGATGGTGCCGATGCAGAACAGATCGAGGGCGATCGCCAGCCCGTCCTGGCGCTGTAGACGTCGGCAGAGCCCGGAAGCGAGCACATGGGCCAGCCCGACGCCGGCCAGACCGCGGAAGGGGGAGCCCTCCGGGGTGACGGCGGGGTGGAGCAGCGCCAGGTGGGGCGGCAACGCCGCCGGCAGGGTGTGGTGATCAGTGAGGATCACCTCCAGGCCGAGCTCCTCGGCCCGATCCAGCGCCTCCCTGGCGGCAACGCCGTTGTCGACCGTGATCAGCAGCCGCACCCCCGCCTTGTCCAGCCGTTCCACCATCGCCACGTTGAGGCCGTAACCCTCGGCCATCCGACTCGGAATCGCCGGCAGGGCCACGGCCCCCAGGCGTTGCAGCACGCCGGCCAGCAGGGCCGTGCTGGTCATGCCATCGGCGTCGTAGTCGCCGCAGATCGCCACGGTTTCGCCCTGGCGACAGGCCTGAACCAGACGCTGCTCCGCCCGCACCAGGTCGGGGAAGTGCTGGCGCGGATCCGGTGCTGCGGGCGGGCTCAGCAGCGCCATGATCGCCAGCGCATCGCGGTGTCCCCGACGCCACAGCACGGCCAGCAGCTCAGGGGGGAGTGGACGCTCTCCAGCCGTGGGCGCTGCGTCGCCGGCTACAGCCGGAAGGGAGGAGGGCAGCAGCCAGCGTTGCTCGTCGTGGGCGGGGAGCAACGGCAGAGAGCAAGACGAGTTCATTGTGCGGCCCGGCGGCGGCTGCGGCATCCTTAAGCCTTCCCCGGCAGCGTCATGCCGTGGCTTAACTCCTGCGGCTGGCAGCCATGGTGCAGCGTCTGAAGGCCGTGTTCTGGGATGTGGATGGCACCCTGGCTGAGACCGAAATGACTGGCCATCGCCTGGCCTTCAATCGGGCCCTGGCCGAAGCCGGTTTGGCCTGGCAATGGGATCCCCCCACCTATCGCCAGCTGCTGCGGGTTGCTGGTGGCCGCGAGCGGCTGGCGGCCTTTCTGAGCGAGGTGGAGTGCGCCGTGCCGGAGGGATCCCGCCTGGATCAGCTGCAGGCTCGCAAGCAGGTCCACTATCGCGAGCTGGTGAAGAGCGGCGGCCTTGCCCTGCGTACCGGCGTGGCCCGCCTGATTGCGGAACTCGCCGAGGCGGGCATTCCCCAGGCGATTGTCACCACCAGTGGCCGCACCGCCGTTACCGCTCTCATGGAGGCCTGTCTCGGGGATCTGCAGCGGGCCTTCGGCTTCTGGGTCTGCGGCGAGGATGTGGCCCGCAAGAAACCCCACCCCGAGGCCTACCGGTTGGCAATCCAGCAGGCCCGGGTGGACCCCAGCCAGATCGTGGTGTTGGAGGATTCCGCCCAGGGCCTGCGAGCCGCTTCCGCCGCCGGGCTCAGCACACTGGTGACGCTCAGCCAGATTTCAGCAACCGAGCCGGCGCAACAGTTTGAGGGGGCGCGAGCGCTGCTCGATGGTCTGGGTGATACGGCTCAACCCGTGGCCGTCCGGCGGGGGCCGGTTTGCCCTGGCGGCATGGTGACACCCTCTTACCTGCAGCGCCTGCTGATGGCTGCGCCGGCTGCAGGCGCCAGCGAAGCGTGATGGCGGAGCCGAAGCCGCAACAAACCCGACTCCAGGCCGTGCAGAGTCACCTGGCTGGATCCCTGCTCCGGCAGCTGCGCCACAGCTGGCGGGCGGGAAGTCTGTCGCTCCTCTCGCTGCTGATCGGCTTCTATCTCGCTCAGAACGTCACGGCCTTGCCGCTGGTGCGCTTCCGAGACAGTCGACCGGTGGTGGTGCTGGCCGTGGTGTTGGTGTTTGAGTTGGCGGTTCGGCTGCGTACCCGCCTGGTGAGCGGCCCGACTCCCCTGGCCTGGGTGATGGTCGACAACCTCAGGATCGGTGCCACCTACGCCATGGTGTTCGAGGCCTTCAAACTTGGAACCTGAGCAGGCCCTCAGCCTGCTGCAGGCAGCGGGGTTGCCGGCGCTTGATCGCCGGCTGCTGGACGGCTTCGCTTTGCCGATGCTGCGGCAACTGGCTGCCCAACGCCGTGATGATGTTCGCTTGCCGTTGCTGGCCCTCAATGGTCCGGTGGGGGTTGGCAAGAGCAGCCTGGGACGGGTGCTCGAGGCCCTGGCTCCGGCTTTTGAGCTGCGCTTGATGGTGGCCTCGATCGATGATCTCTATCTGCCCTGGCCCGAGCGGCAACGGCTGCTGGCCGGCAATCCCTTCGGCGTCTCGCGGGTGCCTCCAGGCAGCCACGACCTGGATCTGTTGCTCGCAGGCCTGGCCAGTTGGCGTCAGAGCGGCGTCCTGCGCCTGCCCCGCTTTGACAAGACCCTGGTCCAGGGTCAGGGGGACCGCAGCGGCTGGCGCCAGGGGGCCTGCGATGCCCTGGTGCTGGAGGGTTGGCTGCTGGGGTGCCAGGCCCTGGGTGAGGAGGGTCTGGCTATGGCCATCGGCGCCTCGGATCTGAGTCGTCCCGGCCCCGACGGCGCTCCGGCTCTGAAGCCGCCGGAGCTGGATTGGCTGGAAACCTGGGACCGGCAACTTGCGGCCTATGGGCCCCTCTGGCAAGCCTGTGATGGCTTGTGGGTACTCCGGCCCCTGAGCTGGACGCTGCCGCGGCGCTGGCGTTTTCAGGCCGAAGCACGCCAGCGGCATCGCGGTGGTGGCTGGTTGCCGGCCGCTGAACTGGAGCAGCTGGTGCGATCCAGCCTCTGCTCCCTACCGCCGCTTCTGTATCAGGATCCCCTGGTAGCGAGCTGGATGGGGAGCTTGGACGCCACCAGAACAGGGGACGCCCAGCTGGACTGGAGCGGCCTGAGCCGGGACTCTGGCGAGATGGAAGGGCCAGTGGCAGACGCCTCAGGAGCCCCAGCCGGGCAAGCTTTGACTTTCCAGGCCATTACCGCATTAGACCGGCCGCAACCAATTTGGCCAATCGGAGCGGAGCCGCATAACCATGGGCCCCTGGGAGAGGTACCAACCGCTCCAACCAAGCCAGGCTTGGTTTTGCAGGGACTGGCGGTGCTGGATGGACGCCGTCGCTGCGTCGCTATCCAGCACCGCCACTGCCGGGCTCAGGACTCGCTGTCCGATTCCTCCTCGCTGATCGGGTAGACGAAGCCCTGGGCGCGTCCGCTGAGGACAGCCTTACCGATCGACATGGCCTTCTGGGCGGCAACGCCAGCCTTGGCTTTCCAATGGGCGTGACGCTGATTGCGCTTGCCCTTGGAGGTTTTCTTCTTGGGTACAGCCATTTCTAACGCTCAGAATCCAAACCAAGATCTTCCGCTGCCACCTGACCTTTCGTCAAATCGCTACAGTTGCCCTCTGCCATACATGCTCGTGACCAGCAGCCCCAATCCCGCCCTGGCCACCCCTGCCGCTCCCAGCCAGGCCTCCACGCCTGGAGCGAGTGGGTCGTTCACCCTCGGCGGCTTCGGTGGCGCCTCGCCCTCCTACAGCCAGTTGCTGCAGGATCTCAGCAACGGACGGGTGCAGTCGTTGGAGCTGGCGCCACGGCAGCGGCTGGTGAGCGTTGTGCTTAAGAACGGTCAACGGGTCCAGGTGTCCGTGTTCAGCGACAACCAATTGCTGTTGCGGACCGCCGAACAGGCTCGGGTTCCCCTGACCGTGCGCGATGAGCGCGGTGAAGATGCCACGGCCAGCCTGGTCAGCAATGGCCTGCTGCTGCTGCTGCTGCTGGTCGGTTTGACCCTCATCGTGCGCCGTTCGGGCCAGGTCGCCAACAAGGCCCTGGGATTCGGCCGCAGTCAACCGAAGTTGCAGGCTGAGGGAACCATTCCCGTTCGCTTTGAGGACGTGGCGGGTATCAAGGAGGCCAAGGTGGAGTTGCAGGAGGTAGTCACCTTCCTGAAGACGCCGGAGCGCTTCACCGCCGTTGGCGCCAAGATTCCCAAGGGGGTGCTGCTGGTGGGCCCTCCTGGCACCGGCAAAACCCTGCTGGCGAGAGCGATTGCCGGCGAGGCTGGGGTGCCCTTCTTTTCAATGGCGGCCTCCGAGTTCGTCGAAATGTTCGTCGGTGTGGGCGCCAGTCGGGTGCGGGATTTGTTCCGCAAGGCCAAGGCGAAAGCTCCTTGCATCATCTTCATTGACGAGATTGATGCGGTCGGTCGTCAGCGTGGCGCAGGCATCGGAGGCGGCAACGACGAACGCGAGCAGACCCTCAACCAGTTGCTGACCGAGATGGATGGTTTTGAGGATAATTCTGGAGTAATTCTGCTGGCGGCCACCAACCGGGCCGATGTGCTCGATTCGGCTCTGTTGCGTCCAGGCCGTTTTGATCGGCGCATCACCGTCGATCTACCCGATCGCAAAGGGCGGGAGGAGATCCTGGCGGTCCATGCCCGCACCCGCCCCCTTGACCCGAAGGTCTCGCTGGCCGATTGGGCCGCCCGGACCCCGGGCTTTTCCGGCGCTGACCTTTCCAACCTGATCAACGAGGCGGCGATCCTCACCGCCCGACGCCAGCAGAGCTGCATTGACGACGACTGTCTCGGCCATGCCCTCGAGCGGATCACCATGGGTCTCAGCGCCGCTCCCCTCCAGGACAGCGCCAAGAAACGCCTGATCGCTTACCACGAAGTGGGCCATGCCCTGCTGACCACTTTGGTGCCCCATGCCGACAAGCTCGACAAGGTGACGCTGCTACCCCGGGCTGGCGGTGTCGGTGGGTTCGCCCGCACCATGCCCGACGAGGACATCCTCGATTCCGGTCTGATCAGCCGCGCCTACCTGCTGGCGAAGCTGGTGGTGGTGCTGGGTGGCCGCGCCGCCGAGATGGTCGTTTTCGGTCCCAGTGAGGTCACTCAGGGGGCGGCCAGTGACCTGCAGATGGTCAGCCGCATCGGCCGTGAGATGGTGACGCGCTACGGCTTTTCCGAGCTGGGTCCCCTGGCTCTCGAAAGCGATGAAGGTGAGGTGTTTCTTGGCCGCGACTGGATCCGCGCCCAGCCTCACTACTCCCTGAATACGGGCAACCGCATCGACCGGCAGGTGCGCGAGCTTGCCTGCCGCGCCCTTGATCGGGCGGTGGCGATGCTCAGTCCCAGGCGTGAACTGATGGACGTGCTGGTGGATCGTCTGATCGCCGAGGAAACCATTGATGGCGACAGTTTCCGTCAGTCGGTGGAGATCTGGGAAGCCAGTCATCCCGAGGCTGCCGTGGCTGGGGAGGCGTTTCGACCACTGACTACGACCCGGCTGGCGGTTCCGATCGGCGAGTCCTGAGGGCGTTTCACCCTCAGGACTCACCTGGACGACGCCTTGCTCACTCGCTCGGAGAGTCCACACTGGTGCCCGAGAAGCGGATGTCCAGGCTTCTCAGATACGTATGCAGTCCGGAATCCTGAATGGGCAGGAGCCGGGCGATGCGGCCGCTCTCATTGCCATGGGCATGCCATTGACCCGGTGGTGTGATGAACACCCCCCCGGCCTGCCAGTCGATGCGCAGGGGATCACGAATCATGCCGTCATCGTTGAGCTCCCTGCCTACCAGGGTGTAACAGCCAGGATCACAGTCCACGATCAGATCCAGGGCAACGGATTGATGGCGATGCGGAGGCTGGATCGCGCCGTCCGGCACCAGGCCGAGCATGGCCCAGAGGGTGTGGCTCACGGTGCGGCTGGCGGGCAGATCCTCGTGGGCCAGCAGAATGCTCAGCCGGTTGCTGCGGGCAGCGCTGGGATCGGCCAGCACCGCTTGCAGTTCGGCCTCAAGGCGAGCGCTGGGGTAATGGCTGGCGCGAAACTGGGGCAGGCTGGCTTCCACACCCAGATGGTTGAGCAGGGGTCCGTCATGGACCCAGTAAAGAACGCTCTCCTCATGCGCCTGCAGCAAGGGGGTGGGGCCCGCCGGCAGCACGAACAGATCGCCGGCTGCCCAGTGCAGATCCAGGGCGGGTTGATCCAGGCCAGCGGGCCGATCCAGCTGGCCGGCGCCGCGCAGCACATAAAACAGGGAGCTGGTGGCATTGGCGGCCGCCTTGAGCGCTTCGCCCGCCAGCAGGCGCAGGAAATGGGCCGCCAGTGCCGGGCTGGTGGCCGGAGCGCTGCAACCCAGTTCAGCGCTGAGGTCCAGGGGCAGAATGGCCGTGGGACCACTGGCGTGGAGCTCAGGGCTCCACTGGCGATAGGGAATCGGTTCGGTCAGTCCGGCTCGGATCGGATTGGCCGCCAGGCGGTAATCGAAAATCTGGATGGCGGCCTGCCAGTCGTGGCGGGGCAGCGACTGGGTTGAACTCTGGCTCATCATTCCCTCCCTTGTATGGACAGAAACCCTATGGGATCTGGTGTGAACTTCGACCTGTCCAAGGATCAGGGTTGCTGACACCTGTGGGCGTGATTGCTGATACCAGGAGCGAGGCTGGCGCCCTCAGCCGCCAGCCACAGCGGGCACGATGCTGACCTCATCGCCATCGGCGAGGGTCGTGGTCTGATTGTCGAGGAAGCGAATGTCCTCGCTGTTCACATACACGTTGAGAAAGCGGCGCAGCTTACCGTTTTCGTCGCAGAGGCGGCCGAGGATGCCGGGGAAGCGCTCTTCCAAGGCCTGGAGCAGACCATCCACGCTGCTGGCCTCGAGGTTGACGCTCGCTTCGTCGTTGGTGAACTTCTGCAGCGGCGTGGGAATCAGAACCTGGACGGCCATGGGAGCGTTTGGGGCTGGTGAAGAGTGAGAATCCGGCGACGGGAGTCCCTGGCCGGCGGTGGCGGAAGCGGCAAAGGAGCAGAGCTCAGTCGCTGCTCGCCGCGGTGGGCCGATGCAGGATCTGGGCCCGCTCCCAGGCAGCGTTGAAGCTATCGAGCTGGGCTTCGATCAGGAAGGGTTCACCGATCGACGAGGCAATCGCCTCGGTCGTTTTGAGACCGTTGCCGGTGATGTAAGCCACGGTGGTTTCACTGGGGTCGATCTTGCCCTGTTCCACCAGCTTCTTGAGCACCGCAATCGTGGTACCACCGGCTGTTTCAGTGAAGATGCCCTCCGTTTCGGCCAGCAGCTTGATGCCTTCGATGATCTCCTCATCGCTGACGGCGCTGATGGTGCCACCGCTGCGATTGGCGATGTCGATCGCGTAGGGACCGTCGGCCGGATTGCCGATGGCGATGGACTTGGCGATGGTGTTCGGCTTGACCGGAATGATGAAGTCGCGGCCGTCAGCGAAGGCCTGGGCGATCGGCATGCAGCCTTCGGCCTGGGCGCCGCTGAACCGCACCGGCTTTTCGTCCACCAGGCCCACCTTGATGAACTCGTCGAATCCCTTGCGGATCTTGGTGAACAGAGAGCCTGAAGCCAGGGGCGCGACGATGTGATCGGGCAGGCGCCAGCCCAGCTGTTCGATCACCTCATAGCCGAGGGTCTTGGAGCCCTCGGAGTAATAGGGACGAAGGTTGATGTTGACGAAACCCCAGCCGTGGGTGTTGGCCACCTCCGAACAGAGCCGGTTCACCTGGTCGTAGTTGCCCTTCACCGCCATCAGGGTTGGGTTATAAACCAAGGTGCCGAGCACCTTGCCCAGCTCCAGATCGCTGGGGATGAAGACGCAGCACTCCAGGCCGGCATGGGCGGCGATGGCGGCGGTGGAGTTGGCCAGATTGCCGGTGGAGGCGCAGCTCACCGTGGTGAAACCCAGTTCGCGGGCGCGGGTGAGCGCCACCGACACCACCCGGTCCTTGAAGGAGAGCGTCGGCATGTTGACGCCGTCGTTCTTGATGTGAAGCTCTTTGAGTCCCAGGCGCTTGGCCAGCCGGTTGGCGCGCAGCAGCGGCGTGAAGCCGGTGCCGACATCAATCGGATCCCCTTCAATCGGCAGGAACTCGCGGTAACGCCAGATCGAAATCGGGCCGGCTTCGATCGTGGCGCGGCTGACCCGGGCGCGGATCGCCTCATAGTCGTAAACGACTTCCAGTGGGCCGAAGCAGACGTCTTCGCAGACGTGCCGGGCTGTGGCTTCATAGCCCTGGCCGCATTCCTTGCAGCGCAGGCCCGTGAAGGTGGAGCGGGACAGGGTGGCAGTCACGGATCCAACCAAGGTTGTTACGCAGATTACCAGCGCTGAACGGCCTGACCGCATATACCCGATTATTAGGGTCGGGATTTACTGCCCTTGTCGCTGGCGGCGGCCTGCCTAACCTAGGTGTGTGCCAGTTGCCCCTTCCTTTCCGCCGCGCCGGCGCCTTGGCCTGGTGCTGGCGTTGCTGCTGCCGGTCCTTCTGGTTCTGGGGCTGATCGCTGCCGCCCGCCTGGCGGTGGAATGGCAGTGGTTCGGTCAGTTCGATGTCCAGGCCGTGCTGTTGCGGCGCTGGGTGCTGCAGCTGCTGGCTTTCGTCCTGGTGTTCGGGCCTGGTTCCCTGTTGCAGCTGCAGCAGCTGCAGCGCTGTTGGCGTCTGCGCGCTGAAGCCGGCCGCAAGCGTCTTTCGGCCCTGCCATTGCTGAGGCTGGGGGCGCAGCAGCTGGTGGTTGCGCTGCTGGCTTTGCTGATGCTGCTCAGCGTCGGCTTGAGTTACGTCCTCGTTCAGGCCCATGACCTGATCGAGGCCCCCTTCAGCGGCCAGGTGATCACGGGCTTTTCACTGGTGCGGGATCTGCCGCCGCTGCTGCCGGTGAGCCTGGCGGCGCTGCTGGTGCTGCCGCTGCTGCTGGCGCCACTGACGACCCTGCGCATCACTTTGGCGGCGGCCCTGGCGGGGGCCGCCACGGCCGTGGCCCGCGGCTGGAGCCTCTGGCTGCCGGCCCTGTTGGCGGTGCCTTTCGGTGAGGGCGACCCGCTGACAGGCCTGGATCTGTCGTTCACAGTGCTGCAGCTGCCCGCCCTGCGCCTGCTGCTGAGCGTGCTGTTCGCCCAGGTGTTGGTGGGATTGGGAGCCTGCCTGCTGATCACCCTCAGTGAAGGCACCAGCCTCTCGGATCTGCGTTTTGTAGGGCTCAGCCGCGAACAGCAGCGGGTGCTTCAGCCCCAGCTGGCCGTGCTGGCGATCGTGGCGGCGATCAGTTCGGCGCTGGCCCCCTTCGATCTGTTGGTGCATGGCAGTGGTGTCGCTTCCGGCGCCGGGTTTGTCGATCTGCACGTGCGGCTGCCCCTGCGCCTGCTGTTGGCCCTGTTGCTACTGCTCACGGCCGTGGGCCTGTTGGTGCCCCTGCCGCGTGGCTGGTTGCGCCGTGGGGCACTGATTCCGCTGGCCGCCACGACGCTGTTGGTGCCGATCACCGAGTTGCTGCTGGCCCCCCTGGTACAGCGCGTCTGGGTGCAGCCGCGGGAACTGGCCATCGAGGGGCCCTATCTAGCCCGCAGCATCAAGGCCACGCGGCGGGCCTTCGGTCTCGAGCGGGTAAAGGCCATTGCGCTCGAGCCACGCCAGACCATCACGGCAGCGGATCTCAAAGCGTCGCGCGGCACCCTCGACAACATCCGTCTCTGGGACAGCATGCCCCTGCTTGCCGCCAATCGTCAGCTGCAACAGCTGCGGCTGTACTACACCTTTTCCTCGGCGGCGGTGGATCGCTACCCGCTGCAGGCCCGCAGCGGTGCCGGCACCTTCAGCCAGCAGGTGTTGATCGCGGCCCGGGAGCTGGACAGCTCGGCCCTGCCGCGGCAATCGCGCACTTGGCTGAATCGCCATCTGGTGTTCACCAACGGCCATGGCTTCACGGTGTCGCCGGTGAATGCGGCCGGGCCCGATGGACTGCCCCTGTTTCTGGTGAAGGATCTGGGTCGCAGCGGCAGGGTGCAAGGCATCCCGGAGCTGGGGATCAGCGATCTCGATGCCCGCGCGGCCTTGCCGGTGGGCCGGCCCAGTCTTTATTTCGCTTCGGGCCCCGCTCCCTATGCGATCGCCCCGACCAAGGTGCAGGAGTTTGCCTACCCCGATGGCGAGATCAACGTCTACACCCACTACGACGGCCGCCGCGGCGTTCCCCTGGCTACCGCCTGGCAGCGCCTGAGTGCGGCGATCTACCTCAATGAGCCCAGGGTGCTGTTCACCGGTTCATTCACGCCCGCTTCGCGCCTGTTGCTGCGCCGCCAGGTGAATCAACGGCTGCGGACCCTGGCTCCGTTTCTGAGTTTCGAGAGTGAGCCCTATCTGGTCACCGCCCGCGTCGGCGTGGTGGAGGGTTATCGCAGCGAGCAGCATCAGTACTGGCTGCTGGATGGTTTCACCAAAAGCCGCTCCTATCCCTACAGCGATCCCAATCCCGCCGGGCTGCGCTACTTCCGTAACCCGGTCAAGGCGGTGGTGGATGCCCATGACGGGCGCCTGTGGCTCTACGTGAGTGATCCCAGTGATCCCCTGCTTGCCACCTGGCGCCGGGCCTTCCCGGAGTTGTTTCAGCCGCTCTCAGCGATGCCGGCAGCCCTGCTGCGCCACATCCGGGTGCCCCAGAGCCAGTTCAACATCCAGACCGAACGGTTGCTGCGCTACCACGTCACCGATGTGCGCACCTTCTACAACGGTGATGATGTCTGGGCAATTCCTTACGAGATCTACGGCAATGCCAATGTGCAGGTCCGGCCCTATCACGTGACCCTGCAGCTGCCAGGACAGCGCGATCCCGAGTTCGTGCTGCTGTTGCCGTTCACGCCGCTGCGGCGCACCAACCTGGTGGGTTGGCTGGCGGCTCGCAACGACCCGCCTAATTACGGCGAATTGCGCCTGGTGCGCTTCCCGCAACAACGGTTGCTGCTGGGCCCGCAGCAGATTTCGGCCCTGGTAGATCAGGACCCAACGATCAGCCTCCAGTTCGGCCTCTGGAATCGGCTGGGCTCGAGATTGTTCCGCGGCAACATGTTGGTGCTCCCCGTGGGTGAGGGGCTGCTCTACGTGGAGCCGATTTATCTGCAGTCGCGCAATAACGATCTGCCTACGCTTGTGCGCGTGGTGGTGACCGATGGCCGCCGCTTTGTGATGGAAAAGGACCTGCGCCAGGCTCTGGCCAGATTGGTGTCTACGGCCTCAACGGCGGTCTCGGACCGCAGCTCAGGTGCGCTGTTGCCGGGTCGGCAGCCCGCCGACCTGGCCGTGCCGGCGGTGCTGCCCTGATTTCCAGGACGGCGTGATCAGCCCACAGCCGGCGAGTCCTATTGCCGGCTGGACAAGCTTGCCATGGGGGCCGAACTGGTGTGCCACCCCCCTCCTGGTTCCCCATCAGGCTCCGCGACAATCAACCGAAGCGCCATAAAAAAGGGCTCCCCGATCGGGAGCCCCAGTCGTTTTGGAGCCTGGTGGGCTCAGACAGCCACTGCGGCTTTGGGATCAAGGGCGCCCTTGGCGTAGAGGGCTGCGTAGTAGTTGATGTCGCGCTGCTTGATCTTGCTGGCGTTGCCGGCGCACCAGAACTGCTGGTAGCGATCAAGGCAGACCTGCTTCATGTATTGGCGGGCCGGCTTGTTGAAGTGGCGGGGGTCAAAGTTGGTGGGATCCTTGAATGCGGCCTCCCGGACTGCGGCGGTGAATGCCAGGCGGTTGTCGGTGTCGATGTTGACCTTGCGCACACCGTTGCGGATGCCTTCCTGGATCTCCTCGACAGGCACGCCATAGGTTTCGGGGATGGCGCCGCCGTACTTGTTGATCATGTCCAGCCATTCCTGGGGAACGGAGCTGGAGCCGTGCATCACCAGGTGGGTGTTGGGGATGGCCTTGTGGATCTCGGCAATGCGGCTGATAGCCAGCACTTCACCGGTGGGCTTGCGGGTGAACTTGTAGGCGCCGTGGCTGGTGCCGATGGCAATAGCCAGGGCATCAACCTTGGTTTTGGCGACGAAATCAGCCGCTTCGGCCGGGTCGGTGAGCAGTTGGGAGTGGTCGAGGGTGCCCTCGAAGCCGTGGCCGTCCTCGGCCTCACCCTGGCCGGTTTCCAGCGAACCCAGGCAGCCCAGCTCCCCTTCCACACTCACTCCAATGGCGTGGGCCACATCCACCACTTCTTTGGTGACAGCCACGTTGTAGTCATAGCTGGCCGGGGTTTTGGCATCAGCTTCCAGAGAGCCGTCCATCATCACCGAAGTGAATCCGTTGGCAGCGGCGCCGTAGCAGGTGGCGGGGCTGTTGCCGTGGTCCTGGTGCATCACCACCGGGATGTTGGGATAGGTTTCCACCGCCGCCAGGATCAGGTGGCGCAGGAAGCTTTCGCCGGCGTACTGGCGGGCACCGCGGGAGGCCTGCAGGATGACGGGGCTGTCCGTCTCGGCGGCCGCCTCCATGATCGCCTGCACCTGCTCCAGGTTGTTGACGTTGAAGGCCGGGATGCCATAGCCGTTCTCGGCGGCGTGGTCAAGCAGCAGCCGAAGCGGGACGAGCGCCATGGAAAACCTCGCAGGAGTGGGTGAAACGGATGGTCGACGGCTGACGGAATCTTTCCGCCGCTTGTCTGGCGGCGAGTCTAGGGGATGCCCCGGCTCGCCCCTGGCGGGAGCGAGCCGGGGCATCCAGCCCTGGTATCCGGCGGCGAGACCAGGCCCGGCCAGGGCGGCTGGATGGAGGCCCGAGGCCGATGCCGCCGGCTTGTTTCAACACCGGTGTTCAGACCGGGCTTGGGCCTGGCCCCTGACCTCGTGCCGCCATCGTCTCTTTCAGCCGGCCCACAACGAACCTGGCCGCAACCCTGGCTCCAGCAGGCTGATCACGCTGGCGGCCATCCCCTCGCCTGCTGCCGAGATGCTGCCCAACAGCGGCTCAGAACGCCATGAAAAAGCCCCGCCACAGCGGGGCGAGCGAAGATCCGAACGGACCCGGCGCGGTATTCAGCCGATCAGCTGCTGCTTGCGCAGATTCTGAAGACTGAACGCGAGTTCCCGGGCAGCGCGACGGGCCTCTTCGGCCTGACGCACCAGTTGCCTGGCGGTGGTGATGGACATGGACGTGCCTCCGGTGAAACCCTGGGGCCTGAGTCCCAGGGGGGTGGATGGCGCGTTGCTTCGGGGGAAGAACCGAAACCCGGCCTCCACCTACTTCCGCCGGCCAACCAGAACGGCGACCGGTCAACGATGGCTAAATAGTAGCGGTTGTTACTGAATTCAGGTCGTGGCGTCGGCTTCCAGTTTCTGCTGAGGCTCCGTGATCAGCGGGCGCTGGCCTTCCTCGTCCGCTACGGCGGCGAAGTCCGCGCCCCTGGCTTTGGGGTGTTTCAGGTGGCCGGGAGTGAGGTCCGGGCCTGGTCGCAGCAGTACTGGCTGCTCACAGCCTCAGCCAGGCCAGGCACCATCGGTCTTCCCTGCTGGATCGCCTCGGCCCACCAGCCGATCAGCCGTCGCACCGGGGCAATGCGCCCGTCCTCCCAGGTGCGGGGGAAGACCAGGTCGGGGCTGGGCTCAATGGGACGCAGCGCCTCGCCCGGTTTGGCCAGCCACAACTGGAAGCCATGCACGTAGTCGCTCTGGTTGCTGGAGCCGAGCACCACGGTGGCCTCGCTGCCATAGAGCTCCAGCCAGCAGCCGCGCCCCTGGCGAGCCACCGAGGCAAGGCTGAGCTGGGCTGGCACCGAGCGACCCCAGCGATCCTGCAGATCCAGTTGGATCAGGGCGATGTCTTCGGCATCAACGGCGGCCAGGCTGCCGGATGATCCGCTCAGCGGTCGCTGCCGGATCGCCGTGCTCAGCCGGGCCTGAAGCTGGCTGCTGGGGCCGATCAACCAGTGCAGGGTGTCGAAGGCATGGGTGCCGAGGGCTCCCAGCACACCCCCACCGCTGGCCGCCTCGGAATACCAGCTGAAGGGGCGGCTGGCCTCGGCGCGGCTGCTCATCAGCCAGTCGAGTTTCACCAGCCAGGGATCTCCGAGCACGCCGTCTTCCAGCAGCTGCGCCAGTTGCTGGAACAGCGGGACCGCGCGGTATTCAAAATCGACGGCCACACAACAGCGCTGCTGGATCGCCAGCCGCTGCAGCGCCTCCACTCCGGCGCCATCAAGGGCGACGGGCTTCTCGAGCAGCAGGTGCTTGCCGGCTTTGAGGGCGGCGCTGGCCAGGGCCTGGCGAGGTGCCGGCGGCGTGGCGATCACGATCGCGTCGATCGCGGGATCAGCCAGCAGGGCCTCAAACTCTGTGGTTCCTGGCAGGCCCGAGCTGGCGCAGGCAGCATCGAGGCGCGTCTGGCGCGGATGCCAGAGCGCCACCGGTTCGGTAGCAGGACAATCGTGCAGGGCTGGCAGATGCACCTTCTCGCCGAAGCCGAGACCGGCGATCGCCACCCGCAGCGGTCGCGGTTGCGCCAGGAATGAACCACTCATGCCGGTGCGGCCCCGCAGGCCTCACGCAGCACTTCGGCCGTGAGATCGTCGTTGCCCACGGGCAGCCACTGGGCCCCGAACTGGGGCAGGCCATTGACGGAAGTGTCGCGGTAAAGGCCCTGGTCGCAGTCCAGTTCCATCACATAAAGGCGGGCATCGGTGCGCGCGGCTGGACGAGCCGACTCCCCATCCGCTGCCGTCGCCGGGGCGCTCGCTTCCGGGGGCTTGGGCTGGAAGCGGCTGAGCACGGTGACGTTGCCCTCGCGATTGCGGCGCAGGCTGCCGGAATCCCACCACTGGCGTCCTTCCCTGGTGGCCGTCACCTCCTGCCAATTCACCGGGCCAGCCCAGGCCGGCGCGCTGACGAACAGCTTCAACATCAGCACCAGGACCAGAAGCAGGCGGCGGGCGGCGGCAAAACTGAATCCAGTGGCCAGGCTTGTCATGGGTTCAGGCCTGCTGCGATCGCCACCGGCTGCAGCCGTCGGGCGGGGTCGTGCAGGCTCAGCAGGGAGGAGAGGGTGGCGCGCAACTGGGTGCGGGGCACAATCGCATCGACAAAGCCGTGATCGCGCAAATATTCCGCGGTCTGGAAACCCTCGGGCAATTTTTCGCGCAGGGTCTGCTCGATTACGCGTCGCCCGGCAAAGCCAATCAGGGCCTTGGGTTCGGCCAGGATCAGATCACCGAGCATGGCGAAACTGGCGGTGACGCCGCCGGTGGTGGGGTGGGTGAGCAGGGGGAGGTACAGCAGTTCGGCCCGACGATGGCGCTCGAGGGCACCGGAGATCTTCGCCATCTGCATCAGGCTCAGCATGCCCTCCTGCATGCGGGCCCCCCCCGAAGCACAGACAATCACCAGCGGATAGCGCCGGGCGGTGGCCTCCTCAATCAGCCGGGTGAGTTTTTCGCCCACCACCGAGCCCATCGAGCCCCCCATGAAGCGGAAGTCCATCACCCCCAGGGCCAGGGGCATCCCCTCCAGCCGGCAGAGGCCGGTCACCACCGCATCGCGCAGCCCCGTGGCCTGCTGGCTATCCCGGATCCGATCGACATAGCTGCGCCGGTCCTTGAAGGCCAGAGGGTCGGTGGGAGCCAGGTCGTTGTCGAGACCTTCAAAGCTGCCCGGATCCGCCAGCAACCGAATGCGCTCGGCACTGTCGATGCGGTTGTGGTGCCCACAGCCGGCGCAGACACTGGCGTTAGCCACCAGATCCTTGCGGTACACCACCTGGGAGCACTCCGGGCATTTGCTCCACAGCCCATCGCCTTCATCGGGTTCGGCGCCCTGGTTCGGACGCACCACCGGGGCGTTCTTGCGGCGATCAGCGAACCAGTCGAACAGCGACATTGGCTTGGGTGGGCGATGAGATCGGGCGTGGGTCCATTAAACGCCGCCAGAGAAGCTAAGCGCCGGCAGAGAAGCCGGCCACGGCAATCCAGAAGCGTTCACCCAGAACCCACACCGACGCGGCACCAACCGCGAGGAAGGGACCGAAGGCGAAGGGTTGGTGTCGCTGCAGCCGTCCGCTGAGGCGGCCGACAGCACCGATCAGGGCGCCGGCGAACACGGCGAGAGCCACCGCCAGCAGCAGGCCCATCGGGCCCAGCCAGGCGCCCATCAGGGCGGCGAGCTTGGCATCGCCGAGTCCCAGGGCCGGTCGTCCCATGAGCTTCTCCGCCAGAGCACTGAGGGCTTCAAACCCCAGCAACCCAGCGGCCGCAGCCAGCGAATGGGACAACAACAGCGCCTTGCCCATGGCGGCCCCCTGGGGCAGGCCCAGCAGGGCGGTGACGACGAGGCCGAGCAGCAAGCCGTAGCGACAGAGGGGCTCCGGCAACCACAGACTGTCGAGGTCGATCAACACCAGGGGCAACAACCAGCTGACCAGCAACCAGCCAGCCAGCAGCAGCGGCAGGGAAGCCGGGTTCGCCCCCATGGCGTCAGGGTGGCCCAGCAGCACTGCCACCCAGAGGCCGGCACAGAGCAGTTCCACCAGCGGATAGCGCGGAGACACGGGCTGGTGGCAGTGGCGACAACGGCCCCTCAGGGCCAGCCAGGCGATGATCGGCAGGTTCTCAAACCAGGCCAGCGGTGTGCCGCAGCGGGGACAGTGGCTGCCGGGCAGCACCAGGGACTCCTGGCGCGGCAGCCTCCAGGCCACGACATTGACAAAGCTGCCGATGCAGGCACCTAACCCAGCCACCAGCACCGGGATAAGGATGGCCGGCGGAACCGGCGTGAGCGGAGGCGGGACGAGCACAGCCATGGCCTCAACGGGCAGGGCGGGAAACTTGCAACCGGCTGCGCCGCTGCCCAGAGATGCGCTGGGCCCTGGCTAACAACAGTTCCAGGGGGACGAAATGTTCGTCGGGAAGCAGGATCGGCACCGAAAACACCACCCGGCCCCTTGTCAAACCCCCACCCTCACGCTCTGCTTCGACAAGCACAACCCCGACGGGATCGGGGCCATCGGGACAACTCTCCATGTGCCGAAACAGCACTCCACGAGCCAGGGCAAAGAGTTCGCGGCTGTTGACCCGATCCAATCGCAGGGAAGGGATCGGATCGCCACCGGCTCCGCGGATCTGAAATGAGGGGCTGAAGCTGATGGCTGTCCCCAGTTCCAATCGCAGAAGTTTAAGCCTGCAGGAGACATGGAGTTGGGCGGCTGGCTTCAACTTGCTTCAACTGACCGTTGGGCCACCCAAAACAGAATCCGAGGGGGGATGTCAGGGATGGCTGGGGAACCGCACCATTCAGCCACACCATTCAGCTGACGGACTTCTTCTCCTCGATCATGCGATGAATAATCGGGGTGAGAATCAGCTCCATGGCGAATCCCATCTTGCCGCCGTTCACCACCAGACTGGTGGGACTGGACATGAAGGAATCGTGGATCATGTCGAGCAGATAGGTGAAGTCGATGCCCCACTTCTCCCGCGCACCCTTGCGGAAGTGAATGATCACGAAGCTCTCGTCCGGAGTGGGGATGTTCCGGATCATGAACGGGTTGGAGGTGTCCACCGTGGGCACCCGCTGGAAGTTGATGTCAGTGCGGCTGAACTGGGGGCAGATGTGGTTGATGTAGTCCGGCATCCGCCTCAACATCGTGTCCACCGTGGCTGCGGCGGAGTAGCCCCGTTCAGCGTTGTCGCGGGCGATCTTCTGGATCCACTCCAGGTTGACGATCGGCACCACGCCCACCAGCAGGTCGGCCAGGCCGGCGACGTCGTAATCCTCACCCTGGACACCACCGTGCAACCCTTCGTAAAAGAGCAGGTCGGTGCCGCTCGGGATCTGCTCCCAGGGGGTGAACTGGCCGGGTTGGAGGTTGGTGCCTAGGCGGCCGTTGTGATCGGCGGCCTCCTCGACCGAATGCAGGTAATAGCGCTTTTCGCCGTTGCCGGTTTCGCCGTAGCTCTGGAACAGTTCGCCGAGCTTGTCGAACAGGTTGGCCTCCGGGCCGAAGTGGGAGAAGTTCTCCCCTTTGGCCAGGGCGGCGGCCATCGCCTCCTTCATCGGACCGCGCTCGTAGCGGTGGTAGCTGTCACCTTCGACAACCGCCGGGGTAATGCCCTCGCGTTTGAAGATCTGCTCGAAGGCGCGCTTGACCGTGCTGGTTCCTGCGCCGGAGGAACCGGTGACGGACACGACCGGGTGACGCTTCGACATCGACGCAGGGAGCGGAGATTGGATTGAGAGTTTCGCAGATCGCCGGACCCGGCCCCGGCAAGCGCCTCAGGCGGGGTGCAGAGCGAGGCTCCCAGAGAGCTTCAGGCCGGCAGGGCCTGCAGCAGGGCCTCGCCCATGGCCCGGCAGCCCAGCAGGGTGCAGCCCTCGCCCATCAGGTCGCCGGTGCGCAGGTCGGCGATCAGCACCCGATCCACCGCCATCTCCAGGTCGGCGGCGGCGCCTTCCTGCTTCAGGCCAACCCGCAGCAGCATCGCCGCCGACAGCACCATCGCCATCGGATTGGCCTTGTCCTGGCCGGCGATGTCCGGAGCGGAGCCGTGGACAGGTTCGAACAGCCCAGGCCCGCTCTCGCCCAGGGAGGCCGAGGGCAACATGCCGATCGAGCCCGTGAGCATGGCGGCCTCATCGCTGAGGATGTCGCCGAAAAGATTGCTGGTGAGCAGCACGTCGAACTGGCGGGGTGCGCGCACCAGTTGCATGGCGGCGTTGTCCACGTACATGTGGCTGAGCTCCACCGTCGGGAACTCGGCGTGGATGGCCTCGACCCGATCGCGCCACAGCTGGCTCACATCCAGCACGTTGGCCTTGTCGACGGAACACAGCCGGCCGCTGCGGGCGCGGGCCAGGTCAAAGCCCACCCTGGCGATGCGATCGATTTCCCAGTCGAAGTAGGCCATGGTGTTGAAGGCGCGCACGGCGCCATCGGCTTCCACCCGCCCTTTGGGCGTGCCGAAATACACCCCGCCGGTGAGCTCGCGCACCACCAGCAGATCGACCCCCTCGATCACCTCCGGCCGCAGGCTGCTGGCGCCGATCAGGGCGGGGATGATCTTGACGGGTCGCAGGTTGGCGAACAGGCCGAGGCCGGCACGCAGCGCCAGCAGGCCACTCTCGGGTCGCAACTCCCGCGGCAGGCTGTCGCAGCGCGGATCGCCGATCGCCGCCAGCAGCACCGCATCGGCGTTACGGCAGGACTCCAGGGTGCTCTCTGGCAGGGGAACGCCAGCGGCCTCGATCGCCGCCGCCCCGATGGGCCGTTCGTCGTAGCTCAGGTTGAAGCCATGGCGGGCCGCCACCGCATCCAACAGCTGGCGGGCCACCGCCGTGATCTCCGGGCCGATGCCATCGCCTGGCAGGAGGGTGATCCGGTGGCTGGTCATCAGAGGGTGGTCGGCGCAACCGGTGATCTTACTGGGCTGGTTCGTTGCTGCTGGTGTTGACGGCAGCTGGGCCCGCCTGGCCGGTAGCTGGGCTCGCCTCGCCGGCCGCCTTGAGTTGCCTCAGGCTGCGGGCCATCTCCGGCAGCTTGTTGAACACGGCCGAGCAGCGCAGCCAGAGGCGATTGGGAATGGCCGGATAACCGCTCACCACCTCGCCGGCGGCCACTTCGCCATGGATGCCGGATTTGGAGGAGGCGATGGCGCGATCGCCGATCACGGCGCGATTCGCCACCCCCACCTGGCCCGCCAGGATCACGCCATGGCCGAGGCGGGCGCCGCCGGCGATGCCCACCTGGGCCGCCAGGGCACAGCCCCGGCCGGTGACCACGCCATGGCCGATGTGAACGAGATTGTCGATCTTGGTGCCGGCGCCGATGCGGGTTTCGCCCACGGAAGGGCGATCGAGGGTGCTGCCGCAGCCCACCTCCACGCCGTCCTCGAGCACCACCAGTCCGGTCTGGGGCATTTTGCGCCAACCAGCGGCGGTGGGTACAAAGCCAAAGCCTTCCGAGCCGATCACAGCCCCGGAATGGACGACGCAAGCGCGGCCCAGGCGGCTGCCGGGGTGGAGCACGGCCTGGGCATGGAGCTCGCAGTCCGGTTCCAGGATCACGTCCTGGTAGAGCACCACGGACGGATGCAGGATGCAGCCGTCGCCGACGCTGCTGCCGGCCCCCACCACGACGTGGGCCCCCAGGTGGACGTTGCTGCCGAGCCTGGCCGTGGCATGGACCACAGCCGTGGGGTGAACCCCCGGCTCGGGACGCACCCGGGGATAGAGAGCCTCGAGCGCCTCGGCGAAGCCCAGGCGCGGATTGTTCAGCGCCACCCAGGCGAGATTGCGCTCGGTGGCCTGCTGCTGCAGCGCTGCCGCATCTTCACCTCGGGCTGGGATCAACACGGCGGCAGCCCCACTGGCTGCCAGCGCTGCGGTCAGGGCGTGGCCTTCCTCCAGAAAACTGAGCTGGGTCGGACCGGCTGCATCAAGGGCCTGGGCGCCGCTCAGGTCCGGATCATCACCCAGGTGTCTGGGGGTGGCGTCGCTCACCTCGCTGAGGAGGCTGAGCAGGCTGCTGAAACGCATTCACCGGTGTCCAAATCGGGCCGGATCGTAGGGCCAGCGCTCAGCCGTTGGTGACGAGCACCAGTTGGTCGCGGTGGATCACCGCATCACCCACGTCCCCCAGCCGGCGGCGGATCTCGCTGGTGCCCAGGCCAATGATCGAGGTGAGCTCCTGACTGTTGAAACTGCTCAGTCCCCGCGCCAGTTCGCGGCCGTCGCTGGCGAGCACCCGCACCGCTTCACCGCGCTCGAACAGGCCCTCCACCGCCTGGATGCCCACGGCCAGCAACGACGCGCCGCGCTCGACCAGAGCCCGTTCGGCACCCTGATCGATGCGCAGAGTGCCCTTGGGCAGCAGCGCATGGGCCAGCCAGCCCTTGCGATCGGTGAGGGGGGTGGGACTCGGCTGGAACAAGGTGCCCAAGGTCTCGCCGGCCAGTAACGCTTCCAGCACGGCAGGATCGCGGCCATCGGCCAGGCGCACCCGGATGCCACTGGAGGTGGCGATCCGGGCGGCGGTGAGTTTGGTGGTCATGCCGCCGGTGCCCCACTGGCCGCCGCCGCTGGCGACGCCGCGCAAGCGTTCAAGCTCAGCCATATTGCGGACTTCAGCGATCGGACTGGCCTGGGCGTCGGTGCGGGGATCGCCGGAGTAGAGGCTGTCGACATCGGTGAGCAGCACCAGCTCGTCAGCGCCGATCGCCACCGCCACCAGGGCCGAGAGGGTGTCGTTGTCGCCGAAGCGCAACTCGTCGGTGGCGAGGGTGTCGTTTTCGTTGACGATCGGCACCACGCCCCACTCCAGCAGTTGTTCCAGGGTGCGACAGGCCCGCTGATAGCGGCGCCGGGAGGCCAGATCGCCGCGGGTGAGCAGCACCTGGGCCACGGTGAGGCCGCGGAGCGCGAAGGCGTCCTGATACAGGGCCATCAACCGGCCCTGGCCCACGGCGGCGGCGGCCTGCAGGGCGGCCACTTCTGTAGGGCGCTTTTCAATCTTCAGCAGCTCACAGCCCAGACCGACGGCACCACTGGTGACCAGGGCAAGGCGTTCACCGTGGCGCTGCTGACGGCTCAAGGTGGTCGCCAAGTCGGCGATAACAGCGGCGGTGGGGCGATCGGCATCACCCCGCAGCAGGCTGGTGCCCACCTTGATGACGCGGCGAACAGGAGCGGTCGTGTTGTCCCCCATCAGCGTGGGCCGGTGCCCATCCAGCGGGCCAGGCGCAGTTCCAGGTTCTGCAGGCGGTCATGGCGGCAGGGCAGGCCTTCCGGATCGATCGGCTTCACCAGCACGGTGAACAGACCGAGGCGATTGCCCACCAGCACGTCGGTGAAGATGCGATCCCCCACCAGGGCCACCTGGGATGGCGGCAAGCCGAGATCCTGCAGCACTCGCCGCAGGGCTGAACGGCGGGGTTTTCCCGCTGCAGTGGTGTACGGCAACCCCAGCCGGTTGGCGACGGAGCCGATTCGGTGACGCGAAGGATTGTTACTCAGCAGGTGAATCGGCAGCTGCAGCAGGGCATGGCGCAGCCATTGATCAGCCACAGGCGGGATCTCTGTGCAGCGCCTTGGCAGCAGGGTGCTGTCCACATCGAGCACCAGGGCGCGGATGCCGCGATCGAGCAGCTGCTCCAGCGGCAACTGGGCCAGGGTGGTGGTCGCCAGCCAGTCGGGGGTGAGCAGCTGCCGCATCATCAGTCGCCCAGCTCCCGCTCTTCGAGCTCCGCCTCAATCCGTCCCTGCACCCGGTCGAACTCCTCACCCTCAACCAGGATCGCCTCGCTGCCGTTGAGCCGGGCCACCACGAAAAAGGGATCGAGCGGAATGTACAGACCATATTCCTGCTCTCCGGCCATGAAGCTGACCAGCAGCTCGTAGGTCTCGCTCTCCTCGTCGGCCTCGTCGTCCTCATCGAGATCGTCGGGGTCGGGTTCATCCAGTTCGCCGCTGACGGTGAGGGTGATGGCCGAACGCACCAGAGTGAGGTCGTGTTCCTGCAGCACCACATCGGCCACGGAGAGCACCGGCTCAGAGGCTTCGAGGGTTTCGATCAGTTCCGGTTCGTCTTCATCTTCGCCGAGGCGGAACAGGCAGACCGGGGTGTCCACCGGGGTGAGCAGGGCATAGTCGTGACCATCGAGGGGGATCAGTTCCTCGAGAAAACAGAGCAGCTGACGGCCGTTGCTGTCGCGAACCACCAGGGTGGGCACATCTCCAGAGGCCGGCGTGGCAGAGGACTCGGCAGTCATGGGGCAGGTGCGTGTCGACTCAGAATGGAGCAACGACCGGCCGCTGTCCGCTGGCGATGGTCGCCGTTACGACCGGTTCGGCCGCAGGACCATCGGCGAGCCATTGTTCGAGCAGCAGCATGGCGGCGGCACTATCAAGGCGGCCACTGCGATCGCCATGCAGGCCGAAGCGTTCAGCGGCGGCCCAGCTGCTGCTGTGCTCGTTCACCCAGGCCAGTGGCAGATTCAGGCCGACGGCAAGCAGGGCCCGTCCCAGCCGCAACCCGTAGCGCCGGCAATGCAGCGCCTGGCGGGTCGGTTGCTGGGCGTCGTCCAGGGGCAGGCCAATCACCAGGGCCTGCACCCGCCGCTGCTGCAACAGGGCCTGGAGATGGCGCAGATCCCGTTCAAACGGGCCCCGCAGCAGGGCGGGCAGGGGGGTGACCGTCAGGCCGAGGGCGTCACAACCGGCCAGGCCGATGCGCCGCTGACCCACATCCAGAGCCAGGGCCGAGCAGGGTCCCAGCACGCATCCGATCGCTACAGGGTGATCCGGGGCCAGGCCTCCCGATGCTTCCGTGGCGGCAGGCTGCGTCAGAGCTGGCAGGGCCCGCTGCCCAGGGGACCCACCGGCGTGGGCAGGGGCCGGCGCCCCGGCTGGAATTGTTCCAAAACGGCCTCAAGCCTGCGGACGGCACGCTCCGCCGGCTGGGGGCCATGGCGGCGCCAGACACTGCGGGCCATCAGCACCTGCTCGCCCTGGGGCTCGGCACCGAGCCGCTGCAGCCACTCATGGCGGGCCGTATCCGCCACATCACTGACCAGCCAGAGGGTGGATCCCGGTGCGGCGTAGCGGCGCAGCAGCAACTCACCCGCCTGGCCGAGCAGATGCAGCCAGGCCGGATGCAGCGTGAACTCCACCCGCTGGCCACCACCGGGCTGGTCAGCCAGCCAGCGCACACCGGCCACCGCTTCATTACGGCTGGTGTCCACCAGCAGCCAGCCGCGGTTGCCGCTCTGATCAAGCAGGTCTTCGATGCGGCGATCCAGCAGCTGGCGCAGCTGGGCGGGGCAGGTTGCCTGTTCGAGATGCCAAAGCAGGGAAGCACTGCGCCGATTCAGTGAGCGCAGTTGCAGCTGGGCCGGCAGGGCCGACGGGCTGGTGCTGGTGGCGCGATCGGCCTGCCAGCTCCAGAACTGATCGGTGCGCTGCGGCTGGAAGCCTTGTTCACGCAGTACCGCCAGGCGGGTGCTGTCGAGGCTGGAGGCAGTGGCGATCCAGCTGGTGGCGCTGCGAGCCCGCTGGATCGCCTCGCGCAGCAGGGCAGCAGCCACGGCGTGGCGATTTGGCGCCGCCGGGTCGTCCAGGGGCCCAAGGGCGAGCCGCAGATGGTCCACCTGCCAGCTGGTGCCACTGCGGTTGAGGCGACGGCAGATGATCAGGCCCAGCACCTGGTGGCGCCCGGAAGGCAGGATTCGCAGAGCCACCAGTACGTCGGCTGCCAAGGGCGGACGGTGAACCAGGGCGGTGAGCAGCCGCTCAGGCAACGACAGCAGCAGGTTGCGTTGCAGCAGGGACTGGAGCGGTAGGAAGGCAGAGTCATCCAGCAGGGGCAGATGCCATCCCTGCAACGGTTGAATACTCCAGTGAGCGCTATTGGCTGCCGGTCCCCCCGCCTCGACCGGTTGGCCCGGCACTGACATCGTGATCGGGGAAGGCACAGGCAGCAAGAAAGGCGGTTGTGAGGAAAAACAGGAACCCTTAGCCGCGACTTTAGGCTGGACGCACCAGCACCAGTGGTGTGCGCTCGTTGGCGTTGCCGGCTGGATTGGGCTTGAGGGCCCTCTGCAACAGGGCCTCGTCACAGTTCCGGCTGCTGGCCAGCACCTTCACCCGACCCAGGTCATTGACATCCACCACCGCCACGGCCACCCCAAGGGCCGAAGCAACGCGATTGCAGAACAGTTCGGGCGCATCTGGACCGAGCACCAGGGTCTGGTCATAGGGAGGGGTAGTGCCGGTGACATCGTCAATCAAGCGGGCCTGATCGCCGGCCAGGCGGTAGAAGCCGCCTTTGATCCCGATCAGTTTCAAGCCACTTCCCGCCAACCAGGCACAGAGCACCCGGGCCGGCCCCACGATGTCGATCAGGGTCTGCAGTCCGCAGGCGGTCGCCAGGCTGCTGGTGGGGTGGAACACCCGGCAGAGCAGGCGCGACAGCATCGAAGGTTCCACCGTCGAGGGATGGTGGTAGCGGCCCTGCATCACGGCCAGCGGTGTCTCGCCAATGGTGAGCACATCACCGGGCTGCAGCAGATGGCCGGTGTAGTGCTCCAACACCTGCTGGGGATCGTCGAGCACGCCAAGCAGGTGGGTGCGCACCGGCAGCACTCGGCAGTGGTCGCCTTCGCGCCAGCTGGCGATCGCCGCCGGCGTCGGCTCCGGTTTCTGCACCGGCACCAGAATCCCGTCCCGGCGCAGCAACCGACCGAAGGGTCCGTAGTTGATCCACTGGATGTCGAGCCACACCGTATCGACCAGACCTTCGAGGTCGGTGCCGGCTGGTCCAATCAGGTTGATGCGCAGATGAACAGCTGTACTTTTGTGGGCTTTGACGATGTAAGCGGCCCAGTAATGGTCAGGGCGAGCTTCCTCATCGGGATGGAGTGGCGTGAGGCGCACCTCCGAGCGCACCTCGGTGAGATCGGCCCGGCCCAGCAAGACGGGCTGCACGCTGATCTCCGGCACGAACACCTCCATCTGGCCATGGGGGTTGCGGATCGTGATCTCGCCCGTGAGCTCCAGCCCCTGGGCCTTGCGTTTCACTTGGAAGGGTCCGGGCAGCAGGCGCAGTGGCGAGGCCGGGCGCAGTCGGTGGCGTAACTCCAGCCCCAGCAGGCTGAGGCCGAACAGCAGCAGCAGAACGAGAAAGAGGGAGATCGGGAGCGGCAAGCCTGAAACCCAACGGGTCGCGAACTGCCGGAGCGTAGATGGGGCGGCGGTCCGAAGTTCCCAGGCAGGGCACCGGCAGGTCGACTGGCATGCGCAAAACCTTCGTCCTCGACACCAACGTTCGGCGGCACGACCCCTCCGAAAGGGGCGCGATGCCCGCCAGATCTCGCGACTGCTGGATCACTTCCGGCAGCAGGCAAACCTGGCGGAGGGGGGTGAGCCTCGACGCGCGGTGCGTGGTGGCAATGGCGACAACAACATCCTGGCCGTGGCCCTGGAGCAACGGCAGCAGGAGGTGATGGGCCGTCAGCCCCCCGTGGTGCCGGTGACCAAGGACACCAACCTGAGCATCAAGGCCAAGGGCATGGAGCCGCTGGAAGTGGAGGCAATTAGTTCTATCCGTGGCCGTTCAATTCACCGCCAGTACATGGTGGTGGATGAGGCTCATAGCCTCAAACCCCATGAAGTGAAAACGATCGTGCCCCGGGTGGGACAGGGCACGAAAATCGTGCTCACCGGTGACACTTATCCGATCGATCATCCCTATCTATGTGGATGCCGAAAGTCACGGCCTCACCTGGTTGGTGGAGCGCTTCAAGGGCCAGTCCCTGGCTGGCCATGGGACCCGCAGTCGCGACGAGCACTCGGAATTAGCCGAACTGGCCACCAACCTGTTCTGAGCGGCAGCGCGCCGAGGCGTCTGCTGTCCTGGCTGCCGGCCGTTTGCATGGCGCTCAGATCATCGTGACCGGCTGGACCCATTGATCAAACTCCTCGGCGCTGATCTCACCGAGAATCAGGGCGGCTTCGCGCAGGCTGAGCTGGTGCTGGTGGGCATGTTTAGCGATAGCGCAGGCGCGGTCGTAACCGAGGGCGGGGGTAAGGGCTGTCACCAGCATCAAGCTCTGGTCCAGCAGGTGTTCGATGCGGCCCACATCGGCCTTGAGGCCTTCAATGCAGTGGGTGCGGAAGCCATCGCATCCGCCGCTGAGCAGGGCAATGCTCTCCAGCAGATTGTGGGCGATCAGAGGTTTGAACACATTCAGCTCGAAGTTGCCCTGGCTGGCCGCCAACTGCACCGCCGTGTTGTTGCCCATCACCTGAACGGCCACCATGGTGAGGCTCTCGCACTGGGTGGGATTGACCTTGCCCGGCATGATGCTGGAGCCGGGTTCGTTTTCGGGCAGCACCAGCTCACCGAGCCCGCAGCGGGGCCCGCTGCCGAGCCAGCGGATGTCGTTGGCGATCTTCATCAGGCTGCCCGCCAGCACGGTGAGCGCCCCATGGGCCGCAGCCAGCGGTTCATGGCCGGCGAGGGCCTGGAATTTGTTGGGGGCGCTGCTGAACGGCAGCCCGAT
Source organism: Cyanobacteriota bacterium (assembly GCA_026389335.1). Classification (GTDB taxonomy): domain Bacteria; phylum Cyanobacteriota; class Cyanobacteriia; order PCC-6307; family Cyanobiaceae; genus Cyanobium. The sequence goes on along the minus strand of JAPLIB010000090.1, from coordinate 21,603 downwards.
GCGCTCGGCCAGTCGGGCGGCCACCGCCTCGCCAAAACCGGCGGGGGCGTTGAGGCCGGTGCCCACCGCGGTGCCGCCGATGGCCAGTTGGCACACCTGGGGCAGGCTCTGGCGCAGGGTGGCGAGGCCCAGCTCCAGCTGGGCAACGTAGCCACTGAACTCCTGGCCGAGACTGAGCGGTACGGCGTCCTGCAGATGGGTGCGGCCGATCTTGATGATCGGGGCGAACTCCTCGGCGCGTCTGCCCAGGGCCGTGATCAAGTTCTCCAGGGCTGGCAGGAGACGGCGCTCCAATTCGATCGCCACGGCCAGATGCATCGCTGCCGGGAAGGTGTCGTTGCTGGATTGGCTGAGGTTGACGTGGTCGTTCGGGTGCACCGGGGTCTTGCTGCCAAGCTGGCCACCGCTGCATTCGATCGCCCGGTTGGCGATCACCTCGTTGACGTTCATGTTGGTCTGGGTGCCGGAACCGGTCTGCCAGACGCGCAGGGGAAACTCCTGATCCAGCCGCCCCGTGGCCACCTCCTCGGCTGCCGCCACAATCAGGTCCTGCAGCGCCGGCTCCAGCCGGCCCATGGCGCCATTCACCTCGGCACAGGCCGCCTTGAGCTGGCCGAAGGCGCGGATGATCGGCATGGGCATCAGGTCGCCGAAGCCGAAATAATGCAGGGAGCGCTGGGTCTGGGCGCCCCAGTAATGCTGGGCCGGCACGGCAACCGAGCCGAGGCTGTCGCTTTCCAGCCGGGTGGGTGCACCCTCGCCAGTCTGAAGCGCTCCGGACCCGTGCGGGGAGGCTGCCATCAGCTGGACGGCACCACTTCGCTGTTGAGCTCGTTGAAGCTGACGGTGGTGCTGTTGCCGCTGCGCGGCGCCATCGCGATGCCGGTGGCATCGCTGATCACACTGTTGATGGCATCGACGTTGACCTGGCCGCTGGCATCGAAGACGAGCTTGCCGTTGCCATCAAAGATCACCACCTGGGGGATCGTGCCTTTCCAGTACCCTGCCGGATCAGCTGGTCCCTCGATCGGGCGGTCCTGCAGGGGGTCGGTGACCAGGGGGATCAGTTCGATCGTCTGTCCCCAGAGCCGCTGCAACTCAGACACCACCGGCGCGAAGCGCTTGCTGGCGGAGCTGTCGTCCAGGTAGTAAACGAGCACGGTAACGCGGCCGTCCAGTTGGGCCTGGGCCAGGTTGCTGCGGGGCGGTACCAGGGAGCCATTGCCGGCATAGAGCGCAAAGATATTGCCGTCGTAGCGGTCGTCGTCCAGAGCGGCACCAGCTGGCGCCGCCAGGGCGCTGACGCTACCGACCAGGAGCAGCACGATCGCCAGCAGGGAACTCAAGACCCTGGCCAACCTGCAGTTCAGGGCCGTGGGCTCCAGGGTCGGGCCCGGGAGCCGGCGCTGGCTGCAGATGGGACCAGCTGGCTGGAGATGGGGTGGGCCCGCTTGTAGGCCGCTGGTGGGGCCAGGGTGCAGGAGGGCCGGGACTGGAGCTCGCATGCGGTCATTGTGCCCTGCGACCCCATGGGCTGGGGCCTGAAATTCAGCCGCGACCGACGCTGCGGCCCATGCCCTGCAGGATTCCGCGGCCGATCAGCCCAATGGCCCGACCCAGCACCTGGGTGAGCAGCATCACCAGCAACGTGCCCAACCAGCGCACCAGGCTGCGCAGCTGGGGACCAAGGGCATCGCGGCTTTCCAGAGCCAGGGTGACGGCCTGCTGCAACCAGCCGAGTTGCCGCAACTCCCGATCCCGCGGTTCCAGCAGATCGACCGTCTGAATGGACCCCTGCTCCAGCCGGTAGAGGGGCCGGCGGCTCTCATAGACCTGGATGGGGCGCTCGAACCAGCTGCTCCAGCGCTGGCGAGCGTTGAGCTGGTTGCGCAGGCGTTCGAGATTGCGGGTGGCGAGCAGCTCCGGTCGCAGCAGGTAACGGCGCAATTCGGGCCAGTCGGCACAGACGGCGAGCACTTCAGCACTGATGAGCTCAGCGCTGCGCACCAGCCAATTGCTGAGCAGCAGCTCCAGATAGAGCAGCGCCTGGGGCTCATCGGGTGCCAGCAGGCGCCCATCGACCAGCAGGGGCCGGGCCTGGATCAAGGTGCCGAGCATGGGCACCGGATCGGGCAGATCACCGTCCTGCAGGGTGAACTCACTGCTGGCCATCAGGGTTGCCGCCACCGGGCGCAGATCGCCTTGCCAGGGCAGCTGCACATAGCTGCCTGCCATGCGTCGCAATGCCTGGCGCCGTAATTCCGGCTGCAGCTCCTGCCAGCGTTGCAGCAGGGTGTCTGCGGCGAGGCCATCGTGTTGCAAACGCTGGCGCAGCTGCTCGAACTGTTCGAGCAGGGCCAGCAGCAGATCGCGGCGCCGATCGGGGTGGAGGCCGTCGAGGGCGAGCAACTGGGCGCTGCCGGGCGAGGCCGCCACTGCCGCGGACTGGTTGAGGCGTTCGCGCAGCGCCTGCCAGAGACCATCGGCACTCCGCTGCCGCAGGGTGATGGTCACACCCTGGGTCGCAGGCGACGGCGGTTCGGGGCGCCCGGTCGCACTGGCGGGCCAGGCCAGGCCGACAGGGCCCCAGAGCCAAAGCAGCAGCTGGCGGGCAGCCGCCAATTCCCGCAGCCGGCCCAGCAGCAACAACTCGGCAAGCCAGGCTGCCGGTGGTGGATCCAGCAGGCGCTGGCAGAGCCGGATTTCGGCATCGATCTGCTGCAGGCCGCTGATCAATAGCCACTGGCCCAGACCCAGGGCTCCAGGCTCCTGCTGGCCTGCGGCCGCAGGCTCGCCGCCGCCGAGCTCCACCACCCGGCCGCCATCCAGCAGGGTGGACACCGCCTGGCGCAGACCGGCGGCATTCGGCTGTTCCAGCAGTCCCTGGAGTGGCAGTTGCAGCAGAACGCTCGTGGGATAGCGATGGCCGTGGGGCAGCAACAGCAGCAGGGGAGCAGGCTGCCAGCGCTCTTGCAACTGCTGCAGTTCGGCCGCCAGGGCCGCGGGCTCGGGACTGGTCGTCAGGCTCCAGATCACCAGCTGGGGAGCCCCGTTCAGTTGCTCCGCTGCGGTGACGGGCTTCCAGCCTCCATCGCCCGCCATCAACCAGACCAACAGACCATCCCGTTGCAGCGGCTCGGCAAACACCAGCAGCTGGGCTGGAACAGGCGGGTCGCGGCGGGCCACGGGGCGAAGCGAATGGCTTCACGGTAACGAGACTGGCGCTTGAGATCCAGGCCCTTTGAGGGCTTCTCTGCCCGATGGGCTTCTGGGAACTACGGCAGCAAGCGAGCGCCGCCGGCTTCTTGGATCGGGCCTCTCAGCCTTTTTCGCGTCCACCAGCTGTTTGCCAGCAGCATCTCGAGAGTCCTGAAGCTCAATCGTAGTGCTGCGCGCGAGATCTTTTACAACACATTGACTGCTTGGCCCAAAGGTGAACTCCATAGATGATGATTTGAGTGGCCAGAGTACACCTCAACCACTGGAGTTGCTGACTGCACGGATCAGACGGTCCCTCTGGGGCAATAGCCTTCAGTGGCTTTTAAGTGCGGATCGAGATCACCAGTGACCTGTCCTCCTGGTCGTCCTGGCTGCCAACAGGACGACCCCCTGCAAGTCAGATTTACATACCCGTTCGGGGGCTGATGAATGTGGCCTGCAAAGCCTCCCGGCGAAAGGCCTCCCAACTGCCTGGGATGGGTCAGAAAGCCTGAAATGGAGTGAGTGGGACCTACAGCTGCGGCTCTTACTCCAGGACAAAGGCCCAGACAGGAAGGCAAAGCCAGGGACCCGGAATCGATTGAGAGTTCATCCCGCTCTAGGTGTGATTTTTCTGGTGAAGAACATTTACGGGGTCAATTCTGTCTTGAAGGACTCACTATCCTGGCATGATGTTTGTGCTGCCTGTGACCATGCCCCCTCCCCAGTTAATGGAAGGTATTCAGGCCAGACATCTGAATGCACGTTCCAACGAATCTGGATGATCGCAGCAACTGATCGCATCCTGATGGCCAGACGCTTTCATTGGCCCCGGGGCCGGCCGCAGAGATGGAGTGTGTAGGACTCGATGGTGAAGCCGGTGAGGGCTTCTATTTGCTGAAGCAGCTCAGCGGGCAGGGTCACATCAAGATCCTGGATTCTGCCCGACTGACTGCAGATGAGGTGGCTGTGGGGATCGGCCCGGTAGCCGTACAGCCGGCCGCTGGCGCGATCCAGACATTCGATCACGCCGGCGGACTGCAGGGCTTCGAGGTTTTGGTAAACGGAGGTATGGCCGATGTTGCGGCCCTGATCGTTGAGCTTTTCGAAGATATCGCGGGCACTGAGGTGGCTTTTTTCAGCCCAGAGCAAATCGAGCACCATGCGGCGTTGGCGACTCAGGCGCATGCCCAGATCGCGGCAACGGCGATAGACAGCTTCGACACCCGCCAAGGTCGCCGACTCCGCAGCGCTGGATGACCCAGCACCGAGAACGCCGCTGACAGGGTTCTCCGGATCATTGCCGGTCTGGCCGGCGCGGCTGGGGATGGTGGCGATAGCCACGCGGACGTCCGGGAGAATGAAGTCTGTTATAGGCGAGAGATTCCTGGGCTGCATGGTTCAGGCCTGGGCCAAAGGCTGCGGTGCAGGCTTCAGGCCTCTCTCCACTCCAGTCCCCGCGTGGCCTCGTGCCTCACGCCACCGGCAGGCTGTCAGGATCCTGCAGCCGTTCGGGCCCGATCGCCTCCAGAGCTTCGACCAGATCGATGCGACCGTCGTAGAGGGCGCGGCCGACAATCACCCCCTCCACCCCCAGGGGCGCCAGGCTCAGCAACGAGAGCAGGTCGGCCAGGTCGCCGATGCCACCGGAAGCGATCACCGGGATTGAGCTGGCCTCAGCCATCGTGCGCAGGAACGCCAGATTCGGACCGGCAAGGGTGCCGTCGGTGGCGATATCGGTGGTAATCAGGGCTGCGACAGCCGAGCCTTCCAGGCTGCTGGCCAGGGCGCTGGCTTCCACCGTGCTGGCTTCGATCCAGCCCCGGGTTGCTACCCGGCCATCCTTGGCATCGATGCCCACCACAATGCGGCCGCGATGGCGTTCGGCCAATTCGAGAACCAGTTCGGGATGTTCCACGGCCACGGTGCCGAGAATCACTCGATCCAGCCCGTAGGCCAGCAGTTCTTCGGCCCGTTCGGCACTGCGCACGCCACCGCCGAGCTGGACGGGAATCGAAAGAGCTGCAGTGATGGCTCGCACCACCCGATCATTGATCGGTTGGCCGGTGCGGGCGCCGTCGAGATCCACCAGGTGCAGCCGCTGGGCCCCCTGCCGCTGCCACTCCAGGGCCTGGGCGATCGGATCATCGCTGAAGTGAGTCACCTGGCCGTAATCCCCCTGGTGCAACCTGACGCACTGTCCGTCGAGGAGATCGATGGCGGGGATGACTTGCATGCGGCTCGCGGTGCACTGGCCCCATCATCAACCGTGCCCGTTGGCCCTCCAGATCGCCAGCGTGGCCGGCACGAGCGGCCCGGCCGGGCGTTTGAATGGCCCGGCATGGTTTGGGGTTGGCTGATGAAAATCCTGGTGATGGGCGGCACCCGCTTTGTCGGCCGACCCCTGGTGGCCCATCTGCTCGCAGCGGGTCACACGCTCACCCTGTTCACCCGCGGTCGCCAACCGCTGCCGGCCGGGGTGGAACATCTGGCGGGTGACCGCAGCAGCGACGAGGGGCTGCTGGCTCTGCAGGGCCGGCCCTTCGATGTGATCGTCGACAGCTCCGGCCGCAACCTTGAGGACAGCCGGCGGGTGATCGAGCGCACCGGTGCCCCCAGTCATCGCTTCGTCTACGTGAGCTCAGCCGGTGTCTACGCCGACAGCGAACTCTGGCCTCTGGATGAGGAATCGCCGCTCGATCCTGCCAGTCGTCATGCCGGTAAGGCTGAAACCGAGACCTGGTTGCGGCAGCAGGCCATCCCGTTCACCAGCTTCCGGCCCACCTACATCGTCGGCCCTGGTAACTACAACCCGGTGGAGAGCTGGTTCTTCGATCGCATCGTCCATGGTCGTCCGGTGCCATTGCCCGGCGATGGCAGCACGATCACCCAGCTGGGCCATGTGGCCGATCTGGCGGCGGCCATGGCCCGCTGCATCGAAGTGGAGGCCGCGACCAACCGGATCTACAACTGCAGTGGCGCCAAAGGCGTGACCTTCCGCGGTCTGGTCAACGCCGCGGCCAGGGCCTGCGGCAAGGATCCCAGCCATGTGGAGATTCGCTTCTTTGATCCGGCAGACCTTGATAAGAAAGCCCGCAAAGCCTTCCCCTTGCGGCTGGCCCATTTCCTCACCGATATCCAGCGGCTGCGCCGGGAGCTCGCCTGGGAACCGGCCTTCGACCTCGAGGCCACCCTGAGCGACAGCTTCGCGAACGATTACAACCTGCAGAACCCGACCGAGCCGGACTTCGCCGCTGACGAGGCCCTGTTGGCGGGCTGAGGCTCGAGGGCTGGCCCTCTGATGCCAGCTCCTGGCCCGGCCGGCTCAGGGCTGGGGGCGATCGCCCGGGCCAGACTCCCTGCCAGCGGCGGCAACTTCGGCCTGCCGCCGGCCTTGGCGCAGGTAACCAAGGGCTGAAGTGAGGGCCAGGAACAGCGAAGGCCAGAACAGCCACCAGCCGATCCCCCGCAACAGCAGCGGCAGCTCGAAGCCAGCTGCGCCGAAGCCGCCAGGCAAGACCCAGTCGGCCGGCCATAGCAGCAGCAGCAGCGCCAGGAACTGCAAGATCGTTTTGGCCTTGCCTTCCCAGGACGCGGGACCACCACTGCCCTGGCCGGCCCGCCAGCCCGAGATCAACAACTCCCTGGCCAGCAGCAGCCAGATCGCCCATAGCGGTAGGGCCCGCTCGGCGGCCAGCCAGAGCAGCGGGGCCGCAATCAGGATCTTGTCGGTGAGTGGATCGAGGCGGGCCCCCCAGACTGAACCGCCGCCGCTGCGGCGCGCCAGGGCCCCATCGGCGGCATCGCTGAGCCCGCCCAGGAGCAACAGCACCCAGGCCAGAGCCTGATGGCCACCAGCCAGGGCCAGCAGCAGCGGCAGCCCCAGCAGCGCCCGGCTGATGGTGAGCAGATCGGCGAGGCGACGCAGCTGGAGCTCCGGGAGACAGATCAGGCCATCCTCGCTGCTCAAGGCGCGGCCAAATCGCGATCTCCAGCCGACGCCGCAGCAGAATGCCCCCATCCGGAAAATCCCGCATGGTTGTCGAGCGCTCCGTTGCTGAGGTGATGAGCAGCCCCGTGCTGCAGGTGCGGCGCGACACGCCCCTGCAGGAGGCGGTGCAATTGATGAGCGACCATCACGTCTCCGGCCTGCCGGTGCTGGCTGAGACCGGTGAGCTGGTGGGCGAACTCAGCGAAAAAGATCTGATGGTGAGGGAGAGCGGATTTGATGCCGGCCCCTACGTGATGCTGCTCGATGCCGTGATTTATCTGCGCAATCCATTGCAGTGGGATCGGCAGGTGCATCAGGTTCTGGGCAATCTCGTGGCCGACGTGATGGGCACCCATCCCCACACCTGCAGCCCCAGCACTGGCCTGCCCGCTGCCGCCCACCAGCTGCATGAAAACGGCATTCAGCGCCTGTTTGTGCTGGATGAGGCCGGAAAGCTCGTGGGTGTGCTCACCCGTGGCGATGTGGTGAGGGCCCTGGCCGCTGAGGCCTGATCCAAGCCGCCGCCCTCGGCTCAAGCCGAGGGCTTGCCCGTTGGGGCGATCGTTTTGCTTGCTGTTCTGGCTGGGGTCCTGGCTGCTGGCCAGGCCACGATGGCGTCATCGGCCACAACCCAGAACTCGGCGGGCTGCGGATAGGGATGCCCCCCCGTCAGCCGGCCGAAGGAGGGCAACACCAGCTGCTGGCGGCGGCGATCAAGGGCGAAGCAGGGCAAGCGCAGGCGATCGCCGCCACCGCCGAGCTGCACCACCGGATGCAGATGGCCGCAGACATTCAGCAGGCCCGGGCGCGGATCGGGACCATGGCTGAGCCAGAGGGGACCGATCGCCTGGGCTGGCTCCTGGGGCAGACCCTCATGCCACTGGCCGCGGTCGTGGTTGCCACCGATCAGCCGCAGGGGGCAGCCCAGCAACGCCGGCAGGGCCGCCAATTTCTGCCGCAGGCTGGCGGTGAGGCCCAGGCGGTCGTGGACCAGATCGCCGAGCACGATCACCTGTTGCGGTTGCCACTGGTGGGCGAGCGCCAGCAGAGCATTAAGGGTTTGGGCGTCGCCATCACTGGGCAGGGGAATGCCGTGGGCCTGAAAACTTTCGGCCTTGCCCAGATGCAGATCGGCCAGCAGCAGCAAGGACTGGGCTGGATCCCAGAGGGCCCGGGCCGCCAACAGCTCCAGCCGATGGCCTTGCCAGACCAAGGCCGCCCGGCTGCCGGGCTCGGAGCCTGGGGATTGGGCCGAAGACCCGTTGGCAGGATCCGTGGAAGGCTGCGTGACAGCAGGGGCCATCAGCCCTGGCCCATCGCCAGCTGGTAGGCGGGCCGTTGCCGCGTGGCGTCGATGCTGGCCTGCACGTGGGGGAAGGGGGCCAGATCGACCTGGGGGCAGAACAGGGGCAGGTAGGCCAGATAGGACTGGATGGCGCAATCGGCCGCTCCCCAGGTGGGCTCGCCCGCGTCAGCGCCGGCGCCCAGCAGCGAGGGGCCAGCGCTGAGCAGGGGATCGAGGGTGGCCAGCAGTCGCTCCAGCTCCTCCGGTTTGCTGGCGGCCTGGATCAGGGCGGGGCCGAAGCTGGCATTGGCGAACAGCAGCCATTGCAGCGATAACGAGCGCCGAGCGGCGCCCGCCGCGCCGCCAAACTCCTGGCCGTGCTGTTCGGCCAGATGCTGGAGGATGGCGCCGCTTTCAAAGAGTTTCAGCGCCTGCCCATCGGGCCCGGCCAGGCTGTCATCCACCAGGGCCGGCAATTTGCCAAAGGGATTGATCGCCAGGAAGGCTGGTTGCCGCTGCTCACCGGCGCCGAGATCGAGGCTGATCCACTGGTAGGGGATCCCTTTCTCCTCGAGATACCAGCGGACCATCGAGGCCCGGCTGCGGGCGGCGCCATAGAGGGTCAGGCTCATCGTGAAGCTGGTATGGCGAGCCCATCATCCACGGTCCAGAATCGAAGCAGCCGTGGACTCAACTGTGACATCGGCGTCCCAGGACTGCGGCCCGGCCAGGGAGCCGCGGCCCGAGCCCCCCGTTGGGCTGCGGAGCGAGGCTGGCCTGCTTATCGAGACAGTGCTGCCTAGCGAGACTCGGCTGCCTAGCGAGACAGTGGCGGGCTCGGCGTCCTGTCTGATGCGCCTGGCCCCCCATCTGCTCGGCCGCGCCCGGCGGGGCATCGTCGGCAGCAGCCGCTATGCCCAGAACCTGCGGGAGTCGATTCGTCGGGCTTCCGCAGCCGTTGATGGCCAGGCGGTGCTGATCAGTGGCGAACCCGGCCTGGAAAAAGACAACATCGCCGCCCTGATCCACTTCGGCTCTGCGGCCCGCCACCAGCTGCTGGTGCGGCTCAATGCCGCCCTGCTGCGGCCCGATGGCGCCGAATTGTTCGCCAGTAACGCCGGTGAAGCCTCGCTGCTGGCGTGTCTGGGAGCCGGCTCGCTGTTGATCGATCAGGTGGACCTGGCGCCGGCAGCGTTACGGCCGTTGCTGCTGCAACTGGCCCGTGACGGCAGCTGGAGTGATCCGGATCAACCCGGCCAACACTTTGTTTTCCCTGGGCGCGTCTTTTTCACGGCGGAAAAGGCGTTGCCGGAGCTGGATGGCCCCTGCCAGTTGATCCGGGTGCCGCCGCTGCGGGTGCGCCGCCAGGACCTGGGGGAATGGCTGCGCTATGGCGTGCGCCAAAAGGCCCTCAGCCTCGGCTGGAGCCGGCCGCCGATGGTCAGCGAGGAGCTGGTCAAACGGCTGCAGACCTACGACTTCCCCGGCAATGTGCGGGAGCTGTCGCAGTTGATTGAGCGGGCCCTGCGCCAGTGCGGTGCCGGTTCCTATCCCCAGCAGCTGCCCGACGACGTGTTCTGGACCGGCCGGCGCGGACCGCAGCGGGCCCGCTTCGACCTCTGGCGCTGGAAACCGCAGCTGCGCGACTGGATGCGCTCCCCGCGGCTCTGGAATGGACTGCTGTTCGGCCTGGTGAGCTGGGTGTTCGTGCTGGTGAATCTCTGGCTCTGGCTCGGCCCCCAGGATCGCCAGCACAATGGCGCCCTGAATCTTTTCTGGGCCTGGTGGTGGCCGTTGATCCTGCTGGCCTATCCCCTGGTGGGCCGGCTCTGGTGTTCGTTCTGTCCGTTCATGGTCTGGGGCGAAATCACGCAGCGCCTGGCACGAAGCCTGGGCTATCAACCCCAGCGCTGGCCCCGCGGTGAAACCGATCGCTGGGCCGCCCCGGCCCTGGCCGCTGGTTTCGCCGCCATCCTGATCTGGGAAGAGCTGGGGGATCTAGTCAACACCGCCTGGCTGAGCAGTTGCCTGCTGCTGCTGATCACCGCCGGTGCGGTGATCGGTTCCCTGCGCTTCGAGAAACGCTTCTGGTGCCGGTATCTCTGCCCGATCGGCGGCATGAATGGGCTGTTCGCCAAGCTCGCCATCAGCGAACTGCGGGCCCAGGTGGGCACCTGCAGCGGCAGTTGCAGCAGTTACGCCTGCTTCAAGGGCGGGCCGGCAGCAGGGGAAGGGCTGGCCACGGAGGGTTGCCCGCTCGGCACCCATCCGGCCCATCTCGATGACAACCGCAATTGCGTGCTCTGTCTCACCTGCGCCCAGGCCTGTCCCCATCGCTCCGTGCAATTGCGGCTGCGGCCGCCCGCCGCCGATCTGCAACGTGAGATGGCACCGCCGGCAGGGGAGACGGGCTTGATCCTGGTGCTGGCCGGTGGCCTCTGCCTGCAGCACTGGAACCGACTGCTGGGCTGGCTACCGCTGGCGCCGGATTCACTGCAGAGCGGTCTGCTGCTGCCGCGGCTGGCCTTCGCCCTGCTGGCCCTGGCCCTGCCGGCAGCCCTGTGGCTGTTGTTGCGGTTAATCGGGGTGGGGCAAGGCTGGCTCGGCAGTGCTGCGGCCGGCCGCTCCTGGCTGGTGCTTTATGCCCTGCTGCCCCTGCTCTGGGCCCTGATGCTGGCCCACCATCTGCCCCTGGGCATGGCGGAGGCGGGGCGGCTGCTGCCGGTGGCGCTCGCACCGCTGGGGTCCAGCTCGGTGCTGAACGACTGGCAATGGAGTGCAGACAGTCATGTGATCGCCTTCTGCCAGAGCCTGGTGGTGGCGCTCGGGGTGCTCGCTGCGATCGTGCTGTTGCGCCGTCTGCTCCAACTTGAGTTCCGCCACTGGCTGTGGCTCAGTGGCTTGCCCCTGCTGCTGGGGGCCGGCGGGCGCTGGCTGGTGGCGGCGTTCTGAGACCAAGAGGGCGCGCCGCGGCTGCGGCCTCAGCGGGCGCTGTCGCAGGCCCGTTCCAGATCGCTCTCGGCATAGAGGGCCACGGGGGCTTCCGGCGGGCTCTGCTGCAGGCGCTGCATCTTGGTGAGGTAGTGGGCGGCGCCGATCTGGTTGCCGAGCTCGATGCGGCTGACGCCCTGGCTGCGGTGCCAGCGGTTGCAGGCGGCCAGGCCGGTGGCCGCCTGCAGGCTGGCCGGGGCCAGCGCCGGAATCAAGGCACTGAGCAGGAGCAGCAGGGCTGGCCAACACCCGGCCGCCAAAGCCGGCACATGCCGCACCTGGTGGGGCTGGCCGAGATAAACCCAGGCCAAGCGGCCATCGAGCAGCGCCAACCGCTGGCGCTGGTAAAGCCGCGGCACCCCTTCCAGCCGATCCAGTCGCTTCAGGGTTTCAGCATCGACAGCGAACACCTCGCCGGAGACCGGAAGGGTCTCGGGATCCGTTGCGGATCCGGCCTCGGGCTGGGCCGCGGCGATGGCCATCGGGAAGGGGCCGAGGTCATGGAGGGTCAGTCCAGGGGCCTGGGCTTCCCCTTCAAAGCGCGCCGTGGCGAGCAGGTGGTGATTGGAATGGCCGCGCTTGAGGCTGCCGTAGACGAACACCAGATCCAGGGTTTGAGCTCCACGGCCAGCGTGCTCCTCCATAATCCCGTCCTGTGGAGGCCCTGTGATGACCATTGCCCTGTTGATCGCCCTCGCTGTTTCGATGGTGCTGATGGTGACGATCGTGCGCCGGCTCGAGAAAGCCTCCTGATCGTCCGAGCTGCAGCTGCTAATGGGCCTGCCAGTTGCCCTTCCAGCCACCCTGACCAAAAGCTGGCTGGGGTTCGGACTGGCTCACCGTTCCAGCCGCTCCGCCTCGGCCCGTAGACGGGTCAGACGTTCCAGCAGCGATTCGTTGCTGAGCCGATTGTTGAGGCGTTCGGCCAGCAGCGGAAAGGCCAGGGGGCCGGGTCGGGCAGTGCGTTGCAGCAGCAACTCGCACTGCTGCAGCCGGGCCAGGGCCGCCTGCAGCCGCTGGCGCTCCAGCTGCTCGTCGAGCACCTCCCGGCGTGCCTGGGCCAGCAGCAGATTGCCTGGTTCATGCTGCAGGAAGACGTCGTAGAGCAGGGCGGCGCTGATCTGCAGCTGGCCGCCGGAGCGAGCCTGGCCCGGATAGCCGTTCAGCACCAGCCCACTCACCTGGGCAATGGCGCGAAAGCGGCGGCGGCAGAGCTCCGAAAGATTGATCGCCTGCTCCAGGTCCGTGTCCAGATCGGCGTCGCGGAGCAAGGCGTCAGCGTGTTCAGCCACCAGGGCCTCGAACGGATAGCCCCTGGGGGCCAGCAGCTCGAAGCCGTAGTCGTTCACCGACACGGTGATCGTGCCGGCCTGGTGCCGCGCCAACCGCCAGGCCCAGAGAAAGCCCAGACCTTCGTGCACGAAGCGGCCCTCGAAGGGATAGGCGTAGAGATGGCTGCCCTCGCGGCTGGGACACACCTCGATCAGCAGCTGGTGCAGCCGGGGCAGGCAGGAGAGATCGGCCTGACGCCGCAACAGCGGTTCCAAGGCCCGCAATTCCGGGCTGTCCAGCGTGGGGCACGCCTGCGCGTGAAACGCCGGCGTGGCACCCGCCAGCTTGGTGCTGTCCGGCCTGGGCTTGGGCCGCTCGGGGTCGGTCAGATCAGCTGAGCTGTACCCGTGCGAGGGATTGCTGGCGCTGGCGCTGGCGTTGCCTTTGGCTTTGGCTTTGGCAGTGACTGCGACGTTGGCTGTGGTGGTGAAGGCGGCCAGGGCCTGGGAGCAGCGATCCACCTCCTGGCGCAGGTGTTGGCTGAGTAGATCGGAAATGGCCAGCTGGCCTCCGGACCAGGCGGGCACCGTGCTGCTCTTGCGGCTGCTGGCCTTCACCTGGGCGGTCATCTCCCGCAGCCGCACGAATTCCAGCTGGCGGCCGGCGAAGAAAAAGACATCGCCCGGCCGCAATCGCGAGATGAAGGCTTCCTCCACGTGACCCAGCACGGCACCGCGCACAACGCGCACCGTGACGGCCCGATCGGCGGTGATCGTGCCGATGTTGAGGCGGTGCAGCCGGGCCAGGGCCGGCGCCGTGACCCGATAGCAGAAGCCGCTGCCCCGTACCCCGCTGGCGCTGCTGTCCCCGTTGGCGCCTCCTGCCGGGAGCGGCTCCCGCTCGAGCTTGCGGTAGCGGGGATAGGCGCCGAGGCAGTCGCCGCCCTGTTCCAGAAAACGCAGGCACCAATCCCAGGTTTCCGCATCGAGCTGGCGATAGCTCCAGCAGCTGCGCACGCTGTCCAGTTCCAGCTCGGGATCGAAGCCAGGGCCGCAGGCCAGGGTTACCAAGTGCTGCAGCAGCACATCGAGCGGCTGGACCGGCGGCGAGCGGTGTTCCACCAGGCCGGCCGCCAACCCCCGCCGGATCGCCGACACCTCCAGCAGCTCCAACGCATGGGTGGGCATGAACAGCACCTGGGAGGTGCCGCCGGGGCAATGGGCGGAGCGGCCGGCGCGCTGCAGCAGGCGGGCCAGGTTTTTGGCGGAACCGATCTGCACTACCGTCTCCACCGGCTGGAAATCCACCCCCAGATCCAGGGAGCTGGTGCAGACCACCCAGCGGATCTCGCCCGCCTTCACCGCCGCTTCGATCGCCTCGCGCCGGCTGCGTTCAATCGAACTGTGGTGCAGGGCCAGGGAATCCTCCATTTCGGGAGCGGCGTAGCGCAGGCACTGATGCCAGCGTTCGGCCTGGTTGCGGGTGTTGGTGAACAGCAGGGTGGAAACCTCGGGCCGCAGCTGCGCCACCAGCTCCTCGTGCATGCGCAAGCCCAGATGGCCCGCCCAGGGAAAGCCGTCGATGCTCTCGGGCAGCAGGCTGCGGATCGTGGTGCGGCGCTGGAGGCGGGCCGTGATGATCGTGGCGGGCGCGCTGGCCGCCCAGTGGCCGGGGTGGCGGTGGTTCTGAAACCCATCGGCGCAGTGCCGGGACTCCTGTGGCGGCCCTGGGTCTGGTTGCCAGCGGCTGACACCGATAGCGGCCTGGGCCGCCTCCTGAAGATTGCCGATCGTGGCGCTGATCGCCCAGGTGCGCAGCTCGGGCCGCAGCCGCCGCAGCCAACCCAGGGCCAGCTCGCACTGGCTGCCGCGCTTGCTGCCCATCAGTTCATGCCATTCATCGAGCACCACCGCTTCCAGGCCGGCGAACAAGCTGGGGGCCGCCGGGTTGGCCAGCAGCAGACAGAGGGATTCAGGCGTGGTGATCAGGATTTCAGGCGGTTGGCGCAGCTGCTTGCTGCGCACGGAGCTGCTGGTGTCGCCGTTGCGCAGACCCACCCGCAACGGCCAGCCCATGGCGCTGATTGGGGCCTCGATCGCCAGCTGCAGATCGCGGCTCAGGGCGCGCAGGGGCGTCAACACCAGCAAGCGCAGGCCGAGGCTGGTGTTGGCCGGCGGCGTTTTGCCTGACTGCGTCTGGCCTGGTGGTGGCGCCTGGGCCTGTACGGCCTGCGGTTGGGGCGTGGGGCCCCGTTCAGCCAGCATCTCGGCGATTGGTCCCATCACGGCGGCGTAGGTTTTTCCCGAGCCGGTGGGCACCTGGATCAGGCCGCTTTCACCCCGCAGATAGGCCTGCCAGCACTGGCGCTGAAAAGGCATCGGCCGCCAGCCCTGGTGGGCGAACCAGGCTTCGATCGGGGCCAGCTGCCGCACCATCACAGGGGCAAAGGCGTCAACTGCAGCTCCGGATGGCGGGCCGCCCAGGGTTCCAGCCGTTGGTGCAACTCGGCCGCCAGAGCCAAGGCTCTGGGGTGCTCGCCCCAGTCACGCCGCAGCACCAGCGCCTCGCCGCTGGCCAGCGGCAACCGGAGCGGCAGCCGTACCAGCCGACCGGCCACCTGCTCACTGACCACAGTGGCGTAGCCCACCATCAGCTCCTGTTCGCTCTTGCCCTCCCAGCGATCGCGGCGGTAGCGGTTCATGCGCTTGAGGCTGCTCCACAGCCCGAGGCGCCGCAGGCTCGCCTCCACCCTGGGGTAGGAACCGGGCGGCAGGGCCAGGCTCGGGAAGGCGGCGACATCGTCCCAGTCCAAGGTCTGCCCCTGGTCGAGCGCAGCCACCAGGGGGTGCTCCGGGACCACGACGGCGTGGACGGGCATGGTGCAGAGCCGGATCACGCTGAACTCGGGGTCGTCGTCTTGCCGCCAGTCGGGGCCGCCGGCCAGCCAGGCATCGATAACGCGATCCTGCAGCCATTGCAGCGGCCGCTGTAGGCCGACGATGTCATGGCGGCCCCCGGCCAGCCTGGCGGTTCCGGCCGGAGCAGCAGTGGACCACTCCAGTAGGTGCCTTCAATCCGCAGGGCTCCCTGGTCCAGCCAGCGGGACGTCTGGTGCACATGCCGCTCCATGGCCAGTAGCTGGAGCTTGGTGGGCGAACCCCGCAGCTCCCATTCCTGCTCCCGTTTGAGCAATTTCAGCTCGAACAGCTCCAGGCTCTGCCGCACCCGGCGGCTGACGGTGGGCTGGCTGATGGCCAGTCTCTGGGCCGCCTCCTCGCCGGAGCGCAGCCAGAGGCTCAGGTCCGGGGCGGCCAGTTTGTCGGGGCTCAACATGCTGGCTTGGTCAGCTTCTGAACGTCTGTGCTGGCGTGCATCAGGTCAAGGCTGCAGCCGTGCAGTGGGCTTTGGCGGCGTTGTTGCATGGCGCTAGTGGGCGCTGCGGTGAAGACCCAGGATCACAGGCATTGAAGACCTGCTGCAACACCTGCACCGGTTGAAGGGCGGTGGGTAGAGTCTAGTGCTGGACAGCATGGGGTTGAACTAGGCCACAGTGATGCGATCCGGTGGCGAATCACAGTTCCAAGATGTCGATTGAGACTTTACTTTGGCGAAATGGTAATAGATGTCGTGGAGGTTAATAGCAGAAGCGATCTGCTCGGATACCGCTGCCACTCCATTCCACAGGCATCAGGCTTTGAGTTCCGATGATGCGACGTCGAGAGGGCTGAGCACAGCGCACACGCACAGTCCAAGAGCTTCGCTTAGGGACGATCTGAAAAAGAGACTTTCAGTCTGATGGGGATGTTGTGGCACAGTCTTAATCGATAGCAATACATTGTTAAAGCCATCCGTTCATCCTGATCTCTGCGACTCGTTGACCTGGCGCGATTCCCTCTGGGTTGACGTGGTTTCCGTTGTCATTCCAGCCAATGCTCATGCCAAAGCCTGTAACGCTCCTGGGCTTGACCAGGGTATCGCAATGAGTTACTGCTATTACCTAAGCAAAAGATATTAGCCACCTGCGCAAGATGCGACTATTCCTTATGATTAAATTGAGGGCTTGTGACAGTCCGTCATTTAACTACCTTTTGATTAGTTTAGATTGATAATTTCTACCTTTTGGGTGGCAGAGTCCCATGGAGTGGTGTAGATCCCGAAACCTGTGACCTAATCTGAATCTAGTCGTCAGGCAGCTGCAGTAAGTGCAGCTGTGAGTTGATCCTGGACCGGATCGTTGCTGCTTTCCAGCTTAGCTATCGACAGTTTAGAGAAGACTCGGCGGCCCTCCAGCTACCACTCCTCCTGCTGCTCGAGTAGCAGGGCTCCCACCAGGCGGATGATCGCGGCTTCGTTGGGGGGAGATGCCGACAGCATGAGTACGGCATTTAATCTCTTTTTTAAGCCACACTTTGCCAGCTGGGGAATGGCACGATGCGAGGCCTTTGAACGGTTTATCTCGCTATTGAGCGACTTCTATTTGATAGGAGTCGCTCCACCTGTTTGGCATTTATGAATTTCACCCTTGGTTTGCTATTGCCGTTGCACGAAGTCGATTAACCTTCGGGTCAGTGGCAGCCGCACTTGCGCGGGACTGCAACGCCCTATCCGTTGCCAGTCCTCCCTTGCAGCCTCCAAGTCTGATTGGACTCGCGCGAATTTTGACGTCCTTGGCAAAGCTCTGGAAAATGCCGTGGCGCAGACAATCGCCACCGCAATTTTGAGAGCAGCTCCAGCCTGCTAGATCAATTCCCGTGTGATTGTTCTCAGTGGCGGCCCGGGAAACCGCGGCGCTGGGCGGACCGGCCCTGGGTAGAACGGGTCCGGTCACCTTGGCGGAACTGCCGCTTCAGCCCAGCGAGAACTGAGAGCTGCTGAGGGTGACGTTCAGATCGTTGAAGTCATAGTCCGTGCCGTCGGGCTTGAGATCTTCCAAGCCGAAGCAGACGCCCCGTCCAGGTGCTGCAAAGCTCTGAACGATCACCTGGCCACCTGCGTTGGCCTGCGAAAAGGAGCTGGCCAGATCGTCACGATTGTTTTGACGCACCAACAGCAGACCGTAATTGCTGTTGGTCATCAGCGGTAGCGACTGGAAGACCTTTTCGGCCTGATACTCCGGCAGCTGCTCGGGGCTAAAATACAGACCAGCCTTGGTGGCATTCTCCAGCGCGGATTGGAGATATTCGGAGTCTCCCGGTAGCAACCTTTCACCGCCGGCGGCGATGATGGCCCCAGTTACAGGATCGGCCTCATAGAGGGCAAGGCCGTTGGCGTAGCAGCCGAGGCGCTGCACCGTCATGACCAGGGATGGGTTTTCCGGCGTCGCCGTTGCCGCCCCAGTGCTGGGCGTGCTGTAGCGGGCCTGGTAGCCGCCTTCGAAATCCACCTGGACAGCGTTACCGGCGACGGAGACCGACTGCAAGGCGAGGTACTGACCATTGCTGTCGGTTGCTACCGGCAGCCAGGTACCGGCCGCGAATGTGAACTGCGTAGACGTGCTGCCCTGGCGCTGTCCCTCGCTGGCCAGCCAGCTGTCCGCCCCCGACGGGGTGAACAGTCGGTTGACGTTCAAGGCGGAAGCACTGGCGGCGTCGCCGCTTTGCAGTAGCCAGAACGCACTCGGATCCGTTGCGCTGCGTAGCCCGAAGCTGATGGCTCCGCTCTGGGAGTCACTGCGGCTGACGTTCAGCGTGACATCGGTGCTGAAGCTGAGGCTCTGCTCCGGGCCGGCGCTGATCCCCGATTCCCAGGGGAGGTAGTCAATGGCAAGCTTAGTTGCCGCTGCTCTGTAGTTGACCTGATAGGAGGAATACGGATCGCCGTCAAACTCCAATTGGAGCGAACCTGGGGCTGCCAGCCTCGAGAGGTTCAGGCTGACATTGCCATTGTTGAAGCCCTGGCTGGTGCCGCCCCCCACGATGGTGCCGAGGGCATCTGTGATTGTGACCGTGCCCTGCTGGGGGGTGGCGTAGGCCGCCTGCTCGCCTGAGCCGCTGTAGCCGGTGGTCAGCGGTTGGCTGGCGATGATCTCGCGGGCGCGCTGGGCGCTGGGCCGAAGCTCGAGGCTGAGGGCCCCGAAGGGTCCCTGCTGGCTGGCCCTGGAGTGGATGGCCGTGTCGGCCATCAGATACCAGTCCTGATAGAGATCACTACCATGGGCGGCTTGGTCGGCGAAGGTGTATTGCGCCTCAAGGTTGACGTTGATGCCGACCAGCATCGATTTTGTGCTGCTTTGGTTGAAGTTGTTGCCATTGTTTGAGTTGGAGAGCTCCTTGTAGCCGGTTCCTTTGCGTTCGTTTCCATCGCCATCCTTGGCAAAGCGCACAGCCTTCAGCTGCCCAGCATTGAAGGTCAACTCCACCGCGGCCCGCGACGGGTCGGACTGGTCAGAGGGCAGGGGCGTGGTCGGGTTGTTGCCCTGGATCTCGAACGTGTACGTGCTGTCCTGATAGACGCTGCTACTGATGCTCTGCTCCAGATAGCCGTTTCCCGATTGAACTAATTGAAGATGATCAAGATAGCCATCCGGATGGGCGCTATCGATGATGACATCGAAGCTGAATAGCGCCAGGTTATCCACCTTGGCGTTGGTTGGCGACCATTGCTCAAAGAACAGCGAACCCCGTTGCATCTGCTGCGCGCTTAGGCCTAGTTGCTTGCCGATCAGAGTGATGGCCGGGTCCAAAGGGACTACGGTCCGGTAGTTCATGAACAGGTAGCCGTCGTCCACCTCGACGAACGCGGCACCTGAGCCATACCCGTAGAGCCCGGAGACGGAACTGTTGGCCCCCGCTGCACCAGTCAGCATGCTGTTGTATTGGGGGATAGTGACTGTGAATTCCTTTGTTTTGGACAGTGGATTCTGGTTCTCGGGAGCGACTGTTATATTCTTCTGGTAGGTGGCCACCAGCTTCGGGTCTTTCTTTGCGCTGTCAGGGATGGCGCTTAGTTGGAAGCCTTGGGGAATGTTGTTGTCGTTGTAGCGGTAGGCGCCACTGCTGCCGACGCTGGTGGGGGCGGCAGCCTGGGGAAACGCGGCCAAATAGGCTTCATCCAGTCCGTTGATGGCGGCATTATCGGATGTGCCGCTGATGACCTGACCGTTGCTGTCTGTGTACGAGAAAGTGAAGGTGTTGTCCCAGTTCTGGGGCTTCAGAACATTGGTGCCGTAAGACACCAGATTGAGCGGGTCCTGGTCCTTGCCGCCATTGCCGGTCGTCAGTATTGGGATGCCGGGACCGATGCCATCGCTGGTCTGCTCCATTTCGAGCACCCGGCTGTAGGCATGGCTATGGCCGTTCATGTAGGCATCAAGTAATGGATCGCCGTTCTCATCCTTCAGGCCCGCCAGGAACTTCACCATGAACGGCATGCTGAAGTTGTTGGAGTTGGCGTCTTCAGGAACGGCGCCGCCGTGATAGGCCGTGTGGTGGCCTGTGACAACTTTGTACAAAGCGTTGGACTGGGCCAGATCCTGCTTGACCCAGTTGAACATTTCATAGGATGCCGATGGATCCGAGGGGGCGGCATTGGGGTCTGGGAACAGGGCGATCTGATTTGGATCCGTAGGGTCAAAGTTGTAGTTCTTGGCCTTCAGCGAAGTGTCACCAGTCTGGGCCGCTCTGTCTGTAGCTTCGACCTTCTTGTCTTTGTTGTTAAAATCGTAATAGCCGGCATCTGTCATCATTCGCGGTGTGTCCAGCATCACCACATGCAGCAGGGGGCGTCGGATACCGCCGCTGATTGTTTCGCCCAGGTCGACGCTGTAGTAAATCCCGTCGTAGCCCCTGGGATCGTTGCTGCCGATCCTCACCTGGCCCGGCTTGAGGTAACCCGGTTGAGCGGCGTCGTCACCTGTTTGCAGCCAAGGTAGGTAGTCGAGCAGCTGCTGGGCGCTGCCAGTCTTTGAGGTGGCAACATAGTCCTTATTAAAATCGTCGTTATTAGGCGGAGGCGGTGTGATGTTGATGTTGTTTTGATAGTCATAAGCATCGGGGCCTTCCGGGGGGCCGATGTATTTGTTTTTGAAACCGACTTGATTAACGTTATAATCGTTGTAGCTGCCGATGGTGGTGCCGTAATCGTGATTGCCCTGCAAGGCCCAGAAGTGATTCAGGCCGTCGCTGCTGCCGCCGGCACCGCCGCTAGCTGGGTTGGCGAAGCCGTAGGGAAAGTTGTAAAGATTATAGGGCCACTGGATTTTTCCGGGTTCAGCTACGATGCCGCCGGTTGTGGTGCTATAAATGCTATTGGGATCTGCATATGCAAATTCGTTTGGTTTGTTGCCATAGGGCTGCATATAGTCATTGTAATGCTTGCCGATGTTGTAATCTAACAGGCTGCTGGATTGGGCGTTGTAGGATGTATCCCCCAGTTGTATCAGTTCGCTGACCCCCCAGCTCCTCACCATGGCGGCCACGGCCGCTTGAACCGGTCCCGTGCCACCGCTGTTGTACAGCTCATACCAGCCGGGCTTGTAATAGAACGAGCTGGCGTTATAGAAGGAGTTGCCAGCGTCTCCGAAGACGCCCAGGGTCAGTTTCGTCATCAGGTCTCCAAGTGTGTGACGTTGGCTTGAGTTTGGCCAGTGAGCCCGGAATCCTCCACGATCTTTATCTTGCTGTCTGTTTGTTGGTCTGCTGGCCCTGCGCTTGCCCGTCGTCGTGGTCGCTGCGAGTTGCTCCACCCCTGGTCCCGAGACGCTTTCATTGCACCGGATTCTGGAAGTCCAGCAGCGTCCCGTGGAGTGGTGTAACTCAGGAGGAGCAGCCCCGGCGTAGCCGGGGCTGACGGCTCGCCTCCCTCAGTTCTCTGTTGTGGCAATGGGTGGGCCGGTCTGTGACCCTGTTCGGAGCACAACCACCAAACC
>JAPLIB010000038.1 GCA_026389335.1 Cyanobacteriota bacterium | reverse complement strand
GGAGTTGGTGACAGGCACACCATTATCGGTAGGACCAGTTGCCATCGGTCGGCTGTCATAGCCCGCATTGATGCCATACATCCAAGAGCGGTTGCCGTTCAGCCAGCGGTAGCCCAGGCGGGTTGAGGTGGAGAAGGTGGTTCCAGCAACGGTGGTATTGATGATGCTGGAGTAGTTGCCGTAGTCATTGAAGTTGGCATTCACCAGCACATCTACAAAGCCAACGCTGTTGCTGCCGACGTGGAGTGGAATGAAGGCGCCAATACCTGCCTGGTTAGGGGTGCCAGCGCCTTGGAGTGTGGCTCTGCTGCTGCGGCGGGTGCATCCTGAGCCCCTGCAGGTCTGATGGCAAGAGGCAGTGATGCCAGTGCCAGAGCAGCAGTGCTTGCCATCGACAGGCTGAGGCGGATGGGACGCTGTATCAAAGAAAATCTTTAAATAATTGCCTCCATATTGCTGCAAAGTGCTGCGGCATCTGGGTTTTTAGGTCAGTTATTGGGTTGGCAGCAGGATGGCATCAGCGACCTCATCCAAGCCACTCCCATAGCCACTACGCCCTCCCAGGACCTCCCCCACGCCTTCTCCTGCCGCCCCGCTGAGGTTGTCGCCACCGAGATCATCTGCTGCCAGCTGGTTAAACAGCAAATGGTATCAAAAATGGCGATAGAGAACGAAGTATTTGGTAGTAGCGTTGGGGAGATAGATTTATCAGTAGAGATAGAGAATAGGGATGCCTGGCTTTGCTGTGGGTGGAATTATTTGGGATTTATTTTAGCGAGGAAAGCGGCTAAAGATTGGTGTAGGAGGGTCGTGATGGTGCCAGGTATTGGAGGCTTATTGAGGCTAGGTTGAGTATGGCGAGATAATAAAAAACCCCTGTGTTGGCAGGAGCTTGGTGGGTTTAGGCTTTCTCTCCATTCTTCACCTCAGTTTCCTACTGACTCGGCTTCCCAGGATTAATAATCATTCCTGTCTATCAGAGTCTGGGAATAAGACTCTGGAAGAACTCCATCAGCTGGTTGAACAGCTTCAGCCCACTGTGAGAGACGCTGGCTGCCCCGACGCCGTCCCGTCCACCTCTTGCCACTAAGACAGTTGATGCACCCTGAGTCTTCAGGTTGAACTGCTGGGCGTTAGAAGCATCTTCCACCACCCCGATGCTTGAGGTGGTTCCTTCGGAGACCTTGGCAGCACTTGCAGGGGTGATTCCAAGGGGCAGCGATGCCAGTGCCACCGCGGCAGTGCCTGCTAATGAGAGTTTGAGGCGGTTGGAGCGGGGCACGGTGACCTCTTGTCAAATGGTTTTGTTCCCCCAACTATGCCCCATCAGCGCAGCGGTGTCTGCCTGTTGCGACAGGAGTTGGCAGTCAGGATGAGAGCCCCCTCCTACCAAGCCACCACCCAAGCCACTCCCAGTCCTTCCCCTACCCCTCCAAGACCACCCTCACACCACTCTCAAACCACCACCAGCTCAGGAGGATGCTTCTCCAGCACCTGCTTGAGATACCTGCCCGTGTGACTGGTGGGATGGACAGCAACCTCTTCTGGAGTGCCACACGCCACGATCTCCCCGCCCTTGTCGCCCCCTTCTGGGCCAAGATCCACGATCCAGTCGGCACAGCGGATCACATCAAGGTTGTGCTCAATCACCAGGATCGAATTGCCCTTATCCACCAGGCGCTGCATCACATCCATCAACTTATGGACGTCGTAGAAGCTCAGGCCCGTGGTGGGCTCATCGATCAGATACAGCGTTTTACCAGTGGCCCGCTTGGAGAGCTCGGTGGCCAGCTTCACCCGCTGGGCTTCACCGCCGGAGAGGGTGGGAGCGGGCTGGCCCAGCTTGATGTAGCCCAGACCCACATCCACCAGGGTGCGCAGCCGATCCGCCGCCTGGGGAATGGCACTGAACTCCTCAGCCGCCTGTTCCACCGTCATCTCGAGCACATCGGCGATCGTATGGCCGCGGTAGGTCACCTGCAGGGTCTCGCGGTTGTAGCGCGCCCCTTTACAGACATCACACTGCACATAGACATCGGGCAGGAAGTTCATCTCAATCACATTCACCCCCTGGCCACTGCAGGCCTCACAGCGCCCGCCTTTGACGTTGAAGCTGAACTGTCCCACCTGATAACCGCGGGCCTTGGCCTCCACCGTGGCGGCAAACACCTGACGGATCGGATCGAAGGCACCGGTGTAGGTGGCGGGATTGGAGCGGGGGGTACGGCCAATCGGGGACTGGTCGATCACGATCACCTTGTCGATCGCCTTGATACCCCGCAGTTCCCCGAGGCCAGCGGGGAACGGCACCTTTAGGCCCAGTTGATGCTCCAGGGCCGGATGCAGCAACTCATTCACCAACGTGCTCTTGCCGCTGCCACTCACCCCGGTTACGCAGACCAGCCGACCCAGGGGGATCTCGACATCAACGCCGCCGAGATTGTTGCGGCTGCAGTTGACCATGGTGAGGCGCCGGCTGCCGGCATCCCGGCGCTGGGCCGGGGTGGGAATCGAACGGCGACCGCTGAGGTAGGCACCGGTGAGCGAGTCTTCTGCCGCCAGCAGATCCTCGAACGAGCCTTGGGCGACGATGTGGCCGCCATGCACGCCGGCACCAGGGCCGATGTCCACCAGGTAGTCGGCAGCGCGGATCGTGTCTTCGTCGTGTTCAACCACGATCAGGGTGTTACCCAGGTCGCGCAGCTTGATCAGGGTGGCCAGCAGCCGGTCGTTGTCGCGCTGGTGCAGGCCGATGCTGGGTTCATCCAGCACATACAAGACGCCAGTGAGGCCAGCACCGATCTGGGTGGCCAGGCGGATGCGCTGGGCTTCGCCACCACTGAGCGTCATCGCGGGTCGATCCAGGCTGAGGTAATCCAGGCCCACATCGAGCAGGAACTTCAGCCGCATGCGGATTTCCCGCAGCACCAGATCACCGATCTGGATCTGGCGCGGATTGAGCAGCGGACCGGCCTGTTCGCTGGCTCCCACTCCCATCAGCGCCTCGATGCGGCGCAGGCTCTCGCCCACACTCACCGCCGTGAGCTCATGGATGGCATAGGGGCCCACTTTCACGGCCAGGGCTTCGGGCCGCAGCCGCAGGCCACGGCAACTGGCGCAGGGCACCAGTTCGAGAAACTTCTCTAACTTCTGGCGAATCGATTCGCCACTGGCATCGCGCAGCTGACGCTCCAGGATCGGCAGGATGCCCTCAAAGGGCCGCTCGTGGGTCTGGCCTTTGCGATAGCGGCTATCAGCCTGGATCGAAATCGGTTCCTGGCTGCCGTGCAACAGCACCTGATGCTGATCGTCGCTGAGCTTGTTCCAGGGGGTCTTGAGCTCGAAGCCGAAGGCCTCGCCAACGGAATAAAGCAGGGAGAAGTAATAGGAGTTGTCCTTATCGCTCCAGGGGGCAATCGCCGCATAGACCGGCAGGCTGGGATCGGGCACCACCCGTTCGGTGGTGAACTTGCGCAGGAAGCCGATGCCGTGGCAATCGGCGCAGGCTCCGTAGGGGCTGTTGAAAGAAAACAGCCGTGGCGAGAGCTCCTCCATCACGGCGCCATGCACCGGACAGGCGAAATTCTCCGAGTAGAGCCGCTCCCGCTCCACCCCCTCCGGCAGGGGTTCCTCAGCCTTGGGTACCACCTCCACCAGCGCCAGGCCCTCACCGCGCTTGAGGGCGGTGCGCAGGGAATCGGTGAGCCGCTCCTGCACCCCTTCCCGCGCCACCAGCCGATCCACCACCACCTCGATGTTATGGGCGTGGTTTTTGTCGAGCTCGATGTTGTCGGCGAGCTCGCGCACCTCGCCGTTGATGCGCACCCGGGCAAAGCCCTCTGCCACCAGCCCGGAGAGCAGCTTCACGTGGGTGCCCTTCTTGCCCCGCACCACCGGTGCCAGCAACTGGTAGCGGGTGCCTTCCGGCAGGGTGAGGATGTGGTCCACCATCTCATCGATGGTCTGGGGCCGGATCGAGCGCTCGCACTGGGGACAGTGCGGTTCACCAGCGCGACCGAACAACAGGCGCAGATAGTCCTGGATCTCGGTCACCGTGCCGACCGTGGAGCGGGGGTTATGGCTTGTGGATTTCTGATCGATCGAGATCGCCGGTGAGAGCCCCTCGATCGCGTCCACATCGGGCTTGTCCACCTGGCCCAGGAACTGGCGGGCGTAGGCCGACAGGCTCTCGACGTAGCGGCGCTGCCCCTCGGCGAAGATCGTGTCGAAGGCCAGGGAGCTCTTGCCGCTGCCGCTCACGCCGGTGAACACCACCAGGCGGTTGCGCGGGATGGTGAGATCAACGTTCTTGAGATTGTGCTGGCGGGCACCCCGCACCCGGATCACGTCCTCGAGGGAGCCGCCACTGAGGCTGCGACTGCCCTCCAAGGCAGCAGCTTTGTCATGGAGCGTGAGGGCCGGAGGCTCGCTCTTGCCACTGCTGACGGTGACACGGCTGCTGGCCGGCCGCTTGGCGGCCGTGGTCTTCGGCCCGGAACCGGCGCTCGCGCGGGCCATCCAGCATCTTCGTGAACATCGGATCTTACGGGGGACAGGCCGACAGCAGTCGACAGGCCAATCGACAGCAGAACCAGCAAAGTGGAGACCATGACCGCTCAGCTGCTCCCGGTCACCCCGACACCACCATGAGAACCATCGCTGACCAAAACGGATCCGATCCGCTGGCCGTGCTGTTGGACTCCCTGGTGGCCAGCCGGCCCGATGGGCTGGAGCCGGGCCTGGTGGCACTGGACCTGGTAACAGGCCTTCCCTGGCTGCAGCCAGGGGGGTGGAACGCCGCTGTCCCGACGGCGCCTGAGCTGCGCCGCCGGGGCGAATCGCCCGACCGCCAGGACTACAGCGTGGTGCCCAGGCTGGTCGGGCAGGCCCCGCCGTCGGCTCAGGGGGAAGCGACAGTGCCGCTGGAGCCTGCGATGAACCGTGCCGCCCTGGCACCGGCCCCTGGCAGTCCCTGGAGGGTGCTCGATCCCATCCCCGGCAGCAGCAGCACCCCGCTGTGCCGCCTGTGGATCTACGACCCCACCGGCACAGGCGTGAACCGCACAGCCGACCTGCCAGCGCTGGAAACCGTGGTGCTGACCCATGGCTGGCAGGGCAGCGACAGCACCACGCCACCCAGCGATCCGACCGGCTTCGGCGCCGCCTTCACGGTCATGGCCAGCGCCATCGCCAATGCAGGCAAGGTGCAGGTGCTGTTGATTGACTGGGGCCCGGCCTCGATTGACTACAGACCTGCGGATTTGGCTCCCACCGGCGCTGCCGGTCGGGTCACCTCCGTGGCGAGCTGGGCCAAGCAACAACTGCAAACCCTGGCCAGCCAAAGCCAGCCTCTGACCTTGGTGGGCCACAGCCTTGGCGCCTATGTCTGCGCCCAGACGGCACTCGCCCTTGGATCCACCACCAACCTGCGCCTGGTGGCCCTGGATCCGGCTGCTGCGGCGCTGAAGGCCTATGACCTCAACAGCAACAACAAGAACGCTGATCCGGTACCGAAGCTCAACACCACCGTGGCGCCAGGCGCCTCCCTCGCCTTTGTGGTGGCCGACACGAGCCTCCTGATCGGCGCTGCCGGCGACAACCGCGTAGCTGGCACCGCAGCCGTTTCGTTTGTCGTCAAAGGCTTCCCCAGCGGCACCTCAGCAGCCGATGCCCATGGTGCAATCACAGCCCTCTACGCCAACCTGAGCTCCTATCTGAGCCCGAACAGCGGCGTGACGGAAGGGATTTTCAACAGCTTCCAGACCAATCGCTACAGCGACAGCGGCAGCACCAGCGGCACGCGACTCCATGAGGGCGTAGCCACGGTTCGCAACAAGCAGGGCGCCATCGCCATGATCGAAGGCTTCACCACCGGCGGCGGCGCCCAAAAGGTCAGCTTTGTGGAAGCGGGAATCGCCGATCCGGCCGGATCCAGCACCAGCCTGGATACAATCGTGTCCCGACGCGATGTCTCCCTCAGCAACGGCAACAGCATCGAGAAGATTGTGCTGGGTGGCCGCGACAATCTCAAGGCCAAAGGCAATGCTCTGGCCCAGACCTTGAGCGGCAACGAGGGAAGAAATCACCTGGAAGGTGGCGGCGGTATCGATAGCGTGACCGGCGGCGATGGAGCGGACACGTTTGCCTACAGCATCCTCCTGGACAGCTTGATCGGCGGCACCAGCAAGGCTCCCAGATTTGAGAGCATCACCGATTTCGATCTGTTCGATGACCAGATCGACGTCCCCGGCAGCAGCCCTCGTGCCGTGACGATGCTGGGCTCGGTGGGAGCCTCGCTCACCACCAGCTCCATCACAACCCTGCTGAGCAGCTCCCGCTTCGTGGCCGCGGGAGCGGTTTGCTTCAGCTTCGGCAACCGCATGTTCCTGGGGGTCAACGACACGATGGCTGGCTTCAACTCAGCCCAAGACGCCGTGATCGAGATCACGGGATTCAATCCCCATGGGCTTGAACTCAGTTCCTTGGTGATAACCTGAGCCAGTAATTAATTGATGGTATTAATAGCACGAGCAACAATGATAATAAATACGAATATCATGAATAAAGTATGAATAATTTGCAATTTTTTAAGTCGATTACCAATTAACATATGACCCTCGGGAGAGCCAAAGCAGTTGCTTGATAAAATTGTGAAATAAAGATAATCAGTTGGCCCTGGCAACCAAGAATCCGTCTTCAATAAATGCGCCTCCATTTGCTCTTCTGGGAAGAGAATACCCTGAGGGATAAGCCTGTTTTGACTATCAATGATCGGTAAATTTCGTAGCGGATAATCCCAGTACCAGTACCAAAAAACAAAAACTAGATTTATGGCTATATAGAGGGCAAAAGATTCAATCAGGAGCTCATAAGATTCAATGTGTAGCCGGTAAATTGTAACGTTGACCGAGATCATATTGGTCACCAACTGCAGGGATGCCAACAGGCCAAGTGCGCGCATTAGTCGCCGCTGAATCAATCGCCCCTGGCGCAAATCAGACAACCAATGAAAGAAAAATAAATATAAAAAAAGTAGCAGCAAAACTGCATAAAAAATCTGCAATAAATCACCAAAAAGACTTAAATAAATCCTTGCCTTATAATGTTCGTCAATAAAGTAGTAGTAGACAATCTGAAACCTCAGTAGTAAATCGATCAGCACCGAGCCCACCAGGGCCAGCAGGTAAGGGCGGCAGATCTCCGGCGCCACCCATTTACGGGTTGATTGCGACACTGAGCTAGGCCACCCGTTTGTCCAACAGGCTGGCGGCATAGCTGTGAGTTTCACCGGAATCACCACCAGCCAGTTCCGCCAACTCGGCCTGGCGAGCGCCAATGTCCCGCAGCTGGGACACCCGGGTCTGGGTGATGCCCTCCTCCACCGTCTTGCTGACGCGGAAATGGTGGTCGGCCGCCGCGGCCACCAGGGGCTGGTGGGTGACGCAAAACACCTGGCGCTGTTGGGCCAGGCACCGCAGCAATTCGGCCATGGCACCGCTGATGCGGCCACTCACACCGCTATCGATCTCATCAAAAAGCAAGGTGACATGGGGATCCGCCACCGCCAGGCAGGTTTTCAAAGCCAGCAGGAAGCGGCTCATCTCGCCACCGGAGGCCACCTCCGCCAAGGGCGCCAACGGCTGGCCGGGATTGGCACTGAAGCGGAACTGCACGGCATCGGAGCCCTCCTCGCCTGGCTCGGCCGCCTCCATGGCCACCGCAAAGCGCACATTGGCCAGCCCCATCGGTCGCAGGGCCGCCATCAATCGGCTTTCCAACTCCCCAGCGGCGTTGCGACGGGTCAGGGTGAGGGCTGCCGCCCGCTCATCCCTCAGCTGCAGGGCGCTCTGCTCATCCTGTTGCAGGGCCGCCAGGGACGCATCGGCTGAACCCGGGGCCAGGCGTTGCCGCAACTGATCCCGCCAGGCAATCAACTCACCCAGGCCCAGACCATGGCGGCGCTCCAGTGCCTTGAGCAGGGCCAGCCGCTCCTGCAGCTCCGCCAGCCGCTCGGGATCACTCTCCAGACAGGCCCCGTAGCGATCCAGCTCCCGGGCCAGATCCTGCAGAGCCACCAGGCCATCGGTGCAGCGTTCCCGCAGCAGCGCCACGCTGGCGTCGAGGCTCTCCATCTGCTGCAGTTCCTGCTCGCAGGCGGCCAGGTGATCGAGCGCCGCCGGGGCCGCCTCCGCCCCCTCCACCAGCCGAGCCAACAGGGTCATCACCCCCTGCTGCAGGCGCACCCCATGGGCCAGGCGATCCTGCTCGATCTGCAACTGGTACGCCTCAAGCGGATCATCCAGACCGGCGGCTTCGAGATCCTCCAGGAGCTGCTCCTGCTGCTGGCGCTGCTGCTGCAGCCGCTCGCGATCGGCCAGGCCGGCGGCCAGGGCCGCCGCCGCCACTCGCCAGTGCCGGAACGCGATGCGGGCCGCCTCCAGCAAGGGCACCTGCTCCTCGCCGGCAAAGCGATCGAGCCAGCGACGCTGCTGGCCGGGACGGGCCAATTGCTGTGTCTGCCCCTGAACCGTGAGATCGAGCAGCAGGGGGCGCAGATCCAGCACCTGGGCGCGGCTCACAACGATGCCGTTCAAGCGATGACGACTGCTGAGCCGCTCGTCCTGCAGCCGCCAATCCCGGCTCAGCACCAGCTCCTCCTCCAGCTCCAACTTCTGGCTTTCCAGCCAGGCAAGCACTGGTGGCGAGAGCTGGAAGCAGGCTTCGATCCGACCCCGTTCACAACCCCGCCGCAGCAAACGGGCCCCCTGGGCTCCCTGGGCTCCGCCGAGCAGGGCATCCAAGGCATCCAGCAGGATCGATTTACCGGCGCCGGTTTCACCGGTGAGCACCGTGAAGCCTGCCTCGAACGTCAACTCGAGGCGTTCGATCAGGGCGATGTTCTCCAGGCTCAGGGCCGTGAGCACGCCAGCCTCCGCAGCGTCATCGATGTGTGCCCCGACCGTAGCGGCTGCAGCTTTCGTTTAGAAGGGGTGGACCGTTTCGATTCGCGCCGTCCGCCCCCGCGTGGCATGGCACCCCACCGCCATGGTCAGCTCGCCCCCAGCCCCCCAGAGCAGCCCAAACAGCCTGGAAACGGCTCACAAGGAAACGGGCCAGCAGCCAGGCCCCGCAACGGCACCCCCCCGGGACCTGGGCGACTTCATCGAGGCCGCTGGCCTGCTGAGCTATGACCCCAACGCCATTACCCGCATCTATGCCGGCCATCCCCAGCGGCTGATCCGGCGGTTGTGGCAGACCCTGGTGCCGATCGGTCTATATCTTCTGGGCGTAGGTTTCGACTGGGCCAGCGGCGCACTCAAGATCAAAGATCGGGCCCGGGCCCGCGCCCGGGAATGCGCAGAACTGCTGGCTCAACTCGGACCCGCCTTCATCAAGGCCGGCCAGGCCCTCTCCACCCGGCCCGACATTGTGCCGCCGGTCTTACTGGAAGAACTGGCCCAGTTGCAGGACCAACTGCCTGGTTTTGACAGCGCCCTAGCCATGGCCTGCATCGAGGAAGATCTCGGGGCTGCGGTGGACGAAATCTTCAGCCAGCTGGACCGCGAACCGATCTCAGCCGCCTCCCTGGGGCAGGTGCATCGCGGCACCCTGCACAACGGCGAGCGGGTGGCGGTGAAGGTGCAGCGCCCGGGCCTGAGAGAGCAGATCACGCTCGATCTCTACATCGTGCGCAACATCGCCGCCTGGATGAACACCAATGTGGGCTTGATCCGCAGTGACCTGGTGGCCCTCATCGATGAACTCGGCAAGCGGGTGTTCGAGGAGATGGACTATCTCAATGAAGCCGCCAACGCCGAACGCTTTGCCACACTGCATCGCCACAATCCCCGCATCGCCGTACCGCGCATCTTCCACGAGGCCACCAGCCGGCGGGTGCTGACGATGGAGTGGATTGAAGGTGTCAAACTCACCAACCTCGAAGCGGTCCGCGCTATCGGCGTCGATCCCGACGACATGGTTCAGGTGGGCGTCAACTGCAGCCTGCAGCAATTGCTCGAACACGGGTTTTTCCACGCCGATCCCCATCCAGGCAATTTATTGGCCCTTGCCGATGGCCGGCTGGCCTATCTCGACTTCGGCATGATGAGCGAAGTCACCCGGGAATCGCGCACCGGCCTGATTCAGGCGGTGGTGCATCTGGTGAATCGCAACTTCGGCGCCCTCTCCAAGGATTTTGTCTCGCTTGGATTCCTAGGAGAAGAAGTGGATCTCGAGCCGATTGTTCCCGCCTTTGAAGGGGTGTTCGGCCAGGCGCTGGAAATGGGGGTGAGCCGCATGGATTTCAAGGTCGTCACCGATGACCTATCTGGTGTGATGTATCGCTTCCCATTCCGGGTACCGCCCTATTACGCCCTGATCATCCGCTCGTTGGTAACCCTGGAAGGGATTGCCCTGAGCGTGGACCCCAGCTTCAAGATTCTCGGCGCCGCCTACCCCTATTTCGCCCGCCGACTGATGGAGGACCCCGACCCCTCCTTGCGGCGCAGCCTGCGGGAAATGTTGTTCGACGGCGAGGAATTCCGCTGGCAACGGCTGGAAAATCTGATCAGCAGTGCTTCGCTCCAGGCCGAACTGGACATCGAAGGCCTGCTGGATCAGGTGCTCGACTTCCTCTTCTCCGCCAACGGTGGCCTGCTGCGCCAGCAACTGGTGGATGCGGCGGTGGAACGGATGGACAACCTGGCCTGGCGCACCACCCTGCGGCTGGGTCAGCGACTGCCTCGCTCCCTGCAACCGCCGGGATTGCGTCAGCGCAACCTGCTAGACACGCCCAGCAGGAACGGCCCCCTGCTCGACCTCGAACCGCTGCGGCAATTGGCGGCGATCCTCCAGGATCTGCCTGGATTCGAACCGAAACTGCTGCTGCGCCGTCTGCCCAGGGTGTTGGGAGAACCGGACCTGCGGCGCATGGGAGTGGATCTGGCCCGCGGGCTGGCAGAGCGGGGGGTGGTGCACCTGCTGCGGGATTTGCTGGTGACTCCGGATGTGCGGAAGACCGTCGAACTGACCGCTCGCTGACCACCGAAGCCACCGGGCTGGTCGCCTTAGATTCAGGGCTGATTTTCCGGTGATCGGCTTGCGCAAACGGCAACGGCTCCTGGCAGCACTGCTCGGCCTTGGCCTGTGCTGCGCCTCCCCTGCCGCCATGGCAGCTGAAAACGTGGTGTTTGTGAGTGGCGCCTTCCGTCGCTCCATCGCCGTGGCCGATCTCGAACATCTGGCCGTCAGCGGGGAAGCCCGCGGTCTGCTGGTTGATGTTCTGAAGTTGAGCCATCAGCAACCGGAGGCGGTCGCCAAACTGCTCAACCAATCGGTGGCCCTGCCGGTGGTGCTGGTGAGCCGTCTGCTCAACACCCGTATCGGTGAAGCGCTGCTGAATCGCCTGGCCCAGATCGTCTTCCCGCTCAAAGCCTCCCAGGTGGGTCTGCCCGCCCTGCGCTCGGCCGTGATCCTGGGACTTGCAGACAATAAGAAGGGACTGTCGGCCATCTCCTTCCTGCAGGCCTATCCCACCCAGGAACTGGCGGTGAGCCTGCCCGCCCTGATGGGATTGATGAGCAAGACAAGCTCCATCGCCGATCTGGTGCGCTTCTTCTCTGATTCCCCCCTCGATGGCCTGCGCGGCGACAAGACCAGCAGCAGCAAGGCTCCCTAGCCGCCCCCAGGCCAGGTACCGCGGTGCCCAGGAAGTGGCGGCGTAGATTGGTTCCAGCCCCGCAATCACCGCCCGTGCCCCTGCTTCGTGCTCTGCAGCGCCTGGGCCACAGGCCCACGATGCAGGACTGGCCGGGCTTGATCGAGGCCTACCGCGCCTGGCTGCCGGTGACCGCCGCCACGCCGGTGATCACCCTGCGGGAAGGGGCCACACCCCTGATCCCCGCCCCCGTGATCGCCGAACACATCGGCCGCGGCGTGAAGGTATTTCTCAAATACGACGGCCTCAACCCCACCGGCTCCTTCAAGGACCGGGGCATGACGATGGCGATCAGCAAGGCGCGCGAAGCCGGCTCGGAAGCCGTGATCTGCGCCAGCACCGGCAACACCTCGGCCGCAGCGGCTGCCTACGCCCGTCGGGGTGGCATGCGGGCTTTCGTCTTGATTCCCGATGGCTACGTGGCCCAGGGGAAACTGGCCCAGGCCCTGCTCTACGGCGCCGAAGTGCTGGCGGTTCAGGGCAACTTCGACCGGGCCCTGGCGATTGTGCGGGATGTGGCGGATCGCTATCCAGTCACCCTGGTCAACTCCGTCAATCCCTATCGGCTGCAGGGGCAGAAAACCGCCGCCTTCGAAGTGGTGGATGCCCTGGGTGAAGCCCCCGACTGGCTCTGTATCCCGGTGGGCAACGCCGGCAACATCAGCGCCTACTGGATGGGTTTCCAGGAGTACCAAGCCGCTGGCCACTGCCGCCAATTGCCGCGGATGATGGGCTTCCAGGCCGCCGGCTCGGCACCGATGGTGCTGGGACACACGGTGGAGCACCCGGACACCATCGCCACGGCGATCCGGATCGGCAATCCGGTGAACCGGGAGAAAGCCCTCAAGGTGGAAGCCGAAAGCAAGGGAGGCTTCATGGCTGTCACCGATGCCGAAATCATTGAGGCCTACAAGCTGCTGGGAAGCGGCGAAGGCGTGTTCTGCGAACCGGCCAGTGCCGCCTCGGTGGCCGGCCTGCTGAAGCGGCATCAGGAGGTGCCAGCTGGCGCCACGGTGGTGTGTGTACTCACCGGCAACGGCCTCAAGGATCCAACCACGGCGATTGAAAACAACGACTCAAAATTCCATACCGGCCTGGCGCCTGAAACCGATGTGGTGGCCAGGGTGATGGGGTTCTGAACCGACCGACCGGACGCGTAGCGACCGCCACACCTGCAGGGCCCCATGCCAAAGGCTCTGGCATGGGGTTGGATCGTGACGCTGCCTGAGGTTCTGGCCTTCCTCAAGCTCGCCAAGTCTGCCAACGCCCAGGAGCAGCAGCAACCGCAGCCGTGGACCGGGGCCAGCCAGAGGACGGCTGGAGCCGAATAATCCTCCTGGCCCTGCTCCAGACCTGGCACCAGATGTCCAGCCCTTGGCTGGGGCGATGCAGCCCTCCGCCAAGGGCTGCATCGTCGCGCGGCTTGTAGCGGAGTTGAAACTGGCGAGTAGCGACTGGCAGCAGGAAGCCGGTGCTCAGCCAGCGAGGAACCGGTGTTCGCTGCCCTGCAACACGTTTTCCCTGCAACACGCTGCCCTGCAAGCCGTGATCCGCAAGCCATAGTCCGCAAGCCGTGGTCCGCAAGCCGTGGTCCGCAACCTGATCGAACCCCAACCCTTGGAGCGAGCCCTCCCCCGAGCAACTCGGCGGCTCTGATCGGAGGCGGCTGAACGGATGAGCCCCAGGGGCGCGGCCTCCGCAACTGAGTGGCTGCAGAAGGGAGCAGACCTTCCTGCCCAGGGATCGCGCGCAGCAGGGATGGTCATCGGCTGAAGCCCGTGCCGATCCCGCACCGATCGGCGCTCATGTGGCAGCGAAAGCCCGGAAACAGCGGTGGTTGAGATCAACGCGGCCCCGGTTTCCGGGCCCCGGATCGAGCCGATCGCCACCAACTGCAACGGCCGCCCAACCGGCAAAGCGTCTGCGGAGAGTCGGGGAAAACACCCCGTAAAAGGTGGCAAAACCACAGGCGTGGTTCACCGGCTGAAATCGGCCCGTTTTCCCCTGCCTGGGGAAACGGTGGAAAAGTTGAATTTGGCGCTGCTTTCCGATCCGCTTTCCCCAGGGGTCCTCTCGTCAAATCCCAGCTGGTGCACGGGTTTTGGATTGTTCCTCCCGTTTTCCACCGCCCCTACTACGGCTGAAGATTTTTTTTAATTCAGGAAATAAATCCTTTGGACAGCAGAACAGCCTGAGCTGAAGGGTCCGGCCCGTTGCGCTTTTGCCCGGCCTGTGAAACCGTGGGCCCGCCCATGACATCGCCCCGGGCAGGCCAGGAACCCCTCCCATGAAGCTGGTCTGCTCCCAGACCGAACTCAGTTCCAGCCTTCAGCTGGTGAGTCGTGCTGTGGCTTCACGCCCGACCCATCCGGTGCTGGCCAACGTGCTGCTCACAGCCGATGCCGCCACTGGGCGCTTGAGCCTCACCGGGTTTGATCTCAACCTCGGCATCCAGACCAGCCTTGCGGCCGCAGTCGAAAGCAGTGGCGCGATCACGCTGCCCTCGCGCCTGTTCGGCGAGATCGTCAGTCGTCTGTCTGCAGACAGCCCAATCACCCTCAGCTGTGGCGAGGCCGATGAACTGGTGCAGCTCACCAGTCTTTCGGGCAGTTATCAGATGCGGGGCATGCCCGCCGATGACTTTCCCGATCTGCCCCTGATGCAGAGCGGCACCCCGATCCGGATCGATGCCGAAGCCCTGGTTAAGGGGTTGCGGGCCACCTTGTTCGCCAGCAGTGGCGATGAGGCCAAGCAAGTGCTCACTGGCGTCCATCTACGCCTCGATGACGACGGTCTGGAATGCGCCGCCACCGATGGTCATCGCCTGGCGGTGTTGCGGCTGGCCAACATCACCGAGCCCCAGGCGGTGGCGCCCGCCGAGACGGTGGCCGGTGAGCCCTTTGCCGTCACCGTGCCGGCCCGTTCCCTGCGCGAACTGGAGCGACTGCTCAGCGGCCGTCCCAGCAGTGAACCGCTCAGCCTGTTCTGTGAACGCGGTCAGGTGGTGGTGCTCTGGGCCGATCAGGTGCTCACCAGTCGCATCCTCGACAGCACCTATCCGAATTACCGCCAGCTGATTCCGGAGTCGTTCAATCGGCGGATCGTGCTCGATCGCCGCGGCTTTGTCTCGGCCCTGGAACGGGTGGCGGTGCTGGCGGATCAGCACAACAACGTGATCAAGATCAGCAGTGATCCCGCCGCCGGCAAGGTGATGATCCGCGCTGATGCCCAGGATGTGGGCAGTGGTTCCGAATCACTGGCTGCCGAGATCAGTGGCGAGGAGATCGAGATCGCCTTCAACGTTCGTTACCTGCTCGACGGCGTCAAAGCGATGGCTGCGGATCAGGTGGTTTTGCAGTGCAATGCCCCCACCACGCCGGCGGTGCTGGCGCCGGTGGGGGAGGAGAACCCGTTCACCTATCTGGTGATGCCGATCCAGATCCGCAGCTGAGCCGGTGACCCTCCCCGAGCAGCTGCTGCTGAGCGATCTGTTGCGCCGGAAGGTTCGCTGCGATCAAGGCCTCGACCATGGCGGTGGTGTCAGCGGCTGGATGCATCCGCCGGTACATCGGCTGCTGGGCTGGGTCAGCCGCCCGTCGGCTCTTTCGCGGCGGCGGCTGGTCTGGCGCTTGGATCAACTGCGGGGGCTGGGCGAGCTGGAAGCTTTTGTGCAGGGCTCAGGGGCCGAGACAGAGCCCACTGTTCTGGAGCGCCTGCCTACCCTGATCGGCGCTGCCCTGATCGGTGCCGACGGCCAGGCCCTCGGCCTGGTCAGCGATGCGGCGGTGGAGTTGCGCAGCGGCCGCATCCGCCACTATCTGGTCTCGCGCAGTGACCCACGCCTGCCGGGCAGCAGTCGCTGGCGGTTGAGCCCCGAACGCATCGTCGATCAGCAGCCCGGTCGGGTGGTCACGGCGTTGCAGGGTCTGGATGATCTCCCCCTGGCCCGGGCCAGTGTGCGCCAGGAGTTCCTGCAGCGTTCACGGCGCTGGCGGGATCAGATGGGGAAGGAGAGCAGCCGGCTGCGGGATCGCTTTCAGGAGGTGAGCGGCCGTTTTGAGGATCGCTTGGAAGGCTGGCTGGAGGAGCCGCCCTGGGATGGCCTCGAGCGGCCCCCAGGGAACGAGTCGGGCCCCTGGGATGACGGGGACGACGAGGAGTTCACGACTCCGTCTAGGCGGCAGCAACAGCGCTCTGCGGCGCCGGCGGCCGATCCGCTGGAGGACTGGTCTGAGGCGGATTGGCCCAAGCAGCCCGAGCAGGCTGCAGACGAACCATGGGAGGAGCGGCAGCAGCGCCCAGCTCAGGACGAACAGGACGACTCGGACTGGGATCGAGTCGAACGGCCCCCATCAGGCCGCCCCCGTTCCAGGCGAAGTGATGGCTCTGGCGATCGCTTCCGCGGCCGCGACGAGGAAGACGATCCCTGGATCTGATACTGGAGGTCTGCCGCAGCGGCTTCCGTTGGTCTCCTCTCCCTCATCCCCCTTCTCGGTGCCTGAAGCGCTGCGCAAGGAGGGCCTCAGTCAGAGCGATTACGAGGAGATCGTGCGCCGGCTGGGCCGCGCTCCCAACCGGGCCGAACTGGGCATGTTCGGGGTGATGTGGTCGGAGCACTGTTGTTACCGCAACTCCAGGCCCCTGCTCAGTCAGTTCCCCACCACCGGCCCCCGCATCCTGGTGGGGCCAGGCGAAAACGCCGGGGTGGTGGATCTGGGGCAGGGGCAGCGCCTCGCCTTCAAGATCGAGAGCCACAACCATCCTTCCGCTGTCGAACCTTTCCAGGGCGCGGCCACTGGGGTGGGCGGCATCCTGCGCGACATCTTCACGATGGGGGCGCGGCCGATCGCCCTCCTCAATGCCCTGCGCTTCGGCCCCCTGGAGGACGAGCGCAATGTCGGCCTGATGGAGGGCGTGGTGGCCGGCATCGCCCACTACGGCAACTGCGTCGGCGTGCCCACGGTGGGCGGTGAGGTGGCCTTTGATCCCAGTTACGGCGGTAACCCCCTGGTCAATGCCATGGCCCTGGGGTTGATGGATACCGACGACATCGTCTGCTCCGGTGCCCGGGGGGTAGGCAATCCGGTGGTTTATGTGGGCAGCACCACCGGCCGCGATGGCATGGGCGGCGCCAGCTTCGCCAGTGCCGAGCTCACCGAGGCCTCCCTCGACGATCGCCCCGCCGTGCAGGTGGGTGATCCCTTTCTGGAGAAGGGGTTGATCGAGGCCTGTCTGGAGGCCTTCCAGAGTGGTGATGTGGTGGCGGCCCAGGACATGGGCGCCGCCGGGCTCACCTGCAGCTGTGCGGAGATGGCCGCCAAGGGCGGCCTCGGCATTGAGCTCGATCTCGATCGGGTGCCGGCGCGGGAAGCCGGCATGACCGCCTATGAGTTCCTGTTGAGTGAATCCCAGGAGCGGATGCTGTTCGTGGTGCAGGCCGGCCGCGAGGAGGTGCTGATGGCCCGCTTCCGCCGCTGGGGCCTGCAGGCGGCCGTGGTCGGTCGGGTGCTGGCCGAGAATGTGGTGCGGGTGCTCCAGCACGGCGCGGTGGCGGCGGAGGTGCCCGCCAATGCCCTGGCCGATGACACACCGATCAACCAGCACGAGCTGCTGGCGGAGCCCCCGGAGGCGATCCGGCGCCATTGGCAGTGGCGCGAAACCTCCTTGCCGGCGGCCACGGGCCACGGCATTGCCCGAGGCGATGGCCGCCTGCCCTGGAGCGATGTGCTGCTGCGGCTGCTCGATGACCCCACGATCGCCAGCAAGCGCTGGGTGTATCGCCAGTACGACCACCAGGTGCAAGCCAACACGGTGCTGCTGCCGGGCGGCGCCGACGCCGCCGTGGTGCGGTTGCGGCCCCAGCAGGGGGCCGGTTCCCTGGAAGCCTGCCAGCGCGGAGTGGCGGCTGTGGTCGATTGCCCCAACCGTTGGGTGTTTCTCGATCCGGAACGCGGTGCCATGGCGGCCGTGGCGGAGGCGGCCCGCAATCTCAGCTGCGTCGGCGCCGAACCGCTGGCGGTCACCGACAACCTCAACTTCCCTTCCCCCGACACCGCCAGTGGCTACTGGCAGCTGGCCCTGGCCTGCCGCGGTCTGTCCACCGCCTGCGCTGCCCTCGACACCCCGGTGACCGGTGGCAACGTTTCCCTGTACAACGAAACGCGGCTGCCCGACGGCAGCATGCAACCGATCCAGCCCACGCCGGTGGTGGGCATGGTGGGGCTGGTGCATGATCTGGTCCGAATCACCGGTCTGGCCTGGCGTCATCCCGGCGATGCCATCTGGTTGCTGGGCGCGCCCCTGGAGGCTGGTGCTGAAGCGTTGTCCTCGCCCGATGCCCGTGTGTCCCTGGCCGGCAGCAGCTATCTGGAAGTGATTCATGGCCAGCTCACCGGTCGCCCGCCGGAGGTGGATCTGGAACTGGAGCGCTCCGTGCAGGCTTTTCTGCGGCGGGCGATTGCTACTGGCCTGGTGGCCTCCGCCCACGATCTCAGTGATGGCGGCCTGGCGGTGGCGGCGGCGGAGGCGAGCATGGCTTCCGGCTTCGGCGCCCATCTGGAGATTCCGGCCAGCAGCGCCCGTCTCGATCGCCTGCTGTTCGCCGAAGGCGGAGCCCGGGTGCTGGTCACGGTGCCACCGGCCCAGACCGTTGCCTGGCAGGACGCCCTGGAGGCCGCCGCCGCCGCTGGTAACGCCGTTCCGGCCCAATGCCTTGGCGTGGTGGAATCGGGCCGGCAATTCACGATCGTGCAGGCCGGAGCGCCGCTGCTGGATCTGCCGGTGGCCGATCTCAAGCAGGCCTTTGAGCAGGCCATTCCCCGCCGCATGGGCCAGGCCGCACCTCCCCCGGAGCATTGAAGGAAGCCCATGCGTCAGGATGAACGCTGGTAATGGTGATGCGCCCCGTGCCCTTCGACGAGCCAGAGCCGGCCCGCTTCCGAGCCGGTGCCTCCGTCGATCGAGCCATGCAGGTTGAGTCGCTGGACGCGGTGCTCGCCGAGCGACCCGACAAGCCTGAGGAGGCCTGTGGCGTGTTTGCGGTGATGGCTGCCGGCCAGGCGGTGGCCAACCTCACCTATTTCGGGCTGTACGCCCTGCAGCATCGCGGCCAGGAATCGGCCGGGATCGCTGTGTTTCAGGGCGACCAGGTGCGTCTGCATAAGGACATGGGCCTGGTGAGCCAGGTGTTTGACCAGGACGTGCTCGAACGCATGCCGGGTGAACTGGCCATCGGCCATAACCGTTATTCCACCACCGGCAGCAGTAAGGCCTGCAATGCCCAGCCCGTGGTGTTGATGACCCGGCTCGGCCCTTTTGCTCTGGCCCATAACGGCAACCTGGTCAATGCGGCCGAGTTGCGACTGGCCTTGGACCATCTCGCCAGTGAATTCACCTCCACCACTGACTCCGAGTTGATCGCTTTTGCGTTGCAGCAGGCGGTGGATGCTGGTGCTGGCTGGAGTGAGGCAATTCGCCAGGCTGCTGCTCGCTGTCGTGGTGCCTTCAGCTTGTTGATCGGCACCCCGGAGGGGCTTTTTGCCCTGCGTGATGGCCATGGTGTGCGGCCCTTGGTGTTCGGTCATCTGGGCGAGTCGAGCCAGGCCCAGTGGGTGGCCAGCAGTGAAAGTTGTGGTCTCGATATCATCGGTGCCCACTTCGAAGACGATGTGAAGCCTGGTGAAATGATTCATTTCCGCCAGGGTGATCCAACGCCGGAGCGGATCCAGTGGTGTCAGGAGCCAGCGAAGCTCTGTGTCTTCGAGATGATCTATTTCGCCCGTCCTGATAGTCGCTTTTTCGGCGAATCGCTCTATAGCTATCGCGTGCGTATCGGTGAGGTGCTGGCTCGGGAAACCCCGGTCGCTGCTGACATCGTGATTGGCGTTCCAGATTCCGGTATTCCTGCTGCCATTGGCTATTCCCAGACCAGTGGTATCCCCTTTGCTGATGGTCTGATCAAGAACCGCTATGTGGGTCGCACCTTCATCCAGCCCACCCAGGCGATGCGGGAGGCCGGCATCCGCGTGAAGCTCAATCCCTTGCCGGATGTGCTCGCCGGCAAGAGGGTGGTGGTGATCGACGATTCGATCGTGAGGGGCACCACCAGCCGCAAGCTGGTGCAGGCCCTGCGGGATGCCGGTGCTACCGAAGTGCACATGCGCATCAGTTCACCACCCGTCACTCATCCCTGTTTTTACGGTATCGATACCGACACCCAGGATCAATTGATTGCCGCCCGGCTCACCCTGGCTGAGATCAGTGCTCACCTGGGGGTGGATTCCCTTGCCTATCTGAGCAAACAGGGAATGGTGGATGCTGCCCAGAGTGATTCCGGCCATTTCTGTACGGCCTGTTTTGACGGCGATTATCCGATTGCGATGGCCGAGGAGCTGCGCAACAGCAAGCTGATGCTTGAACCTGGTGGTCTGGCGGCTCGGGTGTGAGCCGGAGGTTGCGATCTGGGGGCCTCCACCGGGTCGCTGACCGCTGCAGCGCGAGCTGCTGATCAGCGGATGGAGAGACTGCTGAACAACGCTCCCGAAGCCCCGATTGGTGTGCTGGCGGCCCTTGCAGAATGCCGCTGACCACTGGGTTTGCCGGCTGGCGATGGTTTGCTCAACCAGGGCCGATACCGCTTGTTCAGCAGTCTCTTAAGGTCTTTTGACTCTGCCTGGTGGCCTGCCTTCGGGTGATGGTTGCTGCCAGCCGTGGAGCGTTTTGCCTGCCCTCGACCGTCGCTTTGATGCGCATTGCCTTTCTGGATTCCTGGTTGCAGGATGCCGCCAGTGGTAGCGGCACTGCTGTTGCCATCGGTGGTCTGGCCCGCAGCTTGCAGGATCAGGGCCATCAGGTGGAGCGCCTGGCGCCGCTGGGTCGCTGGCCCAGGTCATTGTTGCTGCGCCGCCTCTGGTTCAATCTCACCCTGCCGCGCCGGCTGGCCCGCGGCCGCTACGACCTCTGCATCGGCTTCGATATCGATGGTTTTCGTGTTGCTGGCCGCGCCGGTGTCGCCTATGCCTGCTCCATCAAGGGGGTGCTGGCCGAAGAGGCGCGTTGTGAGCGGGGCTGGCCGCGGCTGATGCTGTGGTCGCTCTCGCGCCTCGAGCGCCTGAATGCCCGTCGCGCTGCCCTGGTGCTGAGCACGAGCCGCTATTGCTGCGAGCGCATTCAGGCTGATTACGGCGTCCCAGCTGAGCGGTTGGTGGTTGTGCCGGAGGGGATTGATCTCACGCTCTGGGTGCCGAGCATCGATCCCGAGGCGTTGGCGCAGCTGGATGCCGGTCGCGAACCCTTCACCGTTCTCTGCGTCGCCCGGCAGTACGCCCGCAAGCGGGTCACCGATCTACTGGCGGCCTTTGCACTGGTGCTCGCCCAGCTGCCGCAGGCACGGCTCGTGGTGATCGGTGACGGACCCGAGCATGGGGCCCTCTGCCAGCAGGTGGCTGATCTGGGGATCGGCGCCTCGGTGCAGCTGCTCGGTGCCCTGGCTTCCGATCAGGAGGTGCGGGCCTGGTACCAGCGGGCTGCGATTTTCTGCCTGCCTTCGATTCAGGAGGGGTTTGGCATTGTCTTCCTCGAGGCGATGGCCAGCGGTTTGCCGGTGGTGAGCACCACGGCCACGGCGATTCCCGAGGTGGTGCCCCATGGCCATGCGGGTCTGCTGATGCCGCCGCGCGATAGCGTCGCCTTGGCTGGGGCGATCCTCACCTTGCTGCGCGACACCGCCCTGCAGGAGCAGTGTCGTCAGTTCGGCCGCGACCATGCCCGCCGCTTCAGCTGGGATCAGGTGGCGGAGACGTTTCTGGCGGCGGTGCAGCGGCTTCGATCGTGAGCAGGCTGCGGCTGCGGCGGGACCATCGCTGAGGCCATGGCCCGGCCGTCTCAGCCATCGA
The DNA here is from genome assembly GCA_026389335.1 of Cyanobacteriota bacterium. Classification (GTDB taxonomy): domain Bacteria; phylum Cyanobacteriota; class Cyanobacteriia; order PCC-6307; family Cyanobiaceae; genus Cyanobium. Next base: position 32,757 of record JAPLIB010000038.1, on the reverse strand, counting down.
TCAGTGGTACCAGTTGCTGGAGGATGTCGCCCTTCTGCAGGGCCAGGAGCTGGCCGGTGCCGCTGCAGTCCTGCGCCTCCAGCCCCGCGGACAGGAGCCGCAGATTGCGGCTGTCTGTATTGGCCAGGCGCACGCCCACCACCCCGCCCCGGTCTTCCCGCAGGTCCACCAGGCCATCGCCCCGTGCCAGGAAGCGCAGGCCGATCTGGCCGAGGTCGCCGCGTTCGCAGGGCCGCAGGCTGGCGACGCGCAGGCGTTTGAGCTGGCCTTGGCGGCTGGCCAGCAGCACGCTGCCATCAGCTCCCACCCCGGCGGCACCCACCACTGTTTCGCCGGGGAGCAGCCGCAGCAGGATCGGACCCTGGGCCGTGCGCCCCATCACCGGCAGAGTGGTTTCGTTCACCGCCAGCCGCAGCAGCCGACCGGTGCTGCTGGCCACCACCAGCTCATCGCCGTCGCGGCAGGCCACTACCCGCTGCAGCTCCACGCCTTCCTTGAGCTTGAGCACGGTGGCGGCGCGGCCGGAGAGTTCCTGGAACTCCTCCAGGGGCAGGCGCTTGAAGCGGCCATCGCTGCTGAGCAGGCCGAGGCTGGTGTGGCTGCCGTCGCTGGGCAGGGGCAGTACCTGGATCAGCCGGGCCTCGTTGAGGCTTTCCGGCAGGAATTTATCCAGACTGCCCTGTTGCTGGCCGGCAAATTCCCAGCGCAGCAAGGCCACCCGGCCATCGGCGCTGAAGGCCAGCAGGCCCGGCTGGGTGCTGATCGGCAGGATTAACTGGGCGGGTGCTGCTTGTTCGGCCAGCTCGGCTGCCTCATCGAGATGGAGCCTGCCCAGCATCTGGGGGCTGACGATCTTGACGGCGCCGTCGGCCTGGATCAATAGGCGGCTGTCGGGGGGCAGGGCCTTAAAGGCCTGCTGGCGCTGGAGTTCGGTGTTGGGCCTGACGGCCGCCGCTCGCTGGGCCACCAGCAGGTCGCCGCCTTCCACCAGGCGGGTGCGGCGTGGGGTGTTGTAGCGCTTCTTCAGCTGCCTGAGTTCGGCCACCAGGGTGTCCAGCAGGCTGGCGCGATCGTGCAGCAGATGACTGAGCCGGGTGCGCTCGAGTTTGAGTTCTTCGGCTTCCTTGCGCAGGCTCTCCTGCTCGAGCCCGGTGAGCCGCCGCAGCGGCATCGCCAGCACGGCATCCGCCTGGCGTTCGCTCAGATCCAGGTGCACCTGCAGGCTGGCTTTGGCGCTGGCGGCATCGGCGGCGGCGGTGATCATGGCGATCACTTCTCGCAGCGCATCGAGGGCTTTGGTCAGGCCTTCAACGACTTCGAGTCGTTCTTCGCAGCGGCGCAGCGCGTGGGTGGTGCGCCGGATCATGGTGAGTTCGCGGTAATCCAGGAATTCCTGGAGCATGCGCCGCAGACTCAGCTGCACCGGTTGGCCATGGACCAGGGCCAGCAGAATCGCCCCGAAGTTGCTCTGCAGGGCGGTGCGGCGCTGCAGTTCCGCCAGCACGGTTTCGGCATTGGCATCCCGGCGCACTTCCACCACGACGCGCATGCCTTCGCGATCGCTTTCGTCGCGGATGTCGGCGATGCCGCCGATCTTGCCATCGTTCACCTGTTCCGCCAGCTTTTCGATCCAGCCCGCCTTGCTGAGCTGATAGGGGAGCTCGGTGATCACCACGGCACCGCGGCGATGGCGGCCCTTGCCGGGTTGCACCTCTTCGATGTGGGCGACGCCCCGCATCGGGATGCTGCCGCGACCGCCCAGATAGGTGTCGCGCACGCCGGCGCCGATCAACACTTCACCGCCGGTGGGAAAGTCGGGGCCGGGCACCAACTCGAGCAGTTTTTCGTCGCTGAGATCGGGTTTGCGGATCAGGGCAATCAGGGCATCCACCACTTCGCCCAGGTTGTGGGGCGGAATGCTGGTGGCCATGCCTACGGCGATGCCGGTGCAGCCGTTCAGCAACAGGAAGGGCAGCTGGGCCGGCAGCACCGTCGGTTCCTGCTGGGAGCCGTCGAAGTTGGAGGCGAAATCAACGGTGTCGTTGCCGATCTCGGCGAGCATCCCCTCGTGGGCGATCGGCGCCAGGCGGGTTTCGGTGTACCGCATCGCCGCCGGCGGATCGTCGTCGACGGAGCCGAAGTTGCCGTGGCCGTCGAGCAGGGGATGGCGGCTGGCGAAGGTCTGCACCAGCCGCACCAAGGCGTCGTAGACAGCCTGGTCGCCGTGGGGGTGATATTTGCCGAGCACATCGCCCACCACCCGGGCGCACTTGCGGTAGGGGCGGTCGGGGGTGAGCCCGAGTTCGTGCATCGCGAACAGGATGCGCCGCTGCACCGGCTTGAGGCCATCGCGCACATCCGGCAGGGCTCGGCCCACGATCACGCTCATGGCGTATTCGAGGTAGGAGCGCTGCATCTCCAGGTGGAGTGCGATCGGCTCGATGCGTGCTTCTGGGCGCTCCTCGGCCATCCGGTGCTGGGGTCTGGGGGCTGGAGACGGGGCTCAGCCTACAGATCATGATCCGACCGCACCAGGGATCAGGCCCCCTCAGGGGCTCTCGTCATCCTTCTCGTGGCCGCTGGCGTTGGCGGAGGCCCGTTCGACGCTGGCTTTGAGTTCGGGCAGGGCCAGCAGACGCACGGTGGCTGCCCGTAGTTTCACGCCCCAGAGCTGATCCTTCTGATAGGTGTCATGGACGTAGTTGGGATCTTCGTTGAGGGCGTTCTCCGCCAGCTGCAGGGCTTCGCTGCGGTCCTGAGCGTTGCCTGCCAACAGGGCGGCCGCCAGGGCCAGTGAGGTTTCGGCTGCATCCGGCTTGATTTTGAGCACCCGTCGCCAGCGTGCGATCGCCTCTTTGGGGCGATCCAGTTCAAACAGCACCAGCCCCTGGTTGTTCACCGCCTCCCAGAAATCGCTGCGCAGTCCTGAGGCTTTTTCGAATGATGTCAGGGCTTCCGTCGGCCGACCGAGCAGCAGGTTGGCGTTGCCCAGGTCGAAGTAAGCGCCGGCATTGCGGCTATCCAGTTGCAGACCGCGGCGCAGCAGCTCGAGGGCCTCGGCCGGTTTGCTATTGCGCAGGGCCAGGGAGCCCTCGGCAAACCAGATGCCGGCGTTGGTGGGATCGAGTCGTTTGGCCCGATCCAGGGCCACCAGGGCCTTGCTGCTGTTATTGCTGCGCTGCAGGGCTTCTGCCAGCAGCACCCAGCTGCGGGGGTCGTCGGGCAGCAGTTGCACCGACAGTTCGGCCAGTCGGGCCGCATCTTCGGCCTGGCCGAGGCGCAGCAGGCGGGCCGCCGCCTGGGCAATGCCCAGACCAGCCCCCTCCAGTTCCTTGGTTTGCGGCAGGTAGACGTAGGGCACCAGGGCCCGGGCCGGTGGGATCGCGCCCAAGATCAAAAGACCAGCTATGGGCAGGGAGGTGAGGAACTGCCACCGGCGCAGGCCCATGGGATCACAAGGAATTCGACCTAGCCTAGGGACTGGTCTCGGTTTCACCAGGATTCGCTAGCTGGCGGGCCGCGGCGATGTTGCGGCGCCACATCCAGGGCCGGATACGGCGCAGGGCTGAAGCCCGCAGCCGCTCGTCCCACTCCTGATCACTCCAGCCGAGGGCCTCCTCGCCCTGGAGATTCAGCAGCCAGGGCCTGGGCTGCACGTCGGGATCCTCGGAGCTCTGCAGTGATTCGCGGTTCCAGGGACACACGTCCTGACAGATGTCACAGCCGGCCACCCAGCCCTGCAGTTCCCTGGCCAGCTCCGCCGGCAGCTGTGGATCGCGATTTTCAATCGTGTGGAAGGCGATGCAGCGCCGGGCATCCACCACAAAGGGTTCGCGAATGGCGGCGGTCGGACAGGCGTCGATGCAGCGGCTGCAGCGGCCGCAGCGGCTTTCGCTGGGCTGATCCGCCGGTAGCTCCAGGCTGGTGAGCAGATGGCCGAGCAGCAGCCAGGAGCCGCGTTGGCGGTGAATCAGGTTGCCGTGTTTGCCGATCCAGCCCAGGCCCCCCTCTTCCGCCCAGGCCTTGTCCAGCAACGGGGCCGTGTCGACGCAGGCGCGCCAGGCCGTTCCCGGCACCCGCTCCTCCAGCCAGCGGCCCAGGTGGCGCAAGCGGCGCTCGATCACCCGGTGGTAATCCCGCCCCCAGCCGTAGCGGGCCACCTTGAGGCTGCCCGGTTTGCGCTGGTGCTGCACGTAATAGGAGAGGCCGACGGCCAGCAGGCTGCGCACACCGGGCAAGAGCCGTTCGATCTGCCGCCGGCGGGGATCCTCCATCCAGGCCATCGAGCCGTGATGGCCTGCCGCCAGCCAGCGTTCCAGGGCGGCATTGCGCAGCTGCAGGCGATCACTGCCGGCGGTTGAGGCGATTCCCACCGGGTCGAAACCCAGTCGCCGGGCCTCCAATTTTAGGTCTCTGGCCAGATCGGCGCCGACTGAGCTGGGCTGGATTTGCTTCATCGTCGGTCGGTAGAGTCGCGGTCCGCTGGATCTGATCGTGTGATTGCCACCTCACCTAGCCGTTTCAGCCCGCTCTTGCGCTGGATGGGCATCACCCTGGTGGCGCTGCTGCTACTGCAGATGCTGGCGGTGCTCACGCTCTGGGATTGGAACCAGGAGCCGTTCCGCCAGCTGGTGGTGGAACGGCTGATCAACCAGTCCCCCATGGCCCTGGTGGGTCTGGTGTTGATGTACCTCTCCTCCCGCCTTGAAGATGAGGCCGAATCGCGCACCCCGGTGCTGTGGACGGTCTGCATCATCAGTGGGTTGCTGGCTGTTTTTCTGACGGCCTCGCTGCCGGTGGCCTTCGGCGGTGACCAGATCATGCAGCAACAGTCGGATCAGCAGCTGGCCGGCAAGAAGGGGCAACTGGAGATGGCCCGCCAGCAGAGCCAGGATCCGGCCCTGGTGCAGCAGCTGATCAAGCAGGCCGAGGCCTCAGGCCAGGTGCCCGCCAATGCCAGCGAGGCCCAGAAAAACCAGTCGGCCAGAGCCTTCATTGATCGCCAGCTCGATCAGATGGAAGCCCAGTTCAAGCAGACCGAGCAGGCCTCCAAGGTTGCCCTCAGCCAGCGCCGCTTCGCCGGTTCCGGCGGTGCCGTGGTGCTGATCATTGCCTTCACCATCCTCTGCCTCGGCAGCGTGCTCTGAACACTCCCGCGCGGCCGCTCCGGCGCAGCACCGGCTGGTTAGCGTCGGGTTGTTCGATCCGAACTCCCCCAATCCCCCTTGGTGACCTCCAGTCCCCGTACCGATCAGCCGCTGGGCGATCGCCTGCAGCAGGATCTCAAGAATGATCTGATTGCTGGTCTGCTGGTGGTGATTCCGCTGGCCACCACGATCTGGCTGGGCACCACCGTGAGTCGGTTTGTCCTGGCCTTTCTCACCTCTATCCCGAAGCAGTTCAATCCATTTAATACCCTGAATCCCCTGCTTCAGGAGCTGATCAACCTCGGCGTTGGCCTACTGGTGCCTCTGCTGGGAATTCTGTTGATCGGCTTGATGGCGCGCAACATTGTCGGCCGCTGGCTGCTTGAATTCGGCGAGGGCACGCTGCTGCGCATACCCCTGGCTGGTTCGGTCTACAAGACCCTCAAGCAACTGCTGGAAACCTTCCTGCAGGGCAGTGGCGGCAACCGCTTTCGTCGGGTGGTGCTGGTGGAATATCCCCGCGAGGGGCTCTATGCCGTTGGCTTCGTCACCGGCACGATCGGGAGCGCCGTTCAGGCAGATTTCCAGGAGTCCATGTTGAGTGTGTTCATCCCCACGGCCCCGAATCCCACCACCGGTTGGTATGCGGTCGTGCCTGAGCGTCTCGTCAAGGACATTGATCTCAGCGTCGAAGACGCTTTCCGCACGATTATTTCGGCCGGCATCGTCAGCCCCGACGAGCGTGAGCCCAATCAGTCCAATCGCAGCTTCTCCAGTCTCCTGGCCCAGTTGCGTGCACCCCAGCTTTCCTGATGCAGAGCCGAACTCTTGCCCGCGAATTAGCCCTGCTGATGCTTGGCCAGGTGAACGATCGAGGTCCGGCGGCAAACGCTGCCGGCACGGCCGCCCTGGCGGAGGGTTCCCTCGAAGGCCTGTTGCAGCAGGCCCTCACCAGCCTCAGTCAGCATGTGCGCGATGCGCTCGATCGCTCGGCCGAGGATCTGCAGCAGGCCCAGCAGGAGCTGCTGGACAGCGAACTGCAGGAGGAAGGTCAGGCCCAGTTGCCGCGGGTGCGTCAGCATCTGCAGACGGGTCTCAGCCATGCCGAGCAGGCCCTCAACCGCCTCTCCGCCAGCCTTGAGCTGCCGCGTTTGCTGCTGCTGGCCGATCTGGAGGAGGTGCGCCGCGGTGCCATCTCCCGGGCTCGGGCGGTGCTGCGCGATCGCGAACAGATTGATGAACGCCTGGATCGGGTGATGGAGGGCTGGCGGCTCACCCGCCTGCCCCGCATTGATCGCGACATCCTGCGACTGGCCGCGGTGGATCTGGAGAGCTTTGCCACGCCGCCGGCGGTCGCCTGCAACGAGGCGGTCGAGTTGGCCAATCGCTACAGCGATGAGCAGGGCCGGCGCATGATCAATGGCGTCCTGCGACGCTTCACCTCGGCAACGGTGTAGCGCGCCATGGTGTTCGACTGGTTCAAACGTGCGGTGGCGCCCCAGAGCCCTCCGCCTGTCTCGCCGCCACCAGCTGCTGAGCCGCCGGCCCCAGGAGAGTTCGCTCCTGAGCCGTCGCCTGAAGGTTCTGTCCCTGGGGAGGGATCGGCGCCTTCGCCCAGTTCTGGTTCTGGCTTCAGTGGCGCTGAGCTGAGCGGCGCTGAGCTGAACGGTGCCGCTTTGGTTGTCACTGAATCAGTTCCGGTTGAAGCGGCGGCAGCTGGCGCTGAAACCACGGCGACTGCATCGGCGGAGCCGGTTCCCGGCGAATCAGCAGCGCCCCAGGTTGCCTCCGCTGTCGATGGCGCCGCCGTCGTCGCGGATCAGCCTCCGGCCGTTGGCGCTGTTGATCAGGACGCCCTCGACTGGGCTCGCCAGGCCTATGCCCGCCTCAAGGCCCAGCAGGAGGCGGCCCGCTCGGCGCCCGTCCCCGAGCCGATCCCGAGCCCTCCAGCCAGTGGCCCAGCGGTTACCGAATCCTTGCCAGCGGGCCCGTCTTCGGTGGCGGTTGAGCCAACGGTTCCAGGCGATCAACCGGCTGCGGCCGAGCAATTGGCTGTGGCTGAGATAGGGGCTGCAGCTGAGCCAACGGCTCTCTTCCAGCAGATGCCTGCTGCTGAGAACCCTTTGCGAACAGAGCCAACGGCTCCAGATCCCGCCCCAGCTGAACCCCCAACTCCCTTGGCGGCGGCTGCGGTTGTGGCTGAGCCTGGTTTCTCTTCAGGAGCCGAGCTCCCAGCGATTGCGACACTCTCTGAACCAGCGTTTGCCGTACCGCCAGCTCCGCTCCCGGCTGTGGTGCAGGCCGAGCAATCCCCGACCGCTGCTCCCGTCGCCGCAGCGGGCCTGTCGTTGCTGGAGCAGGCTGCCGCCCAGCGTCAGCAACGGCTGCAGCAGCTCACGGCGGCGGCCCCGGTTTCGGAGCGTGAGCTTTCAGCCGAGGCCGCAGCTCCGCCTGTCCCGGCTCCAGCGTTGGCGGAGAGCGAACCCCAACTGGGCGAGTTCGACGACACCTTCACCTGGTCGGCGGAAGTGCTGGCGGCCCAGGGTCGCCAGGTCGAGGACATGTCGCTCGAGGAGATCGACTGGCTCGGCCGGTTGCGCCGCGGCCTGGAGAAGACCCGACGCGGCTTTGTCACCCAGCTGCTCGAGAACCTCGGCGACGATCCCCTCACGCCGCAGGTGCTCGACGACCTTGAGACCACCCTGTTGCGGGCTGATGTGGGGGTGCAGGCCACCGATCAGGTGCTGGATGCGCTGCGGCGCCGGCTCAATGAGGAGGTGGTGGAACCGGCTGAGGGCTTGCGTTTTCTCAAGGAGCAGCTGCGCGGTCTGCTGGAAGCACCGATAGCGGCCAGCGCTGCACCGCTGTTGGCACCCCAGAAGGAGCGTCTCAATGTCTGGTTGCTGGTGGGGGTCAACGGCGTTGGTAAAACCACCACCCTCGGCAAATTGGCCAATCTGGCCGTGCGCAGTGGTTACAGCTGCCTGATCGCCGCCGCCGACACCTTCCGCGCCGCGGCCGTGGAGCAGGTGAGCATCTGGGGGCAGCGCAGTGGCGTGCCGGTGATTTCCAACCCCAGTGCCAATGCCGATCCGGCGGCTGTCGTCTACGACGCTATCGGTGCGGCCAGGGCCAAGGGCACGGAGCTGGTGCTGGTGGATACGGCCGGTCGTCTGCAGACCAAACACAACCTGATGGAGGAGCTCACCAAGGTGCGGCGCATCATCGACAAACTGGCTCCGGAGGCGGTGGTGGAGTCGCTGCTGGTGCTGGATGCCAGCCAGGGCCAGAACGGCCTGCGCCAGGCGATGGCCTTCGCCAGTGCCGCCGGCCTCACCGGTGTGGTGATCACCAAGCTCGATGGCAGTGCCCGCGGTGGTGTGGCGCTGGCAGTGGCTTCGGAGGCCAAACTGCCGATCCGCTTCATCGGGGCCGGCGAAGGCATCCGCGATCTGCGCCCCTTCAACAGCTTTGAGTTCGTGGAGGCCTTGCTGGCCAGATGAGAGTTTGCTTCATACTAAGTCCTAATAAGATTTACTAGCATTCTTGAGCTAAAATAATCAATTCGCTATCACGTGAAGTTGTATATCTTTTAATCGATTATTATTGGCTGGTTCTGGCTACTGCCACTTCGTTCACTCTGGCGAAGTGGAGCTGCCAGCAATGCGATGCGATGCATCTGGGCTGATATTGGCTTATGTAGTCTATTGATTTCTTTGCGTCGATCTCGTGTATAAAGCCTGAGATTCTTTTGGTATTGACCTGGGTGGAGTGTTGATCGTCATCCTGGAATGGACTATGTGCCCCACGCTGCTTGATAGGGATGGGCCTATTCGGTAAGTTGCTGCCCTGAAATTTATTGAGATTATCGCAGAATCCAAGGCTGTAGTTCTTTTCGGGGCGGAAAAGTTGTTGCTTCATTTTGAGAAGTTGATCCACATATTCGGTATGCCGCTCGTTGTTTCGGTGACGCATTCGCGCTTGACACGCGCGCGACTAGGGTCCGTCGTTTTTTGTGTGGCCTTGCGTTTTTTGCACCTTGAGCTTGGTATTTTGCATCCTGATCGCTAACATTCATCTGGCTGATCGCTCTTTGTTTGCCCACTCTTAATTTGCCCACTCTTTATTTACCCATGGTTGCCTGGCAATCCGCTGGCGCTGCTCCACTTCCATTCATCAAGCTGCCTGGCGCTTCGCTGGCTTCTTCCAACACCGTTGATTTTGGTGGAGTGGTGGGAACCTTTTTGCCCCTCCATGTTTACCGCTGGGATCATCCCGATCGTGATCAGCCCTTCATCAACCATTCCGGTTGTATTCGCCTCGGTGATCTCACCTTGCTTGCCACCCTGGGCTCGGCCATCCATGGGGAGGTGGAGCAGAGGTGTGAGGCCCAGCTGGTGCTTCCTTATATTGCCGGTGTCAACTGCTTTAAGATTGATCGTCAAAGTTATATTTTCCGTTCCTCCTGCTTCTTTATTCCTGCTGCGGGCAACCGCATCCAGATCAACTGCAGTATGTGTTCGGGCATCATCATCAGCTTTCCGCCCGCTTCGCTGCTGCCCGTAGCCCAGGCGATGGCGGGTCCCGGTTTCGATGGCCTGCCCCTGCGGCTTGCCCTGGAGCAACCAGCTGTGCTGAGCCGTAAGGCGGATATCCGTCGGGATCGGGTGCAACAGCTGTTGATGGAGACCATGGCCTACGTGGAGCGCACCCTGGCGATTGGCGGTGCCATCAATCCCATGCTCAGCCTCGAAGATCTGGTCCGTCGGTTGATCGTGATGTTGCTGGTGCCCGATCTGCTGGAGGCGGCTGCGGAATCAGCTTCCCCGGTGGGCGAGCCCTTCATTCATCAAGCCCTGGTGGAATGGCTGCTTGCCCATCTGCACGAACCGATCAGTCTTTCGGACATGGAGAGGCGCAGCAGTTACAGCCGTCGCTCGCTGCAGTACGCCTTCAAGCAGCGCTTTGGCTGTGGCCCGATGCAGTGGCTGCGGCAGAGCGGTTGAGCAAGGCCAAGGCCCTGCTGGAGCACCCGTTCAGCCATCGCCGCCTCCTGGACGTGTCCCAGGCCTGTGGCTATCTCTCCAAGGCCTCCTTCAGCCGCGATTTTCTGGCCCGCTATGGCGAGCGTCCGTCGCAGCTGTTGCGGCGCTGCCGGGATCTGCACCTGCTGTCCCATCTGGACGCTTAATCCCTGATCTCCTGACAGATCCAGCCTGCTTGCCGCGAGCCCTGTCTCTCGTTGGTCAGTCTCTCGTTGGCCAGCGATCTAGACCCTTGTTCTGGGGGTTTGATGGCTTCGCTCTGCTGGTGGTTCCGCTGCTGAGATCCAAGGCTCGGCGGGCTTTCAGCGTCGCTCAGTCCGACGAATCTGAGGATCACTGCTACCTTTCGAATCCCTCGCGGCCGCTCCTTGGGCAGCCAGCCGCCCAGCCGCCCCCCGGATCCCATGCCCGCTGCGGCCAGCGCCGCTATGGCTGGGGCTCCCGATTCGACGCCTTTCTCCAACGCGTCGCCCCTTTCGCCCCAGGCACTGGCGGCTTCGGTGCGGCAGCTGCTCGACAGCCTCAATCACGAGCAACGCCGCAACCAGGAGCTGTTGGCCTCGTTGGCCTTTGCCCTGCGCAGTTTCACCAATCTCAGTCGCTTTCTGGAGTTGGTGCCCCTGGTGACCTCCCGTTTGCTGGAGGCTGAGGGCAGTGTGCTGGTGGTGTTCCACCCGGATGGCCGCCTCTGGCGGGATCATCTGCAGGCGACTCCCGGCGAACGCTCGGCTGAGCTGGTGCGGCGGCTGCTCACCCTCACCGACCACCAGCATCAGGTCCAGTCCGGTGATGAGGCGGTGGCCGCCTTGCTCGATCCGCTGATCCGCAGGCTGCTGGGACCGGCCGAGGTGTTCGCCACCTCCGTGGTGGCCCGCAGTGGCCAGCGCGGTCGTCTTTATGTTTTCAGCGGTCGGCGCGGCTACAGCTGGAGTGAGGTGCATCGTCGCCATCTGCAGCTGGTGGCTGATCTCACCGGTGTGGCGCTGGAAAACGAGATGCTGCAACAGGACATGCGGCGCCATGAACGGCTCGATCGCCAGCTCAGCATCGGCGCTGAGATCCAGGCCCAGCTGCTGCCTGATCGCTGTCCGGTGATTGCAGGGGTGGAGCTGGCGGCCCGTTGCCGGCCCGCCTATCAGGTGGGTGGCGACTATTACGACTTCATTCCGGTGCGGCCCGATCTGATCGGTCGGCGGCGCGAGCAGGGCCAGTGGGCAGTGGTGATGGGGGATGTGATGGGCAAAGGGGTACCGGCCGGCCTGCTGATGACCCTGCTGCGCGGCATGTTGCGAGCGGAGGTGTTGAGCGGTCTGCCTCCGGATCGCATCCTGCAGGATCTCAACCGCCTGGCCCAGGAAGATCTGGCCCATTCCCACCGTTTTGTCACGCTGTTCTATTCCGACTATGACCCCATCAGTCGCCGGCTGCGCTATGCCAATGCGGCCCACAATCCGCCCTTGATCTGGCGGCGCCAGCAGGACCGGGTTGATCGCCTCGATGCCCCGGGATTGTTGATCGGTCTGCAGAGCGAAGCGGAGTACGGATGGGCTGAGTTGGTGCTGGAGCCCGGCGATGTGCTGCTCTATTACACCGATGGCGTCACCGAGGCCTCCGGTTTCAGTGGTGAACGTTTCGATGAGGAGCGGCTGGTGCGCGCGTTTCAGGCGGCCTGCCGCTCCGGTCTTGCTGCCCAGGGGCTGCTGGATCAGTTGTTCGTGCGTCTGGATCGCTTCGTGGGCGCCGATCACCAGCTTGAGGACGATGCCTCGATGGTGGTGCTCAAGGTGCGGGAGGACGTGATGCTGCCGTCCCTTCCCGGGTTCTGAAGCCGGGCTGCGAAGCTGGGTCGTTGAGCCCAGCCCCCGATGGCCGCCGAATCCACGCCCCCCTCCCCCTCGAGCTCCGGTGTGACGGGCGGTGCGGCCGGGGGTTGGAGCGATCGCTTTGAGCAGGGCTTGCATCCGGCGATCGAGCGCTTCAATGCCTCAATCGGCTTCGACATCACCCTGCTGCAGGAGGATCTCGATGGTTCGATCGCCCATGCCCGCATGCTCGGCTGCTGCGGGGTGATCACGGCGCCGGAAGCGGATCAGCTGATCGAGGGGCTCGAAACGATCCGCCAGGAGGCCGCCGCCGGGGCGTTTCAGCCCACGATCGAGGTGGAGGACGTCCATTTCGCCGTGGAGCGGCGGTTGATCGAGCTGCTCGGGCCCGTGGGCAAGAAGCTGCACACCGGCCGCAGTCGCAACGACCAGGTGGGCACCGATCTGCGCCTGTGGCTGCGGCGCCGCATCGATGAGATCGAGCGCGCCCTGCTGCGTTTCGAGCGGGCCCTGCTCGCCCAGGCGGAGGCCCATGCCGACACCTTGATCCCCGGCTACACCCATCTGCAGCGGGCCCAGCCGATCTGCCTGGCCCATCACCTGCTGGCTTACATCGAAATGGCTGAACGGGACCGCTCCCGTCTGGCCGATGTGCGCCGTCGTGTGGACATCTGCCCGCTGGGGGCGGCAGCCTTGGCCGGTACGCCCGTGCCGATCGATCGCCGCCAGACGGCCGAGGCTCTGGGTTTCGCCAGCCTTTATGCCAATTCTCTCGATGCCGTCAGTGATCGGGATTTCGCGGTGGAGTTCATGGCCGCGGCCAGCCTGGTGCTGGTGCACCTCAGCCGGCTCAGTGAGGAGGTGATTCTCTGGGCCAGCGAGGAGTTCGGCTTCGTTGCCCTCACCGACCGCTGCGCCACCGGCAGCAGCCTGATGCCCCAGAAGAAGAACCCCGATGTGCCGGAGCTGGTGCGGGGCAAGAGCGGCCGGGTGTTCGGCCATCTGATGGGTCTGCTGACGATGATCAAGGGATTGCCCCTGGCATACAACAAGGATTTCCAGGAGGACAAGGAGGCGCTGTTCGACGGCGTGCGCACCACGCTTGATTGCCTCGAGGCGATGGCGATCCTGTTCGAGGAGGGTCTGGTGTTCCGGCCTGAGCGCCTGGAGCGGGCGGTGGAGTCTGATTTCTCCAATGCCACCGATGTGGCCGACTACCTGGTGGCCCGCGGGGTGCCGTTCCGGGAGGCCTATCAACTGGTGGGTGGCCTGGTGAAGGGTTGCCTGCGGGAGGGGATTCTGCTCAAGGATTTGCCGCTGCAGCGCTGGCAGCAGCTCCATCCCGCCTTTGAGGCCGACATCCATGCCGCCATTGCCCCGCGCCAGGTGGTCCGAGCCCGGCGCAGTGAAGGCGGCACCGGTTTCGAGCAGGTGGGGCAGCAGCTGCTGCTCGCCCGCCGCCGGCTTGGCGAAGGATCAGCGGCAACCGCGGACTAATGCGGCTGGGCGGTTTAACCTTGCGCGGTGTGTGACGTTCAGGCGTCATGCGGGCCCCTCACGGTTCAAGCCCATTCCCGGTCATCAGGTCAGTTCAGTGAGCATTTTTGTCGGCAATCTGCCCTTCCGCGCCGAGCAGGAAGACATCCGCGAGCTCTTCGCCCCCTTTGGAGAGGTGGCGAATTGCTCCCTTCCCCTGGAGCGGGACACCGGTCGCAAGCGCGGCTTCGCCTTCGTGGAGATGGCGGATCCAGAGCTGGAAACCCAGGCCATCGATGCCCTTCAGGGGGTTGAGTTGATGGGGCGTCCACTGCGCATCAACAAGGCCGAACCCCGCAGTGCCGGTGGTGGTGCGGGCGGCGGCGGTCGCCGCGCCGGCGGCTATGGCGGCGGCGGCTATGGCGCCGGCGGCGGTTATGGCGCTGGCGCCGGTGGTGCTGGTGGCGGCTATGGCGGCGGGGCCGGCGGCGGCGGTGGCTACGCCGGAGCCGGTGGCGGCGAGCGTGGTTCCGGCGCCCGGGGCTGGGAAGATCGCAGCTACGGCGGTGGTGATCGCGGTGGCGACAGCTTCGATGCGGGCCGTGCCCGGCGCCGCCGCAGCAGTGGCAGTGGGGGCGGCGATTTTGGCGGTGGCGGTGACTATCCCGGCGCCGAGGGCTGAAGCCCCGGCTTCCAGGCCTGGGGCCTGCTCCCAGTACTGAACGACCAGGGTTACTGCTCCGCCATCGGCCCCGATCAGGGGCCCGGAGGCGGTCAGTGCCCCCGTTCCTCCAGCTGTTGGGCTGCCGTTTCCAGTACCGCCGCGCCGGCGTCAGGGGCTGCTGCTGCCCGGGTGAGGGCCGCGCGCCAATGGCGGGCCCCGTTGACCCCTTCCACCACATGCACCAGATGGCGGGCGATGGGCCAGAGCCGGCCGCCTGAGCCGCACCAGCGCTCGGCATGGGGCACCAGGCCCCGCACCACGCTGGAGGCCCGCACCGGAGCGGCCGCAGGCGTGGCGAAGATCTCTTCATCCACCGCTGCCCAGCGCAACGGGTGGTTGTAGGCGGCCCGACCCACCATCACCCCATCCAGCTGCTCCAGGTGCTGCTGGCACTGCTGCAGCTCCTCCAGGCCGCCATTGAGTTCAATTGTCAGGTCGGGGCGGTCCCGTTTGAGCTGGTGCACCAGATCCCAGCGCAGCGGCGGGATGGTGCGGTTCTGTTTGGGATCCAGGCCTTCCAGCCAGGCCTTGCGGGCATGGACGGCGAAGCGCTGCGCTCCGGAGCCGGCCACCGTGTCCACGAAGGCCAGCAGCTCCTCGTAGGAGTCGAGGTTGTCGATGCCGATGCGGTGCTTCACCGTCACCGGCAGCGGGGAGGCCGCCGCCATCGCTTCCACGCAGCGGGCCACCTGTTGGGGCGCCGCCATCAGACAGGCGCCGAAGCGACCCTGCTGCACTTTTTCGCTGGGGCAGCCCACGTTGAGGTTCACCTCGTCGTAGCCCCAGTCGGTGGCGAGCCGGGTGGCCTGGGCCAGCAGGGCCGGATCGTCACCCCCCAGTTGCAGGGCCAGGGGCCGCTCGATCGGCTCGAAGCCCAGCAGGCGCTCCAGGCGCTGTTGGCGCTCGCCCAGACGGCTGCTGCCACTGTCCTGGGCGATGTGATGCAGGGCCCTGGCCACCACCATCTCGGTGTACAGCAGGCAGTGGCGGCTGATCTGGCGCATCAGCACGCGGAAGTGCCGATCGGTGCAGTCCAGCATGGGCGCCACACTGAAGCGATAGTTCTGCTGCATCGGCCCATGCTGCCTAGCCACGTGTCCCTGGTGGTAGCCGGCGGGGGGCCAGCGGGATTCATGGCGGCGATCACGGCGGCGGAGGGCACGATCGCGGCGGGCGGCATCCCGGCGGTGCTGGTGCTTGAGGCCACCCCGGAGCCCTTGCACAAGGTGTTGATCAGCGGGGGTGGCCGCTGCAATGTCACCCATGCCTGCTGGGATCCCCTGGCCCTGGTGGGCTATTACCCCCGCGGCGGTCGGGCCCTGCGCGGCCCCTTCTCTCGATTTGCCACAACCGAGACGGTGGCCTGGTTTGAGCGGCGCGGGCTGGCTCTGGTGGAGGAACCCGATGGTCGCCTGTTTCCGCGCAGCCAGCGCTCCGCTTCGGTGGTGGACACCCTGCGCCGGGAAGCGGCCCGGCTGGGAGTCACGCTTTGCACCAGTGAAGCGCTGCAGGCCGCGGTGGCGCTTGCCGGTGGTGGTTTTGAGTTGCGTTTGCGCTCAGGGGCGCTGCTGCGGGCTGATCGGCTGCTGCTGGCCACCGGTAGCCATCCCAGTGGCCATCGCCTGGCGGCCGGCCTGGGCCATACGGTGGTACCGCCGGTTCCCTCCCTGTTCACCCTGCGCCTGGCGGACCATCCTCTGGCTGCCCTGGCGGGGGTGGTGATGGATCCGGCGGGGCTGGAGCTGACCCTGGCCGGATCCGCGTCGCGGCGCCAGCGCCAGAGCGGGCCGCTGCTGATCACCCACTGGGGCCTGAGTGGACCCACCGTGCTGCGGTTGACGGCCTTTGCCGCCCGGGATCTGAAGCAGGCCGGCTACCGGGGCGAGCTGCGGGTCGACTGGAGCGGTGGCCGCAGCCAGTTGCAGTTGCAGGAGCTGTTTGGCCAGCTGCGCCGCGACCAGGCCCGCAAACAACTGGCCAATGCCAGGCCCTGGCCGGAGCTGAGCCGCCGACTGTGGCTGCATCTGCTCGATCGGCTCGGCGTGGATGGGGAGCTGCGCTGGGCCGATCTTGGCCGTCGCCCCCAGGAGGCCCTGATCGAGGCCTTGCGGGCCAGCCGCTACCAGGTGTCCGGTAGGGGCCCCTTCGGCGAGGAGTTCGTCACCGCCGGCGGCATTGCCCTCGGTGAGGTGAACCTGGCCACGATGGAGAGCCGCCGCCAGCCGGGGTTGTACCTGGCCGGCGAGATTCTCGATGTGGATGGGGTCACCGGTGGGTTCAACTTCCAGCATTGCTGGAGCTCCGGCTGGTTGGCGGGTCAGGCGATCGCCGCTGCTGCTCCTTGAATGTTGCTGCGATGCCGTCAGCGGATGTGCTCAAACACGGAGAACATCGGCAGGTACATAGCCAAGAGCACCGAGCCCACAATGATGCCCACCAATACGATCATCACCGGCTCCAGCATCGAGGTCATCGCTTTGACGGCGGTGGCAACTTCGTCTTCATAGAAATCTGCCACTTTGGAGAGCATGGCATCCATTTCGCCGGTCTCTTCGCCGATAGCCATCATGCTGATGGCCATATCTGGAAAGACTTTTTTCACATCCAGGGCCGCACTGAGGGGCACCCCTTCGCTCACTTCGTTGCGCGAAGAACTGATGGCATCGCCAATGGTTGAATTGGAGGTGATGTCGCGCACAATCTCCAGGGACATCAGAATCGGCACACCGGCTTTAGAGAGGCAGCTGAGCGTGCGGCAGAACTGGGCTGTGGCCGTCTTCTGGATCAGATCTCCAAACAGCGGGATCTTCAGCGAAAGGGCATCTATGGAGCGCCGGCCGGTTGGGGTGGCGTAGTAGCGGGAGATCATGTAAGCGCCGATACCGATACCCCCCACCAGGAAGAAGGAGAAGGAGGAGCGCAGTAGTTTGCTCAGATCGAGCATCAGTTGGGTGAACAGGGGCAGCTTGGCTCCCAGCTGATCGAAGATGGTGGCGAAGGTGGGAATCAGAAAGATCGTCATACCCAGAAACACTGCGATCGCGATCACCAGCACAGTGATCGGATACCCGAGAGCTCCCTTGATCTGGTTCTGGAGCTTGGCGTTGTCTTCCAGCAGGATGGCCAGTCGCTTCAGGGTTTCATCGAGCACACCACCGGCTTCGCCGGCCTCCACCAGGGCGATGGTGAGGTTGTCGAACACCTGGGGCCAGCGCCGCATCGAATTGCCCAGGCTTTCCCCCTGATTCACCTCCTTGGTCATGCTGGTCAGCGCCTTGCGGAACAGGGTGGAGCGCTGCTGGCTGCGCATCAGATCCAGGCTGCGCAGGATGGGCACCCCCGCATCCACCAGGGCCGAGAGTTTGCTGGCAAACAGGGCTTTGTCGCGGATGCTGATGCCGCCCTCCATCAGATTGCGGAAATCGAAACCCGCACTTGTGGGGGGGGCTTGCACTTCCTTGCGCACCAAGGTGTTGGCGAGAATGCCGCGTCGCCGCAATTCCCGTCTGGCACTGGCCGGACTGTCGGCCTGGATGGTGAGCTCGCGTTTCCGGCCGGAGTTGGTGGTGTAGGTGACAAAAAACGCTGTCATGGCTCAGATCTGATCCAGCAGGCGGATCAACTCGTCGGGTTTGGTGGTTTTTTCCATGGCTTCCCCGCGGGAGACTTTGCCGGCTTTGATCAGGTTGGCCAGCGAGCGCTCCAGGGTCTGCATGCCCTGGTTGGCTCCGGTCTGGATCTGGGAATAGATCTGGGCTGTCTTGCCCTCCCGGATCAGGTTGGCGATTGCCGGGGTGTTGATCAGGATTTCCTGGGCCATCACGCGGCCGAAGGCGCCACTGCTGGGGTGGTTGCTTTTGCAGAGTGTCTGGGAGAATACGGCCAGCAGGCTGGAGCTGAGCTGCACGCGGATCTGGGTCTGTTGGCCGCCGGGGAAGACATCCACCATGCGGTCGACGGTCTGGGCGGCGGAACTGGTGTGCAGAGTGCCGAACACCAGGTGACCGGTTTCGGCGGCTGTGATCGCCAGCTGGATGGTTTCCAGGTCGCGCATTTCCCCCACCAGAATGACATCGGGATCTTCGCGTAGGGCAGCTCGCAGCGCATTGGCAAAGCTGCGGGTGTCCTCGCTGACTTCACGCTGGTGGATCAGGCTCTTGTCGTTGCGGTAGGTGAATTCGATCGGATCTTCGATGGTGAGAATGTGTTCTGAGCGGCTGTGATTGATGTGATCCAGCAGGGACGCCAGCGTGGTGGTTTTGCCTGATCCCGTAGGGCCCGTGACCAGCACCAACCCCTTGGGCTTGCGACTGATTTCCTCAACGATCGGTGGCATCCCCAGCTTCTCGATGGGCGGAATCGAGTTGCCCAGGGCACGCAGACACGCTGCATAGGTGCCCCGTTGTCGGTAGACATTCACCCGGAAGCGGGCGACATCTTTGAGGCCATAGGAACAGTCCAGATCCCAGTTCTGCTCCAGAATCTTGCGCTGAGAATTGTTGAGGAGAGCGAAGATCAGCCGGTTGCACTGATCTTCGCTGAGTTTCATGTCCTGCAGCATCGGCCGCAGCTGGCCATTGAAGCGACCATAGGGTGGTTGGCCGCAGGCGAGATGCAGGTCGCTGCCGCCACCATTTACCAGTTCAATCATCAGGTCTTCAATCTGAAGTTCCACTGGATTCTTCCCCTTCAGCTCTGTTCGGGCACCGCTTTCACTTTAGCCAGACCAGGGCTGGGATTCCCATGTTCAGCGGCGTACCCGCAGGCAGTAGGGACATTCGAGCCATTCGTCCTGGAGGCCGGCTCCGCATCCCTTGCAGGTGAGGGTGGTCAGGGCCCGGGCCCGCCGCTCCGATTCCAGGCCGGTGTCGGTGAGCAGCATCCGCTCGACTTCGTCGAGGGTGGTCAGGCCCTGGCGCACCAGGTCCAGGCCGTAGCCCAGCAGGGTCTTCATGCCGCCTTCGAGGGCGAGGCGGCGCAAGTCTTCGGTGCTGCCCCGCTTGGCCACGGCCGAGGAGAGCGATTCGTTCATGCGCAGGATTTCGTAGACACCAACCCGTCCTGTGTAGCCCCGGCCCTGGCAGTGGGCACAGTCCTGTTCATCGCTGTTGTGGCTGCTGGTGGCTTTGAAGAAGCTGATGCTGTTTTCGTCGGTGGCCACCAGCCCGAAGCGCGCCAGTTCCTCGTTGTCGGGGTGATAGGCCACCCGGCAATGACTGCAGAGGCGTCGCAGCAGTCGCTGGGAGATCACCCCGAGCAGGGAGGCGCTCACCAGGAAGGGTTCTACCCCCATCTCATCCAGCCGGGCGAAGGCGCTGGCGGCGTCGTTGCAGTGCAGGGTGGTGAGTACCAGGTGCCCGGTCAGGGCCGCCTCGATGGCGGTCCGGGCGGTTTCCAGGTCGCGGGTTTCACCCACGAGCAACACATCCGGGTCCTGCCGCATGAAGGCGCGCAGGGCGGTGCTGAAGTCGTAGCCCTTTTCCCGGTTCACCTGGGTCTGGGTGATCCCTTTGAGGCTGTACTCGATCGGATCTTCCACCGTCGAGATGTTGATGCTGGGATCGTTGCGCTCGGACAGCAGGGCGTAGAGGGTGGTGGATTTACCCGATCCGGTGGGGCCCGTCACCAGGATCATGCCGAAGGGTTTGGAGCCCATTTCCCGCAGGGTTTCGCGCGCGATCGGGTCGGTGATCAGGTTGTCGAGCCCGAGCTGGGTGGCGCCGCTGTCGAGCAGACGCAGCACCACCTTTTCGCCGTGGCGGCTGGGCAGGGTGCTGACCCGGAAGTCCATGGTGCGCCCGCGGAAATTGCGGCGGATCCGGCCGTCCTGGGGCAGGCGCCGTTCGGCGATGTCCAGGTCGGCCATGATCTTGAGGCGGGAGGTCACCGCCGGGGTGAGTGTTTTCGGCAGGGTGTCGACGTTGCGCAGCACGCCGTCCTGGCGGAAGCGGATCAGTAGACCGTCTTCCTGGGGCTCCACATGGATGTCACTGGCGGCGCTGGTGAGGGCTTCGATCAGGATCCGGTCCACCAGGCTCATCACCGGCGAGAGGCCGGCGGACCTGCTGCTGGCTTCGAGATCCTCCGATCCCGATTCCGGCTCGACCTGGGGGGCGTTCGTTGGCCCCAGCTCCAGATCGCCGAACAGGGAAGGACGGCGGATCTCCTGATTGTTGACCCCCAGGGTCGCGGTGTCTGGATTCATGGTCGCTGCCGGCGTCGGGAGCTGGAATCGGGTTTACGGGTCTGGGCCTGTGGGCGCTTCAGGTCGGGCCTGGATTTTCAGGGGCGGGATGCAGGGGCGGGATTCAGAGGTGGGCCTCAGAGGTGGGTTTCAGTGGTGGGTTTCAGCGGTGCAGGCAGGCATGGGGTTGAAGGGCTGGACGAGCCGCGGGCATCAGTGCCCCATCCCCAAATCCCACTGAAGAGGTTCACCAATCGGGTTGGAGACCTGACAGCTGCCTTAATCCTGCTCAGAAAAAGCCAGCTATGGTGAGCGCCGCTACGAATCTGCGGCAGCTTCTGGTCCGAGAGGTGCGGGCTTCCGCCGCTTGTGGGAGGAGGGGCCGGCGCTTCAACATGGCCCCATTCGAATTTGGTGCGACTGGCATGAGCGGCGACAATCCCCAGGGCAGCGACACCCCCTTCGAAGGCGACGATCCCGGCGTGGCTGGGGCCGAGGCAGCGGCAGAGGCTGGTGCCGTTGCCGCAGGCCCAGGCCCAGGCCCAGGCGAGGGTGCTGCCGCCCCGGCGGCCGGCCCCGGTGACCAGGATGGGGCCTCGCTCAGTGAAAGCGAGCGGCTGCAGTTGCTGGAAATCAAGTTGGCCGCTCTGCAGAGTGAGAACGAGTCCCTGCGGGGGCAGTACATGCGGATTGCCGCCGACTTCGACAACTTCCGCAAGCGCCAGAGCCGTGACCAGGACGATCTGCGCCTGCAGATCACCTGCTCCACCCTCGGCGAGATCCTGCCGGTGGTGGACAACTTCGAACGGGCGCGCCAGCAGCTCAAGCCCGAGCACGAAGAGGCCCAGACGCTGCACGGCAGTTATCAGGGTCTCTACCGCCAGCTGGTGGATGTGTTCAAGCAGCTCGGGGTTTCATCGATGCGGGTGGAGGGGGAACCCTTCGACCCCAACCTGCATGAAGCGGTGCTGCGGGAGCCCAGCCAGGAGCATCGCGAAGATGTGGTGATCGAGGAGCTCCAGCGCGGCTACCACCTGAACGGTCGGGTGCTGCGCCATGCCTTGGTCAAGGTTTCGATGGGTCCCGGGCCATCCGGCTCGGCGGCCGCTCCGGCTGAGGGTTCCAGCGAGGAGCAGGGCGGCTGATGGCCGATTACTACCAGCTGCTGGGTGTTGCCAGAGATGTCGACGCCGATAGCCTCAAACGGGCTTATCGGCGCCTGGCGCGTCAATACCACCCCGACATCAACAAGGAGGCCGGGGCGGAGGACAAGTTCAAGGAGATTGGCCGCGCCTATGAGGTGCTCAGCGATCCCCAGACCCGGGCCCGCTATGACCAGTTCGGTGAAGCCGGCCTCGGTGGCGGCGGCGGCTCCCAGGACATGGGCGACATGGGCGGATTCGCCGACCTCTTTGAAACCTTCTTCAGTGGTTTCGGTGGCGGCGGCGCCGCCGCCGGTGGCGGAGGGCGCCGCCGCAGTGGTCCCCGCCAGGGAGATGATCTGCGCCTCGATCTCAATCTCGATTTCCGTGATGCGGTTTTCGGGGTGGAGAAAGAAGTGCAACTGCGCCATCTGGAAACCTGTGGCACCTGCAAGGGATCAGGGGCGAAGGAGGGCAGCGGACCCACCACCTGCGGTACCTGCAGTGGTGCCGGTCAGGTGCGGCGCGCCACCCGCACGCCGTTCGGCAGCTTCACCCAGGTGGCTCCCTGCCCCACCTGTGAGGGCAGCGGCCAGGTGATCGCCGATCCCTGCGGCAGCTGCAGCGGTGCTGGCCTGCAGCAGGTGCCCAAGACCCTGCGCATCAACATTCCGGCCGGGGTGGATTCCGGCTCCCGGCTGCGGGTGGCTTCCGAAGGCAATGCGGGCCCGCGGGGTGGCCCCGCGGGTGATCTCTATGTCTTCTTGAGCGTCAAGTCCCACCCGACCCTGCGGCGGGATGGCACCACGATCCATTCCGAGATTCCGCTCAGTTATCTCCAGGCCATCCTCGGCGACACCATTGAGGTGGAAACCGTCGATGGGGCCGAGCCGCTGGAGATTCCCGCCGGCACCCAGCCCGGCACCGTGCTCACGCTCAAGAACAAGGGGGTGCCGCGGCTGGGTAATCCGGTGGCTCGGGGTATCCATCAGTTCACCATCAAGGTGCAGCTGCCGACGCGGCTCAGTGGCGATGAACGGGCGTTGCTGGAGCAGCTGGCCGGCCATCACAGCAGCAAGGGTCAGCGGGTCCAGCACAAGAGTGGCCTGTTCGGCGGCCTGTTCGGCAAGGGATGAGCAACCCCTCGCCGCTGCCGCTCGATCTGCGTGGCACCCCCTGTCCGCTCAATTTCATCCGTAGTCGCCTCGCCCTGGAAAAGCTCTCCCCGGGCGATCGGCTCGAGATCCTGTTGGATCGCGGTGAACCGGAGCAGATGGTGGTGGAGGGGTTGCGCCGTGAGGGCCATGCCGTGCGGGTGAGCCCCCTGGCTGCGGTGGCTGTCCAGCTGCAGGTCTGTCGCGATGGGGGACGGGTCTGTGAGGAGAGCGGGCCGCCCGTTTGAGCGCTGTTGGCGCGGCAGACGCCCAGCCGGCCCTCCCGCGACCCGGCCAGGTGATGGCCCTGGAGGCCAACTACTGCCGGGTGGTGCTCGATCAACCAGGGCCCGGGGGGGTGCGCCAGTTGCTCTGCACCCGGCGCACCCGGCTGGGTAAGAGCGGCCAGCACATCTGCGTCGGTGATCGTGTTGGCGTCGATGGCATTGATTGGCCTGCTGGCCGCGGCGCCGTCGCGGCGCTCGAGCCCCGCGACGGCCTGCTGGAACGGCCCGCCGTGGCCAATGTCCGGCGGGTGGTGGTGGTGGTGGCCCTGGCCGAACCGGCGATCGATCCCCTCCAGCTCACCCGTTTCCTGCTCACCGCCGAGCGCACCGGCTGTGCGGTTCAGCTGGTGTTCAGCAAGGCCGATCTGGTCGCCGAGGCTGAGGTGCGGGGCTGGTGCGAGCGGGTGGCGGCCTGGGGTTATCCGGCCCTGGCCGTTTCCAACCAACTCGGCTGCGGCGATCTCACCGCCTTGCGGCAGACCCTGAGCCTGCCGGGGATTGCGGTGGTGTGTGGCCCGTCCGGTGTGGGCAAGAGCAGCCTGCTCAATGCCCTGGCCCCGGATCTGGGCCTGCGGGTGGGTTCCGTTTCCGGCCGCCTGCGGCGGGGGCGCCACACCACCCGCCATGTGGAGTTGTTTGCGCTGACATCACCGCAGGCCGGCGTGGAACCGTCCCTGGTGGCGGATTCTCCGGGCTTCAACCGGCCCGATCTGCCGCCGGATCCGACCCTGTTGGCGGGCCTGTTCCCGGAGCTGAGATCCCGGTTGGAGCAGGGCGGCTGTCGTTACAGCAACTGCCGCCACCTGGGTGAATCCGGCTGTCGGGTGGGGGTCGACTGGGATCGCCACGGGTTCTATCGCCAGTGCCTGGCTGAGATCGAGGCCCAATGGCAGGCCCGATCCAGCCGTGGCAAGGAGGCTGGTGTCAGGCAGCGGGGTGATCGGCTCGAGCCGCTGCTGGATCCCCAGTTGCGCCGGCGCTCCCGTAGCAGCACCCGCCAACACGATCTCGACGAGGCCCGTTCCGATCAGGAGCCCGGTGCCGATCCGCCTCCCGGCCAGTCCGGGGCGGACGAGCTCAGCCAGGGGGAAGGCTGAAACGGCGTCCTTCAGGGCTGAGACAGGGCCTGCTGCGGCTCCGGCGGCTCAGCCGCCCAGGCCGGGCAGGTTGAGATCGAGGCCGCCGGTGAGCACTTCCATCCGCTCCCGCATGGTGCCGGTGGAGAGCTCATAGGCGTTGCGCAGCGCTTCGAGGATGGCGATTTCGGCGGCTTCGCTGTCGCCGTTCAACAGCTCGGCCGCCACCTCCACCCGCAGCGGTTGTTGATTGCCTGTGAGCCAGATGCTTACCAGGCCATTGCTGCTTTTGCCCTCCAGCTCCATGGCATCGAGCTCTTCCTGCAGTTTCTGGGCGTCCTGCTGAATCTGCTGGGCCTTGCGGAAGGCTTCGGTGAGCTGACCGAAGTTGGGAAGACCGAAGCCAGCCATGCCGCTGTCGTGGAGTGCTGGCGCAGGCTAGGGCCCCGGACGCAGGGCATCGACCCCCTCGAAACCGAGGCGTTTCACTTCCGTGTGCAGCTCGATGCCGTGTTCGCGCCGCACCCGCTCCTGCACCAGCAGGATCAGGGCGTCGATATCCCGGGCCAGGGCGTTGCCGGTGTTGACGATGAAGTTGGCATGCAGCGGTGACACCTGGGCGCCGCCGACACTGAGCCCCTTGAGCCCCAGGGCCTCAATCAGTTGGCCGGCTTTGCGGGGCTCGGGGTTGCGGAAGACGGAGCCGCAGCTGGGTTGCTGATAGGGCTGGGTGCTGGTGCGGCTGTGCAGGTTGGCGCTGGTACGGGCCGTGATCGCGGCCGGGTCGTGACCGGCCGCCAGCCGGAAGCGGGCCGAGAGCACCAGCAGCGCTTCTGCTTGCAGCCGGCTGTGCCGGTAGGCGAAGTCCAGGTCCCGGGCCTCCAGGGTGAAGGGAGCCTCCGGCCGGGCCGGATCCAGCACCCGCACCGAATGCAGCCAGTCCGCTGTGCAGCCTCCCTGGGCGCCGGCATTCATCACCACCGCGCCGCCCACTGTGCCGGGGATGCCCACGGCCCATTCCAGGCCGTGCAGGCCGGCCTTGGCCGCCTTGCGGGCCAGGGTGGGAATCGGCTCGCCCGCTTCCGCCTCCACCCAGCCGTCCTGGCTGTCGCTGTGACTGCCCTGCAGCCGCCGATTGCAGAGGGTGAGGCCGGCGAGGCCGCCATCGGCAATCAGCAGGTTGGAGCCGGCACCGATGCAGCGGAAGGGCAGGCCGAGGCGGGAGGCCCAGGCGGCCAGGTTGATCAGATCCGCCTGGCTGCCGGGTTCGGCGAACCATTGGGCGGGGCCGCCCACTTTCCAGGTGGTGAACGCCTGGAGGCAGACGCCCTGCCGCACCCCGGCGGGCAGTGTGGCGGGCGGGGGTGCCATTCAGGCCGCGTGGGCCATGGGCCGATCTTCGAGGGCTTCCAGCCGTTCCCAGAGGCCATTGACGTCGCCGGCCCCCATGGCCAGCACCAGATCGCCAGGGCTGCTGCTGTTGGCGATCTGATGGGCCAGATGGTCGAGGTTCTGCGCTTCCAGCACGTGCAGATGGGGGGCCAGCGCGCGTACGGCCTGGGCCAGGGCGGCGCTGGAGATGCCGGCGATCGGGGCTTCGCCGGCGCTGTAGAGGGGGGCGACGAACACCAGGTCGGCCTGGGTGAGGGCCGCGGCGAAGCCGTCCAGGAACTGGGCGGTGCGGCTGTAGCGATGGGGCTGGAACACGGCCACCAGGCGCTGGGGGGGCTTGGGCAGGGGGCTGCGACCGCTACTCACCATCAAGCGCGCCATGCTCAAGGTGGCGGCCACTTCACTGGGATGGTGGGCGTAGTCATCGACGACGATTCGCCCCTGCCAGATGCCGCGGCAGTCGAAGCGGCGGCCGGGGGGACGCAGTTGCGAGAGGGCCTGCTGCAGGGAGACGAACGGCACCCCCTCGAGGCGGCAGGCGGCGATCGCGGCCAGGGCGTTGCTGAGATTGTGGCGACCGGGCAGGGGCAGGCTGAGGCTGCCCAGCAGGATGCCGTCTTCGTAGTAGTCGGCCAGGGTGCCATCGCCCCGTTCCTCCCGGGCGATGGCGGCGAAGTGCACCCCTTCGGCGGCTTCGGTGGACCACCAGCTGTCGGCCTTGAAGTGCTGCCGCAGCACCGGGCAGTCGCGGTTGGCCAGCAGGCGGCCGGAGCCGTCGGCGAAGCGTTGCAGGGTGCTGATCAGGGCGTCGAGATCGGGGTAGTGGTCGGTGTGATCGAGCTCGATGTTGGTGAGCACACCCAGCTGGGCCTTGAACTTCACCAGCGATCCGTCCGATTCATCGGCTTCGGCCACCAGCAGCGGACCGTCGCCATGGCGGCAGTTGCTGGCGAAGGCCGGCACGATGCCGCCGATCACGGCGGTGGGGTCCTGGTCGGTGGCTTCCAGCAGGGTGGCGATCAGGGTGCTGGTGGTGGTCTTGCCGTGGCTGCCGGCGACGGCGATCGAGGGCTGGGCGTTGATCAGGGCCGCGAGCACGTCGGAGCGATGCACCACCGCCAGGCCGAGGCGCCGGGCTTCGAGCAGCTCGCCATTGCTGTTGGGCACGGCGGAGCTGATCACCACCAAGGGGTCGGTGCCGGCCGCCTGGACCACCTGCTGGATGGTGTCGGCGGTCTGCTCGTCAAAAACGCGCACGCCCTTGAGCTTCAGGGCTTCCACCACCGGCGTGGAGCGGGGGTCGGAGCCGCTGACGCTGAAGCCCCTGGCCGCCAGGATCGCAGCCAGAGCGGACATGCCGATGCCTCCCACGCCAATGAAATGGACCGGTTGGAGGCGATCGAGCATCGGGACTTTCGGGGGCGACTCCTGACCCTGTGAAAATAGGGCTGGACGGTCCATCGGTGCTTTACGAGTTGCGTCGCTTTGGTCGCCAGCGCCCGCTGGCCCAGGCTCTGGGGCAGGCCTGGGCCGGGATTTCTGTATGATTTGCGGCCGAATCACCCTTGCTAGCGGATCTCGCCGCTTCTCGCCATGACCTTGAAAGTTGCGATTAATGGATTCGGTCGGATCGGTCGCAATTTCATGCGTTGCTGGCTGAGCCGGGGCGCCAACACCGGCCTTGAGGTGGTGGGTCTGAACGACACCTCCGATCCCCGCACCAACGCCCACCTGCTCCAGTACGACACGATGCTGGGCCACATCCGCGATGCGGAGGTGAGTCATACCGATGACACGATCGTTGTCAATGGCAAGCACATCAAGTGCTTCTCCGATCGCAATCCGCTCAATCTCCCCTGGAAGGAGTGGGGTGTGGATCTGGTGATCGAGGCCACCGGCGTGTTCATCGATCAGAAGGGTGCCGGCAAGCACCTCGAAGCCGGTGCCAGAAAGGTGTTGATCACGGCCCCTGGTAAGGGAGAAGGTGTGGGCACCTTCGTGGTTGGCGTCAACGCCGACCAGTACCGCCACGACGATTTCGACATCATCAGCAACGCCAGCTGCA
The DNA here is from genome assembly GCA_026389335.1 of Cyanobacteriota bacterium. Taxonomy (GTDB): domain Bacteria; phylum Cyanobacteriota; class Cyanobacteriia; order PCC-6307; family Cyanobiaceae; genus Cyanobium. The sequence goes on along the minus strand of JAPLIB010000038.1, from coordinate 5,242 downwards.
CCACCAATTGCATGGCGCCCCTGGTGAAAGTGCTCGATCAATCCCTCGGCATCGTGAAGGGAATGATGACCACCACCCACAGCTACACGGGTGACCAGCGCATCCTTGATGCCTCCCACCGCGACCTGCGCCGCGCCCGCGCCGCCGCAGTGAACATCGTGCCCACCTCCACCGGTGCCGCCACCGCCGTGGCCCTGGTGTATCCGCCGATGAAGGGCAAGCTCAACGGCATCGCCCTGCGGGTGCCCACCCCCAACGTGTCGGTGGTGGACATGGTGCTTGAGGTGGCCCGTGACACCACCCGCGAGGAGGTTAATGCGATCTTCAAGGCCGCTTCCGAAAACGGCATGAAGGGCATCATCAAGTATTGCGATCTGCCCCTGGTGTCCACCGACCACGCCGGCACTGATGAGTCCACAATTGTGGATGCCGATCTCACTTTGGTGCTGGACGGCAACATGGTGAAAGTGATCTCCTGGTATGACAACGAGTGGGGCTACAGCCAGCGCGTTGTTGATCTGGCCGAAGTGGTGGCCAAGAACTGGAAGTGATCTTCGGTGGGGCCTGAGCTCTGGCTTTGGCTGGGGCCCCAGGCCATGCCGTCAGGATGCCGCCGTCAGCCCAGGGCCGCCGCACAGGCGGCCTTTTTTGTATGGAGAGCACCGCGCTCCTGATGGGGAGTCCACAGGAGCGGAAGAAGCACGGCACGGGGCAACGGCCTGCTGGCCATGGCGGGGTTGGCTCACTCGTGGTGTCGTGGTCCCGGGGTTCAGCGCAACGCCGGCGGGATCGGGCCATGGAGCTGGCGGTGGCAGCCCGCCAGCCGGGGGAATGGCGGCGCTTTCCTTCTCTGGTGCGCCCCCTCGCCCCCTGTACGCCTACCACCTGGATTCGGTGTGGTTCCAGCTTGGCGGGCAGCCCCTCAGAAGCCCGTCACCTGGGACAGCCCCAGCGACACGGCCTTGAGCACCACCTGGGCCCTGCTGCCCACCCCCAGCTTCTGGCGCACCGTCTTGCCATAGGTGCGTACGGTTTGGTAGCTCAGCCCCATGCGATCGGCCACCTCCCGATCGCCCAGGCCCTCCACCCACAGATCGATCAGCTGCTGCTCCCGGGTGCTCAGGGGCGGCGTGGCGTTACGCCAGCCCTGATCCTCGCCATGGAGACAGGCCATCACCGCTGGGGATCGGTAGCGCCGGCCCAGCGAGAGGGTGATGATCAGGGTGCGGAGTTGTTGATCGGCGGAGAAGCACTCCTGCTCGCAGATCACGGCATCCACGCCAGAGCGCCCGGCCACGATCAGATCATCGCAATCCTGATCACAAAGCATGATCGTGCGGATGTCCGGCACCACGGAGCGGGCCCGCTCCGCCAAGGCCAGGCCGTCGCCTTGCTCGAGATTGGGGGTGACGATCAACAGCCCGGGCCTGCTGCCCTGTAGGCCCTCCATCGCTTCAGCTTCGGTGGTGACCATGAAGCGCGCCCGCCGGCGGTTCAGCAGCGATTGATGGATGCCGTAGAGCAGTAACTTACGGGAGGAGGCAAAGCCGGCACTGGCGCGGATCTCACTGCTGAGCAGCCAGCCGATCGACGGGGCCAGCAGCTGCATGAGCCTGGGCATCTCGCCAAGCAAATTCATCGCAGATGTCGCATCAGGAATGACTCGCTAAGTTTTGACCCATTGCGATAAGTGTTTGTCGCCATTGATTCGGGGAGAATATGATCATTGGCGACGCATTCACTGCGGCTCTTGGTTCTGTCTCTGTCAGCGTGGGGGTGGGCGCGACGTGGCCTTTGAAAGGCAGTACAAGGGAACATTAAAGGCAATGACGCCCCAGCGATGGTAGGGGGCATTGCCGAGCATGCAACCCAGTCCAGCGGCGATCGAAAGCAGTCGAACCGACGCCCCATCCCCAGCGTCATCCGTGGCCATGCCTTCCAGGCTCGACTCGCGCCTGCCAGGGATTGACACCAGCTGTAGCAGTGATCGGCGCGGCCTGGTGGGACTGGCATGTCTCTCCCTGCTCAACAGCCCCCCGATCGACGGGGCCAGAGCAGCCCAGTGCCCTGGCTAATCAGGTGATCATCGCTACCGATTGTCACGGCGGGCGGGATGAGCCTCCCCTGAAACTCACCGGCAGTTTTGCCCCCAGTCGAGGGTGCTGAGGCCAGTCGCTTCCCCTCAGGAGTTGGAACAGCCAGGAGGATTCGGTGCGGATTTACCTGTCTTGATCCCATGGCTCGCTTGCCTGCCCTCCGGGCTCCATGGCCAAACGCTGCGGCTCTTGGCTGTCTCGCGGCGCTGGCAGTGCGGGCCGGTTCGTCGGATGAGGACTACATCCGCCAGCTTCGCGGGGAGTAGGAGTAGCAGCAGGAGTGGGTCTTTCAGGGTCTCTTCTGTACATGAAGATGTCATCAGTGCCTGGCTCCAGGCCTTGAGTAGGCTCCGCAGAAGCTGAGATTATAATGCCGATATGCATTGGACTGCATCACTTGAGATTCAGGCAGGGCGATTAAGGTTGCCGCGTAATCGCTGTGTCTGTACGGCGTTCCTGGGGCTTTCTCAGGTCATCTTCAAAGACCCATCCCCCAGCCTTCGGCAACTTTTAGGAGCTATCAACAATGAATGATCGATTTAGGGTGCTGCAGCGTCAGCCACGACGTATCACTATCACGCTCAGTTATCACGTGCATGAAGCGCTGCTGACGCGCTCTGAGGACGAGGGGAGGTCGGTTTCCAGTCTCTGCGTTTTTCTGCTTGAAGATTCTCTGCGGCATGCGGCTGACTTGCCCCTGGTGAAGATACCAGCTCAATCCGATTCAACCGGCATGATGGCGTCCTACGCAGTGGATAATAAAGTGCGCGGCAACAGTCATTTCAGGGGAGGTTGATGGTTCGGCTCTGGGCGAATTCAGTGCCATGCTTTCCCTGTATAAGTGCGGCACCATTCGCTGGCGAATCAACAAGCAGTTCTCCCCCTCAGCTTGTTTGATGGCGTCAAGCCGGGTGGGGGAAACAACTGGGGTTTGGTTGCGCAACCCCAAGCCCCCGTCGTTCCCCTTCCCGCCCAGGGTCTTTGCCCCTGGTTGAGTGCCAGGCGATCAATCTGGCAGCCTTCGCTGAAGCGCCAGTTGCGTTCGATCCGGCACCACCGTGCTGATGAACGCCACCCACCTGGGCTGCGCCTCGGAACGGTAAGCCGTGCCGATCGACTGCAGCGTTGATCCCGGCTGCGGTGTGGTCGATGGCGTTGAGATGCTGGTGCCACTGGCGATGCAGCTGTTCAACCTCTGGGCCGGCATCGTGCCGGAGGAGGAGGTGTTCCAGAAGGCGGTGGCGGTGGCTTTGGGGGAGTAAGGGGTGGCGCGGTACGAGGGCCCGTGACTTGAAACCCATCCCTCTGCGGTTGCCACCGCCAATGTGTCGCTCGTGGACATCGTGCCTGAAGTGAGCTGCGCCAACCTCCAGGGAAGAGGTGAACAGCCTCTTCAAGGCCGCAGCCGAAAACGGCATGAAGGGCATGAGGTGGTGGCCCAACTGGACGTGAGTTTGCGCGGGCCTGGCCAGCGGATCAGACGGGCCGGTTCAGGTGAGTCAGTCGCAGGGCACTCACGGAGGCGATGGCTTCAAAGTCGGCGTCGAAGCTCACCAGCAGGGCGTTGTGGTGCAGGGCCACGGCGGCGATCAGCAGATCAAGGCTCAGCACGCTGCGGCCGATCTGACGGCAGGCCTGGCCCAGGATGATCGCCTGCTGCCACATGTCCGCTGGCGTGGGCAGGCAGGGCAAGGCGTCGAACTGGGCCTCCAGCAGGCGAGCTTCCTCTGGACGGGCAGAGCGGAGCAGCTCGAAGCGCACCGGTTCCGCCAGGTGCGCCTCGGGATCCAGCACGTAGGGCGCAATGAACTGCTTCAGGGGAGTCGGACTGCGGGAGCGGGTGAAGTCGATCCAGAGGCTGGTGTCGAGCAGCAGGGTCATGGGGCGATCTCCCGAGCCCGCAGGCGCTCGCGCTCTTGGTCGGCCTCGTAGGTCTCGAGTTCCACGCCCCATTCGCCGCTGAGGAAGCGCTGGGCGATCTGAGCCCGGCGGCGCTGCTGCAGGGCCTCCTCCATCAGGCGGCGGATGGCCGGGCCTTTCTTGCGCTCGCCGGTGAGATTGAGGATTTCGGCCATCTCCTGGTCGGAAAGCTCGACGGTTACTTTCATAATTTTACGACCTGAGAGTCTGACCCTGGGGTCAGCATGGCACCGTTTGTCCCTGGAGTGGCTGTGGGCTCTCCCCCTGTCGGTTCGGCTTGCGGTCCTGCTCAGCGCCGAGCCCGCCGTGCAGGAGGTGTGGCTCTACGGGTCCCGGGCCATGGGCCGCCATCGCCCCGGCTCCGCCATCGACCTCTCCTTGCTGCACGAGCTGCCCGAATCCCTGGCTCAGCACGTGGCCCGGGTGGGAAGGCGATTGGTGCCTGGCTGAGGGGCGCCGGTATGACGCTTGTCGCCAGATGCCGATCCGATTGGGTCAATGCTTGACAATCCCCCCCCGAGATAAAATCGAAACAATATACTAAAACCATGCAATTTCACAAATCTCTTATCCATTTCGGCATTGTTGGGACATCGATTGTCTTGGCTTCGCTTCCCGTTCAGGCAGCGGTCATCATGTACACCGATCGCGCTGCTTTTCTTGCCGCTTTGTCCAGTTCGTCCACTGACAACTATGAAGATTTGAATGGGTTTTATACTTCGCCGCTTTCGAGAACAATCTCAGGCTACATCTACGATGCTGCGGCAACTGGAGGCCTGTACACCGGCAACGCGGGTGGATCCCAGGTTTTGTCTAGCAATAATTCTGTAGCTTTGACATTAAATTTTACTAACGGAGCGCCTACTGCCGTGGGTGGCTATTTCTTTAATACCGATTTCAACTTCAATATTGTTAATGGCGCCATCACGGTCACGGCCAACCCCGGGGCATCGGTCCAATCAGTCGTGACAAGCTCAGCCACCAACTTCTTTGGTTGGCTTGATGACAGCGGCACGCCATTCACCTCGCTTGTGATCGTGCCTGCCACGGGTGGAAGTACCGCCTACCCAGCTGTGGATGATCTGGTGCTGTATCCGTTCAGGGGTCGTGATGCTCGCCGCGAACGGTGGCCCCATTTGAGCCCTTGACGCCAGCTTGAACCCCGGTTGCATTTCAGGTAGAGATCGCCTGCGATGACCATTCCTCCGGCCGGGATTTCAGAAGCA
>JAPLIB010000007.1 GCA_026389335.1 Cyanobacteriota bacterium | reverse complement strand
GGTGACGACTACTTCGTCAACAGCAAAGGCCTGGTGACTGACGGCATCACCAGCCTGACCGAGTTCATCGAAGCCGGTGGCCAGCAGGGCGAAGGCGAAGCCCTGCTGTGGACGCAGAATGGCGTGGCCTTCGTGGACAAGCCCTTCGGCGACTACACCCCCGAATACGGCATCCTCTCCTACCTGTTCATCAGCGATGGAGCCGATGGCCTGAGCGACGGCGACCTGCTGATCGCCCTGGACAACGTGGCTGTGATCACAGATCCCACCACCATCGCTTTCCCCGATGAGTCGGCATACACGGTGGACAGCGCCGGTGGCCTGGAAATCAACGGCGGCCTGATCACCAACATCGTGACTTCCGTCTCGATCGATTATTCCGCCTTCCCCCAACCCACCCCCGTCTGACTCCATGTGAGTTGATGGCCTCCAGCCCCGCCTCGTGCGGGGCTTTTTTATGGCTCATCTCCATCAGCCAGCCTCCTCTCGCTCCGCCAACAGCCAGCCAGCGGCCGCGATCGACAACACCAGCCGCAGGCTGCCTGGCGCCCAGGAGCCTGAGCTTGCGGCAGACAGCTGCGCTGCTGTCACAGACAAAAATCATCACTCCCTGGGTATAATAAGAAGTGTAAAGCCTCTGTCTCCCAGCTCATACATGGCCACCCCTATCGTCTGGCTCGGCACGAACGGCCCCAATATCACCGTTCAAGGCACCGCTTCGGAAACCTACGTCGCTGATTTCAAAGCTTTAGCCGGCGATGATTATATCGAGATCGACGGCAACCTGATCGACTCCATCGTCCAAGGCAATGAAGGCGCCGACGCCATCAACCTGGAATCGTCCGAGATTCAGGCCAGCACCGTCTACGGCGGTGCTGGCAACGACCTGATTGAGATTCGCACCCAGAATGGCAGCGACAACCAGTTCTGGGGAGACGGCGGCAGCGACGAAATCATCCTCGGCTCCAAGACCTTTGGCGCCGAGTACAGCGGCATTATCATCAAGGCCGACGGTCTTGATCCCACCAAGGACGGCACCGATGTCGTCTACATCGGCGAAGATGTCAAGAGTTTCAATCAAAGTGCAGTTCACCTGGGTGGCAACGGCAACTCCCTGGCCGGCCCCGTTATCAAAGAAGTTGCTCAGTACTTACTCAATCTGAGCGATCCTTCTAACCCTATCGATGATTTCGACGTCAGTCGCCTTGTTGAATTCGGCGCAGAAGCCCTCATCGTGGAAGCCGCCGAGGTTTATCAATCCGAACTCAGTGGTGGTGCCGGTGCCGACATCCTGGCTCTGATTGATCCCAATATAGCGCTGCTTATTGATAAAAACCCCCCAGTTGAATCGGCTGCATTCAACGCATCCACTCTCAACGGCAATCAAGGCACCGATGTCATCGTCTGGGCCCGTGACCTGGACAGCTCCAAAATCGTCGGCGGTCAGGATGACGACATTCTCCTTGGACTTTCCGGTGTTGTCAAAGACACGGAAATCAACGGCAACCGGGGCTCCGACACGATGATCCTGCTGGGTCTCGAGCTCGATGATTCCTCCATCTTCGGCGGTAAAGCCGAAGACAGCATTCTTGTTGCCGGTGTCGAAAGCAACAACACCCTGATCAGTGGTGATCTGGGCAACGACGTCATCAACTTCCTGGCAATCCAGTCGCTCAATACCACTCTGGAAGGTGGTGATGGCGACGACACCATCAACGATTACTCCGGTGCCGCCCGCACCAACAGCACCTACATCTCTGGTGGTGCTGGCGACGACACCATCACCCAGGCTTCGGGTGTTGTGTTCTCTGAATTCGCCGACATCTTCACCACCATCGACGGTGGCACCGGTGCCGACATCATGACGGGTGATTCCACCACCCAGACCAGCACCGCAGACGTTCTTGGCGTGATTACTGATTTCATTAATCCCACGATGATGGGGGGTCTGCTCCCCGACTTGATCGGAAACATTGTCAATAATGGCCCCAAGGGCTATTTCTACGGCGAAGACAGCATCAGCGAGCCATTTACTGCAGGCGACTTTGAGCTCTCGGGCCTGAGCAACGATCAATTCGTATTCACCTTCGGTGATTCGGTGATCAATGCTGAAGGGGTTGGTGCTGACACGATCACCGATTTCGACTCCGATGCCAGCTTCTACCGCTACGTCGGCCTCGCCTTGGGTGTCGAACCCCTCCCAGGCAGCCTCTTAGATGAGCCCTCGGATCCCTCGGATCCCTTCGATTACAACAGGAACGGCGAGTCGTTCGGCAGCCTCAATCGGCTTCAGCGCGATGAGATCAAACTCACCGACGATTTCGGCGACAAGGTGGACATCACGGTGACGACTACTTCGTCAACAGCAAAGGCCTGGTGACTGACGGCATCACCAGCCTGACCGAGTTCATCGAAGCCGGTGGCCAGCAGGGCGAAGGCGAAGCCCTGCTGTGGACGCAGAATGGCGTGGCCTTCGTGGACAAGACTTTCGGCGACTACACCCCCGAATACGGCATCCTCTCCTACCTGTTCATCAGCGATGGAGCCGATGGCCTGAGCGACGGCGACTTGCTGATCGCCCTGGACAACGTAGCTGTGATTACAAATCCCACCATCGATTTCCCCGATGAGTCGGTATACACGGTGGACAGCGCCGGTGGCCTGGAAATCAACGGCGGCCTGATCACCAACATTGCCACCTCCGTCTCGATCGATTACTCCTTCCCAACCACCTCAATTGCTTGGGACTGGCAATAAAAGACATTGGATGACCCTCAGCCCCGCTTTGCGCGGGGCTTTTTTTATGGCTGCCTCAGCCGCCGTCCGCTCTCTCCGCCAGCCCCTCGCCAGCGGCCGCGAACGGCAGCCACCGCAGGCTGCCCCCAGGAGCCTGCGGTGGCTGCCAGGAACAAGCGAATGATCGGCTGCCTCCGCTGATGCCCTGCCGCCCTGGCCCGCCTGAGGCCACAGCGGCACTTGATCCACAGGTCTGGGAGAGAATCCAGCCAGCTGTCCCCCCGGGTCGGCCGCAGCAGCGGCCGCCGAGCACCACCTCCCCATGAATCTCCTGTTCATCCACCAGGGTTTTCCTGGTCAATACATGCGGATGTTGCAGGCCCTGGCCAGTTCCGGGCAGCATCAGATTGTGGGGATGGGCCGGGCCCGCCGCCATGAAACCGTGCCAGCAGAGGTGGCCTACCTCTCCTACGGCGTCCAACGGGTCAACACCAAAGGGATTCACCCGCTGGTGATAGAAACCGAAAGCAAGGTGATTCGCGCTGAAGCCTGCGCCCACGTGGCCCATCAGCTGCAAGCGAAGGGCTTCCAGCCCGATTTGATCTGCGCCCACCCCGGCTGGGGCGAAGCGCTCTTTCTCAAAGACATCTGGCCGCAGGCGCCCCTGCTCAGCTATCAGGAGTTTTACTACCAGCCGACCGGCTTCGATTCCGATTTCGATCAGGAGATGCAGGGGCTGCAGAGCTGGCAGGACAAAGCCAAACTGCGCATGAAAACCGCCAACCTGCTGCTGAATCTGCAGGCCAGCGATTGGTGCGTCACCCCCACCGCCTTTCAACGCTCCTCCTTCCCGCCGCACTGGCAATCGCGCATCAGCGTGATCCACGAGGGCATCGACACCCAGCGGGCCTGCCCCAATGCCGCTGTCGCCCCCCTGGTGCTTCCCGACGGCACCACGATCCGCCGCGGGGATCCGGTGGTGACGTTCGTGAACCGTCGCCTCGAGCCCTATCGCGGCTGCCACTCCTTCCTGCGGGCCCTGCCGGAGCTGCAGCAACTGGCACCGGAGGCCCGGGTGGTGATTGTGGGCCAACAGGAGGGAGTGAGCTATGGCGCCCGATGCCCCACTGGCAGCTGGAAGCAGGTGTTCCTCCAGGAAATCGAGGGTCGCTTCGATCCCAGCCGCGTGCATTTCACCGACCAACTCCCCTACGACACCTTCCTGCACCTGCTCCAGATCACAGCCGTGCATGTGTATCTCACCTATCCCTTCGTGCTCAGCTGGAGCCTGCTGGAAGCGATGAGCAGCGGTTGCGCGGTGGTGGGCTCGGACACCGCTCCGGTGCGTGAGGTGATCCGGGATGGCGATAACGGCTTGCTGGTGGATTTCTTCGCCGCCGCCGACCTGGCGCTGGCGGTAGCCGAACTGCTGCGGGATCGCGCCAGGGCCGCAGCCCTGGGGGCGGCCGCTCGGGCGCACGTGCAGAAGCACTACGAGCTCCAAGCCTGCCTCAAACGCCAGCTGGCCCTGCTGGAGCTGGTGGCCTCAGGAGCCCTCCGCGCCCCTGGCTGAGCCACCGCGGCCCAGCGCCGCATGGCTGTCCACCCAGCCCGGCAGGGGCCAGCGCCGCCGGTCACACCAGCGCTGCAGGCGCCGCGGCAGGCCGCCGATCCAGGGTGCCGGATGGCGCGCCGCCGCCCGGAACCAGGAGCGGGGACCCACCAGCCCGTAGGCCACAAACAGCAGGCGATACTGCAATTCCACCCAAAGCAGGGGGCGCCAGGGCTGGGGGCTCTGTTGGGGCAGCAGCCCCGAACATCCCGCCTCGAACTGCCACAGGCTGCCGTCCGGGCATAGCAGCGGCGGCAGAGCCTGAAGGTAGGCCTGCTGTACCACCCGGAAACGGCCGTAACCCAGGGCCGCCAACCGCCGATGCTGGGCCAAAACCGCCCCCAGTCCCTCCTTGCCCGTTTCCCAGCTCACCGTGGCCGGGCGCCGCTCCAGCAAGGCCAGATCGGCCAGCACCGCCTCATCGGCACCCTCGATGTCGATCTTCAGATGGTCGGGACAGCCGTAGCGGTTCACCAGCGCTGGCAACTCCAGCGCCGGCACCCGCACCGGCTCACCGTGGGGCAGCCCATGGGCCTCGGCATTGCGCCGCACCCAGCGCAGATCCACACTGCCCCACTCGCTGCGCTCCGGGTGCGGATAGAAGAGCAGTTCAGCGCTGGCAGCCCGCTGCGCCGCCCCCACCACGGCGCCGTGCACCAGCGTCAGCCGCCCGGCCGCCATCGCCGCCGCAAAGCGCTGCCGGCCCGCCGCCACCAGCTCAGCACTGGCATCCACCGCCACCACCCGACAGCCGCTCGCCAGGTAATACCCCGTATCTTCACCGCGGTGAAAGCCGAGATCGAACACCAGGGGGGGCTGGGGCGGCGTCCGTTGCCGGCCGCTGCCTTCACCAGCAGAGTCCATAATCCGCCTCCATGGCCCGATAGGTGGGGGCCAGCTGTTCGCGCAGCCAGGCTCGCAGCTGGGGCGGCACCGCGGCCAGTTCACCGCCACCGGCATTGGCCCGGGGCTGCGCACCCGCCCAGGGCACCGGCGTCAGCCCCAGGAAAGACTGCAGCCGCTCCCAGACGCTGGCTGGATCGGTGAACAGATCCTCGCTGCGCAGAATCAGCAGTTGCTCCGGCGCGAACAGCGCCTGCCAGCCGGGCAACTGTCGCTCGTAGCGGCTACGACTCACATAGCTGTGCTCTTGATGGGAGCCATGGCGGCCATCGGGGCGGGCCAGCACCGCCTCGGCTCCCGCCAACCGCTCCGGCTCCGCGGCCAGCGCCGCCTCGAGCTCCAGGGGCTCCAGCCCCAGCCGGCGCGAATGGAACACCTGGGAGAGGCTGCGCTCCACTGGATCTCGCAGCAACACAATCAGACGGGCCGCCGGCAGCAGCGCCTTGAGGCGTCCAGGCGCCTCGGGATGGAACAGGTAATAGGGGGTGATGTCGCCACAACACAGGCCCGGTGCCACCGCCTCGTAGTGGCTGGCATACCAGGCCGGGCCCTGGCGGTAGTACAGGCTGAAATAGTGAACTTCCTTCTGCTCCGGCAGGAACACCTCGGGGTGATCGAGCAGCAACCGATGCAGCGTGGTGGTGCCCCCCTTCTGCACTCCCAGGCCGAGGAAGTCCGGCAGGCGCAACTCTGGATTCGCAACAGGCAAAGACAAGGCTCAAATCAGAGCACCATCTGCCTGATCATGCCCCGGAAGCGCCCCTTACGATCAAGCGCGCCGGTGGAGCTGCCGACATCGTGAATCCTGATCGCCTCTGGCGTGCGCCTCGCCAGATGAAAGCTCGCCTGCTCCGTCGGCATCAGCAGGTGATCGACGATCTCAGGCGGGCTGTGGGGCACCATGTCGCGATTCCGCTTCGCCAGGAGTCCATCCACAGGCTCGAGGCGGCCTTTCTCAACCAACTCCTGGGCGTGGAGGTGGCACGAAAACTGGGTCGATCGGCCCCGCCAATCGCGCTGCTGGCCTCCTTACGACCACTCCTGAGCCTGGTGCCGCTCGATCAGCAGGTTCTGGGCGCAGCCCGGCGGCTGCTGAGCGAGCTCAATGCCGAGGCCCTGCTGGCACTGCAGAAGAACCTCGCCGGCGGCGCTCCGGTGCTGGCGATCGTGAGCTGTCAAGCGCAGCTGGCTCGCAGCCAGGCCACCCTGGCCGACTTTGCGGCCTGGACCGCGGCGGGCTGGGGCCAGCCGTTGATTGTGATCGGCGATCCGCGGCTGCCCGACTGGCGCTTTGAGTTCTGCCCACAGCGGCGGCTGCTGCGCTTGCCGGCGGACGATGCCTACGAAGGGCTGCCGGCCAAACTGATCACCCTGCAATGGGTGCTGTCGCTGCTGCCCAGCCCACCGGCCCTGCTGAAAATGGATGACGATGCCCAACCGGACGACCCCCTGGCGCTCGCCCAGCTGGTGGAGACGCTGGGAGTGGCTGGTGCCGCCGCCGCAGGATTCCCGATCTTCACCCCCTCACCCCTGCATCTGGATCGGGCCTGGCATATCGGCAAGTCGGCGCGCTCGAATCTCAGACCCTTCAACTCCCTCGGGGCAACGCGCTGGATGTCTGGCGGTACGGGCTATCTGCTCAATGGCCAAGCGGTGAGCCTGCTGGGCGATTTCGCTCTACACAGCTGGGGCTTCGTGGAATCCATGCTCTACGAAGACGTCTGCGTTTCGATGCTGCTGCAGGCTGGTGCCGCCCGACTGCACTGGCTCAACACTCCGGAGCAACTGGGAATTCGCAGTGAGCGACAACAGGAAATCGAAGCTGGACAATGGCAAGTTCCAGATCACTTACGCTGATTCACCATGATCATTCGTCACGACCTTGAACTGGTCTTCCTGCATGTGCCGAAGTGCGCCGGCAAAGAACTCAGAGAGATTCTGCTGCTTGGAGCGCCAGCCCAAAGCAGCGAGGAACTGTTCAATTTCAGCTACAGCCAAATCCTACATCGCCACGTCGATCTGGCCCATCTGCCGATGGCAGACTTGATTCACTGGCCGGCCTACCAGTGGCTCGAGCGCTATACCGTCATCGCCGCCGTGAGAGATCCCTATGAACGCCTGGGATCTGCTGCCAACGAATACTTTCGCCAGCGCTCCCGCGCGGATGAAGCCATCATCAACGGGCCTGGAATCACAGCCGAAATGCGCTGGCATTACTTCAGCCAACTGCCCCTGGGCCACAGCCAGCGCGATCCCCGCTTCATCCACTCGCTGCCGATGACCTGGTTCACCCACCTCGGTCCGACACCGATGGTGGATCAGCTGTTGCGCTGCGAGAGCCTCGCCGATGATTTCCAACAGCTGGCCAGCCAGCTCAATCTGCCGCTGGAGATGCGGGAGCTGGCCCAGGCCAGCCTGCGCAATCGTCCCTTCGCCTCGGCCCCGATCGCCCCAGCCCTCTCCCAGGCCGAAGTGGACATCGCCCATCACCTCTACGCCCAGGATTTCGCCACCTTCGGCTACCGCCGACGGGGGCCAGCCACCCGCCATGCTGGCGACAGCGCCACGGCCCCAGAGCTCGAGCAGGTGCTGGCGAGCCTGTGTCCCGCCAACCTGCCATCCCATGCCATCCCCCTGCTGGAACGGGCTGAAACTGTGCAATGGCACTGGGGTCCGTCCAGCCAGCGGCAGGAAGCCGAGGGGCTGGCGACCACCCGCAGCGCCACCTGAGCCGCACAGGGCCACTCTCCGCCATTTCCCCGTCTTGGCGACAGCGCCTCGAACCAGCCAGGCCTGTCGCGACAGGCATCCCGACGCCCTCACCGCCAGCGCCAGCCCCACTTGCGGAAATAGATCCACACACTCTGAATGTTCACCAGCGTGAGCCAAAGCGAGTGGTGATTACCGCGGCACCAGTGATGGCGAACCGCCGCCACCGGTAGATGAAGACAGCGACCCAGCCCCCGCAGGCTGCGGCTGATGTCGGCATCTTCGAGATAAAGAAAGAAGCGCTGATCAAATCCGCCCACCGCCTCGAAAGCCCGGTAACGCATCAGCATGCAGCAACCGCTGAGATAGGGCACATCGAGCGGTTGCATTAGATCCTGCTCGGCCATCTGAAAACGGGAGTCATAGCGACGCAACCACCGTGGCTTAATCGCCTCGGGCAGGAAGCGGCGGCTAATCAGGGCCAGCAGGCTCGGATCCCGCTTGCAGAGGAGCTGGGGCCTGCCTTCGGGATCCTGGATCTCCGGCACCGCCAAGACCACCTCAGGATGACGACCGAGCCAGTCCAGCAGTATTTCAAACGTGCCGGGGTTCCAGCTCAGATCCGTATTCAGGGCGCCCAGCCACTGCGGCGCAGCACCGTCCAGGGCAGCCACCAGCCTGTTGATGGCGCGGCCGTAGCCGAGGTTGTGCGCACAGGGCAGGAACAGATCGGCCCCGTCCCGCAAGCCATCCACCGGTTCACCGGCACGATGGTCATTCACAGCTACGGCATAGCCAATTGCCTCAGGCAGCGCAGCCAGACAAGTGCGCAAGGTTTGCACATGGGCCTCAGGTGGATGAAAAGCCACCAGGATCAACAGCAATTGCCGAGGCTTCGACTCCTTCTTCTGCATCATCTGCGGAATTCGCCCCTGCCGCTGGCCATCTCCACCGTCAAGCCACAACCATCAGGTGAGAGGGCCATCCTGCCATCGCCGCTGGCAGGGCTCAACGCCCCCGCGCCTTGAGGACTGTCTTGATCGTCTTGATCAAGATCAACAGATCGAAACCTGTGCTCCAATGACGCAAGTAATAGAGGTCATAGCTGAGCTTGAGCTCCGCCTCCTCAAGACTGCCCGCATAGGGTGCATTCACCTGGGCCCAACCACTCAGGCCAGGCAGCATCCAATGGCGCTTGCGGTAGTGGCGAATCCCCGCTTCCAGTTCGGTTTCAAGTTCGGGGCGCTCGGGACGTGGGCCGATCAGGCTCATGTCCCCCCGAAGTACATTAAACAACTGGGGAAGTTCATCAATTCGCACACGGCGCAGGAACCAGCCCACGAGCGTGATGCGCTGATCGCCCGGCAACGTCCAGTTCGCCTTGGCTGCCGTATCGCTTTGCTGCATGGTGCGCAATTTATAGAGTTGGAAGGTCTGACCCATCCAGCCACTGCGAGCCTGGGTATAGATTACCGGCCCCCGATCCTCAAGCCAGATCAGCAGGGCCACCAACGCCATCAAGGGCGAAGTGATCAACAGCAACCCCAGCGCCACCGTCACATCAGCAGCGCGTTTGAGCTGACGCTCAACACTGAGCGCATTGGTCCAGGGCACATCGGCCACACTGAGCGCATCCTCGGGCAACTGGTCGGGCAGCAGGCGCTGTTGCCGCTGCTCCGCCATCTCCAGACTGGAGGGAAACGGGGTTTGGTGACGGCTCACCTGGTGACGCAACTGCAGGCGGACCAGCAGGGCCCACACCGTCATCCCCAACAACAGAGCCGCCTGAACACGGCGATGGCCGAGGGTGAAGGTGACGGGCAGATTCAGCAGCCAGAACGCCAGCACCACCGCCAGCATCGTCGCCAGGGCTGAACAGCCCAGACGCACCAGCACCGGCACCAGGCTCAGCCGAGGCAAGCGCAGCAGGGTGTAACTGCCGAACAGCCAGCTGAACATCACATAGGCGATGCCAAAGGGAACCAGCCACTCAGGATGAGCCAGCAGGTGGGTGGCAAAGCGCAGATCGACGAGCGCGGCAACCAGCACCAAGCCCAGCAGATCAACCAGCGCACAGAGGGCAATAACTTGGCGTGGCCGCTGCCAGCTCACTCGATCTCCAGTATCAGGGCATGGGGGCGTGCGTCCGCAACGAGACATCTCCCCGGAGGAAGTCAGCCTGGAATCGCCGCCATCAGGCTGCCCATCTCCAGAGCTTGCAGCCCATAATTCCAGCCCAGATTACTCTTGATTCCAGCCCGTTCCAGGGCTTGTTGCAGCGTATCCGTGGTAAGGACGCCGAAGATCACCGGCACACCGGTGTCGCGGGCCACGGCCGCCACACCCTTGCTCACCTCCGCCACCACCACATCAAAATGGGGGGTATCGCCGCGGATCACGGCGCCAAGCGTGATCACCACCTGGTAGCGACCACTGGACGCCAGGCGCTGGGCCACCAGCGGGATTTCAAAGCTGCCCGGCACCCAGGCCACATCCAGCTGGGCGCTGTCGGCGGCGGTATCGATGCCGTGGCGGGACAGGCAATCCAGGCAGGCACTCAGCAATTTGCCGGTGACCAGATCGTTGAAACGGGCCACGATCACGGCGATCTTCAGACCAGCCGTGTCGGTGAAGCGACCTTCGAAAACCGTCAAGGATTCAGACCACGAAGAAGCTCATGCCCCAGTTGAGCAGCACCAGGGCCACCCAGGCGGCGCTGCCGATCAGGATCAGCCGGTTGGAGCGGCCGCTGTCCTCACTGCTGGCGTAAAGCACCGGTACCGCCACAATCAGGGCAAAAGACATCACCACCAGGGCCAGAACGGTGAGGGTGTTGAGGATCTGCATGGGTGAAGGGGCTCGCCGGCCATATCAGGCAGTGGGCGGATTCTCACACGAGCGCCCCGCGCCGCCGGCCCAGACGGGCGCCATCCTTCACAAGTTGTGGGGTAGGCGCGCGCGAAACCGACACCGCGGCGAACCGCCCTCGCCGCCAGCACCTTGTTGGCGACAGGCAGGCCGAGCCGAAGTCCGGGGACGGCCGACCCGAAAGCGACGATCACCATGTCGCCCTCGGGCTCCACAGCTCAGACTCTCCCAAGCCTCGGCAGCCCCCAGGCGATGCATCGCTTGCCCCACGGGAATCTGGACCCTCCAGAAGTTGCCACCGCCCCATCCCGCCCAGGCACCGCCCAGCCGGAAGCGGCTCAGAACCCAGAGGGTTGAGCGCCCGGGGGGTTGACGGCCGGGATCATCGAAGCCTGCCGCGCCGGGGGCACCACCAATGGTGGCCCTTAAGATGGGCAACCCCATCCCCAGTGTCATGGCGGCGCGCTCGGCGGCCCAGGCCCCTGCGGCCGCGCAACAGCTCTCCCTGGTGGCCGCTCTGGGGTTGCCGGCGCCAACGCCGCCTGCGCAGGCACCGGACTCGACCGGGAGCGAGGGCGATGCCGCCCACGGATTCGATGACGAGCGCTTGAGCGCCGATGCCGCCGCGCGGCCGCGGCCGCGCCAAGACAGTGCCCGGGAGCACCCGGCGACGGACCCTGCTCCCCAGCCAACCGCTGACGACGACGAGGACTCCACCACCACCACCACGGGAGCGGAAGCGGGAGCGGGCACCCCAGATCCTGAGAACCAGGACGGCAGCGCGCTCGACTCCGACCTGCCCCGCTGGCACCATCACAGCCTGGTCGATCCAGCCGCCCTGTCGCCGGTGCTGCGCCACTACGTGGAGCTCAAAGCGGCCCACCCGGAGCGAGTGCTGCTCTATCGCCTCGGCGACTTCTACGAGTTCTTCTTCGAAGACGCGATCCTGCTGTCGCGGCTGCTGGAGCTCACCCTCACCGGCAAGGAGGCGGGCAAGGCCATCGGCCGGGTGCCGATGGCGGGCATCCCCCATCACGCAGCGGAGCGCTACTGCGGCGAACTGGTGCGCCGCGGCCTCTGCGTGGCCCTCTGTGACCAACTGGAAACCACCCCCGCCAAAGGGGCCCTGCTGCGCCGCGACATCACCCGCGTGCTCACCCCTGGCACCGTGCTCGAGGAGGGGATGCTGGCCGCCCGCCGCAACAACTGGCTCTGCGCCGTGGTGCTCGCCCACGACGGCAGCAGCGGCCGCTGGGGCCTGGCCGTCGCCGATGTCAGCACCGGCGAGTTCCGCGTCACCGAGCGCGACGGCAGCGCCGCCCTGCACCAGGAACTGCTGCAGATGGAGGCGGCCGAGGTGATCTGGCCCACTCCGAGCGAACCGGGAGACCCGACGCCGGCCTGGTGTCCGGACAGCCGCCGGCTCACCCCCCAGCCGCGCACCCCGTTCGAAACCCCCCAGGCCCGGGCCCGGCTGCTGGAACGCTTTCGCCTCGCCAGCCTTGAT
This sequence comes from Cyanobacteriota bacterium, assembly GCA_026389335.1. Classification (GTDB taxonomy): domain Bacteria; phylum Cyanobacteriota; class Cyanobacteriia; order PCC-6307; family Cyanobiaceae; genus Cyanobium. The sequence goes on along the minus strand of JAPLIB010000007.1, from coordinate 58,225 downwards.
GGCCTGGGCCTGGGCGAGGCGCCCCTGGCGCTGCGGGCGGCCGGCGGCCTGCTGGCCTACCTCGACGCCACCCAGCCCGGCGACGTCGACAGGCCGCCGATCCCCCTGGACATGCCCACCGTCTGGCACGCCGGCGACCAGCTGGTGCTCGACGCCCAGACCCGCCGCAACCTGGAACTCACCCGCACCCAGCTGGGGGGCGCCCTGCACGGCTCCCTGCTCTGGGCCCTGGATCGCACCGCCACCGCCATGGGCGGCCGTTGTCTGCGGCGCTGGATCGAGGCGCCCCTGGTGGCGCGGCCCGCGATCCTGACCCGCCAGAACGGGGTGAGCGAACTGGTGGCACATCGCCCCCTGCGCCTGGCCCTGCGCCGGCTGCTGCGACCGATGGGCGATCTGGAACGGTTGGCCGGCCGGGCCGGAGCCGGCAGCGCCTCCGCCCGCGATCTGGTGGCCCTCGCCGATGGCCTGGAGCGGCTACCGCAGCTGGCCACCCTGGTGCGCGACGCCCAGAGCGAACCGCTGCAAGCCCTGGGACAGCCCTGGCCGCAGCTGGCCGCCCTGGCGGCGGAACTGCGCCATCAGCTTCTGGAGGCACCACCGCTGAGCCTCAGCGAAGGCGGTCTGATCCACAACGGAGTGGATGCGGTGCTCGATGGCCTGCGCAATCAGCTCGACGACCAGGACCACTGGCTGGCCGAACAGGAAGCCCTGGAACGCCAGACCAGCGGCAACACCAACCTGCGACTCCAGTACCACCGCACCTTCGGCTATTTCCTGGCCGTGAGCCGCGCCCGCGCCAGCGCCGTGCCGGAGCACTGGATCCGCCGCCAGACCCTCGCCAACGAGGAACGCTTCGTGACGCCGGCCCTCAAAGGCCGGGAGGGGCAGATCCTGCAGCTGCGGGCTCGGGCCGCCCAGCGGGAATACGAGCTGTTCACCAACCTGCGGGCCAGGGTGGGGCTGCAGGCCGCCCCGATCCGCACCGCCGCCCGGCTCGTGGCCGAACTCGATGCCCTCGCCTCCCTGGCCGAAGTGGCCGCCACCGGCGGCTATTGCCGGCCTGAACTGGTGGCGGGCCGCGAGCTGCGCCTTGAGGCCGGCCGCCATCCGGTGGTGGAGCAGCTGCTGGTGGAGGAAGCCTTCACCGCCAACGATCTGGCCCTGGGCGGCGGCGTCCCCCGGCCCCGCAGCCACGCTCGAGCCCGAGTCCCTGCCGCAACTGACAGGCCCGCCACCGAGGGCCTGCTGGCCGGCACTGAGCGGATCATCAGGGAAGGATCCGCTGGAACTGATCGGCCCGACAGCACGGACCCATCCAGCAAGCCAGACCGGGTCGTCGCCAGCGGCTTGCCCGCCGACAGCGAGGCGGAGCTCGCCTCCCCCTCTGCCGGCCTCGACGACAGCCCAACCGCACCCGATCTGCTGGTACTCACCGGCCCCAATGCCAGCGGCAAGAGCTGCTACCTGCGCCAGACAGGCCTGCTGCAGCTGATGGCCCAGATCGGCAGCTGGATTCCGGCCCGCTCCGCCCGCCTCGGCATCGCCGATCGCATCTTCACCCGGGTCGGCGCCGTCGACGACCTGGCCAGCGGCCAGTCCACCTTCATGGTGGAGATGACCGAAACCGCCAACATCCTGCACCACGCCAGCGAGCGCTCGCTGGTGCTGCTCGATGAGATCGGCCGCGGCACCGCCACCTTCGACGGCCTCTCGATCGCCTGGGCCGTGGCGGAGCATCTGGCCAGCACCATCGGCGCCCGCACGATCTTCGCCACCCACTACCACGAACTCAATGAACTGGCCGAGCTGTTGCCCAACGTCGACAACGCCCAGGTGCTGGTGGCGGAAACCGGCGACGACCTGGTGTTCCTGCATCGGGTGACTCGCGGCGGCGCCAGCCGCAGCTATGGCATCGAAGCGGCCCGGTTGGCGGGGGTCCCCGCCGCCGTGGTGCTGCGGGCCCGCCAGGTGCTCGGCCGCATTGAAGCCAACAGCCATGTGGCGGTGGGACTGACGGCGTAGGAAACCGCTGCAAATCGGTCTCGACCCGGCTCGATCGCCCCTTCGTCAACCGGCACCCCAGTGTTCAGCAGGCTCTCAGCACTGGCGCTCCAGCCAGGCCCGGCGTAACAGGGCATTGACGCTGGCCCCCACCAGGCCGGCCCCGCCACGGCTGCCCTCCAGCCGGATCTGGGGCAGGTCACTGGCCGCCAGTAAGGCCTTGCTCTCCAGCACGCCCACAAAGCCCACCGGCATGCCCACCACCAGGGCCGGCCGGGCCGCACCAGCGGCCACCCGCTCCAGCAATCGCACCAGCGCCGTGGGGGCACTGCCGATCAGCACCACGGCACCGGGATGGGCCTCCAGGGCCAGATCCAGGCCCGCCGCCGCCCGGGTGCCGCCCTCGGGGGCGACGGCAGGCGCCCAATCGAGCACACTCAGCACCGGATTGCCGAAGGTGCGTCGGGCCATCGGCGCCACCGCCGCGGCCGCCATGGCCGTATCGGTGAGAATCGGCACCCCTGCCAGCAAGGCCTCCAGCCCCAGGGCACAGGCCCCGGGGGAGAAGCGCACCCCCGAAGCCACGCTGAGGTCGCCGCTGCTGTGCACCAGACGCTCCACCACCTCCTGCTCCAGGGGCGTCAGGCCTGCCAGCAGGCCTGTGGGCTCCAACCAGCCGCGAATGCGACGGAGGCTCTCCGTGAAGATCGGGTGATCCAGGGCGGGAGTGGGGGTCAAGGCGGCTCCAACCTATGGAATCAGAACCAGCCAGCCGAACCGGCAGACAGCCATGCCTCCCTTCCGACTGCAGGAACTCCATGGTCCGGGTCTGATCTGGGACGGACCGGCCTGGCTGATCCACTGGCCTCTCAACATCCCCGGTGATGGGGCAGCCGCTCGGCAGTGGCACAACCAGGCCCTGGCCGCCGTCGCTCGTGACTTTCCCAGGCTGACCAAGACGCAAGCCCCTACCTGCGGACAGGAGCTGGAACCTTCAGTCGCAGCTCTCCTCGTCTCCATCGCCAGGCAAATCCTGGCCCCAGCGCAGGTGGATCTGCAGCGGCCCCAGCTAGGGCCAAAAACGCCTGAAAACCTTTGGATTGCAACCTGTCTTCAGCACGAACTGGCCGGTGCTGCACTGTCCCTGGCCTACCAACTGATCACGACAAGCTGGTTGCAACCCGAGAACAGCAGCAGCGATTCAAACCTGGAAATTCGTCTGGCAAGACTACAGTTGAATAGCGCCATCTGCTGCCAACATCCCGTCACCATGAAACTGCTCAGGGAAGCCCGGCGGCGAGGCATCCCCCATCTCCTGATCGAGCCAAGCACCCGGCTCTATCAACTGGGAAGCGGCTGCCAGGCCCGCTGGATCAACAGCACGGCCACAGATCGAGATTCCCAGATCGGATGCGATATTGCGCAAGACAAACAAAAAACCAACAAACTGCTTAGCAGCCTGGGATTACCGGTTCCGCGCCAGATATCACTGCTGGTCACCTGCAAGGACAGCGACCTGGTGAAAGCCGCAGCACGCATCGGCTACCCCTGCGTCCTCAAACCCGCCGATCGAGACCAAGGACGTGGCGTCACCGTAGGGATCGAGAACGAGGCTCAACTGTTGCGGGCGGCCACGGAGGCCAGACGAGAGGCAATGCACAAGCTGGTGATCGAAGCGATGATCCAAGGGAACGACACGCGCCTCACCATGCTCAATGGCACACTCGCCTGGGCTGTGGAACGCCTGCCCCCCAGCATCACAGGCGATGGGATCAGCACCGTCTCCGAGTTAATCGCCGCCGCCAACAAGTACAGAGCAGAACTGCGGGCCCTTGATGGCGTCAGTGGCCTGATCCCAGTGGACGCTGAGACCCTTCATCATCTCGAGCAAGCCAAGCTTAAACTCGACGACGTCCCCCCAACGGGACAAACAATCCAGCTGCGCAGCAATGCCAACGTGAGCACCGGCGGCCTCTTCCGGGAAGTCACCGAACAGGTGCATCCTGTGATCCGTCGGCAATGTGAAACCATCGCGGCCACACTCCGATTGGCTGCCGCGGGCATTGACTATCTCTGCCACGACATCAGCCAATCGCCCAGTCAAGCCGCGGGTGCCTTCATTGAAGTGAACTGGATGCCTCAGGCCTCGGCGGAGCGAACCAACATCGTTTTCAGAGAGCTGTTCCCAGGCGACACCCCCCACAGCATCCCCACCACCGTGATGATCGCCCGCTTCGAAGCAGAAGAGCGGGTGGCTTTGCAGCAAAAGCTGATCGAAATGATCGCGACCGATCCCCACCTGACCATCGCCTTCCCCCAGCGACTGACTGACAGCATCACCGCCCTGAATCTCGCCGCGAGTTCCCGACATCGCGCCTATCGCCACCCCAAGGAAGTACTGATGGACGCAAGTGAACGCAGCATACTTTTTTTAATTGACCCCCAACAGGTCTTGCAACACGGACTCCCAGTTTCCGCACCTGATCACACCATTTTCTGGACGGAAAAACCACTTATACATTCGGCAACATGGAACCAGTTCATGCACAGAATCCAGTCTCCCGTCCCACGACAAGTCGCCCATCATTCATGAACATATCCGAACCCAGCCCAGGAAATTACGCCGAAATCTTCACCAAACGAGGCTGGCTTTACCAACAAGCGATGCTGGGAGTTCCCAGAGCCCGCACACTTGAATACGAACAACTCTTCCATGCCCACCCCTTACAAGCCGGAGAACATCTGCTCGATGTACCGTCTGGTGGTGGCTACCTAGCGAAGCATCTGGATGCCACCCTAAAAGTTCCAGCCTTGGTGCGCAGCCTGGAATTCACTCCAGGATTTGACCCGGACGTGGAAGTGGTGGATCCCCACACCCCTTGGCCCGTAGCGGCAAGCTCCCTGCAGCGCTGCATCTGCCTGGCCGCACTACACCATATTCATGATTTAGATGGATTCCTGGCTAATGCGACGAACGTGATACGACCATTCGGCCTACTCCATCTCGCCGATGTACTTCCAGGCAGTGGCATCATGCACTTCCTCGAGCAATTCGTCGATCGCCATACATCCACCGGCCATCGCGGCATCTATCGCAACTTCCAGCAGCTGCACTGGCCCAGCAACCTTGAAGTACTGACCATCGAAACACGCCCCTGCCCCTGGTATTTCGATTCTCGGCAGCAGATGCTTCACTTCTGCCAGCAATTATTTGGGATGGACAAAAGCTGCCAGCCCTGCTTAGAGCAGGCCCTTGAGGATTACATCGGTATCCAACATCGGGGCAAGGGAGTGGAACTGCAATGGAGCCTCAGCTACGCAGACTTACGCCGCAGGCCTGCGGTGGGCGAGCCTCTTTGAACCATGGGCGAAGCTTGGAACCTGGTGATCAACATCAACCGAGAGCTCGCCTCCACAAAGCCCAGGCCGCCCGATTTCGGACGGCATCGCCACATCCGCTACCGATCCATCCCTGATGCCCATCCATCTCTACTGGGGTGATGACGAAGCCGCCCGCCAGCGGGCCGTGGAAGCCCTGGTGGGCAAGCTGGTGGATCCGGCCTGGGCGGCCATCAACCTCAGCCGCCTCGATGGCAACGACAGCGCCCAGGCCATCCAGGCCCTGGAGGACGCCCGCACCCCACCCTTCGGCAGCGGTGCCCGGGTGGTGGTGCTGCAACGCAGCCCCTTCTGCAGCCAGTGCCCAGCCGAGTTGGCCGACCAACTCGAGGCCACCCTCGAGCTGGTGAGCGCGAGCTGCCATCTGCTGCTCGTCAGCCCCGGCAAACCCGATGCCCGCCTGCGCACCACCAAGGCGCTCAAAAAGGTGGCCCAGGAGCAAAGCTTCGTGCTGCCGGCGATCTGGGATGGGGGCGGCCAGGTGGACCTGGTGTTGCGCACCGCCCATGACCTCGGCCTGAAGCTGGAGTCCGCTGCTGCCGAGGCCCTGGCCGACATCATCGGCAGCGACAGCACCCGGCTGGAAAGCGAACTGGAAAAGCTGAGCCTGTACCAACAGGGGCGCGACCCAGCCGCAGCGATCGATCTCCAGTCCGTGGAGGCGCTGGTGGGGGGCCGCAGCACCAGCAGCCTGGCCGTCGGCGATGCCCTGCTCTCCAACCAGCCAGCGGAGGCGATCGCCCTGGCCGATGCCCTGCTGGCAGCCAACGAACCGGCCCTGCGGATCGTGGCCTCGCTCAGCAGTCAGATCCGCGGCTGGCTCTGGGTGGCCCTGCTGGAAAAGGCTGGTGAACAGGACGTGGCCGTGATCGCCAAGGCGGCCGGCATCGGCAATCCCAAACGCATCTACGTGATGCGCAAACAGATCCGTGGCAAGGCTCCGGGCCAGCTGCTGGCTCTGCTGAGCCGGTTGCTGGAGGTGGAGATGGCGCTCAAACGAGGCAGCGATCCAGGCGAAGCCTTCCGCGATGGCTTTCTGCTGGCCAGCCCGCGAGCCAGCGGAGCCGCGGGGGCCGGGCCCCGATAATCGAAGCCAATACCGCAACAGCAACGGGGATGGCCCTGCTGGTTCAGAAATTCGGGGGCACGTCAGTCGCGGACGTGGAGCGCATTCAGGCCGTGGCGCGACGCATCGCCGCCAGCCGGGAGGAGGGGCACGAGCTGGTGATCGTGGTGTCGGCCATGGGCCACACCACCGATGAACTCACCGGTCTGGCACGGGCGATCAGCGCCCAGCCGCCCCAGCGGGAGCTGGACATGCTGCTGGCCACCGGCGAACAGGTGTCAATCGCCCTGCTGTCGATCGCCTTGCACCAACTGGGCGTGCCGGCCGTGTCGATGACCGGCACCCAGGCCGGCATCGTCACCGAATCGGCCCACGGCCGGGCCCGCATCCTCGAGGTGCGCACCGAACGGTTGCGGCGTCTGCTCGATGACGGCCAGGTGGTGGTGGTGGCCGGCTTTCAGGGCACCAGCAGCGGCGTTGCCGGCACCCCGGAAATCACCACCCTCGGCCGGGGCGGCTCCGACACCTCAGCCGTGGCCCTGGCCGCCGCCCTGGGGGCCGATGCCTGCGAGATCTACACCGATGTGCCCGGCGTGCTCACCACCGACCCACGCAAGGTGAGCGATGCCCAGCTGATGGAGTCGGTGAGCTGCGATGAAATGCTGGAACTGGCCAGCCTCGGGGCCGCGGTGCTACATCCCCGGGCGGTGGAGATCGCCCGCAACTACGGCGTGCCGCTGGTGGTGCGCTCCAGCTGGAGTGAGGCCCCCGGCACCCGACTCACCAGCGGCTGTGCCCGGGCCCATGGCCAGGAGGGCCTGGAACTCGGCAAACCGGTGGACGGGGCAGACCTCCTGCTGCACCAGGCGGTGCTGGCACTCACGGACGTGCCCGATCGCCCCGGGGTGGCCGCCCAGTTGTTTGAGGCCCTCGGCGCCGCCGATCTGAATGTGGACCTGATCGTGCAGGCCAGCCAGGACGGCGGCAGCAACGACATCGCCTTCACCCTGGCCGAGACCGATCTGGAGCAGGCGAGCCAGGTGTGCCGCCAGGTGCTCCGTGCCCTGGGTGCCGACGGGGCGGTACTGAGCGGAGAGGCCGACATGGCCAAGATCAGCATTTCCGGGGCCGGCATCCTCGGGCGCCCCGGCGTCGCTGCCCGCCTGTTCGACACCCTGGCCCGCCTGGGCATCAACCTGCGCCTGATCGCCACCAGCGAGGTGAAGGTGAGCTGCGTGGTGGCCGGCTGGGCTGGGCCCAAGGCCCTGCGGGCCACAGCGGAGGCCTTTGAACTGCAAGAGCGCCAATTGCGCCACAACCCAGTGGCCTGCCAACAGAACGCTCCGGCCGTGCGCGGCGTTGCCCTCGATCGCGATCAGATTCAGGTCACCGTGCGGCATGTGCCGGACCAGCCCGGCAGTGCGGCGGCGGTGTGTCGCACCCTGGCGGAGGCCGCCATCGGCCTCGACGCGATCGTGCAGTCGGAACGCACCCACACCATGGGACAGCAGCTGAGCAGGGACATGAGTTTCGTGCTCAAACGGGAGGATCTCAGTCGCGCCGAGGAGGCCCTCGCTCCGCTGCTGCTGCAATGGCCCGAGGCCTGCGTGGAGGAGGGATCCGCCATCGCCCGCATCAGCGCCGTCGGCGCGGGCATGCCCTACACGCCAGGCACCGCCGCGCGCATGTTCCGCGCCATCGCCGCAGCCGACATCAACATCGAACTGATCGCCACCAGTGAGATCCGCACCAGCTGTGTGGTGCCGGAACGCGACGGCGTGCGGGCGCTGCAGGCGGTGCATGCAGCCTTTGCGCTCGGGGGCGTGATCGAACACCAAGCCGAGGGCACGGAGGCGCCGGTGCCCGCAGCGAAGCCCTGAACAACTGCCGCCCCCAGCACCAGCCAGCTTCACCCTCTGGCTGGGCGGAACGGTGACCATGCCGGGCAAGCGGGGCTTTCCGGATCAGCAGCTGCCCCTTTTTGCGAGCCACGGCGATGAAACACCGCTGATGCACCGTCCGTTGATCGATCCCGACCTGACCGCCCGTTCCCACTTCGGCCGCTGCGGCTTCCGCGCTGGCTGAGTGGAGCGGCCGAAGGAGCTGGCGCGGGCCGCGCTGAGCTGCGTCGGCGCGATGAAGACAGCCGCCAGCCGAACGCTACGGACCCCGCCAGCTGCCGGGGTGCTCAAGTCGTTGCACGCCATGGGCGATGTTTCGAAGTGCCCTTGGGAGGTTTTCAGCCGACGCCTGCGAGTCTGCTGAAAACTGGGCCACGGCCCCGCTGGGGCGCCCCTTCGCCGCCTGGCAACCCAGTGCTGGTCAGCTTTCTGCACCACCGGCAGACCACCCGGCAGGTCTGCAGAGGGGTTGTTGAGCCGGTTCCAGACGCCGCGGTTCAGCGCTCTTGATTCAATGGTCTCGAGGCTCCAGGGCCGCTGGGCCTGTTGAGCACTGCGCCTGCTGCGGGCTGGTCGGGGGCACTCAGGCTGGCTCGGTACCCTTCGCGGAAGCTCGGATAACGCAGGCGGTAGCCCAGTCCCTGGCGCAGCAGGGCGCTGCTGACGCGACGGTTCTCGCTCCAGAAACTGCGCGCCATCGGGCTCATCGTGGCGGCGATCCGGTCGTAGGGCTGCAGCTCGGGCAGCTTGCAGCCGAGCAGATGGGCGGCGTAGCCGAGGGTTTCACTGGAGGAGCAGGGGTAGGCATCCGCCAGGATCAGGGTGTCCGGCCGGCCGGCGGCCGGTCGCGCCAGGTTGTGCAGCAGCGCCCCGACGATGTCATCCACATGGATGCGGCAGAACACCTGGCCGGGCTTGTGGATCAGCCGGGCCCGGCCTTGACGCAGGTCGTTGAAGGGGGTGCGCCCTGGGCCGTAGATCGCCGGCAGGCGGAACACCTGCAGGGGCAGGGTGCGCTCCCGCCAGGCCCGCTCGCAGGCCAAGCGGGAGCGGCTGCGTGCCAGACCTGGCACGGTGGCACTGCTTTCGTCCACCCAGGCCCCGCCGGTGTCGCCATAAACACCGGTGGTGGAGAGATAGCCCAGCCATTGCAGCGGTAGCTCCGCCAGTAGATCGCCGAGATGATCGAGCACCGGATCCCGACCGGCGGCATCGGGGGGGATCGTCACCAACACATGGGTGATGCCCTCCAGATCCTGCCGGCTCGGCCTGGCCCCCGTGGCCGGGTCGAAGTGCAGCTGGCTGGGGCCACCGGCTTCGGCAGGGCCGGCCGGGTTGCTCTCCTGGCGCTGGCTGACGGTCGTGGCGATGCCCAGCGCCGTCAGCGCTGCGGCGAAACGGCTGCCGGTGTAGCCGCCACCGAGCACCAGCACGCGGCCGGCGGCCTCAGGGGCCAGACCGGCGGCCGCACTGGCCCAGGCAGCCCCGTCCGGGGAGTTGACAGGCAAGTCAGTCATGAGTACACCTGTATCATAGCCTTCGCATTCAACCCGTGACTGCCTCCATCTTTTCTGACGCCGGATTTCCCGAAACCGTTTTGGCTGGATCGAGGCTGCTCCCAGGCTCCGATCGGCCCGTTTCCGTCTTCATCGTCGCCGCGGTTGCGGCTTCCCTGCCAATCGCTCCCATGGCAGACATGGCGAGTTACGCCCCATCTCGCCAGAAAGCGTCCAAGCCAGCCGCCGGGCCCATGGCTGCTGGGGCTCGTGCCAAGGCACCCTGGGCTTTGGCTGCCGTTCTGTTGCTACTGGCCCTGCTGGTGGCGCCGGAGCAGCCCCGCTTTCAGGAAGCCATCTGCCAGCGCCACAACGGCGTGGCTGCCTGTCGAGTCTGGTGAGTCGGGGCCGTGGGCGCCTGGGTGGCCTGGGGCTTGGTGGCCGGCGGTGGCGAGGCCAAGGCGGCGCCACCAGCGGATCCCACTGCTGCGCCCATAGCGGCGCCCACTGCTGCACCCACTGCTGCGCCCACAGCGGCCGAGCCCACGGTTGAGGCCTGCTGCTCCGGTTTGGTCCATTGCAGCAGGCGCGTCGCCAGCCGCATGTCGCCGTCGGTCCAGGCCCGCAGAGCCATGGCCCGCCGCGGGTCGTAGAAGCTCTGGCGGCGATACCAGCTGAAGGCATCGCTGTCCCCCTTGCGGCCATTACAGCCCAGGCAGGCCGGCACACAGTTCTCGGTGAGGCTCTGGCCGCCACGGCTCAGGGGCAGCACGTGGTCGATCGATTCGGAGCGCTCACCGCAATACAGGCAGCAATGACCGGTCACCAGGTGCAGCGACTGCCGCCATCGCCGCACGCGCAACTTGGGGCAGAGATCCTCAAGGAACACTCCATCCCTGGCCTGCATCGAAGCGCCTCGGTTGGCGGAAGTTTGCCGCCGACGCCACGGCTGTCAATGTGTCGTGGATTGCACTTTGGCGCTTTGGCCGAACCCCCGGTGCAGATGCGGCTCGGCCCCACTGGCCTGATTGAGGTGGCCTGCCCTTTCGATCAGGTCACCCAGGCCCAGCTGCGCCGGATTCGCCCTGCTGGGCGTTGGTTGGCCCGCCGCCAGTGCTGGGAGTTCCCGCTGGAGGCCGCCGCCCTGCTCGAGCAGGCCCTGGCCGGTCGCTTCCCCATCACCGCCGAACTGGCCCAGTGGCTGCTCTGGTTGCGCCAGCCCCTGCCGCCCTTGCCGCCCCATCGCCAGTTGGTGGCCGCCGCCGCCCTCGACCAGCCCTTGGTTGATGGTCGCCTGCTGTTTGCCCACCAGCGGGCGGCGGCCCGCTGGTTGCTGGCCCGTCGCGGTGCCCTGCTGGCCGATGCCATGGGCCTGGGCAAGACCCTCTCGGCGTTGGCCGCGGCCCGGGCGATGGTACGCCTGGCCGATTGCCGCCTGGTGGTGCTGGCCCCGGCGGGGCTGCATCATCACTGGCGCCAGGAGGCCGCGAGCCTGGGGCTGGTGCTGGAGTTGCACAGCTGGGCGCGGTTGCCGCCGGAGCTGCCCGAGGCGGGCTGCGTGCTGCTCGTGGATGAGGCCCACTTCGCCCAGACGTTCCGATCCGCCCGCACCCAGGGCTTCCTGCGCCTGGCCCGTCATCCCCGGTTGCGGGCCATCTGGCTGCTGAGCGGCACCCCGATGAAGAATGGCCGCCCCTCCCAGCTGTTCCCTTTGCTGGCGGCGATCGGCCATCCCCTCGGGAGCGATCAACGGGCGTTTGAAGAGCGCTACTGCCAGGGCCATTGGCGCGAACAGGGCGGTCGTCGTCTCTGGCAGGCCCAGGGGGCCAGCCAGCTGGAGGAACTGCAGCGGCTGATGCGCCCCCTGCTGCTGCATCGGCGCAAGCAGCAGTGTCTTGATCTGCCCCCCAAGCGCCGCCTGGATCTGGCAGTGACTCTGGATGCTGCGGCCGCCCGGGGATTTGAACATCGCCTTGAGGCTCGGGTCGACGATTACCGGCACCGGGCCGCCCTCGGCCAGGTGCGGCGGGATGCGGAGGCGCTGGCGGTGTTCACTGCCCTGCGCCAGATCGGTTCGCATTACAAGCTGCCTGCCGCGACCGAACTGGTCCGCCAGTTGCTCGCGGACGGCGAATCGGTGGTGGTGTTCACCGCCTTTGTGGCCAGCGCCCAGACCCTGCATCAGCGCTGCGGGGGCGATCAGGCGGCGGTGCTGCTCACGGGTGCCGTTCCCCCGCGCCAGCGTCAGGCTCTGGTTGATCGCTTTCAGGCCGGCCGTCGTTCCCTGTTGATAGCCACCTTCGGCACCGGCGGGCTCGGATTCACCCTGCATCGAGCCGGCCATGTGGTGCTGATCGAGCGCCCCTGGACCCCGGGCGATGCGGAGCAGGCGGAGGATCGTTGCCATCGCATCGGCATGCGCGGACCGCTGACCAGCCACTGGTTGCAACTGGGGGTGGCCGATCAACTGGTCGATGGCCTGATCGCCAGCAAGGCGGAACGGATCTCTCTGGTGCTGCAAAGCCGCCAGCAGCACTGGGAACGCCAGGCGTTGCCGGCGCTGGTGCGTCAGCTGCTGGAGCGTTGGTGAAGGGCGATCGCCGCCCGTTGGCGCCTCAGTCGCGGCAACTGGCGGCGCGCAGTTTCAGGTCATTGCGCAGCAGGCGATCCAGCTTGTTCTGAGGCACCTTGCGCGCCAATTCCGTGGCCTTGGCGATGTCGCGGCAGGCGGCGGCATCGTCGCCCGCGAGGGAATGCAGCAGAAAGCGTTCGTTGAGGGGCTGGGGCTCCCGCGGGAAGCTCCGTACCACCTCATCGCAGCGCTGGATCACCTCCTTGATCTGATCAACGTCCACGTGCCGCAGGCAGTCATCAACGGTGAGTCGCCGCTGGGGCAACGGCTCCTCGGCGCAACCCACCAGCAGAGCCAGCAGCAGGCCGGCCGTGCTGACCCCACGGCGGTCACGCCTGGGCCAGCGGCAGGCCCCTGTTCGGCGGGCCTCTGGTGGGCGGGAATCAGTTGCCGAAGCGATCACTGCGTGTCTGAACACCAGTGCCAGCATTACCACCACCGCTGACCGCAGGGGCTGACGCCTCCGTGGCCTGGACGCGGCGGTTGTACAGATCGCCCAGATAACGGCCGCAATCGGGGAAGGTGGTCGGGTTCTGAACCACCGCTTCCGTGATCATCACCGCCGCATGTTCGGGGGAGGTGCGAAACATGCTGGCCGACTGGCGCTTGATCAAGGCGTAGGCCGCCGTCCAGCTCACCTCATGGTTGTTGCCGTTGGCTCTCATGAAGCAATACACCTGGGCGCCCTTGGCCCCGGGGCTTTCGCTGGTGGTGGCCGCCTCGGCCGGGCTGAGGGCAGCGCCAAGGCCCAGAAAAGCAGCGATCAGCGGTGTGATCGCCACCCTGGCGCTGAAGCGACGGGACAACCAATGCAGGCGAGCGGCCATGGATCTGGATGAAGGGAGCAATCCCTGGAAGCGGCGCCCAACCTATCGGCCTGCGTCGATCTGTCCAGGCGGGCCAGGGCCCAGGTGACGCCGCGCTCAGTTGCCCGGGGGACTGCCCGTCAGCGGGATCACCAGTTTCACCACCAGGGGCAGCACCACCAGCACCGTGATCAGGCGGACGGCATGGAGGGCGGCCACGGCGGCTCCCACCCCGAATTCGGCCCCCACCAGACTCATGCCGCTGATCCCCCCAGGCGCCGCTCCGAGCAGGGCGACCACCGGGTCGATGTGCAGGAGCCGGCTGGACCACAGGCCCACCACCAGCCCCGTGGCCACCAGGCTGACGGTGATCAGCAGGGCGGGACGCCAGAGCTGGCGCAGTTCGCTGAGGGCGGTGGCCGTGAGGGCCGTGCCGATCACGCTGCCGATCGCGATTTCGAGCACGGTGCGGGTGCCGCTGGGCCACTGGGCCACCTCGAGCCGACCGCTCATGCTCACCAGGCCTGCCGCCAGCAGGGAACCCGCCAGGGGAGCGGCTGGAATGCCGGTGCGCAGGGCCGCCAGGCCACCGATCAGGCCGGCGAGGCCGTAGAGCACCAGGTTCCAGGGAGACGACATGCGGCGGAAGGGGCACCGTGGAACGGGCTCAGTCTGCGTCGTCCTGGTTCAGGCTTGAGGCTGACTGGTTTCTGTGCTGTCATTCGGCCAACCAGCGCTTGCTTCCATGGCCGCCCCATCGGTGTCGTTTCGGATCAGTCGCAGTGCCGAGGATCTCGCCGAAACCATCCATGCGCTCTCGCAGCGGCTGGTGCAGCTGGAACAGCGCCTGGCGACGATGGAGCTGCAGCTGGCCAGCAGCGCGCAGGCGGACCCTGCCGAGCTTGAAAGTCTGGGCAAGGTGGAGCGCCTCCTTCAGGACTGCCGTCTGCTGCTGACGGCTGAAGCCACCCCCCAGAGCCAGCACCTTGAGCCGCGACCCGACCAGGCAAAGATTGCACCGGAGGAAGTGTTCCTGGATGCGGCTTGAGGCGGTCACCCGATATCACCTTTTGGGTCAGCAGTGCCAAAATAGAAAGAAAGTGATCCATGACTTACCCCTCATCCCACCCTGTCGGATCGTCCACCCACGCCCAGGGACAGGGCTCCCAGGGCCACGGCGGTAGCGCCGCCGGCAGCGGTGCCGCCGGCTCCTCCCTCTCCCAACCCGGCTACCGCTGCCATCTGCAGGGCGGCCCCCAGGTGGAAGGGGATCATCAACTTGAAAAGTTGGAGTTCGCCCTGGCTTTAGCTCTGACCCAGGGCGATACCCATCGCTCCGAGGATCTACGCCATCAGATTGCCGCATTGGGGGGAAATCTGGAGGAGCCTGGCACCTGAGACCGCCCGGGGAAAGGGAGAAATCCAGTGATCCGTGAGCAGGCAGCGCCCACCCATCGGCGTTTGATCACAACTCCTGCCATTTTCGGCGTTGGATCTTGCATTTGTTCCTTGATTTCATAGGATTGGCGTCAACGAAGTCCGGTTTGGCTGCCTGAGGCCACCTACCGGAATCATCGACAGTCACCACCCGCGAAGGCGACAACACCCCAGTATCGGGGATGTTCGAGTGCCCGTTCGGTTGGCCAGGCCCTGGGGGGCCTTCGACACAACTCCGAATCCGTTCCCTTCTTCTCACCAGTCTTTCCCTTGAACAGGAGAGATCTTTCCTCCATGATCGCCACCCGGTTTCCAGCCAGTCCTTCCCTCAGTCGGCCCGTAATTCCAGCCCCTGGCCTGGCGGAAACTCGCCAGCATTGGCTGGATCAGGCGGCGCGTCTGGCGGCCCAGGCCGCCAATGCCGCCCGCGATGGCAACGTTGAGCAGTCAGCCCGCTTGATTCTCGAGACCCTCGATTGTGAGCGTCGTGCCGGTGGGGTGGGGCTCCAGGTGCTGCAATTGATCAAGCCCCGCAGTTGAGCCCACGGCTTTTTGACAACCTTGCGGCTGGCTGGCAATCGGGGAAGAGGCCAGCCTCGCCACCAACCAGAGGCAAGAAAAGGGGATGGGGGCCTGCAGCCCTGAATCCCATGAGAGACCCGGCTCGATCAGTGGCAGGGCCTCCAGATGCCGCTGGCATCCGGCCATGCGGCAAGCACGGAATGATTCACAAATTCCGGATCAGACGTGGTGGTTGCTCTTTATCCAGCGAGCGCACCGTGGCCAATCACCATGAAGTGGCCTTTCTGATGCCCCTGGATCAACAAGCGGATGACCGGGCTCGAACCGGCGACGTTCAGCTTGGGAAGCTGACATTCTACCACTGAATTACATCCGCATCTTTGTAATTTACCACGCCCTGGTCCCGGGCGGATCGGGGGATCCGCTGACTAGGGGCCAGGGCGTGGCGGCTTCGCCGTCAGGGCTTGGCGGGGTTCGGGGCGGCAGGTTCCACACACTTCACGGCGGCGGAGAGCTGGCGACGGGCGAGAATCACAGGCTGGGCCTTGGCCTTGAGTTCCACGGCCGCCTGCTCCAGCGTTTGCTTCTTGTCGCTGGCCACCTTGGCCACCTCGGCCTTGAACGCCTTCAGCTGGGTGTTGAAGTTCTGCAGCCGCAGTTGCTCCAGCTTCTGCTTGGAGGTTTCCAGGGAGGAGAGGGCTGTGGCCAGGGCCTTGTCGGCGGCGGTTGCGTCGCCAACGGTGGAGGTGGGGGTGAGGGCCGCCACTTGCTCCAGCGCTTTGCCGACGTTGCTCAGCTGGCTGCAGATCTGGCTTTCGGTCTTCTGTTCGCGCTCGGCGATGGTTTGTTTCTGGCAGCCGACGCTGGCCAGGGCCAGCAGACAGGTCAGGGCAAGCAGGGGGCGGCGCATGGATCGAAGAAATGTTCGCAGTGAACCTTAAGTCGCCTGCGCCGGCCTGCCATCCCCCCCTCAGCGATTCAATTCCGCAGCGGCGGCGGCCACGCCGGCACCGGTGGGCACCTTGCCCAGGCCCAGATCCTGCAGGGTCGCTTCAATCGCCGCCACGGCGGTGAGCACGTCGCGGTCGCAGACGAAGCCCAGATGGCCGATGCGGAACACATGGCCCTTGAGATGGTCCTGGCCGCCGGCGAGCAGGATGTCGAAGCGGTTCTTCACCTCCTTGCGCAGGCTCTCGGCATCAATGCCTTCCGGGGCCACCGCGGTGATCGAGGGGCTGCCGTGGCCGGCGGCGGCATAAAGAGGCAGGCCGATCGCCTTCATCGCCGCCTGGGTGGCGCGGCGATGGCGATCGTGGCGGGCGAAGATCGCTGGCAGGCCTTCGTTCTGCATCATCTCAAGGGCGGCCTCGAGGGCGAAGTAGAGGTTGATCGCCGGCGTGAAGGGATTGCTGTCGGCCTTGGCCGATTTCCGATACTTGCCGAGGTCCAGATAGAACTTCGGCAGGTCCGAGCGCTCATAGGCCGCCCAGGCCCGCTCGCTCATCGACACAAAGCTCAGGCCTGGCGGCATCATGTAGCCCTTCTGGGATCCGGAGCCGATCACGTCGAGGCCCCAGGCGTCCATCGGCACATCGCAGGCCCCCAGACTGGTGACGCAGTCGGCGATGGTGATGGCGGTGCCATGGGCGCGCACGTGGGCGGCGATCGTCTGCAGATCGTTGATCACCCCGGTGGAGGTTTCCGAGTGGGTGAGGATCACGGCCCGGATCGCCTTGGCGGTGTCCGCTTCCAGCGCGGCTTTGAACGCCTCCGGATCAAGCGGTTGGCCCCACTCGGCCTTGATCACCTGCACGTCGAGGCCGTAGGCCTTCGCCACCTTCACCCAGCGTTCGCCGAACTTGCCGTTGTCGCCGCAGAGCACCCGATCGCCGCGGCTGCAGGTGTTGATGATGCCCGCCTCCATGGCGGCAGTGCCGCTGCCGGTGATCACCAGCACGTCATCACTGGTTTGATGCAGCCACTGCAGTTGCTCGGTGGTGCGCTTGACGATCTTCTGGAAATCGGCGCTGCGATGGCCGATCGGATGGCGACCCATCGCCTGCAGCACGGTTTCCGGCACGGGGGTGGGGCCCGGAATCATCAGAGTGAGCTTGTCCTGCATGGGAAGGCTGGCGAAGGGCGCGGCGATGGATGGGGCGGATGGAGGGGCGAAGCGGTGCCCGGCTGAGTGACTGGGTGGGCGCAACTGGGCCCTTGCCTTGCCGTGCGGCGGCAGTGCAATCCTCCACCATAAAAAACGGCCTTCCCGCCCCCGCCCCTACTGGGCTTGCCCACCAACGTCCTGAGCCGATGAGCGACGATCCCACCCGTGCCAACCCGGCGGTTCCGGGGCAGCGCCACGGGTTCACCCTGCCGGTGTGGCTGGCGGCCGCGGCCCGCTCCGCCCTGGCTGTGCTGCTGCAGGAGCCTTTCGCGGCGGCATGTCCGCTGCAGTTGCTGCGGCCCGCCCGGATTGCGCCGGTGCCGGTGCGGGCCGCCGCCTGGCTCGACGAGGGCTGGGCCCTGGGGGAAACCTGCTGTGACCCGGGCGATGGTCTCGATCTCACCCGGGGCCTGGTGGTGTGGGTGCTGGCCCGCTGGCTGGAGTCGGAGGACGGGACCGGTGTCGATCCAAGCTCCCCGCAAGCCTCAATCGTGCTGGAGGCTGGCGAGGGGGTGGGCGTGCTCGCCGACGGCGGGGCCGCCTGCCTCTCCGGGTACGCCTGGGACCTGCTGGAGGCCAACCTGCTGCCGCTGCTGCCCAGCGGACGACGGCTGCAGCTGCGGGTGGTGTTGCCGGCGGGCCGTCAGCTGGCTGAGCGCACCAGCAATGCCGCCTTTGGCGTGGTGGAGGGCCTGGCCCTGATCGGCGCCCAGGCCGAGGTGCAGACCAGCGCCGCTCCCGACCAGCTGCAGCGCACCCTGGCGGCCCTGGCCGAGCGCTTGGCAGATCCTGGTTTTGGCGGTGACCTGGTGCTGGTGATCGGCGAGAACGGCCTCGATCTGGCCCCCCGGCTGGGCCTGCCGGCGGCGCTGTTGCTCAAGTGCGGCAACTGGCTGGGTCCGGTGCTGGTGGCGGCCGCTGGGGGCGGAGTGCGGCGGCTGCTGCTCTTTGGCTATCAGGGCAAGCTGATCAAGCTGGCCGGCGGCATCTTCCACACCCACCACCACCTGGCCGATGGCCGCGCTGAGGTGCTCACCGCCCTGGCGGCGCTGGAGGGACTGAGCGGTGAGGCCCTGGCCGAGCTCCATGGCGCCGCCACCGTGGAGGCGGGCCTGGCGGCGCTGACCCTGGCCGATCCAGCCCTGGCCGAGCGCTTGAGCCAAAGGATCGCCCTGAGCATCGAGACACGCACCTGCTCCTATCTGCAACGCCACGGGGTCGGCGGGCCGGCCGTAGGAGCGGTGCTGTTCGATCGTTCCCGCCAGATCCGGGCCCAGGGGCCGGTGGGCGCCACCTTGCTGGAGGCCTTCAGGGGCCCGACCTAGGAGCGTGTTGCGCATAGATCTCCGAGCAGAAAGTGGGGGCGTTTCCGCCGCCGAGGAGATTCAATCCGGAATCGAACTGAGAAAGATGCGAATTGATTTTGGGTCGGTGGTTCGCTCAAACTAGTTGTTGCACCACAATCGATCTCAGGTTTTTGGCTGGCCTGACGTGAGGGAGCCGGCGAGACCTGCCTGAGACCGAATTTGACGTTGGCGTGGAGCGAATCGGGTCTTTTCGTCCGGAACGGTCTATGTGCAACAGGCTCCTAGGGTGCAGGCAGCCAGCCAGCGGTTGACGGTCGTTTGGGCCGTTCAGACCGGAACCGACCTTACCGATGCCCCCTTCGACGACTGATGCCCCCGCCACGGGTCGCCAACCTGCCATCGTCATTCTGGATTTTGGTTCCCAGTATTCGGAACTGATCGCCCGCCGCGTGCGCGAAACCGAGGTGTTCTCGCTGGTGATGGCTTACACCACCAGCGCTGAAGAGCTGCGGGCTCTGGCTCCCAGGGGAATCATCTTCAGCGGCGGGCCGAGTTCGGTCTATGAGGAGGCGGCGCCCCTGTGCGACCCGGCGCTCTGGGATCTGGGCATCCCGATTCTGGGAGTCTGCTACGGCATGCAGCTGATGGTGCAGCAACTGGGCGGTTCGGTGATCGCCGCTGGCCGAGCCGAATACGGCAAGGCGCCCCTGTATGTCGACGACCCCACCGATCTGCTCACCAACGTCGATGACGGCTCGACGATGTGGATGAGCCATGGCGATTCCGTGGAGGCGCTGCCGCCGGGATTCGTGCGCCTGGCCCACACCGACAACACCCCGGAAGCCGCCGTGGCGAACCACGATCGGCGCTTTTATGGCGTGCAGTTTCACCCGGAGGTCGTGCATTCCAGCTGCGGTATGGCGCTGATCCGCAATTTCGTCTACCACATCTGCGGCTGTACTCCCGACTGGACCACGGCCACCTTCATTGATGAAGCGATTGCTGACGTGCGTGCCCAGGTGGGTGACAAGCGGGTGCTGCTGGCCCTCTCCGGTGGCGTGGATTCGTCCACACTGGCCTTCCTGCTGCACCAGGCGATCGGCGATCAGCTCACCTGCATGTTCATCGACCAGGGCTTCATGCGGAAAGGGGAACCTGAGTTCCTGGTGGATTTCTTTGACAAGCGCTTCCATATCAATGTGGAGTACATCAATGCGCGGGAGCGCTTCATCTCCCAGCTCGCCGGCATTTCCGATCCCGAGGAGAAACGCAAGATCATCGGAGCTGAGTTCATCCGGGTGTTTGAGACGGAGAGCAAGCGTCTTGGCCCCTTCGATTACCTGGCCCAGGGCACCCTTTACCCCGATGTGATCGAGAGCGCCGGCACGGGCATCGATCCCAAGACCGGTGAGCGGGTGGCGGTGAAGATCAAGAGCCATCACAACGTTGGTGGTTTGCCCAAGGATCTGCAGTTCAAGCTGGTGGAACCCTTGCGGCGGCTGTTCAAGGACGAAGTGCGCAAGGTGGGCCGCAACCTGGGCCTGCCGGAGGAAATCGTCGGCCGCCATCCCTTCCCGGGCCCCGGCCTGGCGATCCGCATTCTGGGGGAAGTGAGCAACGACAAGCTCGACATCCTGCGGGATGCCGACCTGATCGTGCGCGAGGAAGTGCGTAACGCCGGCCTATATCACGACATCTGGCAGGCCTTCGCCGTACTGCTGCCCGTGCGCAGTGTGGGGGTGATGGGCGACAAGCGCACCTATGCCTATCCGATCGTGCTGCGTTGTGTGTCCTCGGAAGACGGCATGACCGCCGATTGGTCGCGCCTGCCTTACGAGCTGCTCGAGCTGATCTCCAACCGCATTGTCAACGAGGTGCGTGGTGTCAACCGGGTCGTGTACGACATCACCAGCAAGCCCCCCGGCACGATCGAGTGGGAGTAGCCCAAGGCCTCACCATTGCAGGGAAGCAAACAAAGGCGTTACAGGGCTTTCCGGCTCCTGCCTCACTGGCGCCCTACTGACTTCAGGATGGCGCTGACTGCGGGATAGCGATGTCGACGGCACTTCCAGCCCGCTGAAAGCCCCCCCTGAGGCCAGGCCGATCTCAGGGGCTGGCGCAAGAGCTGCTGCTCAAATTGCATGGGTAGGATAGTGCCATCGGGCGAATTGTGCGCTGCTGGATGGCCGTCC
Organism: Cyanobacteriota bacterium; assembly: GCA_026389335.1. Classification (GTDB taxonomy): domain Bacteria; phylum Cyanobacteriota; class Cyanobacteriia; order PCC-6307; family Cyanobiaceae; genus Cyanobium. The sequence continues at coordinate 37,299 of JAPLIB010000007.1, read as the reverse complement.
ATCCGGGTCAAGCTCGCGGGGATGGGGGCCATCAGCACCACGGGATTCAACGGCCTGAAACCCCGCTGCCTGAGGGGAGGAAGCTGGAGGGACTTCAGGGTGCAAGGACGCAGCCCCACGGGGATCCGTCCGTGCGCGCGCTTGGACCTGGCTGCGCCTTCAGGGGATTGGAGCAACCCCGCCGCGGCGTCTGGCGCCCCTGTGCCGCTTCAGCCGGTCGTCGGCTGGGCTGGCTCACGCAGGCTGCCGCCGATACCATTGGACACCGATCCTCTGGCCCGTGACTGCCGTACCACCTGTCGTCAGTACGTCATCCTCCGGCACCAGCGGTGCCGAGCCGGACGTGCAGCTGCAGCGCCGCCTCCAGCAGGACAGCATCGTGCTGGCCGGCAAGACCGTCTTCCTCAACCCCTTCCTTTACTGGCGCCGCTTTGACGCCAACACCGATCGCTGGCTGCGGGAGCCCGGCCAGCTTCCCGAAGAACAGATCGAGGCCAACCGCCTGCGCTTTTATCCAGAGCTCGACTGGGCGCTGATCGAGCCCGAGGAGCGTGCCGTCAAGGACGGTGCTGTTGAGATGTTTCTCAAGAGCCTGGAGCTGATCATCACCTTCAATCCCGAGCTCAGCGCCGGCCATCTGCTGGAGGTGGAGCGCAAGATGGCGGTCACCAAGAAGAAGGCCTTCGAGCGCTGGGTTGAGCGGGCTCTGAAGCGCCGCCTGCAGGAGCAGCAGCGGGAGCGCCGTCGCTTCGATCGCGATCGGGCGCTGCGGGGCTGGATGGAGTGGTTTTCGCTCGACACCACCCGCCAGGCCCTGCTGCCGCTTTCGGCCCTGCTGGTGATCGCCGTCGCAGCGGGCTGGTGGTTCGGCAGTCAGCGCTGTTTCCGTCAGGTGATCATCGATCCCGGCATTCAGCGACCCGCCGTCTGAACCTGTGCCTGCGCGTGGCTCGGCACGCCAGACTGCCGGGATCCTGCTACCACGTTCCTGGCCATGGCTGCCGATCCCCTGGACGCTCTGCGGCTGACGCTGATGCAGGACGTGCTTCCTGTTGGTATGGCGATGGTGGATCGGGCCCGCCGTGGCGGCCCCAGGGAAGTGCTGGCGGCCTTTGATGGCAGCAGTGCCGATCCCCTCGGCCAGTTGCGTCAGGAGGGAGAGCCTGGCGCCTCCCAGGTGCGGGAAGGTCTGGACCGGTTCCAGCCTGGTCTCGGCAATCCGGTGGTGAAGGTGGAGGTGCGTGATGTGGAGCCCAGCGAGCCGCGGGAACGTGCCGAGCCGCTGGAGCGCACCGATCCGGCCGAACTCCAGAGTGCCCTCTCCCGCATTGCCTCACGTCTCAGCTTGCTGGAGCAGCGCCTGATCGCCGCTGAGGGAGCCGCCGAACCAGCCGCGCGCCGTTGACATGGGCTACGGCGGCCTGTCCTCCCGCCAGACCGGTGTGGGTGCCCAACCGGCGCTGCTGCTGCTGGTGGTGCTGCTGTTCTCCGGCGCCATCGCCGCCCGCCTGGCCTGGTTGCAGTTGCTGCACGGCCCTGAGTACCGGGCAATGGCCGATGAAAATCGCATTCGCCTGATTCCTCGCGATCCGGTGCGGGGCCGACTGCTTGATCGCCATGGCCGGGTGCTGGCCACCAACCGACTCACCTACCAGCTCTATCTCCAACCCCGCCTGGTGGAGAAGCGGCAATGGCCGGCCCTGAGGGAGCGGCTGAGTCGGCTGCTGGCCATTCCGCCGGCCCAGCTGGAGTTGCAGTGGCGCCAAGGCCAGCGCCGCTCCGACGCCTTCCGGATCCATCTGGCGGGCCCGCTGACACCTGTTCAGGTGTTGCGCTTCCGCGAGCAGGCTGGCCTGCTGACCGGGGCCGAGGTGGCCGCCGATGTGCTGCGCTCTTACCCGGGCGGGCGGTTGGCTTCCCATCTGATGGGCTACACCAGCAGCATCTCCGAGGAGGAGTACCAGCGACTGCGCGACAAGGGCTATCGCCTCAGTGATCGCATCGGCCGCAGTGGCCTTGAAAAGGTCTTCGAATCCACCCTGCGGGGGGAATGGGGCGGCCAACAACTGGAGGTGGATGCGGCGGGCCAGGTGCAGCGGGTGCTGGGTGACAAGCCCGCCAAAGCCGGTCGCGATCTGCGCCTCACCATCGACCTGGATCTGCAACGGGCAGCGGAACGGGCCCTGGACTCCGTCGCCAAGGGGGCGATCGTGGCCATGGATCCCCGCACCGGCGCCATCCGGGCGATGGCCAGTCGGCCCAACTTCGATCCGAACATCTTCGCGGAGGGGCCCACCACGGCCCAGTGGCACGATCTCAACCGACCCGATGCGCCGATGTTGAACCGGGCCTTCCAGGGGTTTCCGCCGGCCAGCACGTTCAAGATCGTCACCACGATCGCCGGGCTCGAATCCGGCAAGTTCGGCCCCAACTCGACGTTGCCGACGATGACCCAGTTCTGTTACTACGGCCAGTGCTACGGCGACCACGGCGCCTTCGGTTCCATCGGCTTTCAGAAGGCCCTGGCGGTGAGCAGCAACAGTTTTTATTACCAGGTGGGCCTGAAGGTGGGTCCCGACCAGTTGTTCAAGGCGGCCCGGCGCCTCGGCTACGGCCAGCACACCGGCATTGAACTCAAGGAGGAGGAGAGCGAAGGGCTGCTGGGGGATCCGACCTGGAAGCAAGCGGTGCTGCACGAGCCCTGGACACCGGTGGACACCATCACCTCGGCGATCGGCCAGGGCGCCGTGACCGTGACGCCGATCCAGATGGCCCGGCTTTACGGCGCCGTCGCCAATGGCGGCACCTTGGTGACCCCCCATCTGGTTGAGCACGCAACCCCCCGCCGCTGGCTCGCCCTCAAGCCGGAAACGCTGCGGGTGCTGCGGCAGGGATTGCGGATGGTGGTGACCGAGGGCACCGGGCGCCTCCTCGACGATCCCACACTGCCGGCAGTGGCCGGCAAGACCGGCACCGGCGAGGACCCTCCCCGGCCGGACCATGTCTGGTTCGGTGGCTATGCCCCGGCGGGTCGGCCAGACCTGGTGATCGTGGCCTTCGGCGAGAACTCCGGCGGCTTCGGCGGCACGGTGGCGGCGCCGATGGTCAAGGCGCTGATGAGCACCTGGTTCCGCAGCGGTCACGGCCGGTGAGCTTGAGCCCGGGTCGGGCCCTGGGCCTGAACCGCCCCAGGGCCGATCAGCTGGCAAGCTGCAGATCCCGCAGGCCGAGCACCTGGCGGTAGTAGCGGCGCAGTTGGTCGGTGGCGCCGGCCCAGCCCCAGCGTTCGGCCTCGGTGCGGGCGGCCAGGCGCAAGGAGCGGCGGGTGGTGGCATCGCCCAGCAGCCGATCCACGGCCGTCACAAAACTGGCGGGATGATCGGGGTCGTAGAGGCAGCCGTTCACGCCGTCACTGACGATGTCGGGAATGCCCCCCCGGTTGGCCCCCACCACCGGGCAACCCGCCGCCATCGCCTCCAGCAACACCAGGCCGAGGGTCTCGGTACTGGAGGGGAACAGGAAGGCATCACCGCTGGCATAGGCCGCGGCCAGATCCGCTCCGCTCAGATAGCCCACGAAGGTGGTGGCGGTGCCTTCGAACGTCTTTTCCAACTGCTGCCGGTAGGGTCCGTCGCCCACCAACGCCAGGCGCGCCTGGGGGATGGCCTCAAGCACCGGCCGGATACGTTCGATCTGTTTTTCCGCCGACAAGCGGCCGATATAGAGGAGCAGGTTGCCGCTGTCGCTGTGGCCGCCGTGCAGCCGCTCCCGCATGGCCGCCGAACTCAGTTCCGGTCGGAACAGATCTGTGTCCACACCCCGCTGCCAGAGGGCTGTGTGCTGGATGCCCTTGGCGGCCAGCTCCTCGACCATGGCGGTGGAGGTGCAGAGGTTGAGCTGGGCCTGGTTGTGGGCAGCCTTGAGCAGTTCCCAGAGCAGCGGTTCGAGCATACCCATGCCGTAGTGCTCGAGGTACTTGGGCAGGTGGGTGTGGTAGCTGGCCACCAGGGGCAGGCCGCGGGTCTTCGCCAGCCAGATGCCTCCCAGCCCCAGCACGGCGGGATTCACCACGTGCACCAGGTCGGGGGCGAAGTTCTCCAGGGCCTCCGACACCGCTGGTCGGGGCAGGGCCAGCTTCAGCTCCGGGTAGAGGGGCAGCGGCACCGCCGGCACGCCCACCACCCTGGCGCCGCCATAGCTTGCCGGCGCCCCTTCCGGGCAAAAGATCAGCACCTCATCGCCGGCGGCCACGAGGTGCTCCACCGTCTTGGTGAGTCGCGTCACGATGCCATCGACCTTCGGCAGGAAGGTTTCGGTGAAAAAAGCGATCTTCACGTGGGCAGACCCCGGCTCACACTGGAGATTGAATCGCCTGGGCCTGACGGCTGGTCCAGGCGGAAATGCAGGGGATGCGTGAGCGGTCGCAGCGGTCGGCCCAGCGCCGAGCCACATCCACCACCTCGGCCAGCAGGCCGTCATCGAGGGTGGTGGGCCGCAGGCCCAACTCAATGAAGCAACGATTGTCGACGATCAGGTCGTTTTCGATCGCTTCCTTGCGCGGGTTGGGCAGGTAGTTGATCTCGGCCTCGGTGAGGGCCGCCACCTTGCGGGCCAGTTCGCCCACCTGATGGCTTTCGGTCATCTGGTTGAAGATCTTCACCTTCTCACCGTGACTGGGGGGATGTTCCAGGGCGAGCTGCACGCAGCGCACCGAATCGCGGATGTGAATGAAGGCCCGGGTCTGGCCGCCGGTGCCATGCACGGTGAGGGGATAGCCGATGGCCGCCTGCATCAGGAAGCGATTGAGCACGGTGCCGTAGTCGCCGTCGTAATCGAAACGATTGGTGAGACGGGGATCCTTCTCGGTGAGGGCGGTGTTGGTGCCCCAGACGATGCCCTGGTGCAGATCGGTGACCCGAATGGCGTCGTTCTTGTTGTAGTAGAAGAACAACAACTGATCGAGCGTCTTGGTCATGTGGTAGACGCTGCCGGGATCCGTGGGATGGAGGATCTTCTCGGCGAAGCGGCTGCCATCCGGCTGGGGCACCTCAACGGTGAGATAACCCTCAGGAATCGTGGCTCCGCGGTGGGAGCCGTAGCCGTAGACGCCCATGGTGCCGAGGTGCACGATGTGCACGTCCAGGCCGCTCTCAACTATGGCCGCCAACAGGTTGTGGGTGCCGTTGACGTTGTTGTCGACGGTGTAGCGCTTGGTGGCGCTGCTCTTCATCGAATAGGGGGCTGCGCGCTGTTCGGCGAAATGCACCACTGAATCGGGCCGCTCGCTGCGCAGCAGCTCCAGCAGGCGGTCGTACTCCTGGGCGATGTCGAGCAGCACGAACCGCATCGCTCGGCTTCCCACCTGCTCCCAGGCCCGCAGTCGCTCCTGCATGGTCGCGATCGGGGTGAGCGACTCCACCCCGAGGTCGATGTCGATCTTGCGCCGACTGAGGTTGTCGACGATGACAACATCGTGGCCAGCATCGGCCAGGTTCACCGCACAGGGCCAACCACAGAACCCGTCACCGCCGAGAACGAGAACCTTCACCCCAGTCTCCTGAACGAGCAGTTGCCCAGCCGCGTCAAGCTACTACAGGCCTTTGGCCGGGCCCCGGAGGCGAGGCGCTGATTCAGCTGATGGCCGCTGCCACAGCCAGCAGCACCAGCACCAACACCAGGCCGCCGATCAGCAGCAAGCGGTTGCGGGAGCGGCCTTCACCCGCCTCGATCAACACCATGCGGGGCTCTTTGGCGAAGGCATTGAGCCTGCCGCCGTCTTCTTCGGTCACCTGCATGGGAGGAGTCCAGTGAGTCGCAATACGTTATGGATCCCCTGGCAGGGCTTGCCCACTCCGGCATGGTTCGTCACATGGGGGCTGAGCGTCAGACCTCAGGGGCCGATGCGCCCCTGCGTCGGCGAACTGGCATTGGCGTCGGCCCGGATCGGCAGACGCCCGGTCCGGAATGCGCAGCGGCCCGCCACGGTGGCCATGGCCATGGCGCCAGCCATGGCGGCGGGATCTCCCGCCAGGGCAATCGCACTGTTGATCAGCAGGGCATCGGCGCCCATCTCCATGGCCTGGGCCGCTTCGCTCGGCACACCCAGACCGGCATCCACCACCACCGGCACGCGCGCCTGCTCAATGATCAGGGCGATGTTGGCGGCATTGCGGATCCCCTGGCCCGAACCGATCGGCGAGCCCAGGGGCATCACCGTGGCGCAGCCCACCTCTTCCAGGCGCTTGGCGAGCACGGGATCGGCATTGATGTACGGCAGCACGGTGAAGCCTTCCTTCACCAGTTGCTCCGCCGCTGCGAGGGTGCCGATCGGATCCGGCAGCAGATGGCGGCTGTCGGGAATCACCTCCAGCTTCACAAAGGTGTTGTCTTCCTGGCCGGCCAGCTTGGCCAGTTCGCGGCCCAGGCGGGCCACCCGGATCGCCTCCTCCGCCGTGGCGCAGCCGGCTGTGTTGGGAAGCATCCAGATGCGCTGCCAGTCGATCGCCTCCATCAGGCCGCCATGGCCCGCCGCCTGGCTCTGCACCCGCCGCACGGCCACGGTGACGATTTCGCAGGCACTGGCTAGCAGGCTGGCCTGCATCACGGCCAGAGAGGGGTACTTGCCGGTGCCCGTCATCAGGCGACTGCGGAAGCGGCGCCCGCCGATCACCAGGCTGTCCTCGGCCGCTGGCACCGAGGTGGACAAGGCGTCGGGGCCCAGGGCCCAGGGGGCCGCTCCGGCGACCTTGGGGTCGTTGGGGCCGCCGGACAGGGCTGTGGCTGGGGGGGAATCGGCCACGGGTGGATGCAGCAATGGGCGTCTCGCCCCTAGTCTGCGCTGCGGACCTGCGAACGGACGACATGCCGCTGCCCCTGCTGCTTGCGGTCAGCCCGCTACCCAGCGATGCGTTCGCGCCCTACGTCGCACCGGCCGCTTCCGACAGTGCCGACGTGCTGTTTGGCAGCGGTCCGGTCGAAACCTTTGATCCCATCGGTCGCGCCGAGCTGCTGGCTCGCGAATTGCCGCGCGCCTGGAGCGGGGTCTACCGCCCCTATGTGGGGGCCACTGAGCTGCCGGCGGAGCTGCGCATCGCTTCGGCCACCGCGATCGGTCAGATGGTGGACATCCGCGGCAGTCTTTCGGTCGGCGGTGTGGAGTCGCCGGTGCAAGGCAATCTCAACGCCAAATCCGATCAGCTGGATCTGCTGTTGCTGGGAGACAAGCTGGGGGGCGACCTCGAGCCTGGTGGCCAGCTTCTCGGCCTACAGGGCTTTCCGCTTGTCACTTGGCAGCCACCTCGGCTCACCAGCATCGGCGGTCGCCTGCTCCTGGCTCCCCAGGCTTCCCCTGCCCCATCCCGGCCAGAGTCTGCACCCACGATCCGCGGCCTCTGGTGAGTGGCTTTGAGCCCAGTGGGACTGCGTTGCAGGAGCGCCCAGAGGGCCAATCGTCATTCCCTCATGGCGGCAGCTCACGGCGGCCCGAGCCTTGCCGCTGATCTGAGCCAGAGAGCTCTGGTAAAGCTTTGCTCAGGGAGTTCTGAGTCTGAGGGCGATCGCTAGAGGCGTCCGGTTGAAGGTGCCAGCGGTTGGCTGGGCGACCCTGAATTCCGCCATCCGGTCAGTAGGTCGTGGTGCTGCAGGAGCGGTTCAGGAGCGGTTCAGAACCGGTCCATGGCCCTGCCTCCCAGTGAGAGGCCAGAGGGCCCAAGGTGCGGTTCGAACAGGTTTCAAGGCCAAACAGGCCTCGCCAGGAGCGTGTTGCCCATAAGCAGCTTCCGGGCGCAACGCACCAACTCGCGCCTTGCCAACGGCCAACATGGGTCAGCTGGGTGTCGCCAGCGTTCTTACTTCCGAAACGCCTGAAGCTCGAGCGCGATGTCAGCGATGTAAGCACTGATCTTTTGCGCCGAACCAGGAAACCAGGACCTGTTCCCGGCCAGCAATCGCAGCCTGCCGTGGAAGCTTGGGGCCCCCACTGCCCCATCAGAAGACCTGCCCGATGTTCTGCCGTCCGGGCAGAGCCGATGAACACGGGGTGGCCAGGTGACGAAGGACCCCAAAGTGACCGAGACCGGTTTTCAGCAGTCTTTTAAGGGCGCAAAAGATCAGGCGGCTTAGTGGTTACTGCCTTGTCGCCACTGACCTGTAGTTACTGTCTTGTCGCCACTGTCTTGTCGCCACTGTCTTGAATCTCGGCCTAGAAGCCTGTTGAACATAGACCGTTCCGGGAGGAAAAAACCGACTCACTCCACGCCAACGCCAAATTCGGTCTCAGCAGGCAGGTCTTGCCGGCGCCATCGCTTGAGGCCAGTTAGAAGCCCGAGATCGCTTGCAGTACAGGTGATTTGAGCGAACCACCGCTCCAAAATCGATTCAAGTCTTTCTCAGTTCAGGTCCGGATTGAATCTCCTCGGCAAGCGGAAGCATCCCCATTTTCTGCTCGGGGATCTAGGTGCAATACGCTACTTAATCTCAGCCTTGATCTCGGCTTTTGCTGCGGCCGAGGCCCTGGCCACCGCCTTTGAATGCCCGGCCATTGCCAGGTTCCTCAGGGCTGTCTTGATCAATCAGACCACTGCGTCGATCCAGGGTTTTGAGACGCTTACGGGCCGTTTTGTTGTCGGGTTCGAGCTTCAGCGCCTGTTGATAGATGGCCCGAGCATCTTCGGGCTTGAGCTGCTTCTCAAGGGCGAAGGCAAGATTGTTGAGCGCCACCGGGTATTCGGGTTTGGCCCGCAGAGCCGCTCGATAGTGGCGCACGGCCACCGGATACTTGTTCTGGGCCGCAAGGGTGAAGCCGAGGGCGTTCTCCATCAGCGCCCTGGCTTCGTCCGGGACGGGATCGCGCTCGGCAGCCTTGAGGGCCTGCTTGAGGGTATCGGTGGCCTCGGCATAGAGCCGCTTGCGCAGCTGCACCGAAGCCAGTTCGTAGAGGGTGCCGGGATCGCTGGGCAGAGCGCCGCTGCCTCCGCCACCGCCCAGGCGCACCAACGCTGTCTCGTCGCGGCGTACCCGCAGGATCTGGCGGGCCACCACGAACGCGGCGCCGCCCAGCAAGACGATCAGGCCGATCAGATAGGCCTGGGGCAGCAAGTCGTTCATTGGGGGCCAGGGGGACCGATCAGTTAGCCGGCGGCGTTGACCACGGTGGTGAAGCTGACGGGGTCTGCCACGGCCAGCTGGGCGAGCATCTTGCGGTTCAGGCGCACGTCGGCCCTCTTGAGGCCACCGATCAGACGGCTGTAGCTCACGCCGTTGAGCCGGGCCGCGGCGTTGATCCGGGCAATCCACAGGCGACGGAAGTCGCGCTTGCGCCGGCGACGGTCCCGGTAGGCATTGCAGAGGGCCTTCATCACCCGCTGATTTGCCGTGCGGAAGAGGCTGCCGCTGCTGCCGCGGAAGCCCCGGGCCAGACGCAGAATTTTGTTACGGCGTTTGCGGGCAACGTTGCCCCTCTTGACGCGAGTCATGGCTGGAACTCAGGAATTTTCAGGTAGTCGGACTGGGGGGCGCAGAAAGCTTCCGTCCCGGCCTCGGGCCCAAGGGCTCAGGCGTAGGGGAGCATCAGCGAGACGTTGTCGTGATCGCGATCATCGACCACCGCCATCGTGCCCAGGTAGCGCTTGCGCTTGGGGCTCTTGTGGTCGAGGAGGTGGTTGTGGAAGGCACGCCGGCGCATGAACTTGCCGCTGCCGGTGATCTTGAACCGCTTGGCGGCCGCTTTGCGGGTCTTGAGCTTCGGCATTGCGGTCAGCGCAGGCACAAACAAGCAGAGTACGACGTGGAGGATCCCTCTTCCAACCCCCTGCCGCATTCCGTCGCCCACTTCGCTTTCGATGCCTGTTTCCCTGCCTCTCCTCCCTGCCTGTCGGCTGGTCCAGGCCGCCTGTCACAGCCTGGTGGCTGGACTGGTGCTGGCGGGAGGTTGCCGGGCATCCTCGCTGCCCCCAGCCAGCCCAGGCCCGGCGGCGCTGCCTGATCCCCCCTCCCTGCCGGCGGCGGCGCCGGTCGCTGAGGGGCCAGCACAGCCAGGCCCCTTGCATTGGCCGGTGTCCCCTCCTGCGGCGATCCAGCCCGCCGATCCGGTGTTGTGGGTGGCCCTGGCCGCTCGCATCGGTCCTGGCAGCGATGCCGCCGACGCTCCACCCCTGCGGCTGCAGTCGGCGGGCGGGGCGCTCACCCTGATCGATGCCAAGGGCCAGCGGTTCATGACGCCCCAGCTGCTGCTGCACTGGCGGCGGCGGCCCCTGCCGGCCCCGCTGGCAATCCAGCGGCGGGTGGTGGGCCCCTTCCCCAGCTACGAAAGCGCTGACCAGGTGGCCCGTGGCTGGCGAGCCCAGGGGACCAGCGTGGAAATCGCCAAACCCGGCGAATGGGAACTCTGGGCCCCCCCCGACGCCCCCGATCCGATCGGCCAGTCGGTGCGGTTGGTCACCAGTACGGAGACCAGTCAGCTGGTGCTGGAGCTGCGCCGCTCCCAAGGCACCGTGGAACTGAGCGGACCGCTGCGGCTCGAGGCGCCCCAGGGGTTGCAGTGGCAGGGGGGCACCTATGCCGGCCCATTCCGGTTGCAGGCCGATGCCTATGGCACCTGGAGCCTGGTGGAGCAGGTGCCGCTGGAGCGCTATCTGGAGGGGGTCGTACCCCACGAGATCGGTGCCGGCGCCCCGCCGGCGGCCCTGGCCGCCCAGGCGGTGCTGGCCCGCACCTGGGCGGTGCGCAATCGCCACCGCTTCATGGTGGATGGCTACCACCTCTGCGCCGACACCCAATGCCAGGTTTACAGCGATCCGCGCTTGGCCGGCGCTGAGGTACGGCTGGCGATCGACTCCAGCCAAGGGCAGGTGCTGGCCGCCGCCGGCCAGCCGATTCACGCCGTGTATCACGCCAGTAATGGCGGGGTGGCCGCCGGTTTCGAGGAGGCCTGGCGGGGCGAGGCGCTGCCCTATCTCCAAGCCTTCGCCGATGGCCCCGCAGCCTTCTCGGCCCGCTTCCCCCTGCCCCTGGCATCGGCGCGCTTGCCGGAGCTGCTGAGCGACGGAGGCCAGGCCTGGGGTGCGGACCATCCCGCCTTTCGCTGGCGCCGCCGGATCACCGCGACCCAACTGCAGGCAGCCCTGGCGGGGGGCGCTCCCGGAGGAGCTCTGCCCAGCCGCTTGAAGGTGCTGGAGCGGGGCGCGAGCGGACGGGTGCTGGCCCTGGAGATCGGCGGCAAGGGCAGCAGCAAGGTGCTGCGCCTGGATGCCATCCGCCGCAGCTTGCGCCAGTTGCCGAGCACCCTGTTCCGGGTCACCCCGGCGGGGCCCGGGGTGTGGCTGGTGGAGGGCGCCGGCTTCGGCCATGGCGCCGGACTGTCCCAGGCTGGGGCGATTGATCAGGCCCGCCGGGGCTGGAGTCGCGATCAGATCCTGCGTCACTATTACCGAGGCACGAAGCTCGTGCCGCTCCAGGCCCTTGGCGATGCCCTTTAGAGTTCCTCAACTTCCGGGGATGCCATGACCGGCGGCGGTAGTACCAGTGATGGCCGCCCGGATGGCCGACCAGATGGCCGCCGCGGCAAGGCCGCGCTGTTTCTGCTGTGCTGCACGGCCGCTGGAATGGCACCCCATGGGCTGCCACCGCTGCTGCGGCTGGTGCCGGCATTGATCCTGGCCGTGCTGCTGGGTGGCTACAGCTTTCGCACCGTGCTGCGCCAGGCCGCCCGCGGGGTTATCAGCGAGCCGGAGAGCCCGGCTTGCGGCGGTGAGCGGCCGGAGTCCCTCGAGCTGCCCTTGCTGGATGTGGTGGTCGCAGCCCGCGATGAGCAGGCGGTGATCACCCGGCTGGTGCAGCGGATCATGGCGCTTCGCTACCCCGCTGAACGCCTGTTGCTCTGGGTCATTGATGACGGCAGTGAAGACCGCACGCCCGAGCTGCTGCTCCAGCTCCAGAGCCAGTACCCCCAGCTGCGGGTGCTGCGACGCCCCCGCGATGCCGGTGGGGGCAAATCCGGAGCCCTGAACCTGGTGCTGCCCCAGCTCCAGGGCCGCTGGTTGCTGGTGCTCGATGCCGACGCCGATCTGCAGATCGATTTGCTGGAGCGCCTGCTTCCCTGGGCCGAGAGCGGTGGCTGGGCGGCTGTCCAGCTGCGCAAGGCGGTGGCCAATGCCCAGGTGAATCTGCTGACCCAGGCCCAGGCCATGGAGATGGCCTTCGATGCCATCATCCAGCTCGGTCGCCTGGCCGGCGGCGGTGTGGCGGAACTGCGCGGCAACGGTCAGTTGCTGCGCCGCGAGGCCGTGATCGCCTGTGGGGGCTTCAACGAGGCCACCGTCACCGATGACCTCGATCTCAGTTTCCGCCTGCTGCTGGAGCGCCAACCGATCGGCGTGCTCTGGGATCCCCCGGTTCAGGAGGAGGCGGTGCTCAGCCTCAGAGCCCTCTGGCGGCAGCGGCAGCGCTGGGCCGAAGGCGGCCTGCAGCGCTTTTTTGATTACGCCCCCGGACTGCTTTCCGATCGCCTCGGCTTCCGCCAGAAGCTCGATCTGCTCGGCTTCTTCCTGCTCCAGTACGTGATGCCGGTGATGGCCGCCGCCGATCTGATCGGCGGGTTGCTCACCGGCAGCGCACCGACGATGTGGCCCTTCTCGATCGTTGCCCTCGGCCTGTCAGCCGTCACGATCGTGATCGGCTGCCGGCGCCCTTGCGAAGGCCCGGCCCTGCCGCTGATGACGCCCCAGACCGTGGTGCTCGGCATGGTCTACCTGGTGCATTGGTTTGTGGTGATTCCCTGGGTCACCGTGCGCATGGCGCTGCTGCCCAAGCGGCTGGTGTGGGCCAAGACCCTCCACCTCGGCGGCGAATCCCATGGCGAGACCGAGCTGGCAGCCCTGGATTCAATGGTGGATCAGCTCGCCCTTGAAGCCGATCCCGACCTGGCGACCGAGGCTGGCCAGGCCTGAGCCATTGCCAGGCCAAGGCGGCGGCAGAGTCAGCGTTTGGGAGAGACCGCGGACGTGCAGACCGCAGAGGTAGGGCCAGCGTCGCCAAAGCAAACGGCGCCTGATCAGGCCGCTTCGTTCTGCTCAGCGCTGCTGCTGTCATTGAGCTCCACCACCTCGCCGTTGAAGAAATCAGCCAGACGCTTGGCCTTTTCATCGATCGGCGAGGGAAAGCCCAGAGCCTGATTCAGGGCGCCGGCGGGGGCTACGGCGCTGGCGGCAGGCTGGGCTGGGGTGCGGGGCTGGGCCGCTGAGGAAGCTGGCTTCGCTGGCGGGGACGCGTTGGCAGCAAGCGGATCGCCGGGGCTGCTGGCTGCTGGGGCGCTGAGTGCAGGGTGCTGGGCCTGGACCTCGCTGGCCAGCGACGCCAGACCGCTTGGGTGGATGGCGGCTGAAGCTCCAGGAGCAGACGCTGGGGGTGCAGACACTGGGGGTGCAGACACTCCGAGGGCCGAAGCTGGAAGTGCCGAACCAGTAGGCGTCGAAACGGGCTTGGCGGCATCCGTGGCCGGGGCATGCCTGTGGGTCGAATCAATGGCCGCGGCAGCGGTGCCGCTCTGATCCGGGCTGACGGGGAGCGTGGTCACGGAGGGGGCTGCCGGCGACGGCGGGCCAGCGGTGCCAGGGTGGTTCAGCGGCGGCTGGGGCCTTGCCGCCACGGGGGCAGGCCGGATGGGCATCGGGGGCGGCGCCAAGGCCGTTGCGCCGGCGCGCGCCTCGCTAGCTCCTTCCAACAGCAGCTGGCGCGGGCTGCCCAGAGCCCGGGCCACGGCGCCCTCCAGCAGGCTGACCCGGCTCTGCACCATCGCCATCCAGGTGCCGGCTACCCGCACCACGGCGCGATGGTCGTCGAGGCGCACCAGCTGAGCCTGCTGGGAGAGCAACATGCGGGTGGAGGGCAGTTCCAGTCCGGCCAGGATCTGTTGCCAGAGCTCCGCCAGATCGGGGCTGGCCGCCGCAGCGGCCCCAGCGGCCTGGCCGGCGACCGCATCATCAGTGAGGGCGGCATCAGCAACGGCGGCCACCGGCGCCGGAGAGGTCGCGATTCCTGCGCCTCCAGCCATGCCACCACCACGAGCCTCCGGGGCTGCTCCTGTGACACCAATGGCGGCAGGAACATCCACCGTTTCAAGGCCCACCGCCGGTGCCGGTGCCACAGCCGGTATGCCAACAACAGCCGGTATGCCAACAACAGCCGTGCCAGATTCCAGCACCGTGCCGGGCTGAGCTGGTGAACGGGAGTGGCGGCTTTCGGCGACCGGGGCGGCGCTGGCCAGGGGTCCTGGGCTGCTCTGAGGGGTGGGGCGAGCCGGGGCGAGTCCGCTGGCCAGGGGCTCGGCCAGCAGGCCCAGCACCAGCACCTCGAGCCACAGCCTCGGCTGCACGCTCAGGCGCAACTGCTGTTCACCGCCCCGCAGCTGGGCCTGCCAGTGCAGCAGCTTGGCTTTACCGATCCGACGTGCCACTTCGGGCAGGCGCGGCCGCAGCTGGGGTGAAACGCTCGTCAGCTCCAGTCGGTCTGGGGCCACGCCGGCCAACAGCAGGTCCCGCAGCATGCTGGCCAGGCCCTGGAGCACCGCACTCGGTTCCCGGCCCCGCTCCAGCAGGGCTCGGCAGGTTTCAATCACACTGAGCGGTTCGGCCGCGGCCATCGCTTCGGCCAGCTCCAGCAGCTCCTGTTCGGGCACCGCCCCCAGCAGCTCCCATACCGCGATCGCCTCGATCGGGGCCGGCAACAGGCTCAGCTGGTCCAACAGGCTTTCGGCATCGCGCAATCCCCCCTGGGCCCGTTGGGCCACCACGGTGAGGGCTTCGCCGCTGATGCCGATCCCCTCCTGCTCCGCGATCCAGCGCAGGTGACCCTCCAGAGCCTCCATCGAGATGCGCCGGAAATCGAAGCGCTGACAGCGGGAGAGGATGGTGGGCAGCACCCGCTGGGGATCGGTGGTGGCGAGCACGAACACCACCCGCGGCGGCGGTTCCTCCAGGGTTTTGAGCAGGGCGTTGAAGGCTGCGGTCGAGAGCATGTGGCACTCGTCGATCACATACACCTTCCAGCGGGCCTGCACCGGCGCGAAACGGGAGCGCTCGATCAGCTCGCGGATGTTGTCGACACCGGTATTGGAGGCGGCATCGATCTCGATCACATCGAGGGCGTTGCCGGCGGCGATGGAGGTGCAGAGCTCGCAGACGCCGCAGGGCTCGGGCGTGGGACCGTCGGCGCCGATGCAGTTGAGCGAGCGCGCCAGGATGCGGGCGCTGGAGGTCTTGCCGGTGCCGCGGGGGCCGCTGAACAGGTAGGCCGGGGCGATGCGGCCGGTGCGCAGGGCGTTGCTCAAGGTGGCGGCGATCGCCTCCTGCCCCACCAGCTGATCAAAACGCTGCGGCCGGTACTTGTGATGCAGGGGCTGGTAGGCCTGGGCCATCGCGGTCGCCCGTGGGGGACGGGGTGGTGCAGAGCGCCCCGCGCGACGCCGCGGGCCACCCAGGCTACCGGCCCTCTCCCGCGTCCAGCAGCCGCTGCAGCTGGGCCTCCATCTCCTCCACCTGGCTCAGCTGGTCCGCCAATTGCTGGGCGGCCAGCCGCAGGCGCCGAAATTGGTCCTGGCCCTCGTCGGCGGGCCAGCGCCGTTCGGCCTTGGCCAGTTCCTGTTCCAGCTTCTCCTGCAGGGAGCGCCGCAGCCCATCAATCTGCTCCAGGCTGCGCAGCGCCAGGGTGCGGCCCTTCTCCAGCTGCTGGGGATCGAGGTTGAGTCCTTGGCGCAACAGCACCCGTGCGCCGGTGAGCAGGGCCGCCGGCATGAACTGACCGAGGGCCAGGGCGCCGAGGCTGCCGGTATGGAGCCAGTCTTCGACCTGACTGCTGCGATGGCGGCCGGTTTTGCACCAGTGGGCGAAGTGCTCGCAATTGTTGAACAGCAGGTTGTAGCGCTGCTCCCCCAGCCGGCCCATGGCCCGCCGCAGGGTGACGCCGGCGGGGGAGCAGTCGGCCGGTGCGTAGGGCACGGCCGTGATCGGCTGGCCGCGGCTGAACTCCAGACGAGGACTGCGCAGGATCTCGCGACCCTCCAGGTAGTGGGCCACGGTGCCATCCCCCAGGTCGATGCCGTGGTGCATGAACAGGCCGTGCTGGCGGGGGGCCTGGAGGTGGTCGGCGGCGGCCAAGGCGGTTCAGGCAGCGTTGACGCCTGATCAGCTTGGACCCGCTGGCCGCTGGGCTGGCCCCGCAGGCAGGGGGGGAATTGCCCGACCCGAAGTTCGGGACTGGCGCCGGCTTCAGGCCGTGGCCGCTTCGTCCATCCGGGTGTCGCGCTCTTGGCTGGCACTGGGAATCTGCACCACCTTGCCCTTGTTGCGCTGCTCCACCAGATCCCGGGTGATCGTGAAGGTCTGGATGTCCTGGCGCGAGGGGAGGTCGTACATCACCTCCAGCATCAGCTCCTCAACGATGCCGCGCAGGGCCCGGGCGCCGGTTTTGCGGCGATGGGCCTCCACGGCGATGGCGGCGATGGCGTCCTGGTCGAAGTCCAGGCGCACGTTGTCCATGCTCAGCAGGGTCTGGAACTGTTTGACGAGGGCATCGCGAGGTTCGGTGAGGATCGCTTCGAGGGCCTCGGTGTCGAGCGGTTGCAGCACCGCACTCACCGGCAGGCGGCCGATGAATTCCGGAATCAAGCCATAGCGCACCAGGTCGTCCGGTTCGAGATGGCGCAGGGCTTCGGCCACCTGGCGTTCCTTGCCGGTGCGCGGGCGTCCCTGGCCACCTTCGGGCAGGAAGCCGATGGCGTTGCGACCCATCCGTTTCTGGATCACGTCTTCGAGGCCGACGAAGGCGCCGCCGCAAATGAACAGAATCTGGCTGGTGTCTACCTGGATGCAGTCCTGATAGGGATGCTTGCGCCCCCCCTGGGGCGGCACATTGGCCACCGTGCCCTCCAGCATCTTCAGCAGGGCCTGTTGCACGCCCTCGCCGGAGACGTCGCGGGTGATCGAGGGATTTTCGCTCTTGCGGGCGATCTTGTCGATCTCATCGATGTAGATGATGCCCCGCTGCGCCTGCTCCACATCGAGGTCGGCTTTCTGCAGCAGGCGCAACAGGATGTTCTCCACGTCTTCGCCGACGTAACCGGCCTCGGTGAGCGTGGTGGCATCAGCGACTGCGAACGGCACATCCAGCATCTCCGCCAAGGACTGGGCCAGCAGCGTTTTGCCGCAGCCGGTGGGGCCGATCAGCAGGATGTTGGACTTGTGCAGCCGGGTGGCTGTCTGGTCGGTTTCCCCCTTGCCGTCTCCCTGCCAGGCAAGACGTTTGTAGTGGTTGTACACAGCCACCGACAGCACCTTCTTGGCTTCGTCCTGGCCCACCACCTGCTGATCCAGGAAGCCCTTGATCTCATGAGGTTTGGGGACCTGGGCCAGGGTTGGGGCCGGCTTGGGCGCTTTCTTCGGTTGGGTGCGGCGGTTGGTTTCCGGGCTGGGGCGGCTGCCGTGGCCATCCACCAGCTCTTCGTCGAGGATTTCGTTGCAGAGATCAATGCATTCGTCGCAGATGTAGACGCCTGGTCCGGCAATCAACTTGCGGACTTGCTCCTGGGACTTGCCACAGAAGGAGCATTTCAGATGGGCGTCGAACTTGGCCATCGGCGACGGGTGGGGCGGAACAAGGAGAGGACAGGGGCGGGCGCTGATTCCAAGGATCACCTGGAACTCAGCGGCGTTTGCTCTCCTTAAGGATCTGAATGGGGCTGGTCTGGCCCCAGGGCACGGATCTCCCGGGCGAGAAAGTCAGTCTGGGGCCTGCAGGCCGCTGTCGGTGACAACCCGGTCGATCAGGCCGTATTCAACCGCTTCCGCCGGTGAAAGGAAGTAGTCGCGGTCGGTGTCTTCGGCGATTTTGTCCAGCGGCTGGCCGGTGTGTTCGGCCATCAGACCGTTGAGTGTGTCCTTGAGATACAGAATCTCGCGGGCCTGGATTTCGATGTCCACGGCTTGCCCCTGGGCGCCACCGAGGGGCTGGTGGATCATGATCCGGGCATTGGGAAGGGCCAACCGCTTGCCCTTGGCGCCGCCCGAGAGCAGGAAGGCGCCCATGCTGGCCGCCAGTCCGTAGCAGATGGTGACCACGTCGGGAGCTACCTGCTGCATCGTGTCGTAGATGGCCAGCCCGGCGGTGACGGAGCCACCGGGGGAGTTCACATAGATCTGGATGTCCTTGTCCGGATCCTCGGCCTCCAGGTACAGCAGCTGGGCCACGAGCGAATCGGCCACCTGATCGTCGATGCCGGTGCCCAGGAAGATGATCCGCTCCCGCAGCATGCGGGAATAGATGTCAAAGGCCCGATCCCCCCGGCCGGACTGTTCGACCACCGTGGGCAGGATGCCGGGTGCCGCGCTGGGGGGCGGCGCGGTCATGGCGTTCCAGGGCTGGGGGCCGCTCCAGTGGCTGTGCACCGGATGGCGCCGCAGGCCACCGGGGGACGGGAACGGGTTGGGTTGGGCGTCGATCACGCGGACATTCTCAGGCCTGGGTATGGATGCAATCTATGGGCTCAGTCCTTGCCGGCGGCCGTTGTCTCGGTCTTGGTGGGGCTGACCGTGGCTTCGGTGGCGTCATCCAGAGCTTCCGCATCGCTGGTTGCCGGGGCTTTTTCGGTGACGGTGCTGTTGGCCTCCAGCCAGGCGAGCAGGCGCTCGTTCAGCAGATCGTCGGCGACGGCCAGGCGCAGCCGCTGGGGATCGATGCTGCTGGTGTCGCTCAGGCCGAGGCTCACCTCCTTGACTTTGGCCTCGATGTCTGATTCGGCGACCGCAATCGCCTCGGCGGCGGCAAGGGCCTTGAGCGCCAGGTTGCGACGCAGCCGTTGTTCCGCCTCCGGGCGGGAGGTGTCCACGAGGCTGCGCACCAGATCCGGGGTGAACAGTTTCTTGACATCCATGCCCTGTTGCGCAATCTGGCTGGCCGTCTGCTCGATCAGATTGCGGATCTCAATCTGGATCAGGGTTTCGGGCAGCTCCACTTCCAGCTGTTCCACCAGCGCTGCCACCAGGGCGTCATGGCGATTGGCCTGGTGACGCCGTTCCGCATCTTCCTGCAGGCGGGTTTCGAGATCGGCTCGCAGGTCGGCCAGGCTGTTCTTGTCGCTGGCCTGTTGGGCGAAGGCGTCGTCCAGCGGCGGCAGTTCCTGGGTTTTGAGCTCAATCAGGGTGATCGCGAACTCCGCGGGCCGGCCGGCCGCGTCCGCCTGGGCATAGGACTCGGGGAAGTTGCAAGAAATCGTGCGGCTGTCGCCGGGCTCCATGCCGAGGATTCCCTCGATGAAGCCGGGGATCATGCGACCCTCCTCCAGTTCCACTTCCATGCCCTCGGAGCTGCCGCCTGCGATCGCCTCACCGCTATCGGTGAAGATGCCGCTGAAACTCACTTCGGCCACATCGCCGCTGGCCGCAGCGCGGCCCTCCACGGGCACCAGCGTTGCCAGGCGACGACGCGACTGGTCCAGCAGCTCATCGACCCGGGCGGGGTCGTAGCTGATCGCTTCGGCTTCGGCTTGCAGTCCCTTGGTGATCCTGAGGCTGGCCGTGGGCTCCACGTCCAGCTCCAGGGTGAAGGTGAGCGCCTTGCCGGGTTCAAAGCGTTCGAGCACCACCTCGAAGGCCTCGTTCAGCTGGGGCTGGCTGATCGCCTCGATCTTTTCCTGGCCCACCGCGTCGCGGAAGGCGCTCTCCACCAGCTCCTCAAGAGCCGTGGCGCGGATGCGCAGAGGGCCGATCTGCTGCAGCAGCACCGGCCTGGGCACCTTGCCCTTGCGGAAGCCGGGCAGCTTGACGCTGCGGCTGAGTTTGGCCAGGGCGGCGTCGTAGCTGGCCTGGCAGCGGCTCCCCGTGACGCCGATCTCCACCGCCAGTCGGCTGCCCGGCCGGGGGCTGGTGCTGACCTGCAGCGAGGCGTTGCCCTGGCTGGCCTCGCTCTCGGCGGTTGGGGTCTGGGCGGCTTTGGGGCTGGCGGCGGCAGGACTCATGAACGGGGCCGATCAAGCAGGGCAGCCCGCGATCCTAGAAAGTGACGCGGCCGCCCCCCGCCGGTTCGCCGCAGGCGCGTATTGTCGGAAGGACGCAAGCGTGCGACATATTCCTGATTCAGGCGGTAACGGCATGGGCCGAGCCGTCCCTCCGGTGAGCCTTCCGGCACCCGTGATATCAGCGCAGCAAACCAAAACGGCCAAGGCGGTCGTTGTGTGACATCTCACCTAATTCCAGGATCCGAGCGCAGCCTTCTTCGCCCCCTGCCCCTTCGGTCTCCGACAGTCCTGTTTCCATTCCGTCCCTTCCGTTGACCGCCCTTACCGCAACCCCTTCCTCCGATCTCCGCTCTGCCTGCCCCGGTGGCCTACCCCGCCGGCCTTTGAAGGTGGCCGTGCTCGGGGCCACCGGAGCGGTGGGTCAGGAGTTGCTGCAGTTGCTGGAGGAGCGCGCCTTCCCGGTGGCCGAGCTCACGGTGCTGGCTTCGCCCCGTTCCGCCGGTGCGTCCATCTCCTGGCGCGGCGAGAGCCTCACGCTCAAGCCGGTTGAGGAAGGTTGTTTCGACAATCTTGATCTGGTGCTGGCCTCCGCCGGCGGCTCCATTTCGCGGCAGTGGGCGCCGCGGGCCGTGGCCGCCGGTGCTGTGGTGATCGACAACTCCAGTGCCTTCCGCCTGGATCCGGCGGTGCCCCTGGTGGTTCCCGAAGTGAACCCTCAGGCCGCCTTTGCCCATCAGGGCATCATCGCCAACCCCAACTGCACCACCATCCTGCTGACTGTCGTTCTGGCGCCGCTGGCGGCGCGGCGGCCGATCCGGCGCGTGGTGCTGAGCACCTATCAATCCGCCAGTGGCGCCGGCGCCCGGGCCATGGAGGAGCTGCGCCAGCTCAGCCGCACGGTGCTCGAAGGCGGCGAGCCTGTTAGTGAGGTGCTGCCCCATTCGCTGGCCTTCAACCTGTTCCTGCACAACTCACCGATGCAGGCCAGCGGCTATTGCGAAGAAGAGTTGAAGATGGTGAACGAAACCCGCAAGATCATGGCCCTGCCGGATCTGCGCCTGACGGCCACCTGTGTGCGGGTGCCGGTGCTGCGCGCCCATTCCGAAGCGGTGAACATCGAGTTTGAAGCGCCTTTCCCGGTGGCGGAAGCCAGAGCGTTGCTGGCCGCGGCACCGGGGGTGGAGCTGATCGAGGACTTCGTCGCCAACCGCTTCCCGATGCCGACCGATGTCACCGGGCGCGATCCGGTGGCGGTCGGTCGCATCCGCCAGGATCTCAGTGATCCGCAGGCTCTTGAGCTCTGGCTCTGCGGTGATCAGATCCGCAAGGGGGCAGCTCTCAATGCCATCCAGATCGCCGAACTGCTGATCGCCGGCGCACCCCAGGCTCAAGGAGGTGCGGCTTGAGCTCCGATCTCCCCACCTCTGCCGGTTCCAGTACGGCTGGTTCCACCTCTGCCGCATTCACGGCTGCTGGTCCCCAGGCCCCCTTCGGCCGGGTGCTCACGGCGATGGTCACGCCGTTCAGCGCTGACGGCGCGGTGGATCTGGCGTTGGCGGCCCGCCTGGCCGAGCACCTGGTGTCCCATGGTTCCGATGGGCTCGTGCTCTGCGGCACCACCGGTGAATCCCCCACCCTGAGCTGGCAGGAGCAGCACCAGCTGTTCGCGGCAGTGAAGGAGGCCCTGGCGGGCCGGGTGCCCCTGCTGGCCGGCAGTGGCAGCAACTGCACCGCCGAAGCGGTGGAGGCCACCCGGGAGGCCGCGGCTCTCGGTGCCGACGGCGCTCTGGTGGTGGTGCCCTATTACAACAAGCCACCCCAGGATGGCCTTGAGGCCCATTTCCGGGCGGTGGCGGCGGCGGCGCCCGAGCTGCCGCTGATGCTCTACAACATCCCGGGCCGTACGGGCTGCAGTCTGGCGCCGGAAACCGTCGCCCGCCTGCTGGATTGCCCCAATGTGATCAGCTTCAAAGCCGCCAGCGGCACCACCGAGGAGGTGAGCCAGCTGCGCAGTCTCTGCGGCAATCGCCTGGCCATCTACAGCGGCGACGACGCCCTCACCCTGCCGATGCTCGCCGTTGGGGCCGTTGGTGTAGTCAGCGTCGCCAGCCATCTGGTCGGCCCCGCCATCCGCGCCCTGGTTCAGGCGTTTCTGGCTGGCGACAACGCCGCCGCCCTGGCCCTGCACGATCAGCTGCTGCCGCTGTTCAAAGTTCTCTTCTGCACCACCAATCCCGTGCCAGTGAAAGCCGCCCTTGAAATCAGCGGCTGGCCGGTGGGTGCCCCCCGTCTTCCCCTTCTCCCAGCTGAGCGCGATGTGAGACAACGACTGCATTCGGTTCTGGCTGCCCTGCGTCCCACCTGACGCCAAGGCTTGCTTCCAGCTACGGCACTACGTCCACTACGAACGAATTATCCGGTTATCCCTTCATGACGAGTCAAAACGGTCAAGGCCACGCAGCTCAAGGCAAACAGCCCTGCCTGCGGGTGATTCCCCTGGGTGGCCTGCACGAGATTGGCAAGAACACTTGCGTTTTTGAATACGGAGACGACCTGATGCTGGTCGATGCCGGCCTCGCTTTCCCCAGCGATGGCATGCATGGCGTCAACGTGGTGATGCCTGACACTAGCTATCTGAGAGAGAATCAGAAGCGAATCCGTGGCATGGTGGTGACCCATGGCCACGAAGATCATATCGGCGGTATTCCCCACCACCTCAAGAATTTCAATATTCCCATCATCTATGGGCCGCGGCTGGCGATGTCCATGCTCCAGGGCAAGATGGAGGAGGCTGGTGTCACCGATCGCACCACCATCCAGACCGTCGGCCCTCGGGACGTGGTGCATGTGGGTCAGCACTTCAAGGTGGAGTTCATCCGCAACACCCACTCGATGGCCGACAGCTTCTCGCTGGCGATCACCACGCCGGCGGGGGTGATTGTATTCACCGGCGACTTCAAGTTTGACCACACTCCTGTGGATGGCGAAACCTTCGACATCCAACGCATGGCTCACTATGGCGAGCAGGGTGTGCTTTGCCTGTTCAGTGATTCCACCAATGCTGAGCTGCCCGGTTTCGCGCCGCCGGAGCGCTCCGTGTTCCCCAAGCTTGATCATCATATTTCCCAGGCCGAAGGTCGGGTGATCATCACCACCTTCGCCAGCTCGATTCATCGGGTGTCGATGATTCTGGAGCTGGCGATGAAGAATGGCCGCAAGGTCGGCCTGCTGGGCCGCTCCATGCTCAATGTGATCGCCAAGGCGCGGGAGCTGGGCTACATGCGCTGCCCCGATGATCTGTTTGTGCCGATCAAGCAGATCCGCGATCTCCCCGATCGCGAAACCCTGCTGCTGATGACGGGCAGCCAAGGCGAGCCCCTGGCAGCTCTGAGCCGCATTTCCAGGGGAGAGCATCCGCAGGTTCAGGTGAAGTCCACCGACACCATCATTTTCTCTGCCAGCCCGATTCCCGGTAACACGATTTCAGTGGTCAACACGATTGACCGGCTGATGATGATGGGAGCGAAGGTTGTGTATGGCAAGGGCGAAGGGATCCATGTGTCCGGGCATGGCTTCCAGGAAGACCACAAGCTGATGCTGGCCTTGGTGCGACCCAAGTTCTTTGTGCCTGTGCACGGCGAACACCGCATGCTCGTCGCCCACGCCAAGACCTCCCACTCGATGGGCATTCCCGTCGATCACACCCTGATCATCGACAACGGTGATGTGGTGGAGCTCACCCCCGATTCGATCCGCAGGGGTGAACCGGTGAAGGCCGGGATCGAACTGCTCGATGCCTCCCGCAATGGCATCGTCGACGCCCGGGTGCTCAAGGAGCGGCAGCAGTTGGCCGAGGACGGCGTGATCACGCTGCTGGCGGTGATCACCACCGATGGCGTGATGGCCGCACCGCCCCGGGTCAATCTGCGCGGTGTCGTCACCGCCGCCGACCCCCGCAAGCTCTCGATCTGGGCGGAACGGGAGATCGGCTGGGTGCTCGAGAACCGCTGGAATCAGCTCTCCCGCAACACCGGCGGCAAAGCGCCCGATGTCGACTGGGTGGGCGTGCAGCGCGAAGTGGAAGTGGGCCTGCAGCGCCGTCTGCGGCGTGAGCTGCAAGTGGATCCCCTGATCATCTGCCTGGTGCAGCCGGCTCCTGCCGGCACACCTGCCTACAAGGGACGGGCCGACAGCGAGCCCGACAGCCGGCCGGCCCCCCGCGGGCGCCGCGAGGGTGCACCGCGTGAGGTCGTTGTCCGCGATGGCGGTCGCCAGGGCCGCAGCGACCAGCCCGCTTCCCAGCGGCAGCTGGTGACAGCCGCGGCTGTCGCCGCCCCAGCCCCAGCCCCGGTGGCGGCGAAGGTTCTGGCGGAGGAGCCCGAGGTCAACGGTCGGATCCGTCGCCGCCGTTCAGCCGCCGTCGCTGGCTGAACCGGCGCTCACCAGCACCCGCAGCAGCCCCAGCAGCAGTTCAGGGTCCTCCTCCTCCACGGGAGTTGGAGGATGGCCGAATAGCGCACAGAGCCCGTCCATTTCCTCCTCCAGGTCAGGGGCTGGCTCCGTCCGCGCCGTGGGGGGCTCCAGGCGCTGGGGGTAGGCAGGCGCTGCAGGCGCCTGGTTCCGTTGCCGTGGTTCTGGCGCCAGCTTCTGATTGCGGTCCAGTGGCTCCTGCCCGGCCAGGCACGGCAGGGATTCGGCCTGGGCTGCGGGGCCAGCCTTCGCCTGGTCCCGCAGGATTTCGGCACTGGCAAGCGCGGCGGCGGCCGACAGCGCTGTGGCTGACGCCGTTCTGTCCTCGTCAGGCAGGCCCATGGTGGCTGGTGGTTGTAGCTCCGTAAGCTCCAGTTCTTCGGCCAGGCTGGGATCGGCCTGATGGATCTCAAACAGTTCCGGTTCCTCCACCACCTCCGGGATCAGGGTGGCTTGTTCGTCACCTGGCACGCTCACTTCGCTGCCAGGGGCGCTGGCTGCGCTGCCAGGAGCGTTGATTTCGCTGGCGGTCTCCTCTGGTTGGGGCGGTGGTGGGCTGCTCTCCGGAATCGCCGGTGGGGTCGCCACCGTGGTCCAGGGGGTTGGCGCCGTTGAGGCGGCTGCGGCGGCTGCCGTGCTGACCGCGGCGCCCGCCACCAGCCAGGGCATGGCCAAGGAGCTGGTGGCCGCTGGAGCCGCAGCGGCAGGAGCGGCTGCGGCTGAACGGGCGCTCGCTGGGGCCCTTGCCGGCTCGCTGTCCGGCACTCCGGCCCGGTGGCTGTCCACTGCTGCCGCCTGCTCCTGGGCTGACGCCTGCTCCTGGGCTGCCGCCGTGGTCTGGGCTGACGCCGCCGCCGCCGTTTCCGCCACAGGCCGCGGGGATCGCGCCTCTGTTGCACCGGCCTGGATCACGGCGGCGGTTGGCTGGAGCCCCAGGCTGCACTGCTGCAGGCCCTGCTCGGCGATCTGGCGCAGGGCCAGCTCGGCTTTGCTGTGGAGCACATCGCTGTAGAGGTCTTCAGCCGCAGCGCGATCGTTGAAGCCATAGAGATGGGCGTGGGCCATCAGCAGTTGCACCCGCTCCTTCAGCCCCTCGGGGATGGGGGCGCTGCTGCGTGGGATCTCCTGCAGCAAGTCCTGGCCCTGATCGATCACCTCGGCCCACTGATCAGCGCAGTAGGCCTTTTCGATGGCGCCATAGCGTTCGGTGGGATTGCGGCGATCGGCGGACTCAGCCATGGCCCTCAACGTCTCGAATCAGCCTCAGTGTGGTTCGATCCCAGAGCAGCTGCCAGCGATTCGCCAAGCAGAGCCGGCCCGGGCCCCGCGCTGGGACCAGGCGTGAGAGCAGGATGTCCAGCGGTTGGCTCTCGAGGCCGTGGCCCGTGTGCCGCTCCAGCCAGTGCCGCAACAGCCGCCGTTGTCCCGCAAAAGAAAGCGCCAGCAGGCCTGGCCGTGCCAGGGTCGGCCTAGCTGGGTCGCTGCCCTGCGTGAGGGCGGCCAGGGCCAGGTCCAGCAGCTCCTGCTGCTGCTCCAGTTCCGCTGCCAACCGTTCCGCCTGGGCGCTGATGCGCAGGCTGGCGCCGGGATGCAGGGTTTCCAGCACCGGCAGCACCGCCGTGCGCACCCGGTTGCGGCTGAGTCGTGCGTCGTCATTACCGGGATCCAGCCAGATCGGCAGCCCCTGTTGTCGGCAGATTCGCGCCGTATCGGCACGAGAAAAGAGCAACAGGGGTCGCACCAGCAGCAAGCTGTCCTCGCTTTGCGGTTCGTCTGCCGGCCGCTGACCGGGGGGACAGGACAGCGGGCGGCTGGCCCTGAGGCTGGCGAGGCCGCGCCAATGGCTGCCGCGGGCCAGATTCAGCAGCACGGTTTCGGCCCGGTCACTGGCGGTGTGGGCGGTGAGCACACGACGGCAGCCTTGCCGCAGCGCCTCGTGGGCCAGGCAGTCGTAGCGCCATTGGCGGCCGATCGCTTCGCGATTGCCACGGCCTTTGCCGCAACGTTCCTGGCCGCCGCCTGCTTCAGGGCCTCCTTCCTGACGGCCCCCTTCGTTGTCGCCAGAGCCAGGGTCGCCCCCGTCGCTGGCCGGGGCCCGCTCGCCGTGCAGGACCAGCCCCTGGCTCCGGGCCCAGGTTGCCAGCTCCTCAGCCTGGCGGCTGCCCTCGACCCGCCAGCCGTGATCGCCGTGCCACAGCCGCAGCCTCCACCCATGCAGAGGTTGCAGATCCCGCAGCAGGCCCAGCATCGCCATCGAGTCCTGGCCACCCGAGATCGCCAGTAGCAGCGAAGCTCCCTGGGGCAGCAGCTGGGGATGGCGCCGCAGATGGCGATGCAGCCGGTGATGCTCGGCGCTCCAGCGGCTGGGCTCCCTGCTGGCTTCGGATGGGAGAATCGGCTCAGCCATTCCGCTCGCCGTCGATGACGCGTCTCTCCAGCCTGCCCCCTTCCCTGGCCCGTGCCATCGAGGAACGCCGCCTGCTCAAGGTCATCGCTGGCCTGACCAATCACGACGGCGCTGCCGTGCTGGCCATCGCCCGCGCCGCCGCCGCCGGTGGCGCCGATCTGGTGGACATCGCTTGTGATGCCGCCCTAGTGCGCCAGGTGGCTGAGGCGGCTCCCGGTTTGCCAATCTGCGTGTCCGCTGTCGATCCCGAGCTCTTCCCGGCGGCCGTCGCCGCTGGCGCCCAGCTGGTGGAGATCGGCAACTTTGATGCCTTCTACGCCGAGGGCCGTATTTTTTCCGCCGCCGAGGTGCTGGCACTCACCCGCCGCACCCGGGAGCTGTTGCCCCAGGTGGTGCTCTCAGTGACGGTGCCGCACGTGTTGCCCCTTGATCAACAGGAACAGTTGGCGTTGGACCTGGTGGCCGCTGGTGCCGATCTGATCCAGACCGAGGGCGGCACCAGTGCCCGGCCCTTCAGCCCTGGCGTGCTTGGCCTGATCGAGAAGGCGGCTCCCACCCTGGCGGCGGCCCATGCCATCAGCCGGGCCCTTGCCGCGGCCGATCTGGCCTGCCCGGTGCTGTGCGCCTCCGGCCTCTCCAGTGCCACCGTGCCCCTGGCGCTGGCGGCCGGAGCAGCTGGCGTGGGCATCGGCTCAGCGGTGAACCGGCTCAGCGATGAACTGGCGATGCTGGCTGTGGTGCGTGGGCTGCGAGAGGCGATCACCCCGGTGCCCAGCTCCGTCGCCGGCCTCGTCTGAGGCGGGCAGCGTC
Organism: Cyanobacteriota bacterium; assembly: GCA_026389335.1. GTDB lineage: Bacteria > Cyanobacteriota > Cyanobacteriia > PCC-6307 > Cyanobiaceae > Cyanobium. The sequence goes on along the minus strand of JAPLIB010000007.1, from coordinate 9,610 downwards.
CCCCGCTGTTCCGGTGCCCTGGTGGAGACGTCCAGTCAGGTCCGGGACAGTGTTCTGGATACTGTTGTGCCACGTCGATCCAGGCCGTCAGCCAGGGCTCCGGGTCGCGGCGCAAGGCTCGCCACTCCCGAATTGCGACAGTGCGTTGTGCGTCGGGTTGGCTCTGCCTAGGTTGCTGATCTGAATCCTCAAGGCCAAACCCATGGGAGCGCTCATCTGGTTGCTGCAGTGGCCGATCCGTGCCGCGATCCTGCTGTTCGTGGCCTGGTTGCCGTTGGGCGTGGAAGTCGAGAACTTCGGCATCGGCCTGCTGGCCGCCGTGGTGATCGGTCTGCTCGGCTCTCTCCTGATCTTCCCGCTCAAGGCCCTGTTTGCCCTGCCCTGGTTGATCACCAGCCTGGGGGGGCTGGTCACACCCATCTCCTGGCTGTTCAACTGGCTGATCACCGTGATCCTGTTCGGGCTGGCCGCCTGGTTGATCCCCGGTTTCCGGTTGCGCAACGGCCTGATCACTGCCGTGCTCGGTGCGGTGGCCTACGCCGTGATCTCCACCGTGGTGCTGCGCCTGATCCACCTGGATGTCGATTTCACCCGCGCCTCGGCCCTGGTGAGCGGTCTGCCCCTGGTCTGAGTCGCGGCTTCGCTGGTCGGCCTGCTGGTTTGAGCTACCCAGGGGCAGAGGCAAGTCTGGTCTGGCGGTTCTCCTCCGCCTCGCAATCCACGCCTGCGGCCCCAGAATGGTCGGATGCTTTTTCAGCTTCACGCCCCCTACGAACCCAAGGGCGACCAGCCCACCGCGATCGAGACCCTGGTGGCCGGGGTCGATGGTGGTGACCCCTATCAGACCTTGCTGGGCGCTACCGGCACCGGCAAGACCTTCTCGATCGCCAATGTGATCGCCCGCACCAGTCGGCCCACCCTGGTGCTGGCCCACAACAAGACCCTTGCGGCCCAGCTCTGCAATGAGCTGCGTGAGTTCTTCCCCAACAATGCGGTTGAATATTTCATCTCTTATTACGATTATTACCAGCCCGAAGCCTATGTGCCGGTTTCGGACACCTACATCGCCAAGACGGCTTCGATCAACGAAGAGATCGATATGCTGCGCCACTCGGCGACCCGTTCATTATTTGAGCGGCGCGATGTGATCGTAGTGGCCTCGATCAGCTGTATCTACGGTCTGGGCATCCCCTCGGAATATCTCAAGGCGGCGGTCAAATTCAAGGTGGGCGAAAGCCTGGATCTGCGGGGCTCACTGCGGGATCTGGTCAACAACCAATACTCGCGCAACGACGTGGAGATCTCCCGCGGTCGTTTCCGGGTGCGGGGCGATGTACTCGAGATCGGGCCGGCCTACGAAGATCGGCTGGTGCGCATTGAATTGTTCGGCGACGAGGTAGAGGCAATTCGCTACGTCGATCCCACAACGGGCGAGATTCTGCAGAGCCTCGATACGATCAACATTTATCCAGCCAAGCACTTCGTCACCCCCAAGGAACGCCTGCAGGGTGCGATCAAGGAGATCCGTACAGAGCTGCGGGAGCGACTCGACGTGCTCAATTTCCAGGGCCGGCTGCTGGAAGCCCAGCGCCTGGAGCAGCGCACCACCTACGACTTGGAGATGTTGGAACAGGTGGGCTACTGCAATGGCGTCGAGAACTATGCGCGCCATCTGGCTGGGCGCGAGGCGGGCACACCGCCCGAATGTCTGATCGATTACTTCCCCGAAGATTGGCTGCTGGTGATTGATGAGAGCCATGTCACCTGCTCCCAATTGCAGGCGATGTACAACGGCGACCAGAGCCGCAAGCAGGTGCTGATCGAACATGGCTTCCGCCTGCCCAGCGCCGCCGACAACCGGCCACTCAAGGGAGAGGAGTTCTGGCGGAAGGCGAAGCAGACCATTTTCGTGAGCGCCACCCCTGGGGCCTGGGAACTGGCCCAGAGCGAGGGTCACATTGCGGAGCAGGTGATCCGCCCCACCGGGGTGCTGGATCCGATCGTGGAGGTGCGCCCCAGCGATGGCCAGGTGGTGGATCTGCTCGGTGAAATCCGACTGCGAGCGGACCGCCGGGAGCGGGTGCTGGTGACCACCCTCACCAAGCGCATGGCAGAAGACCTCAGCGACTACCTGGCCGAAAATGGGGTCAAGGTGCGCTATCTGCACTCTGAAATCCATTCGATTGAGCGCATTGAGATCCTTCAGGATCTACGCAATGGCGAATACGATGTACTAGTGGGGGTCAACCTGCTGCGCGAAGGACTCGATCTGCCCGAGGTATCCTTGGTGGCGATTCTCGATGCCGATAAGGAGGGCTTCCTGCGGGCCGAGCGCTCCTTAATTCAGACCATCGGCCGCGCCGCCCGCCACGTGGATGGCAAGGCCCTGCTCTATGCCGACAATCTCACCGATTCGATGGCCAGGGCCATTTCCGAAACAGAACGGCGTCGGGCGATTCAGCATGCCCACAACGAACGGCATGGCATCACGCCGTCCCCCGCTGGCAAGCGCGCCGGCAACTCAATCCTCACCTTCCTGGAAACTTCGCGGCGGCTCAATGATGATCAGCTGGATCAGGCCGTTGAACAGGCAGAGCACAACGAAGTGCCGCTGGATGCCTTGCCGGAGCTGATCAGCCAGCTGGAGGAGAAGATGAAGAGTGCCGCCAAGAATCTCGATTTTGAGGAAGCCGCCAACCTGCGTGACCGCATCAAGAACCTGCGCCAGAAGCTGGTGGGCAGAGCCTGAGGCGGCGGTCTTGACGAATCATCAGGGGCTGGTTTCAGCCAGCGCAGCGCTTCCGGCCTGGCTGAGCGATCGGGGCTCCGGCTTCTCCGCTTCCAGTCGGCCCGAACCGGGGCTTGCGAAGCGCGTGAGCTGGCCGCCGGTCGCGGCCGGCCCCAGACCCTCAAGTAGCGGTCGGGTGGCGAAGAAGCCGCTCAACAGGCCTCACTGGCCATTGAATTGAAACGTCCGCGCCGGTTCGGGCTGGGCCAGGAACGGCAGGTTGATGTCGGTGAACAGCTTGTTCCAGTTCACGACCACCCAACCATTGCGGAAACTCAGTCCGATCACCAGCAAGATGGATCCCAGCAGCAGCAGACGGAGCATCGGCACGTACGACGGCGATCAGCCACCATCGAAACCCAGACCCCGGCGGATTGCCATCGCCCTGGGTGATCCAGCGGGCATCGGCATTGAGGTCACCCTCGGGGCCCTGGCTGACGAGGCGGGGGTCAGGCCCCGGGGGGAGGTGGTGCTGGTGGGCTGCCGCCAATGGCTGAACCAGAGCTACCGCCACCTCCGCGGCCGCTGCTGCGTGGCGGATCCCGCCCAGTTCGAGATCCTGGATCGGCCCCTCCCCGACGCGATCACGCCGGGCGAGAGCGGCGCCGCCGCGGGAGCGGCCAGCTTCGAATGGCTCAGCGAGGCCACCCGGCTGGTGCTCAACGGCGACTGTGACGCCCTGGTGACGGCGCCGATCGCCAAAAGCAGCTGGCATGCAGCCGGCCACGACTATCCCGGCCAGACCGAACGACTGGCGGAACTGGCCGGGGTGGCTTCGGCCTCGATGCTGTTCACCGCCCATTCCGCTGCCGGCCCCTGGCGGTTCAACACCCTGCTGGCCACCACGCACATTCCGCTGGCGGCCGTTTCCGGCCAGCTGAATGCCCAGCTGGTGAGCGACAAACTGGACGTGCTGCTGGCCTTCTGCCAGCGCTTCCAACCCCGGCCCCGGCTGGTGGTGGCCGGCCTCAACCCCCATGCGGGCGAGGGCGGGCGGCTGGGTAGAGAGGAGCAGGACTGGCTGCTGGACTGCCTGGACCAATGGCGCCGGCGCCATCCCGAGGCGCGACTGGAGGGCCCTCTGCCCCCCGACAGCTGCTGGCTGGAGGCTGCGGCGGCCTGGCGCACGGGAGCGGGTGGACCGGACGGCTACCTGGCCTTGTACCACGACCAGGGCCTGATCCCGCTGAAGCTACTGGCCTTCGATGCGGCGGTGAACACCACGCTGGGTCTGCCGTTTCTGCGCACCTCCCCGGATCACGGCACCGCCTTCGCCATCGCCGGTCAGGGCCTGGCCAGGCCCCAGAGCATGGCGGCGGCGCTCGCCACCGCGCGGGAGCTGGGCTAGGCAGGCTTGATGCGCATCAGCACCTGGCCGAATTCCACCGGGGTGCCGTTTTCCAGCAGGATTTCCACCACTTCGCCGCTGATTTCCGATTCCAGTTCATTCATCAGCTTCATCGCCTCAAGGATGCAGACGGGCTGACCGGCACTGATGCGGCTGCCCACCTCGACGAAGGCCGGTTCGCCAGGGGCCGGCGAACGGTAGAAGGTGCCCACCATGGGGGCGGTGATCGCCTGCAGATCGCTGCGAACGGCCGGGGGGGCCGGCGGCGGCACCGAAGGGGTGGCAACCGGAGCAGCAGCAGCCTGCGGCGAGGGCGGCGAAGCCAGCACGGGAGCCGGCACCATCGCCACCGGTGCGGTGGCGGGCAGATTGCGACGCACCTCAAGCCGGAAGTCGTCGCCTTCGAGACAGAGCTCCTGGATGTCGCTTTCGCCAAGCAGGGCCAGAAGAGCGCGAAGCTGATCGTGATCGAGCTGCATGGCGGTTCAGGACTCCCGGCCGAGATAGTTATCGGTGCGCGTGTCGATCTTGATTTTCTCGCCGATCGTGATGAACAGGGGCACCATCACCTGGGCACCGGTCTCGACGATGGCGGGCTTGGTACCACCGGTGGCGGTGTCGCCCTTGACACCCGGATCGGTCTGGGTGACCTGGAGGGTGACGGAGTTGGGTAACTCCACTTCAAGGGGCTTGCCATTCCAGTAGATGACACTCACCTCCATCCCTTCTTTGAGGTATTTGCGACCATCGCCGATCTGCTTGGCCGTCAGGCGGGTCTCCTCATAGGAGGACATGTCCATGAAGACAAAATCCTCAGCCTCCATGTAGGTGTGCTGCAGGGTGGCCTTCTCGAGCACCGCCTGGGGCATGGTTTCGCCGGCGCGGAAGGTTTTGTCCACCACGTTGCCGCCCTGGACCGCCTTGAGCTTGGTGCGCACAAAAGCTGAGCCCTTGCCGGGCTTGACGTGCAGAAACTCGACGACCCGCCAGACCTGGCCATCCAGCTCGATGGTGGTTCCGGTTCGAAAATCGTTGCTGGAGATCATTCCGGCGGTTCGGATCCGATCGATTGTACGTCTGGCTACCGGCCAGGCCCCTGGACCGAACCGCCAATCCAGCTGGGCACCTGTGCCAGAGTCCGCTCAATGACAGGGGAACCATGGGCAGAAAGCCAGCGTTCGTCAGGGCCAAGCGGATTGCAGGAAACGTCACACGACCCATCGGCCGATCGCTGGTTCAGGCCTGCGGCCATCTGGGCGCCGCCTGCCTGGCCGGGCTGCTGATCCTGCTGCTGGCGGTCCCCGAGGCCCGGGCGGCCCTGCCCCAGGGCAATGCGGTGACCGATCCCTCGGCCCTGCTGCGCAACGCTCTGCCGATTGAGCAGAAGGATCTCCAGGAAATCCAGCACCGGCTGGAAGCCACCAGCGACGATCTGCGCGCCAAGCGCTGGCCGTCCCTGGCCTCAAGCGTGCGCCGCAGCCAGTCGTTGTTCGCCTCCAAACGGGAGGCGATTCTGGCCAGCTTCCCCCCAACCGACCGCAACAAAGCCGAAGCGCTGTTTGCCCAGCTGTCCGACCAGCTGCAGACGCTGGTGACGACAGCGGATGGCCAGGAACGGGAGGCCTTCCTCGCAGCCCGCCGTGACGTGCTCACCAGCATCGGCGATGCCGAAGCGCTGCTGGTGGGTCCCTTCCCCTTCACGATTCCCGATGAGTACGCCGCTCTACCCAGGCTGCTGGGCCGGGCCAGTGTGCGGCTCACCACCACCAAGGGCGATCTGATCGCCGTGGTGGACGGCTACAACGCACCCCTCACGGCAGGGGCCTTCGTGGACCTGGTGCAGCGGGGCTTCTACGACAAGCTGCCCTTCATCCGGGCTGAAGATTTCTACGTGCTGCAGACCGGCGATCCCGCCGGCGACGCCGACGGTTACATCGATCCCCAGACCAAGGCTGAGCGGAACGTGCCGCTGGAGATCATGGTGCCGGGCCAGGCGTTGCCCTTCTACAACCAGACCTTCGAAGAACTGGGGATGTTCAAGGCGGAGCCGGTGCTGCCGTTCAACGCCAAGGGCACCCTGGGCTGGGCCCACTCCGACGAGAGCCTGGGTGACGGCTCCTCCCAGTTCTTCCTGTTCCTGTTTGAGCCCGAACTCACCCCCGCCGGCCTCAATCTGATCGATGGCCGCTATGCCGCCTTCGGTTATGTGGTGGATGGTTTCGATGTGATGGAGGAGCTCACCGCCGATGACGGCATCGTGAAGGCGACGGTGATCGACGGAGCCGAGAACCTGCAGCCCCACGCCTGAGGGCGATGGACCGCGCAGCACAGGACGGAGCTGCCAGGACCGTAAGGGCCAAACAGCTGGCGCCTGGCCCCAACGGCGACGCCAGCGGTGAAGAGCGCCAGGAAACCCTGGCCGATCTGGGCGAATGGGAACTGATCCGCCGACTGGGGGCCTTTGCGCCCCCGGGCCAGTTCGCCGACGATGCCGCCCTGCTGTGGCTGCCCGGGAATAGCGCGGCCGCGGGCGGCAGCCCAGCGCTGGTGGTCAACACCGATGTGCTGGTGGAGGGGATCCACTTCAGCGACAGCACCACCGCGGCGGCGGATGTGGGCTGGCGGGCAGCCGCGGCCAACCTCTCGGATCTGGCGGCGATGGGCTGCAGCGAGGTGGTGGGGATCACGGTGGCCCTGGTGGCGCCGGCCGCGACGCCCTGGGCCTGGGTGGAAGGGGTGTACGGCGGCCTCAGGGAAGCCCTGGAGACCTACGGCGGCGTGCTGCTGGGGGGCGACTGCAGTGGTGGCGCCCAGCGCCTGCTGGCGATCACGGCGATCGGGCGGCTGGCGCTGTCCGCCGCAGCCCCCGGCTCCGGCCCGATCCGCCGCGGCGATGGCCGCCCCGGCGACCGGCTGGTGTGCTCGGGCCCCCACGGCCTCAGTCGCCTGGGGCTGGCCCTGCTGCAGGGCGAAATCGGCGCCGAGACCCTGGATCCAGCCCTGGTGCAACGGGCGATCGCCGCCCACCAGCGCCCTGTGCCCCGCTTCGATGCGGTGCGGGCCCTGATGGCCAGTCGCCCGGCGACAGCACCCTGGCGGGTGGGGGGCTGCGACAGCAGCGACGGGCTGGCGGCGGCGGCAGCGGCGATTGCAGCCAGCAGCGGCTGCTCAGCCCGGCTCGATCGCCGCCGCCTACCCCTCGATCCAGCCATGGCGAGCCTGCCCCGGGCCCAGGCCTGGTGCCTGGGGGGCGGCGAGGACTTCGAGCTGGTGCTGGCCCTGGCGCCGGCCTGGGCCGAGGCCCTGATCGCGGCCCTGCCTGGCACAACGCCGATCGGCGAGCTGGTGGCGGGGGAGGCGGGGGCTCTGGGCTGGGCGGATGGGGCTCCCTGGAGCGCGGGCGATGGGGGGCGCGCAACAACCAGCGGCTACAGACACTTCAGCTGAGGCGTGAGCGGGTGGGGCGGGCTGCCAAAAGACCAGGGAGAACGCATCCCCGAAAGCCGACTGCTTGAAAATGGGCACTAAGATCGGAAAATGGACATTTCCGTCACGACCTTCCGCGCCCAGTGTCTGGAGCTGATCCGGCAAATGGAGGCCGGTGGCGAGCCGATCACCATCTGCCGTCGCGGCAAGGCCGTGGCCCGACTGTCGCCACCGCCGGGGCCAGCCGGCCAGGACGCCCGACCCTGGGAACAACTGCGCGGCAGTGGCTCTCTGCTGGCATCCCCGGAGGAATCGGTGCTGCAGGCAGGCGATTTTGAAGCCCTGCAGTGACCGTTCTGCTCGACACCCACCTCTGGCTGTGGTGGCTGCTCGGTTCAGCGCAACTTGCTGCAAGCCAAGGGGCGCCTGCAGCTGGATCGGCCCTTCGAACACTGGTTGCGCCGAGCCGCGGCTGCGGACGTGATCACGGTGCTGCCTCTCGACTGCGAGGTGGTGATCTGCGTGAACTCCCTGCCCGCCGATTTCCACGGCGACCCAGCCGATCGCCTGATCGTGGCCACCGCCCTGGCCCACGGTCTGCCCCTGGCGACCTTCGACAGCAGCATGCGCCGCAGCCAGGTGGTGCCGCTCTGGCCTGTGGAGTGATCGCTGACCCGGCAGGTCCTGACCAGGCCATCCGTGCTGAACCCCTCAGAAGCTGCCCTGATGGCGCACCGGACCGGGATAGCGGGCCACCAGCGCATCGGCGGTGAGCAACAACAGCCCTTCCCGTTCCGCCTGGGCCAGCAGCAGACGATCAAAAGGATCGCGGTGCAGGGGCGGCAGCTGGGCCACCGCCAACACGTGGGCGGCCTCAATCGGCAGTTCCACGAAGCCGGCATCCAGCAAGGTGCGCCGCAGCAGCGACGGTTGCACCTGAAACCCCTCGCGCCCCAGGGCCGCCTTGATCACCAGCTCCCAGAGGGAGGCGACGCTGAAGCACAGGGTGTGCTGCGGATCCTCCAGCAACTCCCGCAGGGCGGGCCCGAGGCGGGCCGGTTCGCCCATCGCCCAGACCAGGAGGTGAGTGTCAAGCAGGAGCTTCACAGCCCGCCGGAGCTGGGCGCGGCAACCGCCAGGCCCTCAAACAGATCGGCGATCTCCCCGGCACCGATCCGGTCGAAGTCGTCGGGCACCGAGCACTGACCCGCCAGCAGACCGAGGCGGCGCCGGGGGGGAGTGGATGCGTCCTCAGCGCCGGTCAACCGCGTGACCTGCACCAGCGGCTTGCCGGCTTTACAGATCACAAAGCCTTCGCCCGCCACCGCCTCCGCCACCAGCCGGGAGAGGTGGGTCTTGGCTTCGTGCAGGTTGACCTGGCGCACGGACAGCGATGACAACGTGGACTTAGTTTAACCAAGCCAACAACTGGCGGTTGCGGCATTGCAGGGCGCCGGGAACGGGAACGGGCGCACTGGTGGCAGGGGAGCCGGGTGCCCTGGCCTGGAACAACGATCAAGCCCTGGTGGAGGCCACCGATGAGGCGGCTGGATACCGCCATTGCGGCTGAGATCGAAGGGGAAGGCCCAGCCGCGGGTTGGCGTCAACCGTTATTTGGCGGCACCAAGCGCCATGGGCCTGGGGCCGTCACCTCCCGCTCGGCCGCGGCCTTAACCAACCAACACCGGAGCACGACAAATATTGCCTGAACTACTGAGAGAAAACCCTGTTAGATTAAGGCACAATTAATGATGACGTCGTGGCCATGGGCATACAAGCCAAGAACGCGGCTCAAGGCCCAACCGTTGCCTTCGAGCCACCGACCGCAGTGGCGACCGCCGCCCATGAGCCTGCCCCAGGCAACGGCCCCAAACCTGAACCCTGCCTCAGCCCTGACCAGGAGCTTGTGCTTAGGAGTTCGCTGAAAAACCCGGCCCCCTCTGCCAGAATTGGGCAGCTGCCCATTCGTTGATGCGAGGCCAACAGGAGCGCAGTAGCTCTTTGTTCTCCTACGTCTCGATCGAGGAGCGGATCCCGACCAGCCATCC
>JAPLIB010000150.1 GCA_026389335.1 Cyanobacteriota bacterium | reverse complement strand
GAGGGCTACTACAACCGCGAGCGCCGTCATTCAACGATCGGCTACCTCAGTCCGATCGTCTACGAACAGCAGTTCGTCTCTACCCCTAAACTCATCCCTGCGTAGCCCTGAGATCTGTCCACGAAACCGGGGGAACCCCAACATTACTCTTGTGTCAGAGTAGTTGGGTTGGTGGCATCGCAAACAATCGGCAAACGCAACATGGGAAAGCGATCGGTGCGGCCTGATCATGTGGTGGCGATCGGGGCTTCTGCCGGGGGGCTGGAAGCCCTTCAGGAACTGGCTAGCCACATCGTGGTGCCGGGCCATTTTGCTTACATCGTGGTCCAGCATCTCTCGCCAGACCATCCCAGCAAGCTGGTCGATCTCATCGCCCGGGTCACCAGCCTGAACGTGGTCTCGGCGGTTGATGGAGCCAGCCTCGAGGCTGGCGTGATCGTGATCGCCCCCCCCCATTGCGATCTTGCGCTTGAAGATGGTCGAGTGCGGGTCAGCGAGCCCTTGCCACGCTTCGGGCCCAGTCCCTGCATCGACCTGCTGTTCGAATCGCTGGCGGAGCAATGGGGAGACAAAGGAATCGCCGTGGTGCTCTCCGGCACCGGTTCCGATGGCGCCCGTGGCATGCGAGCCGTTCGGGCCGCTGGCGGCCTCACCATCGCCCAGTCGCCCCAGGGAGCGAAGTTTGACGGCATGCCCATGGCCGCCATCTCCCTCGGTGGCGCCGAGCTGGTGCTGGAGGCCGCCGCAATCGGCGAACGGCTGAGCGACATGATCCGCACTGGGGGAGTCTGGATCGGCGATGCATTGCCAGAGCCACAGACCGTATTGCTCAGCAGCGTGACAACCAAGCTGAAGGAGATCAGCGGGATCGATTTCTCACAGTACAAGGAATCCACCCTGCGCCGGCAAGTGCAACGCCGCATGGCCATTCGTGGCGTCAGCAGCATCAGCGACTACCTCCCACTGCTCGGCACCCATGCGGATGAATCCCAGGCTTTGGTGCAGAACCTGCTGGTCAGCGTCACCTCGTTTTTCCGCGATGCCAAAGCCTTTGAAGCCCTGCGTGAGCTGCTGCGAAGCAAGCTGCCAGAACCGCTCTCATCGACACGGCTACGGATCTGGGTGGCGGGCTGTGCCAGCGGCGAAGAGGCTTATTCGATCGCCATGCTGGTGAGTGAGCTGCTCGGCCATCCAGCTGGACTGGAATCGTATCTGAAGATCTTCGCCACTGATCTCGATGAACAGAGCCTGGCGATCGCTCGCCGCGGCCTGTATCCACTTTCGGCCACCAAAAAGATTCCGGAAGACCTGCGCAGGCGCTTCATCAGTGAAAACAATGGCGAAGCAGAAGTCGACAAGACACTACTTAACTGCATCGTCTTCGCGCGGCACAACCTTTGCAATGACCCACCTTTTTCCAATCTCAATCTAATTTCCTGTCGCAACACGCTGATCTATCTCACCCAAACCATGCAGGAACGGGTGCTGGATCTGTTTTCCTTTGGCCTGCGGCCCGGTGGTCTGCTGTTTCTGGGCGGTTCCGAGGCCATCAGCGGACGCATCCCTGGCTTTGCCGCCGCCAACTTTGGCCAGCGCCTCTATCTCCGCACCCAGCAGCCAAGGAAACCGCTCTCCCCCGGCACCCTGATGCAGACGCAGCAGATTTTCCAGCCCAGCGGCGCCGTGAGCCGGATCGCGGCACTGCGTCCGAGCGTGCCAGAGCAGCATGTGGCCTTGCTGGAGGTGCTGGTTCGCCAGCTCAGCACACCTGGTCTCGTGCTGGATCAGAACCACGAACTGGTGCAGGTGATCGGGGATGTCAGCCCCTATTGCCGCCTGCCGGAGGGCCAGATGACGGCTTCGGCCGCGGCCTTCCTGCGTTCTGAACTGCAGGCGGAAGCGCGGGTGTTGTTTCTGCTGGTGCGGGCCGATCGGACTGACGCCAGCAGCAAGCCGATTCACCTCAGCGATCTTAACTCCTCGATTCGCCTCGTGGCCTCACCGCTACAGGTGGGCGATCGCAGCCTCACCCTGCTGTCCTTCCATCAGAAGTCGGAGTCGCTCGGAATCAATCCCCCTGCTGGCAATGGGAGTGAGCGGGACGCGGCCTTCGGCAAGGAGATCGAACGGCTGGAACAGGAACTGCTCTCCAGCCAGGACAGCCTGCAGCGATCCCTGAGTGAACTGGAGCATGCCAACGAAGAACTCGAAGCCTCGTCCGAGGAACTGCAGGCCTCCGCCGAGGAATTGCAAGCATCCAATGAAGAGCTGGAGGCCTCGAACGAAGAACTCCAGGCCACCAACGAAGAACTCGCCACCCTGAATCAGCAGCTGCGAACCCGCAACGATCAAACGGAGCGGCTCAACACCGACCTGGAAAACATCCAGGCCTCCCTGAGCCAGGGCATGGTGATCCTGGACCGCAATCTACGGATCACTCGCTTCTCCCCCCTTGCCGTGCGGGTCTTCGGCCTCGTCCCCAGCGACATCGGCCAGCCCCTGATCGGGGTGCCCACCACCGTGCCCCTGCCGGAGCTGCGGGAAACGCTGCTGACGGTGCTGGGGAGCGGCACGCGCCAAAGCAGTGAGGCCAGCAGCGAAGAGGTGTCGTACCTGGTGCAGTTCATGCCCTACCAGGAACAGAACGGCAAGCGACTGGGCGTGATCATCTCCATGACCGATGTGTCCGAACTGGTCGCCCTGAGACGGGCCGCTGAGGCCGCGCTGAGCGAGTTCACCTGTCTCACCATCGCCCTGGAGGTGGCTGTCTGGAAGAAGGATCCCACCATGCAGAAGCTGCTGTTCATGAGTGAGCGCATCCGCGGTATCAGCGGCTGGACTCCCGCCGAAGTGTGTCAGAAGCCCAGCCTGCTGGAGCAGGCGATCGTCCCGGCCGACCGCGAGGCGGTGCAAGCAGCCCGCAAGCTGGATCAGGGTTCCTGGTCGGTGTCCTACCGCCTGACCAGCCTCGATGGTCGGGTGCGCTGGGTGCAGGAATCGGCCAAGGTGCTGCAGGAGAGCGGCGACCACGTGGTGGTGGGCACCCTCACCGACATCACTGAACTGCGCAGCCTTGAAGAACAGGCCAAGGAACTGGCGGCCACCCTGGAATCAGTCCTACAAACCAACCTGTTCGCCATCGCCAGCCTGGATGGAGACCTGCGGGTGGTGAAAGCCAATGAGCGGTTCTGTGCCCTGATGGGCTACAGCCCGCAGGCGATTGAAGGCCTGCCGGCCACAGTTTTTGCACCCGGAACGCAGAACAAAAAACCCGATGGCCGTTCCTGGCCAGGCGATGATCTGCGCGACGCGGCCCGGTCGGTGCTGGATGGCGTGGATCAGCTGGTGCGCCGCTCAGTGGCGATCCGCAGCCAGGACGGCAGCATCAAGTGCTTGGAGGCCGAGATCCGGCCAACGGGAGCCCATTCCGGCAAGGTGGGTATCTTGCTGGTTATTCAGGATCGAAGCGACGGATTGGACTGATCCTCCTCGTCACCAAACTGGTCTTGTGCTTGCAGACTGCGACTGATCAGATGTTCGGCCAGTTCGCTGGGGGAACGGCCGCAGCGTGCAGCCAGCTGTAGCAGGAGAGCATGGGTCTCGGCCGGAAGCTCCAGTTCCTCTCGCTTGGGAAATAGGGCTGGATCGAGGCGGAAGGGATCAACCTCCAACTGGAGGGAATCAGGCAGCTTGGGGACATCGGAAGGAACGTCGGCCAAAAGACGAGTTGCCCGCAAAGCAAACAACCTGAAAATCGTCTCAAAATGCTACTCCCTGTTCCTGCCTCAGGACTGGGAATTCACCGCCGATCCGCCCTTTTCAATCGCGACTGAAAACCACCACACGCCTGGATAGGGCCTGGATGATCGGCCTGAAACCAGATCGGAGACAAAAACCGCCCATCAGAGCCAGCGCAACGATCCAATCCTGTTTGACCAGCGAATTGATCCCAGGCTGTCCAAATCAGTGAGCACTGAGCACTCAACACTGAACATTGAACACTGAACACTGAATCCAATGTCGCCGAGAAGAGCAGCGCTGACGCCAACAGCCGAAGCGCCAGGATGGGACGCTCGACAAGCATCCCATCCTGGCTCACGCAAAGCGTTAGCTTCACCGGAGATGACCATTGCCGCGGACTTTTTTGTCCATTGAATAGGACATTGCCATACCCATCGAATCCGCCTGAGCCGGCCCATTAGCGAGAGGCAAAGCCGCCGCATGCCGCAACGAATCCTCCAACAGAAAGGCGCAAAGGTTGGAAACCGAGCGCCCCTCTTCCTCGGATCGCGTCAGCAGCGCCTCATGAACGTGATAGCTGAGCGTGATAGTGATGCGCCGTGGCTGACGCTGGAGCATCCGAAGTCGCTCATTCATCGTTGATACCTCCTGAAGATTTCCAAAGATCGGGGATTGAACTGAACCGAGGCTAAGACCGCCGTAGCGAGACAGCGGTTACGCAGCAAACCTAATCGAAATCGCTGAATATTACGCGATGCATCTTACTGCAGATCAGCATTGCACACGCAGCCTTCACGAGCTTTCACAACACCTGAATGCATGCAGCATTTGCATTTTCAGTACCGGAAGCGGCCCTACATGTGCAAACCCGCTTACAAGCTCCAACCACTACAGGTGGGGGTGGGCAGAGGGGGTGAACGGCATGGCTGGCGCTACTGCTGCGCCCGACCAGGCTGAAATCACTTGAAACTAATTTATCACAAGCGCAATGGCCTGGTCCATCAGTTACAAGCCATCTCTTCTCAACCTGCTTCTGCCGATGAATGGGGAGATCCGGGCAGCTGATGAATCCGATCCAGGACTTCGCAACCGATGCGGCCTCCCAGGACAAGGGCGTCGCCTGCCGGTCAAGTGCCATCCCTGCGCACCCTGAACCTGTCGTACCGGGGCTTCCGACTTGCGCCGCCGAACCAGCCCATGCCCCTGTCCCCGGTACACATTGAACAGGAATGCACCTCGTTGTCTCCAGCGTTCGACGCCAAGGGAGAGCCTGACTGGGCTTCGCTGATCAAGCCTCGTCACCGCTAATCCTTTTACAGAGAACCCATCGCTCATGACAGCAAGCCCGCTTCGTTCATGCATCCTCAAGCCCCACAACATGCTGGCGCACAAATAAAACGCAAACTTCCACGCAAAACCGCGCAATACCCCAGCAGTTCAGGCGTACCAAAGGCCAGGACCCTGGTGCCGGCCGATCTGAGCCGCGTCCAGTGGAGCGCTCGCTATTCCGCGAAGGCGCGGCCCCAACGGTGGAGACCCTTTTGTCAGGGCAGTCAGGTTGTCCGAGCAGTCAGGTGTTCAGCGCAGTCAGGGTGTCGAGGCACTCAGGGCTCTGGCTGAGGCCACGGGCAACCCAGAGCGTTTTTCTTGGCAGCTGCCGTCCCTGCAGCGCACCAGCCTCGGGCCCTCGAGGTGGCCTGCGATGCCAGCAGCAAGGGGCCAGCAGCAAATCGACAGCACCGTGATCGATGGGCCGGGTACGCAAGCCGGGCGCACCATGCTCAAGCGCCGCGCCCAGGGCTGCGGCATCAAACGCTGCTACAGGCTCGGGGGGCTGACCAACGGGCGCAGCCGGAGCCGAATCTCAGCCGCACCCGCCTGGAGGGCTCCGATAACAGAGCTGAACCACAACGGACCCCGTTGGGGCCGCTGACAGCAGGATCGGATCCAGCGCGAAGCCCGCCAGACCCTGTTGCAACTGCGACGCCCTCTGCAGCCAGTAGCGGCCCTGAAGGGTGCGGAAGCTTTCGCGGGATGATCAGGCCGACCGGATGGATCTTCGATGGGCAATGGCCGGCAGCGGGTCTGGCAACATCGCGTTCGTCGCCTGGCCGCAGGCCTGCTGCTGCTCTGGCTCCTGGCATTGAGCCTGGCCCTCGTCGGTCTCGGCGGCGTGCCCCTGGTGGACTGGGACGAGGGCATCGTCGCCCGGGTGGCCCTGGAAACGAGCCAAGCCCCCTGGCCGGACAAGCTCTGGCCCACCTACTGGGGTGAGCCCTATCTCAACAAGCCACCGCTGATCCATTGGCTGATCGCGGCCTGCATCCAGCTCTGGCGCCTGTTCAGCCCGGCAGCCACGCCCCCGCTCAGCAACCCAATTTCCAGCGCGATCGCCGCCACCGTTCTGCCACCGGAATGGGTGCTGCGCCTCGGCCCGGCGCTGGTGTCGTCGTTGATCGTGCCGCTGTTGGGGCTGATCCAGTGGCGTCTGCGCCCCGGCGAGCGCACGACAGCCCTGGCCACCGCGGCCATCGCCCTCAGCCTGATGCCCCTGGCGCGCCAGGGCCACCGGGTGATGCTCGACGGCAGTCAGCTGGTGGCGATTGCCCTGCTCTGGTGGGCCCTGCTCGGCACCATGGGCTCCTGGCGCCGGGTGCTGCTCTGGGGCACTCTGGCCGGCCTGGCCGGCAGTGCCCTGCTGCTGCTCAAGGCCCCCACCGCCCTGCCCGTACTGATCACAGCCCTGGCGCTACGCGCCCTGGAGAGGGATCTACGGCCCCGCCAGTGGCTGCTGTTGCTCCTGGCGCTGGGGGCCGGCCTGGCGCCAGGCCTCGCCTGGCATCTGGGCCATTGGCTGGTGCGCGGCGACGGCGCCCTGCAGATGTGGCTTGGCCAGGGCTATGCCCGCATCGGCACGGCCATCGAGGGCCATCGCGACGGCCCCTGGAGCGCCGCCCTGGAGATGCTCGAAGGCGGCTGGCCCTGGCTGCCCTGCTGGTCCTTCGGCCTGGCGCTGGCCTGGCGTGGCCGCCACCACCGGGCTGGACTCTGGTGCCTGGGGCTCACCCTGGCCATGAGCCTGATGGTGCTGCCGCTGCGCACCCAGTTGCCCTGGTACAGCCTGCTGCTCTGGCCCCCCTTCGCCCTGGTCTGCGGACCGGTGCTGGCCTGGTTGCTGGATCGCCGCCGCCTCCCCCCCGGCGCCGGCTGGCTTGCCCGCCTGCCGGACTTCTGGGGCCTGCTTGGCGGACTGGTGCTGGCCGCTGCCCTGGCCTCCCTGGTGGGGCTGATACCGCCGCTGCGGCCCGCCGCCACAATCGCCCTGGTGTTCGGCACTGCGCTGGTGGCAGGGGGCTGGTTGCTAGCCCGGCCGGTTCTAGTGCAGCGCCAGCTGGGGGGGTTGGTGCTTGTGCTCGGCACCTGGCTGGCCCTGCTGCTGCTGCTGGCCAGCCCCCTGTGGCTATGGGAGCTCCAGGAACGCTGGCCCGTGCCGCGGCTGGCCGGACTGCTGGCGGAGCAGGGCTCAGCCGAGGTGCGCCTCTGGCAAGAGGCGGAACGCCCCAGCCTCAATTGGTATGCGGGCCGCCGCCTGCGCAGCGAAGACCATCTCGATCTGACACCGGGGCAGACGATCCTGCTGCTCAGCCTCAAGACGCCCCAGGCCGCTGATCTGCGTTGCGCCGCCCTGGCCCGCCCAGCGCCACTCACCCTGTATGGCTGCGGCCTGGACATGGGCCCGCTCCAAAGCCAGCCCCCGGTGCCGCCGCACCCCAGATGAGCCCCGGAGGGGCTGAGCGTCCGGCGAGCATCGTGGCCGTGGAGCGTCGTGCCTGGGAGTCATGAGAAGGCTGCTCCCCTCCACAGACTGGTGAGCGTTCAGCCGGTCAGGTCAAAGCCGCTGAACGCTGGATTTCCGGGGTAGAGGAGGCGATGAACCATGGCCAAGACAGATGTTTCAGCAATCTCCTGATGCAGCAGGCAGCCAATCCCGGGGTCGGTACGGCCTCTCGGAGCAGGCTGTCCATGCGGCTTGGGCCGCGCTGTAGCAGGGAGTCTCAGGCCGCACTGATCCGGCCGCGCCCATCCCCCCCTGAAATCATGGGGCTAGACCAACCGCGGGTCACTGAACCCAGCGATCTACAACTGCGAGCCCCAGCCAACGCCCGATCCATCGCCTTTCCCGCCGCGAATCTGATGCAAATGGATGACACGGCACTGGACCGGAATGCTGGGGATTGGAACGCTCTCGCTCTAGGCGTCAATCAAGCTCTTGACGGGACAATCAGATGCCAATCAGACAGGAAACGGCAAGGGGACCAGGGTGGGTCCATACCACCAACATCTGCGTGGTACGCCAAGCCCCGCGAGGCAGCCGAACGGGCTCAGGCCGCGGGTCCCTTGCCATTGATCAGGTTGCCTTTGCTGTCCTTGAGCTCTTTCCAGATCGCCCTGATCTGGGCATAGGCCTGCTCCTGGCTGAGCTTGCCGTTGCCTTGCAGGGCCACAATCAACCCCACCCGCTCGGCGAAGGATTCCAGGTTCTGATGGAACAGCAGCCGTTGAGGAGACCAGTCGTTGCCGCGGTAACTGGCATGGGCCTCCATCGGAGATTTGACGCCAGGGGAACCAGCGACACTGTCATCACTTGCCACGGCATTGCTAATAATGTTGGCGCAGGCTAGATCTCAGTCCCCAGGTTCGGGGTTAAGGGCAGATCAAGCCCGGGTCGAAAGATTGCGGACAACCTTCCCTTAACCCCGGAATGCTGGGGCGGGGCGCAAAGTCGAATCAACAGGGAGATCTTGGCCATGGCCTCTGCGGGGCAGTCCCCCGGCGATCCACGGACCCTCACCAACGGTGCGTTCGCCCTGGGGTTGATTCAACGGTCCAGCCGTCGCCTGGTGGACCTGCAGAACGAGGTTGTCGCCAATCGCGATCCGGAACCCCTGCATCAGATGCGCGTGGCGATGCGCCGCCTGCGCACGGCCCTGCGCCAATTCGCCCCGGCCCTGGAGCTGCCTGAAGCGATACGGGATCAGCGCATCGCCCGGGTCGCCCGACGGCTTGGGCTGGCCCGGGATCTCGATGTATTGAGGGCCCACCTGGAGCGCAACCTGCTGCCGCAGCTGCCAGCGGGGGAGCGCCAGCAACTGGAGCCCATGCTGCGCCAGCTGCAGCGGGAACGCCAGCACACCCAGAACCAGGTGGAGAAAACCCTGCGCAGCGGCAGCTACCTGAATCTCCTGGCCCAGCTGCAGCGCTGGCAGAAGGCGCCGCAGTTCACGGCCCTGGGCCAAAGGCCGCTGCGGGAGTGGCTCAGCGAATGGCAGGCGCCCGAGCTGGTAACCATCTTCCAGCATCCCGGCTGGGCGGTGCTGGAGCCCGACGGCCCCGTGGCGGACGTGCACGATCTGCGCAAGCAGTGCAAACACGCCCGCTACGCCCTCGAGAATCTCCTCAGCCACACAGGCCCCCGCTGCCGTGCCTGGGCCGGGCGCTTCCGCGGGCTTCAGGATCTGCTCGGTGAACTGCATGACCTGGAGGTACTCCGGCGAGCCATCGACGACCAGCTCCCGGCCGGCACCCTGGCTGATCTGCCGATACTCGCCCAGCTGCTGAAGCAGGACACCCAGCGCTGCTGGCAGCGCTGGGGCCTTGAATCCGTCGATCTGCAGCGGCCCCAAAGGCGACGCCAGCTCTGGCGGGATTTGCTGCGGGAGTCCAGTCCTGGCTGGAGACAACCCTGGCGGACCCTGGACTTGCGGAGTCTCGTCCGAGAGCCGGCGCTGCCCCCCTGGGGGCGGATCTTGAGCGGCTCTTAAACAGCTCATAACGACCCCGGGGTCGGCTGGCCGCTAATCAGGTAGAGCTCCATCCTTGGCATTGCAATGACCTTCGCGAAGAAGGCCCTGATCCTCGGCACCACCGCCTGCTTCGGCGGCGGTCTGGCCATCACTGCTGCTGCTCTGGCCGCCGCCACCATCAACGGTGCTGGGGCCACCTTCCCCGCCCCCTTCTATCAGGCCTCCTTTATCGGCCTTGCCAAGCAGGGCGTCAAGGTCAATTACCAGTCGGTGGGTTCGGGCGCCGGGGTGCGGCAGTTCATCGCCGGTACCGTCGATTTCGGCGCCACCGATGAGCCGATCAAGGCCTCCGATGCGGCCAAGGTCAAACGAGGTGTGATCCAGTTTCCCGCCTCCGGCGGCACGATCGCCGTGGCCTACAACAACGCGAACTGCCCGGCCCTCAAGCTCACCCAGAAGCAGGTGGCCAGTATCTTCCTCGGCCAGATTGACACCTGGGAGGAGCTCAAGTGCGGCAGCGGCCCCATCAAAGTGGTGCACCGTTCGGACGGCTCCGGCACCACTTTCGCCTTCACCAACTCACTCTCGGCCTTCTCGCCGGAGTGGAAGAGCAAGGTGGGCGAAGGCAAGAGCGTCAAGTGGCCCGTGGGTGTCGGTGGTAAGGGCAACGAGGGTGTATCAGGCACGATCAACAACACTCCCGGTTCGATCGGCTACCTCAGCCTTGCCTTCGTGAAGGGCAAGATCAAGGCTGCCTCTGTCCAGAATAAGGCCGGTCGCTTCGTCAAGCCCAACGCTAAGAGCGGTGCCGCCGCCCTGAACAACATCCGTCTCGACGGCATGCTGGCCGGTGAAGACGCCAACCCTGCCGGCGAGGCCAGTTACCCCATCTCCACCCTGACCTGGATCCTGGCTTACAAAACCGGCAACGGTGAAAAAGCCGAGGTGATTCAAAAGGCAATGGAGCATCTGCTCACCAACAGCAACCAGTTCCGCGCCGAAGTGCTCGGTTTCATCCCCCTCAAGGGATCAATCCTCAGCCAGTCCCGCAACGCCGTCAACAGCATCGGCAAGTAGTCGATCGCCCAGTGATCACCCACGAGTGATCACCATGGCTGGCCCCCCTGTGCAGGAGGGGGGCTTTTTCATGGCGCCTGTGGCGCCTCGATCCCGGGATCAACAGCTGGCTTCAGGCGTAGCCCGCAACGGCCCGAAGTGCTCCCAGGGCTCCTGCAAGTGTTGGACTTGGCCGAAGTTTTCGATGATCAACCAACGCGACTGGATTACCGAGATGCCTCCATAGGCTGCCAATCCCATTCAGCAACGGCCCGGTCCCCTCTGCGTTGAAGCAGCTCCTTGGCAGCTGTCTCTGGCTTCACAGAGCTTTCTGGGTCATCAAGCAGAACGATGGAGTGGGGGGCTAGGCAATTCCCCGCCGCCCACGACGACGGGAACGGCCACAGCAGGCCGAAGCTGGCCGTAGCGAACCCGCCCGCCCCGGCGGCCGGAGCCACCCAGATCGCATGGATCTGGCGGATCAGCAACCGGACTGCCCGCCAGCCCTCCAGCAGGGTGACGAGGGCCAGGATCAGCAGCCCGATCAAGGGCGAGTGCTGACTGGTCGGGCTCAATCGGGACGCCCCCGCGGCTACCGGCCAGGGGTGCGTCCGATGGAAGGTCGCTGCTGCTGCGTTCGCCTGCAGCGCAGTTGCCTGCACCGCAGCGGCCTGAGCCACGGTTTTGTGAGCCACGGTTTCGTGAGCCCCGGTTTCCTGAGCCCCGGTTGCCAAAACCACGGCAGTCCGCTCACCAGCCGTGGCGCCCCCAACAGGCTCCGCAGCACCAGGAGGAGCGCCAAGGGCCGGCAACGCCTCCGCTGCCGGCCCAACAGCAGCCGACGAAACAGCTGCCAGCGCATTAGCCGTCGGCGCGAAAGCCGCCTGCGAAACCACTGCTGGGGAATCAGCAGCCTCGCTACCAGCCGGGAGTGAATCAGCTGGCGGCAAACCAGCTGGGGCTGGCGCGGCAGGCAGGTGCAGCAGGGCCGTGGCGGGTGCTATCTGCACAGCCCACGGGGCCGGAGGATGCACTCTCCAATAGGGAGACTGCTGCCAGCCCCTCAATCGCGCGGAAAGGGTGGGATTCATGGCGCCAGGGCCGACAGGGACCGCTCCTCAGCTCACAACCACATCGATCACCCGGCCACCCAGACGACTCACCCGTTGCAGTGCCTCATTCATGCGGCTGAAGGGCACGCGCAACACATAAGAACCGCTGCGAACATAGTCGTTATCAGCGATGCCGGTGGCTTTGATGGTCACCAGCCTGGAACCACTGGCATTGGTACCGCGCAGCGCTGGCGACACCCTCAGGGCCGCCTGGCGATGCTCCTGGGAGGCACTCCTGGGAGCGGCTCCGGGAGTCTCACCGCCATAGAGACCTGCCTGATCGGAGATTGTGGCCCGGAATGGCCCGTCGGTGCTGATGCCGCTGTAGTCACGGCGCAGCTGCACGTTGCGGATGATCACCGCAGCAGCGGCGCCACGCACGGCCACCGGTTGGTTCTGATGCAGGGGCCGATTGAGGGCCGCCTGAATGCCGCTGCGATCGCCCTTGACAGAAGCGGCAGCGCCTGAGGCCAGCTGCATCAACCAGGAGAACTGACGGCCCTGATGGCCCCTGGAATAGTCCCAGCCATGCAGATAAGGCACCACATCCTGGCCGAAGCGCTCCTGATACTCAGCGCTATCGATATAGGAATCAATCTCAGCTTCAACGCCATGGTCCTGCAGGATCGTGAAGTGATGGAGCATCTCGGCCTTGTTCTGAGGGGCCCGGCCGAGCAGATGCTTGAAGTTGAGCTCGATGAAGCGATAGGCGTTGCAATTTTCAAAGAAACGGGAGCGATAGAGGCCGCTCTTGGCAACAGTTCGCACGAATTCTCTGACGCTCAGCGCCCCGTCCTTGAACAGAGATTCAGCACCACTCAGTCGCTCATTATCCATAACATACTGCTGGCCCAGAACCTGTCTGTAAACCGCCCGGATGATCACATTTTTATCGTTATCCGAGGCGTGTGACCAGCTTTCCTTATTGCGGTCATTGGCATAACGCGCAATGCCCAGAGTGGGCGCCTGCACAAGGGTCATGGTGGGGGTGGCAAGGGGGAGAAAGGGAGTCAGCGGTTCCAACCAAGGGCCAGATCCCACCGATCACCCTTGAACCGTAAGGCGATTTCCCAGACAATCCTGTTGAGCTGAAAAAAATCAAGACGCCCCCAGACCATGGGCGCTTGCAGCTGGCGAGCACCGGGATGTGATGAACACAACCAACGGCCGGTGGCCTTCGCTGCTGGGATGGGGTGCCCCAACTGATGCCGGAGTCCGTCGTGCTGAGCAAGGGAGACTCACAGCTGGCAGCGATCGCCACCTGCCTGCTGCTCCAGGCTTCAATTCTTGGGGCCGGCTGGCTGCTCCAAGGCTGGTGCCCTCCCGAGGAGCCCCTGCAGGGCCACGGCCCGAGCCAGGCCCAGGCAAGACTTGGGAACGGCGCCGGCCGGCCTCGGGGTCGGGAGCCACGGTCTCAGCAGGCATGGCCGCCGGGGCCGAACGCTGGTGGCCAGCCGGCGTGACCATCTGAAATTGGGCTGCGCCGCTGGCGCCTGCAGGGGCAGCAAGTGAGTGGCGGGCGTTGCCCTGAACTCAGGGGGGAACGCGTCAACCACCCATGGGCTCGGCACACCCGGCCGCTGCCTCCAAACCGGAAGATCACAGCTGAGGCTGCCGATCAGAATCAGCCCTGGCGCTTGATCTGGTGCTGCAGCTGCCGACGCTGATATTCCACCGAAAGCGAGGCCAGATGTTGCTTGGCCTGCTCCCGCAGCGCCGGATCCACCTGCTCCAGCACCTGCCCCTGGGGCACCTGCATCCGCATCACCAGGGCCAGAGCATCGAACAGCCGCACTTGATCGTTCTGCCAGCCCTGATAGTCGGCGGCGAGGGCTTTGAGCGCCTCTCCAGGCACCTCACCTTTCTCGACCAGGGGCCTGAGGACCTGCACCTGGGCCAGACGGGCGGAGGTGACCAGAGCATGGGCGGCCCCGAGAGCGGCCAAGGCGTCAGCGGCCTCGCGCTTCAGCAACGTCAGATCCCTGGCCAGCACTGCCTGCTCCACGCTCAGCGGTTCCCGCAGGCCAGGACAGAGGGCAGCCCGATCAGCGATGAACTCCAGGGTGCCTGCGGTCGGCAGCAGGCTGGGCAACGTCATCGTGATCGTTGGGCCAGCCTCAAAGGACTCGTCGGCTGGCCCTGGTGCGGCAGGTTGGAGGGGAGCAGCTGGTTCAACCGGGGCAGGGGCCAGATGCTGAGCCCAGGTCGACAGGCGCTGATGGAGCCAGCGGCGCAGCCGCTGCAGGGGTTGCTTCCTCACCACGGTTGAATCGCCTTCCACAGACCGGCCCTCACTCTGGAGCGCCGGGGGTGGGTTCGGCGCAGGCGGATATCCCGCGGCCGCCTGGCGGAAATCCGAGGACTGGGGGGAGAAGCTGGAGCAACCAGGGCGGGCTGGCCTCGGACCAACCGCAAGCCGTGCTGGCGGCAACCCGTGGTGACCGCAAGCCGTACTGGCCGCAAGCCGTGCTGGCGGCAAGCAGTGGTGGCGGCAAGCAGTGGTGGCCGGGCTTGCCCATCGGACCTCCCCGATGAAAACCCACGACCTTGGGCGCGGGCCTTGCGGCAGCCGACCCACGGCAATAAGCGCGACCGCAGCAGCCCGGATCCCAGCCCAGGCCGGATCCCGCAGCCAAGCCCCCAGTCCAAACCAGCCAGCCAGAAGCCCGGCCATCCCTGGGGCCTGGCGCCGAACGCCGACCCTGACTGGATCGCCTTAGCCAGCTCTTAACCGAATGATGATCACCCCTTTGCCCACCTCTCGGTGGCTCTCCATACAGTTTTGCCAACCCGTTTGCACGGCTTTTCATGGTGTTCACGCCGTCCCGTGGCGCTGCCGGCAGCGGAGCTTTCCGCGAATTCCTCGAGGCCAGCTACCGCAAGCGCACCCTGGTGCATCTGGCGGCCGGCAGTCAGGTGCCGATGCTGCGCAACAGCATCTGGCTGGTGGTGCGCGGCATGGTCAAGCTCGGAGCGATCACCATCCACGGCGACGACCTGCTGCTGGGACTGGCCGGTCCGAGTGAACCGTTCGGCGAACCGCTCACCGATGTGGAGGCCTTCGAGGCCCGCACGCTCTGCGACACCGACCTGCTGTGCCTGAGCCTGGAGGAAATCCGTTCCGATGCCAGCCTCGCTGTGGCGATGCTGCAGGCGGTGACCAAGCGCTATCGCCAGTCGCAGTCGCTGCTGGCGCTGATGGGCCTGCGCCGGGTGGAAGAACGGGTGCGGGGCTTTCTGGAGCTTCTGGCCACCGAATATGGACAGGCCTGTGACCAGGGGCTGCGGCTGGACCTACGGCTCACCCACCAGGAGGTGGCCAGCGCCCTTGGCACCACCCGCGTCACCGTCACTCGGGTGATCGGCGTGCTGCGCCAGGAAGGCTGGCTGAGTCTCGATGGGCAACGCCGCCTGGTGATCAGCCATCTGCCCCCCCGGTGATCACCCTCTTCTGGACCGACCACCTGCCGACCCACAATGGTGGGATGCAACCTTCCCTGCTGGTCGTTGAAGACGATGAAACGATCCGCGAGACCATTCGTGATGCCCTGGCCCTGGAAGGCTTTGCGGTGACTGCCTGCGGCAATGGCCGCGATGCCCTCGACACCCTCACGCGGGCCAACGCCGAGGGCGGCTTTGCATTGGTGGTGCTTGACCTGATGCTGCCGGGACTCGGCGGGTTGGATCTCTGCCGCCAGTTGCGTAGTGCCGGCAATCGCACGCCCATCCTGATGGTGAGTGCCCGCGACAGCGAGACCGATCGGGTGGTGGGCCTGGAGGTGGGTGCGGATGACTACTTGATCAAGCCCTTCGGCATGCGCGAACTGGTGGCCCGCTGCCGGGCCCTGCTGCGCCGCAGCCAACCGGCAACCGAGGCGGCTCCCTTGCTGCTGGAACATGCCAACCTGCGGCTCTACCCGGACGAATGTCGCGTCACCCGCGATGGACTGGAGGTGAATCTTTCCCCCAAGGAGTACAGGCTGCTGGAGCTGTTCATGCAGCATCCCCGCAGGGTCTGGAGCCGCGACAAATTGCTGGAGCAGGTTTGGGGTATGGACTATTTCGGCGACAGCAAAACCGTCGATGTCCACATCCGCTGGCTGCGCGAAAAACTCGAAGCCAGTCCCTCGGCCCCGGTCCATCTGATCACCGTGCGGGGCTTCGGCTACCGGTTTGGCTGAGTGGGTTTCCTTCTGGCAGCGCTGCTGGGACTCGGCATCGGGCTGCTGTTGCCGCGGCCACGGGGTCCGGGCCGTAGGCCCTTCAACCGGCTGGAGCGCACCCAGCTGATCCGCTGGCTCAACTCCAGTCCCAGCGGCTGGCTGATCGTTGATCCGGCCGACCAGGTGATTCTGATCAATCACCGGGCTGAACGACTGCTGGATGTGCTGGGGGCGGCGTTGATGCACACGCCGCCGTTGACGCGGGTGTGCCCGGCACCGGAACTGACTGAATTGATTCGTGATGCCCGCCTGCGCCAACGCACCCAGCGCCTGGAATGGCAGCGCTCAGGCCAGGAGCTGGTGCTCTTCGCCCTGCCCGGCGAAGGCGGCTGGGTGGCCCTGGTGCTGCAGAGCCGCCGCTCCCTGGAAGCCCAGCTCGAACAGCAGGAGCGCTGGGTGAGCGATGTGGCCCACGAACTCAAGACCCCCCTGACAGCCCTGCTGCTGGTGGGTGACAGCCTGGCTGCCCAGGTGAACAGCGGCAATGCGGTGCTGGTGGAACGCTTGCAGCGAGAACTGCTGCGGCTGCAGGAGCTGGTGGGCGACCTGCTGCAACTGTCGCGCCTGGAAAACACGCTGCCCCGGGATGGCCTGAGGCGCTCCGAGGTCGACATGCCGCAGCTGGTGCAGCAGGTGTGGGTTGGGCTGCGGCCCCTGGCGGAGGAACGCCACATCCGGCTCGAGCTGAAGGTGGTCGGCCGGAGCCAGGGCTTGAGCCAGAGCAGCGGCAATAGCGAGGCCCCCACGGCAACCAACACCAGCGACAAGACCGTCGTCCAGGCCCATGACAACGCCACTGCCGATGACAACGCCAACCCCAGTGCCCCCGGCACGGAACCGCTGAATCGCCCACACGACAGCCACCCAGACTCCGGTGGCGACGGCGGTGGTGGCAGTGGTGGTGGTGGTGGCGGTGAGATTCAGATTCAGGGGGATCGGTCGCTGCTGCATCGGGCCTTGCTCAACCTGATCGACAACGCCCTGCGCTACAGCCCGGACGGGGGCTGCGTGTGGGTGCGGGTGCAGTCCACGGACCAGTGGTGTCTGCTGACGGTGCGGGACGAAGGGCCCGGACTCAGCGAGGAAGACCAGGAACGCCTGTTCGAGCGCTTCTACCGCGGCGACCCCTCCCGGGTGCGCAGTCGCCGGGGCGGCAGTGGTCTGGGCCTGGCGATCGTCCAGCAGATCGCCCTCACCCACGGCGGTCGCGTCCAGGCCGGCAACCATCCAGACGGGGGGGCTCGGCTGGAACTGCTGCTACCGGTGGGAGGCTGAGGGGACCGATCCGCCCGTTTGCTGGAGAGCCCCATGGCCCCAACCCCCCAGCCACCAATCAGCGATCCCCAGACTGGTTTCCCAGCGTCAACACAGAAGCAGCCCATGCAGCCCCAGCCCGTCGCGGCTCAGAGCCGCCAACCGCAGGCCGCCGCCCGGCTCGGCACCGTGCTCAGCCCCGTGATTCCTCTGGTCGGCCGCCTGATGGCGCGCCGACCGGGCTGCCTGTCCCTGGCCCAGGGCATGGTCGGCTGGGGACCACCACCGGAGGTGCGGCAGGCGCTCCTGCGGGCGCTGGAGTCGGCGGCTGTCCATACGCAACAGGCCGCCGACCTTGATCGTTATGGCCCCATGGCGGGCGATCCAGCCCTGATCGCCGCAATCGAGACCGAACTGGGGGGGCGCTGGGGCCTGGATCTCCAAGACAGTTCCCTGCTGGTGACAGCCGGCAGCAACATGGCCTTCAACGCCCTGGCCCAGGTGATCTGTGATCCGGGCGATGAGGTGATCCTGCCTGCGCCCTACTACTTCAACCATGTGATGGCGGTTCAGCTGGCCGGGGGCAGACCCATCACCCCCAGCGCCGGGCTGATCCCCGATCCAGCTCTGTTGGCGGCCGCCATCACCCCCCGCACCCGGGCGATCGTGACGATCTCGCCCAACAATCCCAGTGGCGTGGTGATTCCGGCCGCCGTGCTGGCCGAAATCAATGCCCTCTGCGCCCGGCACGGCCTCTTTCACATCAGCGATGAGGCCTATGCCGTGTTTGTGCATGGTGATGTGCCGCACTGGAGCCCAGGAGCCGCTGCCGGAGCCGGGGCCCACACGATCACCCTGCACTCCCTCTCCAAGTCCCATGGCATGGCCGGCTGGCGCCTCGGCTATGCCGCCGTGCCCAGCTCCTTGATGGCCGCCCTGGCCAAGGTGCAGGACACGATTCTGATCTGTCCCCCCAGGCTGGTGCAGCAAGCCGCCATCGCCGCCCTCAGCTCTGGGGCTCCCTGGTTGGCGGACCAGCTCACGGCCCTACGCCAACGGCGACGCCAACTGCTGGCAGCCCT
Organism: Cyanobacteriota bacterium; assembly: GCA_026389335.1. Taxonomy (GTDB): domain Bacteria; phylum Cyanobacteriota; class Cyanobacteriia; order PCC-6307; family Cyanobiaceae; genus Cyanobium. The sequence goes on along the minus strand of JAPLIB010000150.1, from coordinate 53,728 downwards.
CCAGGCAGCCCAGGCCCAGGGTCTGGCCGCCTCTCTGCTGGCGCCTCCGGACGGGGCCTTTTATGGACTGCTGGCGGTGAAGTCGTCGCGTTCTGGTGAAGCCCTGATGGAGCGCCTGGTGCTCGACCATGGCGTGGCGACCCTGCCCGGCGAGAGTTTCGGGCTGGCGGCGCAGGCGGGCCAGGCAACCCTGCGGCTGAGTTACGGCCTGCTGGATCAACCCACGCTGGCGCAGGCCATGGAGCGGCTGTTCCGAGGGCTACTCGACCCTGGGCAAGCAAGGGAACTGAGGCCCGACTCCAGGCCCTGATCAGTCGAGTAAACCCGGGGAACCGTCCCCGAAATGCTCACAGCCGCCGACGCTTAAGAAGAACGCACGATCCAATTGCCCTGGGTGGAGGAACTGATCCATGGCCTGGCCGCCAGGAACATGCATACCTTCAACAATGAGGCGGATCTCCTGGTCTTTGACTTCATCCCAGCTGGCTGAACCTGGTTCCCGGCGGCCCCGGACTCCCAGATCCGGCGGCGCCAGGGCCTGAACCAACGACAGGCACATGCGCCAGAGACAAATGGGCCCTGTAGATGGCAGGCGCCCGCCAGCGTTGGGTGCGGAAACTCAACGGGGCCTCGGCCCATTCGCTTGTAGAGGGGCCTGCAGCAGCCAGAGAACAGTGTCATCGGGCCAGAGCAACAGCAGCCGGTCATCCAGAAGCACTCCCTGACGGCGCAGAGCAAACCCCTGGCCCCGGCTCAGGGCCGCCAGGGGGAGTCGGCGCAGAACCACATCGGCCGGCAGGCCGCTGGCCCGGCCCGGGAAGCCTGGCACCATTGCGGCCCGCCCCCAGATCCGGCGATAGGGCTCAGCGGCTTCAGCCCCGGGTCGCCACAACTGAATGTCGCTCTCAGCGGAATCGCCCCCTGCCGGAGGCTCCTCGCCATCAGGCCAACTCCGGCTGCGCAGCAGCTCCAGGGCGGCCAGGGCGGCATCGGGCCCAGAGGTGGCACTCGCGCTGATGGTTGCCGCGGCTGGGGTGGACGCCATGGTCCCCGGTGGCAGCGGGCGCCGGCCCCGGCGCGGCACCGGGACGGCCCTCCCAGCGGCCGAAAGCCCTGGAATCCGCGGTTGGCCAGCCCCAGGCCGGCGCTCTTCCGGACTCTGAGCCGCCCAAGCAAGGCCGGAGGATGGCGGCAGGAATCGCACAGCAGGCTCGGGCGGCAGGCTGCTCAGCGGCGGCAGCGGCACGGTCAGCAGCGACTCCTCCAATGATTGGCGGCGACTGAACCGCAGCAGTTCGGGGCTGTCATCGGCCAGCTGCGGCGGACGCGGTTGGAGCGGCCGCTCGGCGCGCAGCTGGCGGTAGGAGAGCACCAGCAGATGGAGCAGCACCGCAGCCAGCAAGGCGAACAGCAGTGGCGTGGAAGCCGCCAGCCGCTGTTGCAGCGGCCCGGGCCATGTCGCCGCCAGGCGCCGGAAGCGTTTCATGGCAGTTGCAGCTCCAGGGGCAACGGACCGGTTTCCAGCCGTGCCACCAGCTGCTGCACCTGCCCCCAGGGCACCTGGGGATCGCTCACCAGCCGCAGCCGCAGATCGCTGCGCTGCCGGGCCAGCCGCTTCAACACCGCGCCCAGGTCCTGCGGCGCTACGGCATGGTTCCAAAGCCGCAGCTGGCCGCGGGAATCCAGCCGCAACAGAATCACCCCGGCACCGGCGGGGCGCTGCATCAGGCGCTGGGGAACCACGGTGAGCGCCAGGGTCAGCAGGGCCAGCCCGGTGGCCATCAAGCCCACGGCGAAGCCCTCAATGGCACCGGACAGGCCCACAACCGCTTCAGCACCGCTGGCGTTGATGGGAAGGCGCCGGGGGGTCATGGCCCTGCTGACGGCGGCAGTTCCAGCAGCACCGGGCCCGATCCGAGCGAGCGCAACCAGCGCAGCGAGCTGGAGATCTCGCCGATCGGCAGGGCCGCCGAAGGCAGATAGTGCACGGCCGCCCTGCCACCCTGGTGGCGCAGCAGGGCGGCGAGTCGGCCGGTTTCGATCGGCTGGCCGGCCAGATACCAGCGCTGGGCTGGGGCCTGAACCAGCCACAGCGAGGCCCCCCCGTGGCTGCTTTGCAGGGCCCGCGAGCGGGGGATCCGGTCGCGGGCAAGCTCCGGCAGGGCAGCCACGGCCCCGCAGACCAGCAGGGTGAGTCCCACCAGGCATTGCAGGGCCAGACTCATGGCTGGACCAACTCCCATGGGCGCCGCAGTTGGCGCTCCAACTCGCCGATCTGCCACTGGCACAGACCCTGGTTCAGGGACAGGGTGGTGGTGGCCACCAGGCTGACGATCAATCCCAGGGCCGTGCTCAGCAGCACCTGGCCATAGCCCTGAAGACTGGCTCCGGCGGGCAGGACCAGCTGGGGTCCAAGGCTCGAGAGCACCTGCATCAGACCGATCACGGTGCCGATCAAGCCCAGCAGCGGGGCGATGAGGCTGGCGGCCCGCAGCAGCGGCTCACCAAAGCGAATCTCCCGATCCCAGTCCTCCAGCTGATGACGGGCCTGGGTGGGGCCAGCCTCCAGCTGGCGCCGCCACTGCTGCCGGCGACTCTGGCGCCGACGCCACCACTGAATCCACCAGCGGCAGCGGTCGAAAGCCACCGTTACCACAGCGATCGACACCAGCACCAGCAGCACGCCGATCGGCCCGCTCAGCGCGGGGATCAGTCCTGGGGAGGCGGTATACAAAGACGATCTCGTCTGGACCTAACTGCCAAGAATGGTATGGGTTCGGATCGTCCAGAGCCTGTGTTCCGAGCGCTTGACAGACTGGAGCGCTTAATAGCCTGAAGTGCCTGGCATTTCTGCTGTCGCTGACTAGGGTGCCGGCAGGATTGCTCCCACCTGCATCCCCCCGTGCCCCGATGAGCTCGATCTATCCCGACAACAGCCTCAGCATCGGCCGCACACCGTTGGTGCAACTCAACCGGGTGACCGAAGGCTGTGGGGCGCGGGTGCTGGCCAAGATCGAAGGGCGCAATCCGGCGTACTCCGTGAAGTGCCGCATCGGTGCGGCGATGATCTGGCAAGCCGAGAAAGACGGGCTGCTCGGCCCCGGCAAGGAACTGATCGAACCCACCAGCGGTAACACCGGCATTGCCCTGGCCTTCGTGGCGGCGGCCCGCGGCATTCCGGTCACGCTCACAATGCCTGAAACGATGAGCCTGGAGCGGCGCAAGCTGCTCACCGCCTATGGCGCCCATCTGGTGCTCACTGAGGGCCGGCTGGGCATGAGCGGTGCCATCGCCGCCGCCCGGGAGCTGGCCGACACCGATCCCGAGCGCTATGTGCTGCTGCAGCAGTTCATGAATCCAGCCAATCCGGCCATCCATCACGACACCACCGGTCCGGAGATCTGGCAGGACACCGAAGGACAGGTGGATGTGCTGGTATCCGGCGTGGGCACCGGCGGCACGATCACCGGCGTCAGCCGCTACATCAAAACCACCCTGGGCAAGCCCCTGGTGGCGGTGGCGGTGGAACCGACCAACAGTCCAGTGATCCGCCAGACGCTCAGCGGCGAGGCACTCAAGCCCGGTCCCCACAAAATCCAGGGCATCGGTGCCGGCTTCGTGCCACAGAACCTCGATCTCTCCCTGCTCGATCGGGTGGAGAGTGCCAGCGATGAGGAGGCCGTCTCGATGGCGCGGCGGTTGATGAAAGAGGAGGGAATCCTGGCGGGCATCTCCTGCGGTGCCGCCACGGCGGTGGCCGTGCGGCTCGCCCGCGAGGAGGCCTATCGGGGCCGGACGATCGTGGTGGTGCTGCCGGATTCCGGCGAGCGCTATCTGAGCTCGGTGCTATTCGAAGGGGTATTCAATGAGCGCGGCCTTGCGGCCGTGTGAGCGCCATTCGGCAGCTGGAGGCAGGGATCCGATTCAGCGAAGATCAGTGCGGTAGCGGGAGCGACATGGGGGTCACCCTCCTGTCCGGAGCCAAAGACCCAGTGCTGGGGGATACAAATTTGTGGATCCTGCTCCTTTGGGATGGGGTTGGAAAGTCAGGATCCTCCATGGCCAGCTACACGATCACACTTAAAGACGGCGTCAGCTTCGCCTGCGCCGATGACACCTACATCCTCGACGCCGCCGAGGAACAGGGTATCGATCTGCCCTATTCCTGCCGAGCCGGAGCCTGCAGCACCTGTGCCGGCAAGATCCTGGCCGGCAGTGTGGATCAATCGGATCAGAGCTTCCTCGACGACGATCAGATTGGCGCTGGATTTGCCCTGCTCTGTGTCAGCTATCCCCTGGCCGACTGCAGCATCCAGCCGGAAGTGGAAGACGAACTCTGAAAGGCTGATCACCATTCGTTGAACAACAGCGTTGGCGCAGGCTGAAAGCCGAAGTTAACCTCAGTTCGGCATGGTCACAAACTCCTCCGCCACCGAGGGATGGAGGGCCATGGTGCGGTCGAAGTCGGCCTTGGTCGCCCCCATACCCAGGGCGATCGCCGCCATCTGAATGATCTCAGCACTGTGATCGCCCACCATGTGCACCCCCAGAAGCCTGCCACTGCCGGTTTCCACCACCAGCTTGAGCAGTACCTTGCCGCCGCGCTGCGGCAGGGCCTGGGCCATCGATCGGAAGCGGGCACGATGCACCGTCACGCCCTCGCTGCCATAACGCTCCAGGGCTTCCTCTTCCCCCAGTCCCACCGAGGCCAGCTCCGGCTGGGTGAACACGGCACTGGCCACCAAGCTGTAGTCCACCTGCCGGGGGCGATTGCCGTAGACGCTGTCGGCGAAAGCCCTGCCCTCATCCACCGCCACCGGGGTGAGGTTGATACGGTCGGTCACATCGCCCACCGCGTGGAGATGGGCCACGTTGGTGCGCTGGTCAGCATCCACGGGAATGCGCCCGCTCCCATGCTCAACGCCGGCCGCCTCCAGGTTCAGACCCTCAAGAAACGGACGACGACCGGTGGCCAATAACACCCCGCCGCACGCCAACACGGCGCCGGAATCGGTCTTCACGCTCAGGTTGCCAGGCTCGCCTTCAATCGCCGTCGGTCTCTGGCCGAAGCGAACATCGATGCCTTCAGCCACCATGCCCTCGAGCACCACGGCGGAGGCTTCCCGATCGAAGCCCCGCAACAGATGGTCGCCCCGCACCAGCTGGGTCACGGCCACCCCCAGACCCCGCAGGATTCCCGCGAATTCGCAGGCGATGTAGCCGGCTCCCACCACCACCACGCTGTCGGGGAATCGCTTCAGCTCGAACAGATCGTCGCTGACCCATCCCAGCTCCGCGCCAGGGATGGGCGGGCGCTGGGGGCGGCCGCCCACGGCGATCAGGATGCGCTCGCCACGCAGGCGCCGGCTGTCACCGCTGCTGTCTGTGACGAGCAGATGGTGGGGATCCTCAAAGCGCCCCCAACCGCTGATCAGCTGCACGCCGGACTTCTGCAACCCGCCGATATGGAGCCGGTTGAGGCGATCCACCTCGGCACGCACATGGGCCAGCAACAGCGCGGTGTCACAGCGAAAGGGAGTCGCGACTCCCTCCAGAATCCAGCCATAGCTGGCCGCATCGGCCAAGTGATGGCCGTAGGCCGATCCATACACCAACAACTTCTTGGGCACGCAGCCGCGAATCACACAGGTGCCACCCACCCGGTCACCCTCCAGAATCGCCACCTTGGCGCCATAGGAAGCCGCTCGCTTGGCGGCGGCAAGCCCACCTGAGCCGGCGCCGATCACGATCAGATCGAAGCTGTCATCCATGGCGGTGGTAAGGGGGAGAAGAAACGTGGGCAGGAGCGTGATGCGCGTTGAAGGCAACAGCTGATTTTGCTGCCTTTGGGTGCCGGATGAGGTTCAAAGGCTGATCTCCAGCCGAGACGAGGGAGCCGGCCAGATCACCACGGCCATCGGACACGATCGCTTGCCAGCCGATGGAGATCCTGACCATCGGTGGCTGGTTGGGGCCTGGAATGGGCTTCGAGCTTGGCTTGCGCTCCATTCTGCTCCCTCCAGAGCGACCCATCAGCAGAGTCAGGAGCGGCCAAAGAAAAGCCTCCCAGGGTTCTGGGAGGCACGAAGAGTCTGTCCCTTGGAACTCGACTGACTAGCGTGACGCTGCTGCGAAGCGGACTTCAGAGGGCGATTTCACCACTTTCACCGGTACGGATGCGGATCGTCTCCTCCACAGGGGTGATGAAGATCTTGCCGTCGCCGATCTCGCCGGTGCGAGCGGCCTGGGCGATGGCCTCGATCGCCGGTTTGACCTTGTCGTCGGTGACCACAACGATCACCTTGGATTTGGGCAGAAAATCCACAGTGAACTCGTTGCCTCGATAGCGCTCCACCTGGCCCTTTTGGCGACCGAAACCACGGGCGTCTGAGACGGTCATGCCAATGATTTCTAGGGCCACGAGGGCCGACTTGACGGCATCGACCTTGGAAGGACGGACTAAAGCTGTGATCATTTTCATTGTCTTCAGCCTCAGTTGGTCATGGGATCGTAAGCCTCTTCGCCATGGCAAACGAAGTCGAGGCCACGCTCTTCATCCTCGGGGGTGACGCGCAGACCAACCGTTGCCTTGACCATCAACAGAATAATAGTGGTGCCGATGGCCACAAATCCATAGGTAACCAGTACGGCCTTGACTTGAACAATGAACAAGCCGAGGTTGCCACTTTCTTCAAGGATCTTGGCCGATACCGGGAAGTAATCAGCTGGCACCATTTCCTTCACCGCCAGGGCCCCGGTCAGCAGAGCACCGATGGTGCCGCCGACGCCGTGAACCGAAAACGCATCCAACGATTCATCGAGAACCGATTTGGCGCTACCACCTGAGCCGCCGGCCCCGGAGAACTGCACGGCAATGTAACAACCAGCAGCCACCACAGCGCCAATCAGAACCGAGGAACCAACTGAGACAAAACCAGCTGCCGGTGTGATGCCCACCAGGCCGGCAACAGCGCCTGTAGCGGCACCGACCGCCGTGGGTTTGCCATCTCGGAACCACTCAATCAGACACCAGGTGAGTAGGGCAGCCGAAGCTGATGCGGAGGTGGTGATGAAGGACAGACCCGCTCCTTTGGCAGCGAAATAGCTGGCGCCGTTAAAACCGAACCAGCCAAACCACAGCAGGCCGGCACCGAGCAGGATGTAAGGAACGTTGTGGGGTGGCCGCACGCTTTCCGGATAGCCGGTGCGGGGACCGACAATGGCGGCCGAGACCAGAGCCGCCACACCGGAGGCGATGTGAACCACGGTGCCACCGGCAAAGTCGATGGCGCCGATGCCAAGGGGGCCTAGATAGCCACCGCCCCAGACCATATGGGCCAAGGGGCAATAGATGAAGATGCTCCAAAGCAGACAGAACCAGAACCACGCCTTGAAGTTGATGCGCTCCACCAAAGCACCGGAAATCAGCGCCGGCGTGATGATCGCAAACATGCCCTGGAACAGAGCAAAGGATGTGGCCGAGATCGAGAAGCCATCGGCCAGAGGAGCGTCACCCAATGGTCCACCGACCCCGTTGAGCCACATAAATTCAAGGCCACCGATGAAGGGACTCTTGAAGCCCACTCCAAACGACAGGCTGTAACCGATCACCACCCAGAGGACGCCGATCAGCCCCATCAGGAAGAAGCTCATCATCATCGTGTTGAGCACGTTCTTGGCGCGCGTGAAGCCGCCATAGAAGAACGCCAGACCTGGGGTCATCAGCAGCACCATGGCTGAGCCCATCAGCATCAGCAGGGTATCGGCGCCATCGGTGGGCACCTTCTGCAAAGCGGCATGGGCCGATCCAGCCATCAGGGGCAGTAAACCTGCACCAGCGGCTAACAAAACCAGGGCGTAGCGGCGCAGCTGAGCGTCCTGGACGCCCGCCAATACCTTGAGGCGGAAGCGGTCAAAGGTTGTCTCAACGGACGGGGGTCCGCTGGACAGGAAGGTCGGTGGCATTAGGGGGAAAACCTCTCAAGAGTTCACTCCGATACGGTGCGCCCAGGAGGGTGTTTACCTCTGTAACAAGGGAAACAATTTGACCCTTCGCTCCAGAATCCTGGCCCTGTCTGGTGGCCAGCCACCCAACTGGGCAGCCACTGAAGCCAGGATGCCTGCCATGCCTGCACTGCCTCAGGTCTGCAAAGCAAGCAAGCCGACGACCTTCAATCTCTGCCGTTTCACCACGGTTTGACTCTCGTCTGCCTTGGACCATTGGTATGGGCCCGAGCTGGGCCTGAGCCGGCAGCCAGGCTTCACCGCTGGCATCAGACCGCAGCGTTCCTCACAGAGCGACCGCGCCGGCCCTGGCTGGGCTGCGCCAGGATCGTTGGCCATCGACGATTTCCTGAGCCTTGGACAGTTGTGCGCCCCCTGAGCCCCTGAGCTGGGAGGCCCTGAACGACCTGGCAGCCCCTGAACCCGACCTGGTGCATGGCCCCACCAGTGCCCGGGCCCGATTGCGTCTGTTTGGCCAGGAGGAAGCGGAGGTACGCGTCACCTTGTATCGCGATCACCATGCCTGGTGTCCCTATTGCCAGAAGGTATGGCTATGGCTGGAGGAGCGCCGCATTCCCTATCGGATCCGCAAGGTGACGATGTTCTGCTATGGCGACAAGGAACGCTGGTTCACCCAGCTAGTGCCCTCCGGCATGTTGCCGGCGCTGGAGCTGGACGGTCGCCTGCTCACCGAGAGCGATCGCATCCTGGAAGCCCTGGAACGGGCCTTCGGCAGCCTCGGCCCCGGGATGCAGGAGCCCAGGGTGCGGCAGCTGCGGCAATTGGAGCGCCTGCTGTTCCGGGCCTGGTGCCAGTGGTTGTGTGTGCCTGGCCTGGGCCCAGCGGCCGAGCGACGGGCCAGAGAGACCTTTGATCGCTACGCCGCGGCCATGGGCGAGGCGATAGAAACCGGGCCCGGGCCCTTCCTGCTGGGGGAACTGAGCACCGCCGACCTGGTGTTCGTGCCCTATGTGGAGCGGATGAACGCCAGCCTGGCCTACGACAAGGGCTATCTGCTGCGCCAACACCATCCAGCCATCGACCGCTGGTTCGGTGCCCTGGAGCAAAGGCCCACCTATCTGGGCACCCAGAGCGATTTCCACACCCACGCCCACGATCTGCCGCCCCAGATGGGCGGCTGCCATGCCAATGGCAGCGCCGAGCAACGGCACCTGAGCCACCGCATCGACCAAGGCCCCTGGCCGATCGTCGACGGGGCCCAGCCCGACCCTGAAACCAGCGAGGCGGAACCGCCACATGCGGCAGCTCTGGCCCTGGCCCGGGTGCTGAAGCACCGATCTGCCCTGCTGCAGCGCAATCCCCTGGCGCAGGATTTTGATCGACCGCTGCGCTGCTCTCTGACAACCCTCATCAGCGGCCGGCTCTGCCCGCCACCAGCGGGATCAGCCCCAGCCCTGCGCTATCTGCGCGATCGCATCTGTGTGCCCCGGGATATGCCCCTGCATGCGGCCCGGCGCCTGCGCAGGGCCCTTGAAGCGGTGGCCGGCCTGGATCCGGAAGCTGCCGCCCTGCAGGGACCGGAGATACCGCGCCAGCATCGGCGGGACCAGAATCCACTGCCGTTCCTGGACCTGCAAGCGGGTTGAGCGCCGATCTGGAGGCCAAACCTCCAGTCCTGGCCTCCAGAACCAGGCCTAATCTCCAGACCATCGCGATGGGACCACCATGAACCGATCGCCCTGGGCGTTCCCTGTCGTGGCCACCCTGCTCACGGGCACGCTGGCCCTGACACCGCTGCCTAGCCTGGCACCGGCTCGGGCCCTGGAGCTTCGCGGCTCCACCTACTTCGTCAAGGCCCCGTGGAAAGCCGAACTGATCACTTACTACGACCACACCAGCGATCCCTCGGCGGAGTACTACCTCACCATCAGTCTCGATCCCCAGGCTGGCGCCTCGCTCGAGCGCCTCACCATCCAACAGTCCCGCGGCGCCGACTGGCAATTTCCGTTTGCGCCTGAACGCAGCCGCGCCTTCCTGGGGCGTCCACGTCGGGAAGGCGCTCCGGTGCCGATCCGAGCCACGTTTGCACCGCGGGAACGGTTGGTCACCGTCGACTTCCCTGAGCCGGTGGCACCAGGCAGCACCGTGACGGTGATGCTCAAACCCTGGACCAACCCAGTCACGGCAGACACCTATCTGTTTCAGGTCACCGCCTGGCCGGCTGGCCCCCAGCCGGTGGCCAGCCCCGTCGGCACGGCCACCCTGCGGATCTACGACCGCATGCCCTGGTGAACGGGCCGGGGCGAACCAGCGCAGGGGAACGGGATCACACCTCGGAGTCCGTCAGCGGGGGAGCGCAAGCGCCAGGATGGGTTTTCCTTGAACACGCACGACGATGCAGGCTCGGTGGAATGGCCAGGTGCTGGCCAGCAGTGATGACATCGTGACGGTGGAGGGGAATGCCTATTTCCCCGCCTCAGCTCTCGACCCCAGCTTGTTTCGACCCTCCGATCACCGCACGGTCTGCGGCTGGAAGGGCGAGGCCCACTACTACGACGTGCTGGCTGGCGGCGAGGTGAATGCCAACGCTGCCTGGTACTACCCGGAGCCCAAGCAGGCGGCCGAGCAGATCAAAGGGCGGGTGGCGTTCTGGAAAGGGGTTCAGGTGGCCTGAGGGGCCTGGCTAATCGGACACAGGGGCGATACGGCCTGATCGCCCATGGATTGAATTTGCTCAACCTTGCTTCGCCTGGCTGGCCGTTCGTGGTGACAACCGATAGCAGTGGTCCCCTGGGCTTGGCTATCCAGGGGCCCAATGGCATGGACTTGCGAACAGACCTGTATGGCCCTGAAACTCGTCCACCCAAAGCTTGCCCAAAAAGGTCCTGGGGGGATGGTCCATGGGCCTGAACCTGGGCTCCAGCGGTTGCACCGCTGGGAATCTGGACGCCATCGGGGCAGGCCAGGCCCTCGGCAGCGGATTGGCGCTGGCGGCTCAGACCCCTGGATGGCGCAGGGTGCGCCATTCACCACTGGCGGTGCTGACCTCGACGCCGATGCCAACAGGGGACTGATCGGCGCCGACATGTTCGTGCCACCAGCCCAGGGCCTCAGACCAGGCCGACTCAAGGGAGTCGTAGAGGTCATCGAGAACGGGGTGGGGCTCACCCTGCTGGTCGACAAGCCGGTAGCAGCGGCTGCTGGAGCTGGCAACCGAACGCAGGGAGCTGGCGGGGATGGACATGGCCCGGGTGGAAGCTGCAGCGGTGGAGGCGGAATAAGAAACAGACACGACGAACACCATCTCAATAGGAGAATCCTGGCCCCTGTGCCAGATCCAGACTGTCACTATTGCAACAGTGGCGGAGCGTCGAGTGGCGGAGCGTCGAGTGGTTAGTCGTCCAGGCGCGGGTCCTCGTCAGTACGCCGCCAGACCTGGGCTGAGGCGAGCCCTGCACACACTGGCCCCCCGAACGGACGCTGCAATCGGGCCGCAAGCTCAGGCCACCAGCTCGAGCATGCCCATCAACCCAGCGGCCAGCGGTCGATGTGATGCCTGGCGGAAGCCAGCCTCGCGGGCCAGGAGCCGTTGCTCTGCCGCCAGGGGAAAGCGTTCGAGACTGGCCTCGAGGTAGGCGTACTCCTCCTGCAGCCCCGCCAGGCGGGCGGCGGGCACCACCAGCTGGCGCAGGTAGAAGCGCTGAAAACGGGCCGCCGCCTGCGCCGACATCCCGGCAGCCAGGTCGGGCCGGTTGAAATCGAGCACCGCCGCCCGGGCACCGGGACGGAGCAACCGGCGCAGTTCCCGCAACGCCGCCGCTGGATCCGCCAGATTGCGCAAGCCATAGGCCATCACCGCCCCGTCCTGGGAGGCGTCAGCCAGCCCCGTGGCCAGGGCATCCCCCTGCTGCCAATGCAGGGTCAACCAGGGCTGCGCCGTCGCCCTGCGCCTGGCCAGATCCAGGGGCGCCTGGGCCGCATCGAGGCCCAGAACCCGACCAGCCGGCCGCACCTTCGTCGCCAGAATCAGCGCCAGGTCGCCGGTGCCGCAGCAAAGATCGAGCAATTGTTGGCCAGAGCGTGGCCGCAACCAGGCAACTGCCTGGCGCTTCCAGAGCCGGTGCAAGCCGAGGCTGAGCAGGTCGTTGAGCTGGTCGTAGCGGGGGGCGATGCGCTCGAACAGTTCGCGCACAGCCTCCGGATCACCGGGTTTCAAAAGAAGGAGCCTGGGAAAGGGCAGGGTTGTCATCCCAGGGGAGCACGATCGCATCGAGGCTGATGCCACTGTCACGATCGGGCCCGAGCAGCATCACACCGTGGGCGGCCTCCAGGCGGCCCGGGCTGGTGATCGTAAGCACCATGACGGCAGCCAGCCCAACGGCGGCAGAGCACACCATGCAGCCCGCCAGCATCAGGGAAAACTCCTGGCGATCACTGGCCGCCTGCATCAGCTGCAACGCCCAGGCCACCAGGGCCACCACGGCCCCCACCATCACCAGAGCGATGACGGTGAGCAGCGATCCAGGCAGGGCGAACAGCGCGGTCAAGGCAGGGCAGCGAAGATTGAGAACAGTTACATCAAGGTAACGACAGGTTCACCAGGATCGTGAGTCTGCCGCCGCGACCAAACCTGCTAACGCGAGCCGGCTTCCCCCAGCAGCGGCCGCACGGGCAACCCCCTGGCCAGCAGCTCCCGCTTGATCTGCTCCACCGTGAGCACCCCATCGTGAAGCAAGGAAGCCAGCAAGGCCGCCGCCGCCTTGCCCTCGTGCAGCGCTGCGGCGATGTGGTCGATGCAACCAGCCCCACCGGAAGCGATCACCGGCACCTCCACCGCCTCAGCCACCGCCCGGGTCAGGGTCAGGTCATAGCCCGCTTGGGTGCCGTCCCCATCCATCGACGTGAGCAGGATCTCGCCGGCACCGAGCGCCACCACCCGGCGTACCCAGGCCAAAGCGTCGAGCCCGGTGTTGTCTCGGCCGCCCTTGACATATACGTCCCAACCGGGAATGTCCCCCTGCCGGCGCCGGGCATCGATGGCCACCACGATGCACTGGTTGCCGAAACGGCTGGCGCCGGCGCTGATCAGCTCAGGGTTGCGCACGGCCGCGGAATTGAGGCTCACCTTGTCGGCGCCGGCGCGCAGCAGCTCGGTGATGTCCTCAACGCTGCCGATGCCGCCGCCCACAGTGAACGGGATCGTCACCGCCTCGGCGGTGCGGCGCACCAGCTCCACCAAGGTGCCGCGGCCCTGGTGACTGGCCGCGATGTCGAGGAACACCAGTTCATCGGCGCCGGAGGCGCTGTAGCGGCAGGCGAGTTCCACCGGATCACCGGCATCGCGCAGGCCAACGAAGTTGACGCCCTTCACCACCCGGCCATCGGCCACGTCGAGACAGGGGATGATCCGCTTGGCAACCATGGGCTCACTGGTAAGGTTGCGCCACTTAAGATGACGCGTCGGCCATGTCCCAGGCTGCCATCACGATCGGCTCCAAGGTGCGGGTCACCCGGGTGCGTGATCGCATCCCCGCCGACCTCGTCGCTGCGCTCAAGGCCGATGCCACTGGCACTGTGAAGGATTTCCGCGTCACCGACGGCAAAGGCATCGGCGTGATCGTTGAACTCAGCGCTGGCGGTACCAGCTGGTTCTTCGACGATGAAATCACCCCTGCCTGAGCCCAGCCCCAAGCAGCCCCAAGCGGTGAACGACATGGTGGAAGACGCTGGCCGGAGCCCTGTTTCGAAAGCCGGAGGTGCCCGCCAGCTGCTGGGCATGAAAGATGGCGGCAGTAGCGCCAACATCTGGGCGATCAGGCTCCAGTTGATGAAGCCTGTCACCTGGATCCCCCTGATCTGGGGGGTGATCTGCGGTGCCGCTGCCTCCGGCAACTATCACTGGCGCCTGAGCGATCTGCTGGCTGCTCTGGCCTGCATGGTTATGAGCGGTCCCCTGTTGGCCGGCTACACCCAGACGATCAACGACTACTACGACCGCGAGATCGACGCGATCAATGAGCCCTACCGACCGATCCCGTCGGGGGCCATTCCGCTGGGTCAGGTGAGGCTGCAGATCGTGGTGCTGCTGCTCGCCGGCCTCGGTGTGGCCTATGGACTTGATCTCTGGGCGGGTCACAGCACACCGGTGCTGTTTCTGCTGGCCCTGGGTGGATCCTTCGTGAGTTACATCTATTCAGCACCACCGCTGAAGCTCAAGCAGAACGGCTGGCTCGGAAACTACGCCCTCGGTGCCAGCTACATTGCTTTGCCCTGGTGGGCGGGTCAGGCCCTCTTCGGCCAGCTCACCTGGACCACAGCCCTGCTCACCCTCGCTTACAGCCTGGCGGGCCTGGGTATTGCTGTGGTCAACGATTTCAAGAGTGTTGAGGGCGATCGGGCCCTGGGGCTGCAATCCCTGCCTGTGGTGTTTGGTATTGAGAGAGCCAGCTGGATCAGTGCGGCGATGATCGATGTCTTCCAACTGGCGATGGTGGCCGTACTGATCGCCATCGGCCAGAACTTCGCCGCCGTGTTGCTGGTGTTGCTGATCCTGCCCCAGATCACCTTTCAGGACATCTGGCTGCTGCGTGATCCCGTCGCCTTTGACGTTAAATACCAGGCCAGCGCCCAGCCATTCCTGGTGCTCGGCATGCTGGTCACAGCCCTGGCCATCGGCCACAGCGAGCTGATCCAAATCGGCGGCCAGGTCGCCCAGGCCCTTTGACCCGGGGGCTACCCGCCAAAGTCTCAGAGCCCTCTCCGGCAGGCAAATCAGGCCCTCGCCGCAGCAGGTCCCGCCGGCGACTTCTGGCCCCAGCCCTGGTAGCCGCGGCCATCGGCGCTGGCGTGGCCCTCGGTCAGTCGGCCCTGGAGGCCGGCATCGACGGCTTGCTGCCCGATGCCGATCGGATCAGTGCCTTCAACCGCCCGGGCACCCTCACCATCCTCGACACCAATGGCAAGGTGGTGGTCAAGGAGGGGCCGGCCACCCGCGAAAAACTCAGTACCGGCAAGATGCCCCTGCTGATCCAGCGGGCCTTCGTCGCCGCCGAGGATCGCCGTTTTTATCAGCACGACGGAATTGATCTGCTGGGCATCAGCCGCGCCATGCTCAGCAACCTGCGCCAGGGCTCCGTGGAGGAGGGCGCCAGCACGATCACCCAGCAGCTGGCTCGCACGGTCTACCTCAGCCAGGACCGCACCCTGATCCGCAAGCTCAAGGAAGCGCTGCTCGCCGGCAAGATCGAACGGCAGCTCAGCAAAGAGCAGATCCTTGAGCAATATCTCAACCTGGTTTATCTGGGCTCCGGCGCCTACGGCGTTGCCGATGCAGCCTGGGTCTACTTCTCCAAGACCCCCGACCAGCTGACCCTGCCGGAGGCCGCCCTGATCGCCGGCCTGCCGCCGGCCCCTTCGGTCTATTCCCCACTCGTCAATCCCGATCTGGCCCTCAGTCGTCGTCGCACCGTGTTGCGGCGCATGCGGGAAGCGGGCTTCATCGATGACATCCAGCTCGATCGGGCCGATGCGGCCCCCCTGGGGATGAAACCTGCCGAGCCCAAGTACTTCGCCAACCCGGCCCCCTGGTTCACCAGCTGGCTGGAGCAGGAACTGCCTGGGGTGCTCACCAAGGAGCAACTCGAGGTGGGCGGCCTGACGATCCGCACCGGCCTCAACAAAGAGTGGCAGGAGAAGGCCCAGGCAACCATCAACAGCTATGCCGGCAGCATGCAGGGCGCCCTAGTGACGATGGAGCCGGGCACCGGCCTGGTGCGGGCGATGGTGGGTGGCAAGGACTGGAACGAGAGTCAGTTCAACCGCGCCACTCAGGCCCTGCGCTCCCCTGGCTCCACCTTCAAGTTGTTCACCTACTCCGCCGCGATCAAGTACGGCATGCGACCCGAGGACACGATCTCGGCGCGGGAACGCTGCTATCAGGAGGGCTGGCCGCCAAAACGCTTCTGCATTCCCGGCACGTCCGGCAGCATCTCCCTCCTGCAGGCCATCACCGGCTCCATCAACCCCGCCGCCGTGGCCACCGCCGAGAAAGTGGGCTTCCCCCGCGTCATCGGCGTCGCCCGCGACCTCGGCATCACCGGTGTAATCGGCAACTACCCGGCGATGGTGCTGGGAGCCAACGAAAAAACCTTGCTGGAGATGGTGGCCGCCTACGCCGCCGTCAACAATCGCGGCGTCTGGGTCAAACCGGTGCCGTTTGAGGAGATCTACGGGCCCGATGGCGAGTTGTTGTGGAGTCGCCGCGTCGATGGTCCCAAGGCGAAGCGGGCCCTCAGCAGCGATGTGGCCGACACCGTGATGTGGATGCTGCAGAGCGTGGTGCGCAATGGCACCGGCTACGCGGCCAACCTGCCGGATCGTCCCGTGGCCGGCAAAACCGGCACCGCCGAAGGCGCCCGTGATCTCTGGTTCATTGGCTCCATACCCCAGCTCACCACTGCCATCTGGCTCGGCTACGACGGAAACTTCAAGACCAACAGCAGCAGCGCCCAGGCGGCCGCAGCCTGGTCGAACTTCATGAGCCAGGTCACCAAGGGCATGCCGGTGCAGCTGTTCCCCCCCAAACCCACCCTGACGGGCGCCTTCATTCCCTACGTGCCGCCGAAGCACAAGCCCAAGCCGCCCCGGGGCCAGGCCGGGCGCCAGGAGAGCTGGGAGGTGCCGCTGTTACCCGACGCCGAACAGAACCGTCTGGAGCCGCCCCCGGAGCGCAACGAGAGCCGCACGGAGCTCCCCCAGCGCGAACCCAGCACCTGGCAACCCCCCGACGCCCCAGTCCCCGGCCGTACGCCGGCTGAGCCGGCCCCGGCCCCGCGCACGGCCGAACAGCCGCCTGCGGCAGCGCCAGCACCAGCAGCCGCACCACCACCGCCGCCGCCAGCGCCCCCCAGCCCGCCGCCGCCAGTGATGGCGCCGCCGCCCGTTCCCTGAACCGCACTCGTCCTCTGGCTTCAGGGCGCCTGCAGTTCCAGAACGGCGGCAAAGAAGCCATCGCCTGAGCCGGATCCATCGTCCTGCTGAGCAGGCCACCACTGCTGCTCCTGCCTCAGCCGCACCCGGGGATGGTGCGCCAGCAGCGCCGAGATCAGCTCGGAATTCTCCCTGGGATGCACCGTGCAGGTGGAGTACACCAGCCGTCCACCGGGGGCCAGCAAGGGCAGCAGCCCCTCCAACAGCTGCCGCTGGAGCGCCACCAGGGTTTCGATCGTCTCGCTCTGCATGCGCCAGCGGGCATCAGCATGGCGATTGAGGGTGCCCAGCCCGGAGCAGGGCGCATCCAGCAGGATCCGGTCAAACCAACCGAGCCATTGCGGCCGCAAGTTGGCCAGATCGGTCGCATCGGCACCCAGCCGCTGGATCGAAGTCAACCCAAGGCGCTCGGCATTGAGGGCCACCCGCCGCAACCTCGCCTCGGAGCGATCCACCGCCCAGATCTCACCCTGATCATCGAGCCACTCGGCGATCTGGGTGCACTTGCCCCCCGGCGCCGCACAGGCATCCAGCACCCGCTGGCCCGGCCTGGGATCCAGCAGCGGCACGATGCGCTGGGCGCTGCGGTCCTGGACCGACCAGAGGCCCTCGCCATATCCCGGTAGGCCGCGCAAGTCGCCGCAGCGATCCAGCAGGGTGAGGCCATACTCCGACTGGGGCAGGGACTGGCTGCGAATGCCGGCGGCGGTGAAGGCTGCCGCCAGGCTCTGGCGATCACCGCGCAACCGGTTGACCCGCAGATCGACAGGCGGTGAAGCGTTGCAGGCCCGGGCGAAGGCCTCGGCGCGATCGGCACTGAGCCAGCGCCGCAGGTCGGCGGCCAGCCACTCGGGCAGCGAATGGCGCAGGCCGAAATCGTCGAGCGGATCCTCGCTCACAGGTAAGCCCAGCCAGGGCGCGACCGCCGGGGCGGCAGCAGCAGCATCGTCATCAGCTGGAGCGATGGCAGTGGCTTCGGCTGTGGCTGTAGCTGTGGCTACAGCAGTGGAAGTGGCTGCACCAGTGGCAGTGGCAAGCCCCCCAGAGGTGGGCCCAGCACCGGCCTGCTGGCGACGCCGCAGAACCGAACGCAGCAGCCCATTGGCCACCGGGGCCAGGCGCCCCAGCCCCCCCTGCTTGGCCAGGTCGACGGTTGTGCTGACGGCGGCGGAAGCGGGCACCCGGGCCGTGAACAGCAGTTGATACAACCCCACATGCAGCAGCCAGCGCAGCCTGGGGGGCTGCTGCTCGGCCCGCACACGCCCGTGGGCATCGATCCAGGCATCGAGCAGGCGGCGCTGACGGATGGCGCCATAGGCCAGTTCCGTGGCCAGGGCCCGATCGGCACCGGTGAGGGACTGTCGGTGGAGTTCCCGCTCTAGGGCGGCATCGGCATAGGCACCGGCCGCCACCGCCAGCAGCACTTTCCAGGCCACCTCCCGCGCCGGCAGGCCGTTGGATCGCACGGGGTCAGGCAAAGGGAGAATCCAACGGCGGAACAGGTTCGCTGTGAGCAGCCTCCAGATGTACTGGAGCATCGGGCCGCCAGCGATAGCGCGCCAGGGGCAGGCGTCCCTGGCCATCCACCGCAATCCCCTCGTCGATCAGCAGCTGCCGCTGGATCCAGTCGCTGCCCTCGCGTCCAGGACTCAGCGAGATCCGGCCAGCGGCGTTCACCACCCGATGCCAGGGCAGCTCCGAAGGCAGCGGTAGGCGCCGCAGGGCCCAGCCCACCTGGCGAGCACAACCCCAGGCGCCAATAAGCTCCGCGATCTGGCCGTAGGTGGCGAGCTGGGCGACGGGGATGCGACTCACCGCGGCGTAGACCTGGTAATCGAAACTGGATTGCACCTGGGTCATGGTGAAGCAGGGCCGGAACCTTGCCGGACTGAGTCACGATCCTGGCGGAGATCCAGCCGGATCCCCCACGTCAGAACCGCCCCAGAGCCAACGCCACCGATGCCCCTGCTGCCCCGCCGCTTTGAGCGCCTCAAGGCCGTGCTCGATCGCCGCATGGGGGATCTCACCGTGCTGCTGGAACACGTGGACAAACCCCATAATCTCTCGGCGATCCTGCGCAGCTGCGATGCCGTGGGGGTGATGGAGGCCCATGTGGTGAGCCTCGCCGGCCGGCCCCGCACCCTCAACGACACCGCCAAGGGCAGCCAGAAGTGGGTGGAGCTGCTGGCCCATGCCGATGGCGCCACCGCCCTGGGCCATCTCAAGGACCGGGGCCTGCGCATCTTCGGCACCCAGCTGGGTGTGGCGGCAAGGGACTACCGCGATTGCGATTACACCGGTCCCTGCGCCTTCGTGCTGGGAGCCGAAAAGTGGGGACTGAGTGAAGCCACCACCGCGCTGGTGGATCAAGCGATCTTCATTCCGATGCAGGGCATGGTGCAGTCATTGAATGTGTCGGTGGCAGCGGCCACCCTGCTGTTCGAAGCCCTGCGCCAACGCCAGCAGGCCGGCCTGGTGCCCAGCCGGGGTGAAGGCATCGAGCCGCAGCGCTATCAACGCACTCTGTTCGAATGGGCCTACCCGGAGGTGGCCCGCTGGTGTCGTCAGCAGGGGCGCCCCTACCCCGAGCTCAACGGGGAAGGCACGATCCTGGAGGAGCTGCCGCGCACGCTGAAACTGCGCTGCTGAGTGCCGCAGGCCAGCCCGTTTGGCACCTGGCTTCAGTCTCACGGCCTCAGGCTTTGGAAGTGCTTGCAAGCCCTGAACAGCCAACATCCCCGGCGACGATCCTGGCCCCCATGCCAGCCGAGCGACCGACCGAGCCCTGACGCTGCGGGCTGGCGATCCTGCCCCCGCCACCCAGGCCTGGGGCCTGAGTCAGCGAGCCGAAGGAGCAGAGGGCCGCGCACGGGGCGGCTGGCCAGGCGTGGTCAAGGTCTGGATCAGAGGAAAGGTGATCGCCATCGCCCCCACCACGCCGGTGAGAATCAGCAGCATCCGAAACACGCGGAACACGAGGTTCGACACCAGGCCGGAGCTCATGATTCCAGGCTGCCGCTGCCCTGACGTTCGCACTGAAGGGCACTGGGCAGCCAGAGCGCCAAGCCCAGAAGCACAAGTTCAAGCAGCAGGGGCCTGCCAGCCACCACCACCACCACCAGGACCAGCACGGCCAGGAACTTGGTGAACAGACCGATCACCTCATCGCGATGGGAGCGTCCCCGCATCCAGAGCAGCAGCGCCAACGCCAGAAAAAGCAGAACCGACCACCAGGGCATGACGAGCTAGGAGCCAAAGCGTGAGCATTGTTCAACCCTAATGAGACCTGGGCGCCTCGCCCGCCATTGGGGCCAAAACGGGCACCACCGGTTCAGCTGCTGCGCTCAGGCTGGCCCGACAGCCAGCTCTCGAGGCCCTCCCCGAGAAACGAGAGTCCCAGCACCAGCACAAACATGGCCAGCCCCGGATAGAGCGCCGTCCACCAGATGCCTGTGGGCACCGCGGTCAGGGCCTGCTGCAGATCCCCGCCCCATTCGGGAATCGTTTCCGGCAGCCCCAGCCCCAGAAAGCCCAAGCCGCCCAGTACGAGCACAGCGTCGGCTGCGTTGAGCGTCAGTAACACCGGCACCGAGGTGATCACGTTGCGCAACAGGTAACGGCGCAAAATCCACAGTGGGCCGGCACCGAGGGAGCGCGCTGCCTCCACGAACAGTTCGGCCTTCACCTGGGCCGTCTGGTTGCGCACGACGCGGAAATACTGGGGGACGTACACCACACAGAGAGCAGCGGCGGCATTGGGCAAACCCCGACCGAGCAGAAAGGCCAGCACCACCGAAAGCAACAGCACCGGCAGCGTGTAGAGGGTGTCCATCAGCAGCACCAGGGAGCGATCCACCCAGCCACCGAGATAGCCACTCACCATGCCCAGGGGGACGCCAACCGCCAGGGCCAGCACCAGGGCAATCAGCACGACCTGCAGGGCCACGCCACTGCCGGCCAGGGTTCGGACACAAACATCGCGTCCGAGCCGGTCGGTGCCGCACCAATGGAGCAGCGAAGGCGAAGCATAAATCGGGTTATCCAGTCCAGCGTTGGGGTCACTGAGCACACCGAGATGAATCAGCAGCGGCGTTACCACTGCCATGGCGCCATAGATCAGCACGATGGCCAGGCCCCAGAGGGCCATGCGGCCCGAGAGATTGGCGGCTGACCAACGCAAAGACAACAGCAAGGGACGACAACAGTTGGTCCATTCAAACCCGCTCGGGCCTCGGTCCTGAAGGAGGCACCTAGGAGCCTGTTGCACATAGACCGTTCCGGACGAAAAGACCCGATTCGCTCCACGCCAACGTCAAATTCGGTCTCAGGTTGTGGTGCAACTAGTTTGAGCGAACCACCGACCCAAAATCAATTCGCATCTTTCTCAGTTCGATTCCGGATTGAATCTCCTCGGCGGCGGAAACGCCCCCACTTTCTGCTCGGAGATCTATGCGCAACACGCTCCTAGGCTGAAAGGCGCCCAGATTCCACCTGGCCGCAGCCGCCCCGGGCCCCAACTGTCAGACCCCCATGTCCTCCCACCGCCTGCTGATCGTTGATGACGACCCGGAACTCCGCAACTTCCTGGTCACCGAACTGTCTGTGGAGGGCTACGGCTGCAAAGAGGCGGCCACGGGCCAGCAGGCCCTCAGCCAGATACGCGCTGAACACTGGGATCTGATTCTGCTGGACTGGACCCTGCCGGATTTCAACGGGGTGGAAGTGTGCCGGCGCATGCGCCAAGGGGGGATCAGCACACCTGTGTTGATGATCACGGCACGGGATGAGGTGCGTGAGCGCGTTGAAGCGCTCGACTCCGGCGCCGACGACTACCTCACCAAGCCGTTTTCAATCGAAGAGTTGCTGGCCCGGGTCAGGGCACGGCTGCGGCGCACCGGGCTGAACGAACCGGAAGACGGCATCCTGCGGGTGGGAGATCTGGCCATGAACCCCGCCAGCCGTGAAGTCAGCCGGGGGG
Source organism: Cyanobacteriota bacterium (assembly GCA_026389335.1). GTDB lineage: Bacteria > Cyanobacteriota > Cyanobacteriia > PCC-6307 > Cyanobiaceae > Cyanobium. The sequence continues at coordinate 31,797 of JAPLIB010000150.1, read as the reverse complement.
GGCAAGCCATTCACCTCACCGCCAGGGAATTCGACCTGCTCCAACATCTGACCCGCCAACCCAATCAGGTGCATGAACGCCGCAGCATCCTTGATGCCCTCTGGGGCGAAAACTGGATGGGCGACGACAACCTGCTGGACGTCTACGTGCGCTATCTGCGCAAGAAACTTGAACCCGCCGGCCAGCCCACCCTGATCCAGACCGTGCGTGGGGTTGGGTTCATGGTCAAGGAAGGGCCTCCCCGCTGAGCTGGTCGGCAGCGAGAGCCGCAGGGGGTTCAGGGCCTTCAAACCGCGGCAGATGCAACTGGAAATCGGCTCCGCCACCCGGAGCCTCCGACACCATCACGAGGCCGCCCATCGCCTCCATCAGCAGCTGAACCACCGCCAGGCCGATGCCGCTCCCGCGCGTGTTGACCGCAGCCTGGCCACGCACGAACCGATCAAAGATCGCCTCCCGCTCCGCTGCTGCCACCCCCGGACCGCGATCGACCACATGCAACACCAGCGACACTGCCGTGGCTTCTGCCAACAACCGCACCGGGGCCGGCGCCGGCGAGTAGCGCAACGCATTGTCGATCAGCACCACCAGGCACTGGGCCAACCGTTCCGGATCCCCAGCGGCCAGGGGTAGGGGGCCCTCATCCTGAGGCGCTTGCAGCCGCAGCCGTCCATCCGCACCACCGGCCAGGCGCTCAAAGGCTTCCAGCAGGATGTCCTCCACGTCAATCGGCTGGCGCCGCAGCTCCAGACGCCCAGCATCCTTACGGGCCAGATCGAGCATGTCGCTCACCATCGCCCCCATGCGGCGGGCCTCGGCACTGATCAGAGCCAGCGAGGGCCCAAGCGCGGCGGCCGCCGGCTGACGCTGCAAGCTCTGGGCATGGCCTGAAATCAGCGTGATCGGTGTACGCAACTCATGGGCCACACCATCAACAAAAGTGCGCTGCCGCTCCCAGGAGGAGGCCAGCCGCTCCTGCATGGCATTGAAGGTGGCAGCGATCGGCTGCAATTCCTGCGGCTGGCTGGCCACATCAAGGGGCGGCGGCGGCGCTGAGAGTGAGCGGTAGGAGGAGATCTGCTGACCCAATGCCTCCAGGGGCTGAAGCAGGCCATAAGTCATCACCGGCCGCAGCAGCAGGCCTGTCAACAAGGCCGAAGCCCCGGCGGCGGCCGCCAGCAACTGCAAGGACAGATTCTGCTGGGCCATGGAGTCGGTCACGTCCTGGCGCAGCAGCAGGGAGCGCAACTGGCCATCCCGCAGCATCAGCGGGCTGGCACTTTCGAGAATCACAGCATCAGCTCGCCACTGGAGCCGGGGCTCAAACTCCGATCCCATCGGTAGCAACTTCACCGCCACACCGGGCATCACCATCGGTGACACCACCGGCAGGAACTGATCCGGACTGCGTACGCGCTGGATCAGGGCCGTGCTGATGCGATCAATCAGCTGCTGGTGGGCCTGACGCCGCTCAATCCGATTGAGACTCAAGGTGAGCGCCACCAGCATGGTGTAGCCGGCGAGAACGGCGATGATCGTCGTGGATTGCAGCCACAGGCGCAGCGAGGCAGCAGGCCGGGCCGGCAGCAACGATTCCAGCGACGGTAAACCGATTCCCACGACTGCGTTGCGCTCCTTGCGCAGAAGCTGCTAGAAGGATTGCAGATGAAATCTAGCCCCATGCCCGATGAGTAAACAGACAACAGAAACACTTGCAGCATCTCGCATCATGTTGCTGCTTATTTCAGTACTTTTGTCATAACTGCCGCAGGCGTCCCCCCCCGTCCCAGGCCTGAGCAGACGATCAAGACGAAGGCTTCTAGCCGCTGAATTCCATTGGCAGGACTGACGGACATCAACCCCAGCCAGCTTCAGCCACTCAAGAAGAACCTGAACACAGGGGAATCCGACGGCTCTTCTCAATCCCTACATCCAAGCTTCAGACCCTGCTACAGTTTTTTCAAAGCTTTTTAGCTCCCCCCCCTCGCACTTGAGCCTGCCATGAACTCAGTCCAACTTCGCACCAGCACTTCGTTTCAGACCCGCCTTCTCCTGCATCTTTCCAAGGGCAAAAAAGGCCTCAGGGCTACCCAGCAAGGGTTCACTTTGGTAGAGCTGATGATCGTGGTGGCGATCATCGGCATCCTCAGCGCCGTTGCCCTGCCCAACTTCATCGCCGCCCGCAACGCAGCCAAGATCGGCTCGCGGGTTGGGGAGGCCATTGGTTTCGCCAAGGAATGTGCTGTATTCCTCTCCACTGATATCGGCACCGAACAAGATGGAGCATTGCGTACAGGCACAACTGGTGACGGCGTCGAGGAAACTTGCCTACAGGCTGCCACTTCTGGCACCTTGACTGTTACTTGGGGCACTGGTGCGAAAGCTGCAGGCGTCAAGTGCTTGACAGACAGCTCAGAAGCCACGTCAACACAAGCTGTCATCACGGTACTCCAAACACCTCCCTCAACAGGCGGCGACACAATTAAATGCGAGTTCAGCTAGATTTTTGCCGACCATTCTAGAAGCACCTCCTCAATTCCTGACAAGACTCTCGCAGATCCAGCATTTAACAAGGCAAAGATTTTAAAGCATCCAGAATTCCCTGCGTGGAGCAAGTTCAGGCAACTGAGCTTAACCCATCTGGCTACATCAATACTCTCCGCGGCGCCCCAATAGACGTCGCGGATTTTTTATTTTGAATCTAATCGTTATTTGCAATCGTTCAGGCTGCGCGGGGGGAAAGCTTTGATTGCTTCCGCTGCAGAGATTTTCGGCTTTTTCTCAGAGATTTCACATCAACTGGCAGAACACCGGCTCTGTAACGAGCAGCTTCTTGCCATCTCACGGAAGCCAATTATTGGCCATGACAGGTAGCGCCTCTTGAGGCAAGAGAATTCCATATCTAACCCCCGAACTGATACAAGTATTCAAAACATTTCATGGTCACACCCATGTTTTCTTCCCTAATGGGCAAAATCTAGTTGCTGCTGCCCTCCATGCCCCGTCTCAAAGTACGAGCCTGACAGCAGGCTCGTCCGAGATTGATACCCAAGGTCATCTCCCCAGCTCAGCCGCCAGATCAGCCTCGCTGGTGATCGTCTGGGGGCCACCGCTTGGCGGCGTGAATTGCTGAGTGATCTGAAGGTGCAACCGACTCACTCCCGCCACCGTGGCTGCCAATCCCTTGCTGGTCAGGGCATCGATCACCACCCGGTTCTGGGGAGCCCCCAAACCCAGCTGGCCATCAAGGCCAAAGGCCGGGCCACAGCGCATCAGCACCAGACCGCGCCAGATCGAACTCGGGGGAGATCCCAGGGAATAGGTGATCGTCCCCTGGGCTGTGAGCATCCGCAGCAAAGGACGTCGCCCGCCCAGAGAACAGCTGGCCAGAATCGAGCCGGTGGCGCCCAACTCCACCCGCTCGGCCAACAGCAACTCCCCCCGGATCAACTCCAGCGTGCGGCGCTGCACCGTGCGCTCGCGCAGCAGCCGCACCAGCCGTTCACTGGTGGAACCATGGGCCAGAAGCGCCTGCAACATCAGAGTCGATAGCAATAACCCCAAACCCAGGGCGAGCAATAATTCCACCAGGGAAAACCCCGAAACCGATCGATTGTCAATGCCGATCCTGGCCATCACGCACAAGGTTCAAAGAGCTGAATCAGGGCGGCAGTTGCTGTCCTGCCAGCGCCCCACACGCACCACCCCAAGGGGCAGGGACATCACCAGGCACCGCACCAGCTCCGTGCCAGCCGCAGCGATACGCACGGTGCCGCCATCAAGCACCAGACCATTGCTGCTGAAACGGACCGGCTCAGGCAGGTTGTGCTCGATCCGCACCGCCGTATCGGCGATGCCCTCCCCCAGGTCCAGACGCTCGTCCTGACAAGCCGGCAAGCTGCTGGCCGTTGGTGTCTGCCATCCGCTGTCGCTGAGTTTCAGCCCACAGGGCCGCCCCTGGCGACTGGCGGCCACCCGGCCGACCTCAAGGCCGAGAGCCAGGCGTCGGCTGGCGCTCTCCACCCGTTCCCGGGCCAAATCCCGTCTCACCTGAATGAAGCCGGTGCTGGTGACGAGGCCGAGCAGCAGCACCACCACCAACAACTCCACCAGCGTGAAACCGGCTGCGTGCTGCCGCTCAGGAAGTCGCACGGGCCACCTCCTGAGTCGATGGAGCCGGGCAGAGACCAAAAGCCGCTGGATAGTAAAGCCGCTGGCGGGTTTGGTTCAATCCATCCACCGCAAGCCGCAGCTGCAGGGCCTCACCCGAGGACAAAAGAGCAAGCTCCTGGTGTAATCCCGGCAATGGCATCGAAGATTGGAGTACCAGCAGCAATCGACTAGCCGCCTGGTAACAATCACCGATCGGCGCTGCCTGGTGGATCTCGCTGCGCAACTGACTCTCGAACGCCACCAGTCCCGCCTCCAGCTGGTCGATGCGCTGCTGTCGCTTCTCCAACTCCACCAGCGAAACCGACACCAAACTGAGGATGCGCAACGAAGCCGCAGCCGTCAGGCTGAACACCAGTGACGCCATCACCGTTTCAGTCAAAGTCATGGAGTGGTTCCCCGGAGCCCGAGCAGGCGCAAATCCCTCACCTGAGGCGGAGTGCCCTGCAACGCCACCGCGAAAGCCGAGCGCAAAGCCGGCTGGCCGTTCGCGGCCTTCAGTTCCAGCAGCAGCTCGGCCCTGGTTTCAGCTGAATCCGCCGGTGCCATCCCCGTGGTCGCCAGAGGCTGCCAGCCCACGAGCTGGTAAGAGACGGCTTGCACCTCCCCCTGAGCCAGAACCGGCAGCTGACCAGGGCTGACACAACTGGCTGTGGACCACTGATCCAGGGCCAGGGTCAGCAGGCAGCGGTGCTGGTTCTGCAACAGCGCCACAAGGTGCTGCGCCGACGACATCAACTGATCCTCCGCCGCTCTGAGACGGGCCAGGGAGGCGAGGCGATGGGCATTCTGCAGCGTCAACGTCTGCAGAGACAGGCAGCCGAGCAACAGCACAAAGGAAGCAGTCGACGCCAGCGGCAGTAGAAAGCCGGCCTCAGCGGCACCACGAGGCCGGAAGCCCCTCGGAAGCCCTACTCGTCGAACCAGGTGACCCGTCATTGGCAGCGCCGCGAAAACAAGGACGTTTCCAGCATTCCCAGGGTCGGACCGGATGCAGCATTCACCGGCGATCGACACGGAGCCAGAACGCTCACCCCCGCAGCGAGATCCGCAAGCCGCGGGGACACCCTGGCTCCGTTCCTGCAGCTCCACAGCAGAACGCTTGCTGATACAGGGAGGCGACCCCGAGATGACTGGCAGCCCGATGGATTGCGGAGCAAAGGCAGGAGCCGCTACCGACTTCCCAGAAGCGTGTTGCCGGCAGACCATTCCGAGCGGAACGTATCTACGCGCTATGCGCCAGTGCCCAATTCGGTGGCAGGCAGGTCTCACCAGCGCCCCCACTTCAGGCCAGCCCCAAACCCAACATCGCCTGCAGCACAGTCTATTAATCTGGGCTAGCAGCTCAAGATTCAGCCACCATTACCATATTTCGATTATATTTCGATTTGGCTTAGTGGCGAAAAGCCACTGTTTCCTGACTGTCGACCCTTAGATAACAGCCGCACGATCCCAAAGGCAAAGATTGGCTCGATACCGTTTCGCTGGCTACCAGCCCCATGACGACGGAACGAGAAGGCAAGTCCGCAATATTTAGATGATACCGATAGCATTCCACCTTCCAACCACTGAATGAGACCCTAGAAAAATCCAAATCTCAACAAAAGTGATACAGAAGACGCCCTGCAGCATCTGGCTCACCCTGGCCAAGAACAAAAACGCATCGAGAGATATTCGTGAGGCCCTCAGGATGACCCATCAACCAAGAGCCCGGATGGCAACAAAGCCACCAATCAACTCTATTGATTAAGCTTCAAGACCGCCATAAAGGCTTCCTGCGGCACATCAACCTTGCCCATTGCCTTCATGCGCTTCTTGCCTTTAGCTTGTTTCTTGAGCAACTTTTTCTTGCGGGAGATATCACCCCCATAGCACTTGGCCAACACGTCCTTGCGGATAGCGCTGATGCTCTGGCTGGCAATCACACGGCTACCAATCGAGGCCTGGATTGGAATCTTGAACTGCTGCCTGGGAATCAGCTCCTTGAGCTTCTCCACCAGCCCCTTGCCGACGTTATAGGCCTTGTCACGGTGCACGATCGTCGTCAACGGATCAGCCTTCTCACTATTGATCAGCACATCAAGACGCACGAGTTCATTCTTGCGATAGCCGATCAGCTGGTACTCCATTGAGGCGTAACCCTTGGTTCGACTCTTCATCTGGTCAAAGAAGTCTGTAACCACCTCAGCCAAAGGCATCTCATAGTGCAGGGTGACACGATCAGTCGTGATGAATTTCATATCAATGAATTCTCCACGACGTTCCTGACAGAGCTCCATCAGCGCGCCATTATAGATGTTAGGCGTATAGATTTCTAGCTTCACATACGGTTCCTCGATCGATTCGCGCTGCTGTGGATCGGGCAAGGTGGCGGGGTTGTCCACCATCAAGGTGCTGCCATCAATCATGGTCACCTGGTAGATCACCGACGGCGCCGTGACAATCAGATCCAGGTCGTACTCCCGCTCAAGCCGCTCCTGCACAATCTCCATGTGCAACAAGCCCAGGAAGCCGCAGCGGAAACCAAAGCCCATGGCGCTGCTGGTTTCCGGCTCAAATTTGAGCGCCGCATCAGACAATTGCAACTTATCGAGGGCTTCGCGTAGATCGGGATACTGATCGGCGTCCGTGGGGAAGAGGCCGCAGAACACCATCGGCTTGGCTTCGGCATAGCCGGGCAGCGCCTCAGTCGCAGGATTCTGAAACAGGGTGATGGTGTCACCCACCCGAGCGTCAGCCACTGCCTTGATTGATGCCGCCAGATAGCCCACCTCGCCGGCATGGAGGCTGTCAACCTGGCGTTGATCAGGCGCCATCACCCCCACCTCATCCAGTTCATAAGTCTTGCCGCTGGCCATCAACAACACCTTGTCCTTGCGGGCAATCCTGCCGCTGATCACACGGAAATAAACGATCACGCCTCGGTAGGGATCGTAGTAGGAATCAAAGATCAGCGCCCGCAAGGGCTCCCCCAACCGATCGGGGGGCGGCGGCACCCGATCCACCACGGTCTGCAGAATCTCGGGAATACCAAGACCGGTTTTAGCCGAACAGGGAATGGCATTGGAAGTATCTAGCCCGATGATCGATTCAATCTCCTCCCTGATGCGCTCAGGATCGGCACCCGGCAAGTCAATTTTATTGAGAACAGGGATGATCTCAAGATTATTTTCCAGCGCCAGATAGACATTGGCCAGGGTCTGAGCTTCCACCCCCTGGCTGGCATCAACCACCAGCAAGGCCCCTTCACATGCCTGCAGCGAGCGGCTCACCTCATAGGAAAAATCAACATGACCCGGCGTATCAATCAGATTCAGGATGTAGATCTCACCATCAGCTGCTTTGTATTCCATCCGCGCCGCCTGTAGCTTGATCGTGATCCCACGTTCACGCTCCAGCTCCATGTTGTCGAGGAACTGGGCCTGCATGTCCCTGGCCGCCACGGTGCCCGTGGCCTGGAGCAGACGATCGGCCAGGGTGGATTTGCCGTGATCAATATGGGCAATGATGCAAAAATTACGGATCCGCTGAACGGGAACGTCGGTCATCGCAGCTCGGTCATGGCGGTCAGGTCAATCGAGGCGGGATAGGGCCAACAGCCAGCCAGCGCCTGGGCGGGGAAGGCCAAGGGTGAACATCCCGTCTTGAGGCCCTTCCAGGGTTGACCGATCCTAGGCAAGCACTCCGGCGAGACCCCGGACCCAACGCCCAAGGTGGCCCCGGCACGGGTGGCCTCGGCATCACAGCCCCAAAGGGATCCCAACAGCCCTGCGCCCCCCTTCCTACAGTGGCGGACAAATGCACCGATAGCCCCATGACGACCGCCGAAACTGCAGCCACCGCAAGTCCCACAACCGAAGTCGCCGCCAGCGCCGAGCCCAGTGATCCCCGGGCGCTCACGCTCGAGAACGTTGAGCGTGCCCTGGATGAGCTACGTCCTTATCTGATGGCCGATGGTGGCAACGTCGAAGTGGTGGAAATCGACGGACCGATCGTCAAGGTGCGCCTGCAGGGGGCCTGCGGCTCCTGCCCCAGCAGCACCATGACCCTGAAAATGGGAATCGAGCGCAAGCTGCGTGAAGCCATTCCCGAGGTGAGCGAAGTGGTACAGGTGCTCTGAACCCAGCAGCCGCCGCAAGGGTCCAGAACCATTGACACCGCCAGAGCCTGACTTGCATGTGCTCGCCGTCCGGCTCAGCCGTGGTCTTACGAGGCCAACCCATTGTTTCCAACAAAACCAGGGATAAAGCCGAAACGAAGCGGAAAGGGCACAAGAGCAGCCAGCATCCGCTCAGGACGTCTGGTCAGACCGCCTAGTCGTCAATCCCATGGGACTGGGCGATTGCTTTGAGCGCGAAGTCGGCAAAGGCCGCCACCACATACTGGCAGTCGTACAGGCCTTGGCGGACACGCTCAGCGATGGCCCGGCGCAATCCCGCCCGTCCTTCGGGGTCCGTGATCAGCGCCACGACCCGGTCGACATAGCCGGCAACGCTATAGGCCACCGGCGGCTGCTCCAGACCCATCAGCCGATAAGCGCCGGCCACGAAGCGGGAGCGCAGAAAGTCGCCCTCAAAGGTGACAATCGGAATGCCGGTGTGGATTGTTTCGTAGAGGGGGACGCCACTGCCGAAGCATGGGGGGTCGAGCAGCACATCGAGGCAGCCGGCCAGGCTGATGAACTCTTGCCGGCCCATGCGGCTCAACAGGATCAGGCGCTCGGCCAGGGTGGGAGCAAAAACCGCAATCCGGTTCAGGAAGATCTGGATGTAGGACGTGATCTCTACCTCCACAAAAACGAACCAGGCCGTTGGCAGCCGCTTGGCGATCTGCTTGAACATCCGCGTCCGGTCCCTCCACCAGCGCACCGGAGATGGAGTGATCGATCGTCGACAGGCGAGCTGCCGCGCCGCGCCTTCAAAGCTGTCTGCCAGCACCACCGCCTGATCAGCACAGGCATCAATCCGATCGCGTACCCGATCCCGCTGGGAGGTGGGCAAATGGATCACCACCGCCTCGAAGCGTCGGCGATCCAGGTTGCGAATCAACCCCTCGTGTTCGGCGACGATTAGATAGGTGGGCCCGCCTACGTAGTTGACACCGGGCACCCTCGAAAGCGCGACTGTTGCTGTGGGGATAGAAAAAACCGCAGAGAAAACCGATACGCTGCCTTGAAGTCCAGATCTGGCCTCTCTTCGACTAACTGCCATAGCCCAGCGAGGCAGCGTTAGCGCAGCCCCCCAATCCGCTCAACCGAAGTCGCCACGATCGGCAGCACGCACAGATGGTTGAGATTCAGGATCAAGTCGTCTGGCCGCAGGGCCAAGGCTTCACCATGCCAATGGATGGCAGCTTCCGGTAACGCCATGTTGCGGAAGATGTTGCCCACGGCCGTGCGGCACGGCACATCGCATCGCCGAGACGACCCGCCTGCCTGAACACCTCCCCGAGGCGGCACCAGCCGCCCAGATTGTGGGGCTCCAGAGCCAGGGGCTCCAAAGCCAGGAGCTCCAGGGCGCAGAGCTCTGCCGCTGCCAGCGCCCCGACCTGCAGCAACTCGCCGACTCGAATCAAAAGGTCAGCCACTGTCATGCCAGGCGATGCGGCCTACTGGCCTGGTTCACCATCGCGCCCCCCAAGAACGCCACACACCGCAACGGCACCAGCTGGCGGGCCTTCGCGGCGCGCCTGCAGCCAGCCAGATCAGCGCGATGCCGGACAGCGTTGGGCGTTCGGCGGCGGCGCTGAGCGGCTGGGGCCAAGCAGAGCGGGCCTCGATGCAGCGATGGCCCTTGCAAGCGAACGGCAGGCTGGCGGGCTTATCGGCGCTGAAGCCAGCAAGGCCATCGGCCCCAGAGCAACGTCTAGGCTTCGCCCCAGCGATGTCTCAACCCCGTGCTGGATCAGCGCCTGCTGCGCGACGACCCCGAACGGATCAGCCGACAGCTGGCCCGCCGCGGTCTGAAGCTCGATCTCACCAGCCTGCAACACAGCGCGCTGCAGGAACGGGACCTGGAAGAACGGCGCAGCAATCTCCAGGCTGAGGGCAACCGCATCGGCAAGGAGGTGGGGCAACGGATCAAGGCCGGGGCCAGCCCGCAGGGACCCGAGGTGCGTTCCCTCCGGGAGCAGGGAAATCAGATCAAGCTGCAGGTGGCTGGCCTTGAGGAGGAGGAGAAGGCCCTGCAGTCCCAGCTGCGTGACCAGCTGCTCGCCCTGCCGAACCTGCCCTCTGAACTGAGTCCGGACGGCAAATCAGAGGCGGACAACGTTGAGGTGAAGCGCTGGGGCGAACCGCGCCGTCCATACCCGGGGGAGCAGCTGCAGGAGCACTGGCAGATCGCCGAGCGGCTGGCCCTGGTGGACAGCGAACGCTCGGTGCGCATAGCCCAGAGCCGTTTTGTGACCCTGCGGGGTATGGGTGCCCGCCTTGAGCGGGCCCTGATCGCCCTGATGCTCGACCTGCATGCCAAGCGGGGCTACACCGAACTGCTGCCGCCGATCCTGGTGAACAGCGCCAGCCTCACCGGCTCCGGTCAATTGCCCAAATTCGCTGAAGAAAGCTTTCGCTGCGCCGACGACGATCTCTGGCTCACCCCGACCGCCGAAGTCCCGATCACCTCCTTCCACCGCGATGAGGTGATCGCAGCCGACCAGCTGCCGCTGCGCTACGCGGCCTACACCCCCTGCTTCCGGCGGGAAGCCGGCTCCTACGGCCGAGACACCCGCGGCCTGATCCGCCTGCACCAGTTCAACAAAGTGGAGCTCTACTGGTTCTGCCTGCCCGAAGACTCCGATGCAGCCCATGAGCAGCTCACCCTCGACGCCGAAGCGGTGCTCGAAACCCTGGACCTTCCCTACCGCCGCATGGAACTGTGCAGCGCCGATCTCGGCTTCTCGGCGGCCCGCACCTACGACCTGGAGGTCTGGCTGGCAGGAGCCGGCACTTACCGCGAAATCTCAAGCTGCAGCACCTGCCGCGATTTTCAGGCACGCCGCGCCAACATCCGCCTGAAAGCCGACAAAGGCACGCGCCTGGTCCATACCCTCAATGGCAGCGGCCTCGCCGTAGGCCGCACCATGGCCGCCCTGCTGGAGAATGGTCAGCAAGCCGATGGCAGCGTGCTGCTGCCGAAGGCCTTGGTGCCCTATCTCGGCACAGACAGGATTGAAGGCCCCTGAATGGGCCCGATGGCAGCGCTCTTGATCGGCCGCCACGGGAGCCTGCTGACCGTACTTGCCGTCACGGAATGACCCATCAGGCGCCTCCATGCTCCCGTGAACATCGCGGACCCTGATCAACACAGTCTGATCAGCACAGCCCGATCTGAGCAAGGCACGTGCCTGAGAGTGGCCCCACGGAGGCCTCTTGGTCCAACAAGGGCGCCGCCACGACGGCTCAGACCAGACCCCGCAGGACCTCGCACCGCAAACTTTGAGGCCGGTCCCAGGCGATCGATCGCCTGGAGAAGGTTTATATCTGCTGAGAAAGCCAACGCCGTCTTAACAGTCAGTTCACCATGACCAGCTGACAGACCCTGGGTGCGCCGGTGCAAGCCGGTCAGCACCCACGCCACGGGCTTGGCATCGGGACTGAACCGGAATGGGATAACAGCAGCTCAGCCCGCTGCTCCTGCTATCCCAGGCAACAGCAGACAGGGAGGTGACGGATCCACTGCAGCACAAGTGTGCCGGCCAAGGGACGCCTGGGCCAAAAAGACGCGCCTTTTTAGCTGCAGTGATACAGCTTGACAGGCTCCTTTGTACGTCCCAGAGATGGCAGCCAGCCTAGTGTTGAATGAAGACGGCCTAGGGGCTTGATGGCATGACAGAGGCAGAGGGCGATAAACCTGACCGCGTTTCTCAAACCAAGCAATCCAGGCCCAGCAGCATCGGCCATCCTGTCTGGCCATGGGATCCAGCACGGCAAGCTCTGACCCCGGTCGGCAAGGACGCAGCCGTTGCAATCCTGACCACGAGGCCAAGGACGGCCTGTGGCGCGGACATTGCTAATGGATTTGCAATCTGTGCCGACCAGAACAGGAGGTCTTCGCCATGACGAGCAAGACTCGATTCAGGCTTCAATTCACACTAAAAATAGCCAGCAGACTTGGCGCCAAACACAGCGATCAACATCATGCTGGCTCCATCCTGCTTACCACATTAGTGGTGATCTTAGTTGCAATCATCGGCGGCGCCACCTTAATGAGCAAGGGGATTAATTCGTTGAATGCCTCATCCGATGCCTCCGACCTTCAGACAGCCAAGGAAGCCGCCGAAACAGGCTTCAACGAAATCTTGGCAGCCTTGAATACCGACGAAAGAAGCTACCTCCTCGTCACCAATTTTGCCAATTGGGGTAGCGGCGGCGTGACGGCCGCCGACCTCAACAGTTGCAATATCTACCATCCGGCCACGACCTTGGCGGGCGCACCTCCAGGCTATCCAAGCAGCACCTCCTTCTACAAAACTTCTGGCTACAACGCAACTGTAACCTACAAGCTAGAGGGCTACACTCCGCCCGCAAGCGCCAGTGCTCCAGCCACTTGCACGAAGTTTGGCAATCTTTTCGGTGGGTCGGCCACCTTCACGATTCTAGGAACCATCAGCAGGGGTGGCAAGCAACAAGCTTCGTTCCGACTGAAGAAAGTTGTTTTTGTACGTGGACCATTCACCGAATCCAGCGAGCCTTTTGATGCGCCATTACTCATCACGGGCAAGGGAGCAAGCAGCAATAACGACGTAACAAAAATGGACCAGAAGAAATTCGGATTATCCTGGATTCCAGATGCCTGCATCACGGCTAATAATCGCAAATGTAACAGTCCATCTCCGGGCCTCCAGACCACCTATGTGGTGTGCTCGGGCAGCCCAACATGTGTGCCACCCACGTCCAACATCGGACCACTGAACGCCAACGGCCTCCCCCTACCGACGTTCCCCGCAGCCCCTTCCTCCTTTCAGGACAAGAGATCAGACGAACAATATGAAAGCGACAAGGATAGCATTACCTACAATACTACCCTATGCAATTTCCCTTATTTTGGTGCCACTGGTTGCCCCACAGCCAGCACAGCATCCTCCTCGACATTCATCAAGAACCAACTGGAAAAAAGATGCTATTACAATATCAGCTCCCAACCCGATAATTCAGGCGGCACCCGCAATAGCCAGATCACCTCAGCCTCCACATCGATTAACTGCGTTGTGATGACGATCAATAATCCCAACATCAAAGTTAATACGGCAGGGCTCCCGGTCAATGTATTTGTAAAAGGCGAGGGAACCGCGATCGACGTACGAACCGGCGACTTCAGCAATCTCATCCCCTTGAATTGGGCCAAACTGAGAATTTTTGGCAAAGATGGTGATGGGTCAGACTGCTCGAAGCAGACAATCCTGATCGGCGTCTTACAACTCGATGGCCTGTTCATCTGGATGCCAGCGGGCAAAATTATTTATCCAAGTCCCGGCGGTGGTGGGGGCAACAATGGCCCCTATGGCGTGCGCTGGGTCTGCGCTTTTGACTCCAAGAACTCCGCCAATTTGGACATCATCGGCCCAAGCAATGCAGTTGCTGGTCTTGCAACAATCTTCCCGAATAAGTTCAATACCATTGATCCCGATAACACTTTCAATCCCACTGGCGTCCCCAGCAATATCACCAATTACAGAGCCTACGGAGTCACCTATTAATCATGACAAAGTCAACCCTCTCAAGGCTATCTCAATCCTCGCCAAACCACCTGGAAGCAAGAGACGACAGGCAGGGCTCAGCTCAGCCTGGCTTCACGATACTGGAAGTGATGATGGCAGCCATCATTGCCATCGTGGCAGCCACAATCCTGTATCCCTTATTCAATGAATCGCTGATAATCGGTCGCCAGTCAGCCGATCGCAATTCGATTGAAGCTGCCACCTCGCTGGACCTGAGCTGGATAAAGCGCTACGCCAAGTTCTGGAAAATGAAAAGCGGACCCTATCCACTAGACAATTCCCATACCAAATCAAGCGACACATTTCAGATATCACCTGTCCTTGAGTACGAATGCGCCAACAGTGATCTCACCACAACAAATCTCTCGCAGCAATTCATCAACGATGCCGTCAGTATCGCCAATACAACGAATGATGTCACACCCAAGCTTCCTTACAGCTTCTCAGCAACCGCCAACAGTCCGATCCCGATCACCAATCTCAGCCCCGGCTACACGCTGAGCAGAACGGTCGACGCCTCCAATGCCAACAGGATCTACGTGGTCTACAAGGTGACCTCAACCAATGACCGACCAATCAACTTTGTGCGCGAGGCCTCCGTCGCGCTTGAATCTGTTGCATGGTGCACGCCGACATGAGGCAATCACCACGGCGATTAACTAACAGGGAGAAGCACATGGGCTATTCGCTCATTGAGCTACTCATGGTGATTGCCTTAATTAGTGTCCTCGGCAGCATCTTTCTTCGTAGCCAATCATCATCATTTGCCAATTACAGCAAGGTCAGACTGGCTGCTGCCGAACTTTCCGGCGCCATCGCCAAAGCCAGAGACACAGCCGCCAAAAATATTCCAGTAGACCTCACATGCAATATTGTTCAAACCATCGACAAAGTAAGCACAAATGTAACCACAGCGGTTTCTCCTGCCAATTGCATCAGCACAACATTGCTACCAAATTCAATCAGTCTCAGGGCTCGTTCCGGTTCCAGCAGTCTCAGCATCGATCAAACCACAGTCTTCACCTTTCGAGCTGATGGGATGAGTACAAACGCTGACGCCTTGTTGACTGATCAAACAATTCTTCTCTCCGATCCGCGATCAACCGCGACAATCTGCGTTAATCTGACAATTCCTACCGCGATTATTCGCCTAGGCCTGAGCAAGTCCGGGAGCAAAACCTGCGACTACACCGCAAAATGAAATGTTCACGCCGTCACCTTAGCCATCGGCCAGCCTGGTCATCGCTGGTGCTGCGTGAGCTACTGAAAAAAGCAAGCAAGGCTAAAGCCAACAGCAAGAGCCAGGGCCTGTCGCTGATTGAGCTGCTGGTGGCCATGGTGATCAGCTTGATCGTTATTCATGCCATGGCACACATCATGGTTTCCGAGGTTAAATTATCGCGATCCTTCGAAGAGTATTCCAATATCAAGGATGCCACCATCAGGGTGGCGGCAATGATGCAGAAGGAAATCGCCAATGCCAGTGATCTCTCCGTCCCCACAACCGATCCCACCACTTGCGGCCTGAATGACCCATTGGTGATCATTGGTCCGCGCAGACTATGGACTATTGTTTATGGATTTGCCGCTGAGAATCCGCCTCCTGGCTGAACTGGACCGATGACCCTCTATCGCTGTGGGCCCGCCTACGATGCCAATGGAAATCTTATCTTATCTGGAAGCCAGTCAGTTAAAACGGTCGTTTTGGATAGATTATCATTGACTAGTCCCTGGGACACCGTGATCAACAGTGGCGACCTGGCCAACCTCTCTAATTCCCTATCGCGGGGGATCAGAATTCAGTTCAACATGCAATCAACCACCGGCCAGCTCAAGCCCTATATATTTGGCGCCCGCTCTGCGATCAATCCGCTGTACGCCTTCGGCGACCAGGTGGCCAATGGCAGCACCTATCTGACAACGGCACCCAGCGCCTGTGACGATGCCAGCGCCACCCGCGGCACCACCAACATCTTGAGCAGCATTTGCTATCAAACGCTTACCAGCCATCAGATCATCTACGAGGGAGCACCTGCAACAGAGATCGACAAACGTCAGCATTTCTATATTGAGCCCAATCCAGGCACAATTACGATTACCGGCTCACCTTTGTTCGAGGACATTGTTTATCTCCCTAACCTGAAAAGTGCTTACACCATCAAGAATGCAGATGGTGGCAACGGTGTCTGCACCCGGGTCAACTGTTATGTGTCATCGGGGCCGAACGAAAAAGTGAGCCTCCAGAACATCAACTATCTGATTTTCCCAGATGCCCAGATCGGCATCTGAGTGTAACGGCTACTGTCCCTTTGGGCCCATCCAGGCAGGCGTAGTTGTGAACTCTGTGCCTGATCTTGAGCATTGGAGCCCTGTTGACGGACGTCCGCCTGTGCCCTCGATTCCCAATCTTCCGCATCCAAACCTTCGTGCAGGCAAAGCCAAAAACGCTGCTCGCACGCGACCGAACCCGGTCGATGCCTCGCAAGGCCCACAATGGGGCCATTGCGGAGCTTGGCTGGCATGGGCGTTCTCACTGCACTGGCGATCTTGGCGGGTCTGATCGTGGTGCATGAGAGCGGTCATTTCCTCGCTGCCCGCTGGCAGGGCATCCGGGTCAGCGGTTTCTCGATCGGCTTCGGTCCAGCCCTGCTGCAATGGCGCCGCGGCGGCGTGCTCTATGCCCTGCGAGCCATCCCGCTGGGCGGCTTCGTGTCCTTTCCCGATGACGACGAAGACAGCCCTATCCCCCCGTCTGATCCCGATCTGCTGCGCAACCGCCCCCTGCCCCAGCGCGCACTGGTGATTGCCGCCGGGGTGCTGGCCAACCTGCTGCTGGCCTGGACCGTGCTGGTGGCCCAGGGGTTTGTCGTTGGCATCCCCTCGGGTTTCAGCGCCACCCCGGGCGTGCTGGTGGCGGCGGTGCAGAGCGGCCAGCCAGCCGAGGCGGCGGGTCTGCAGGCGGGGGATCGCATCCTGGCCCTGGAGGGCCACAAACTGGCCGGTGGCCAGGAGGCCGTGGCCGAACTGGTGGAACGCATCCGCCAGGCCCCGGGCCAGAGCCTGCGCCTGGACACGGAGCGCGGCGGTCAGTCGCTCAGCCTCTCGCTCAACCCGAGCTCGGTGGGAGGAATTGGCCGCATCGGTGCCCAGCTCCAGCCCAACGGCAGCGAAGCCTTTCGGGCCGCCCGTGGCCCGCTGGAGCCGATCCGCCGCGCCAACCGTGATTTCGTCGCCCTGACCCGCCGCACGGTGGAGGGGTTTGTCACCCTGATCACCCACTTCGGCGAAACCGCCGGCCAGGTGTCGGGCCCGGTGAAGATCGTTGAGATGGGGGCCTCGCTGGCCAAGCAGGGAGGGGGCAGCCTGTTTCTGTTCAGCGCCCTGATCTCCATCAACCTGGCGGTGCTCAATGCCCTGCCGCTGCCCTTGCTCGATGGCGGCCAAATGGCCTTGCTGTTGCTGGAAGGGGTGCGGGGTCGGCCGCTGCCGGAACGCTTCCAGATGGCCTTCTTCCAGTCTGGATTTGTATTCCTGGTGGGGCTCAGCCTGCTGCTGATCGTCAAAGACACCAGCCAACTGCCGGCGGTGCAGCAATTGTTGGGCCGCTGAAGCGAAGCCGACCCCGAAGCCGCCCTCGACACCACCCATGCCCCGCTTTGCCGGAGCCCGCCAGCGGGCGCCCCTGATTCTCGAGCGCCTGGGGGAGCTCTATCCCGACGCCACCTGCTCGCTGGACTGGCGTAACCCCTACGAACTGCTGGTGGCCACCATGCTCTCGGCCCAATGCACCGATGTGCGGGTCAACCTGGTGACCCCGGCGCTGTTTGAGCGCTTTCCGGATGCGGCGGCGGCGGCGGCCGTGGAAGCCGACGCCGTGGAGCCCTACGTGAAATCGACGGGCTTCTATCGCAACAAGGCAAAGCACATCGTGGCGGCCTGCCGCCTGCTGGTGGAGCACCATGGCGGCGCCGTGCCTCGCACCATGGAGGAACTGCTGCTACTGCCGGGTGTGGCCCGCAAAACCGCCAGCGTGGTGCTGGCCTGGTGCTACGGCATCAACGCCGGCGTCACCGTGGACACCCATGTGAGCCGGCTCAGCCAACGGCTGGGGCTCAGCCGCCGCAGCGACCCGCGCACGATCGAGCTGGATCTGATGCGGCTGGTGCCCCAGGCCGACTGGCAGACCCTTTCGATCCGGCTGATCTTCCATGGCCGAGCCGTGTGCACCGCCCGCAAACCGCGTTGCCTGGACTGCCCGATCGCCGAGCTCTGTCCCAGCCACCCTGGACGGTAGAGTTCGATCAACAAAACGCTGACGAACCAAGCCGCATGGCGAAGAAGTCGATGATTGCGCGCGACGTGAAGCGCAAAAAAATGGTTGAGCGCTTTGCCGCCAAGCGTTCTGCCCTCAAGGCAGCGTTTGATGCCGCTGCCGATCCGATGGAGCGGCTGGAAATCCACCGCAAGATCCAGGGTCTGCCCCGCAACAGCGCCCCGGTGCGCGTGCGCAACCGCTGCTGGGCCACCGGCAAACCCCGCGGCTACTACCGCGACTTCGGACTCTGCCGCAACCAACTGCGCGAACGGGCCCACAAGGGTGAGCTGCCCGGCGTGGTCAAGTCAAGCTGGTAGGTCAAGTCCAGCTGGTAATTCCGGTTCAGCTGGTGAGCTGGCTGGCGAGAAAGGCATCCGCAAGGATGCCTTTCTTTATTGGACAGGGAAGGCTTGAACGAGGAGGACGGGCTGCGGCCCGCCCTGAACCATCCCCCCGCCTGGACCAGCGCCAGACCGCAGAGTTCGGTCCAGGGCGCAGAGACGCTGGCGCTGAAGCCAGTGGTCCGACAACTTCCCGGTCCGGCCGATGCGGGAATCCGGGCTGCCAGGGCAGCGATTCGGCCTGCGGGTCAAACGACGCAGTCCAACAGCGGAAGGTCTGTGATTGCACCAGAGCGGCTCGCACTCAGGCGGCTTGCGGCCGCCGGGCCCTGTCCCATCCCAACAAAAACCCAGGCTTTCCAAGCCCTGGTAGCGGTCGGATGGCAGGATGGCCTTTGACAACAAAAGGACATAAATCCAAGTGCAAGGACAAACTCAGTCGATCTCCTTCGATGGTCGGGAGATCCGGCTGACCACCGGTCGGTATGCCCCCCAGGCTGGGGGCTCGGTGATGGTGGAGTGCGGTGACACTGCGGTGCTGGTCACCGCCACCCGCTCCAAGGGCCGTGAAGGCATTGATTTTCTGCCCCTGATCTGTGATTACGAGGAACGGCTCTATGCCGCCGGCCGCATCCCCGGCAGCTTTTTCCGCCGCGAAGCCAGGCCCCCTGAGCGGGCCATCCTCACCTGCCGCCTGATTGATCGGCCGATGCGGCCCCTGTTCCCGAGCTGGCTGCGCGATGACCTGCAGATCGTCGCCACCTGCATGTCGCTGGACGAGCGGGTGCCACCCGATGTGCTCGCCGTGACTGGCGCCTCGATGGCCGCCCTGCTGGCCAGGATGCCCTTCTATGGGCCGATGGCGGCGGTGCGCGTGGGTCTGCTGGGCGACGACTTCGTGCTCAACCCCAGCTTCCGCGAAATCGAGCGCAGCGACCTGGACCTGGTGCTGGCCGGTACCCCTGCCGGCGTGGTGATGGTGGAAGCGGGCGCCAACCAGCTGCCCGAACAGGATGTGATCGAAGCGATCGACTTCGGCTATGAGGCGGTGGGCGAGCTGATCAAAGCTCAGTTGAACCTGCTCAAGGAGCTCGGCATCGAGCAGGTGATCCCCGAAGACAAGGTGGATGACCCCACCGTGCCCTCCTTCCTGGAGAAAGAATGCGCCAGTGCCATCGGCGCGGTGCTCCAGCAGTTCTCCCAGACCAAGCCGGAACGGGACGAGAAGCTTGATGCGATCAAGGCCGAGGTGAGCGCCAAGGTCGCTGCCCTCAAGGAGGACGACGCCATCCGGGTGGCGGTGAGCAGCAACAGCAAGATGCTGGGCAACAGCTACAAGAGCCTCACCAAGAAGCTGATGCGCCAGCAGATCCTCAGCGAGGGCAAGCGGGTAGACGGCCGGGGCCTCGACGAGGTGCGGCCGATCAGCGCCGCCGTGGGCGTGCTGCCCAAGCGGGTGCATGGTTCGGGACTGTTCAACCGGGGCCTCACCCAGGTGCTCTCCACCGCCACTCTCGGCACCCCCAGCGATGCCCAGGAGATGGACGATCTCAACCCGGCCAGCGAAAAGACCTACCTGCACCACTACAACTTCCCCCCCTATTCGGTGGGTGAGACCCGGCCGATGCGCTCCCCCGGCCGCCGCGAAATCGGCCATGGTGCCCTGGCCGAGCGGGCGATCCTGCCGGTGCTGCCCAGCAAGGAGAGCTTCCCCTATGTGCTGCGGGTGGTGTCGGAGTGCCTCAGCTCCAATGGCTCCACCTCGATGGGCTCGGTATGCGGCAGCACCCTGGCGCTGATGGATGCGGGCGTGCCGTTGAAAGCACCGGTTGGCGGCGCCGCCATGGGCCTGATCAAGGAAGGCGACGAGGTGCGCATCCTCACCGACATCCAGGGCATCGAGGACTTCCTTGGTGATATGGACTTCAAGGTGGCCGGCACCGAGAAAGGCATCACCGCCCTGCAGATGGACATGAAGATCACCGGCCTCGAGGTGAAAACCGTGGCCGACGCGATCAACCAGGCCCGGCCGGCCCGGCTGCACATCCTCGGCAAGATGCTGGAGGCGATCGACGCCCCCCGCGATACCCTCTCGCCCCATGCCCCCCGCCTGCTGAGCTTCCGCATCGATCCGGAGCTGATCGGCACCGTGATTGGCCCCGGCGGCCGCACGATCAAGGGCATCACCGAGCGCACCAACACCAAGATCGACATCGAGGATGGCGGCATCGTCACGATCGCCAGCCATGACGGTGCTGCCGCCGAAGAGGCCCAGCGCATCATCGAAGGCCTGACCCGCCGGGTCAGCGAGGGAGAAGTGTTCCAGGGCACGGTCACCCGGGTGATCCCGATCGGTGCCTTTGTCGAGATCCTGCCCGGCAAGGAGGGGATGATCCACATCTCCCAGCTGTCCGAATCACGGGTGGAGAAGGTGGAAGACGTGGTGAACGTGGGCGATCAGGTGACCGTGCGGGTGCGCGAGATCGACAACCGCGGCCGCATCAACCTCACCCTGCGCGGCGTACCGCAGCAGGAACCGGAGGCACCGGCCGCAGCAGCGGCTGCCGCTGAGTGAGGCCCTGAGCCTCGCCTGACCCACTGGTCCAGCAAGGCAGTAGTCCAGCGTCTTCGTCCGGCTTCAGGCCGGCGAAGACGCTGGTTTTTTTTATTGGACCCAGTGCCGACGCAGCCTCAGGGAGGCCGGGGCGGAAGATCCGGCGAGCTTCAGGTCAGCCAGCCACAGGCAGCGGCAACCAATCTTGGTGAAGGCAGCACAGCACCACCGCCAACCAGCAGGCTCAACACCGCACCGCGGCAGCCAGGACACGACGGGCCGGGACCTTTCCGGTCACGGCATGGAGCCATCGGCGCTCCACGCCCGTGGGGCCGCCCCAACCCCGGCCTAACCCCGGCCCAATCCAGTGCCCACAGGGCTGCGGCTCAGGGGCACAAGTCGCACGGTCAACGGTGCGCCCCCGCCTGGACAGCCCCGGCGCCTGGCGGCCAGACGCCCGCGAGGACGCCCGCGCCTCGTTGGATCGGCAACATCACACCGCAAAACCTGGATCAATCGCCGCCATCGCCTGGCTCGCTCGCTCGCACAGCGCGCTGTGGGCCGGCCCATGGCTGGCGATCAGACAGCCGGCCTGGCGGCTATCGCCGTCGTTGTAACTGAGCGGCCGGCCGTCGGCATGGCTGATGGCACCGCCGGCAGCCAGCAGCACCGCCTCAGGGGCGGCCAGATCCCAGTCCTTCGGAGCTGTACGGCCCGAGAGCGAGATGTAGAGATCACTCTCGCCCCGCAGGATCGTGGCCACCTTGCCGCCGACGCTGCCCATTGAGCGGCGATCCGCCAGGGGCAAGGCTGCCAGCAGTTGCTCCAGGCGATCGTCGCGATGGTTGCGGCTGGCCACCAGCACCAGTTCCGCCAGACCTTGACGCTGGCTCAAGGCCGGCGCAAAGCGTTCAGCGGCGCGGTTCTCCCGCCAGGCCTCGCCGGCCCCGCCATCGGCACCCACCAGGCCGAACCACAACTCTTCCAGCTCGGGCAGCAGCACCACCCCCAGCACCGGCCGACCGCGACGCACCAAGGCCAGATGCACGGCGTATTCGCCGGTGCCCTGCAGGAAGTCCTTGGTGCCATCAAGCGGATCGAGGATCCAGAGCCACTCGGCTGCCAGCGGCTGCCCCGGCACCAGCTGCTCCTGGGCGGTCTCCTCGCTCAGCAGGCTCCAATCGGCCTGCGGGAACGCAAGACGCAAGCCCTCCAGCAGCCATTGGTTCACCGCCAGATCAGCTGCTGACACCGGCCCGCTGCCCCCATCGGCAACGCTCAAGACCGGCGGGAATCCATGGGGAGGCGTTTCGGCGCGGGCATAGGCCCGCAGGATGTCGGCGGCACCCCAGCTGAGGCGCCGCAACTCCGCCAGCAGCTCCGTTATCGGCACGCCGGCGGGAAGGGCGGGGAAAGCCGGCATCATGGACAAAGCAAGACAGCCCGTAACGACAGCATTGTGCAGGAGTCGCCGGTCCATCCCCCCAGCGCCACCGTGGAGCACCCGTCCGGGGAGCCGGCCGCCGGCGTGCTCTATCTGGTGGGCACACCCATCGGCAACCTCGACGACCTCTCGCCGCGGGCCCGGCGGGTGCTGGCCGGTGTCGATCGCATCGCCTGCGAGGACACCCGCCACAGCGGCCTGCTGCTGCAGCGACTGGGGATCGGTTCCCGCCGACTGCTCAGTTTCCATGCCCATAACCAACACGGCCGCATCCCACAGCTGCTGGCGCTCCTGCTGGCCGGTGAGGCGGTGGCGCTGATCAGTGATGCGGGGCTGCCGGGCATCTCCGATCCGGGCGAGGAGCTGGTGGCGGCCGCCCGCCTGGCCGGCCATCCGGTGATCTGCATCCCGGGGCCCTCGGCGCTGACCACCGCCTTGGTGAGCAGTGGCCTGCCGACCGGCCGCTTCTGCTTTGAGGGCTTCCTGGCACCGAAGCGCTCGGCGCGGTGCCAGCAGCTCCTGGCTCTCGCCGCCGAAACCCGCACGATCGTGCTCTATGAATCGCCGCATCGATTGCTGGCGCTGCTGGAGGATCTGCTGGAGGTGCTGGGGGACCGACCCTTGCAGGTGGCCCGGGAGCTGACCAAACGCCACGAGCAACAGGTGGGGCCCACGGTGGCGGCAGCTCTGGAGCATTTCCGCCGCACACCGCCCCTGGGCGAGTGCACCCTGGTGCTGGGGGGAGCGAGCCTCGCCGCTCCGCCGGCCTGGGATGGGCAGCACCTGAAGGAGCAGCTGGCCGAGCTGGTGGCGGGCGGCCTCAGCAACCGCGAGGCCGCCCGCCACCTGGCCCAGAGCAGCGGCCACGCCAAGCGCGATCTCTACGCCCTGTTGCACCGGCAGGAGTGACGGACCGATGACCGACCAGCAGCGGCCTGCAGGCGAGCAGCTGGCTGGCTGGCATCAAGCAGAACGAAGTCCACGGCCGGCCGTCAGCCAAGAACGGAGACCACTCGGCATCGCTGCCAGCTCAACACTGGGCCATGACCAGGCCATCCCGGTGGCAGCCAAACCAGCGAGCGCCTGCCCGAGTGCCTCACTGCAGCGACCAGGATCGTGACCGTGATCGTGACCGTGACCGTGACCGTGACCGTGACCGGCGACGATCGCGCGCCGGTTGCTGGCTATGGAGTGGCCAGCTGCGGCAGAGTGGGTTCACCTCGGCCATCACCCCATGCTGCTGCGCCTGCGCCTTTTCGTAGGCAGCCTCATGGGCGGTGCGCTGCTGCTGGTGGCCCTGGGTCTGGGAGCTCAGAACCTGGAAGACCGGCCCAGCCTCAACCTCGGTACCGGCCGCAGTGCGCCCCTGCCCAGCGGCTTCCTTGTGGGCATGGCCCTGGCCCTCGGGGTGGCCAGCGGCGGCAGTGTGGTGGCATTACTGCCGGGTCGTCGCGACCCGGATGACGACGCCTGAAGCCAGGTCTCATCAACCGGCTGGCTTCCCCCCCGAATCAGCTCCCCGGCAAGGAATAAAGAGCCCCTTCAATCACCACCCGGCTGATTCCCTGGGCGAGCAGATAGGGGGCGGTGCGCTCGATCACGCGCGTGTCCGGCAACTTGATCACCCGCTGGGTACGGCCACACAGTCGCTTGGCCTGGCGCGGATTGGCAAACACCACCAGAGCCTGGCGATCCCGCTCATCAGGCGCCAGCTGCCCAAGTTCGGTGATTTCACTGAGAGGCCTGGACTGCAACTCCACGGTCTTGTCCACCAGCATGTAGACGCTGGCCGGTAGCTGGGCACTGGCCAGGGGCCTCAGCGCCGCGGGAGCGCCGTGGTCCTCGATGCCAAAGCCCATCACCGCAATCGGCAAGAAACTATTGACCTGATCGTCATCACCGCTCAGGCCGGAATCGAAGGCGTCATCAGCGACTCCATCGTCCTCATCGCCGATCAGATCGTCGTCATCATCTTCGCCGTAGTCGGAATCACCATCGTCGTCAAGCTCAGCTTCATCATCAAGTTCAACTTCATCGTCAATCTCGGCGTCATCATCAACGTCCAAAGCAACAACAGCATCAGTGGAGATCGCCGCGACTTCAACGAAGACGCCCGAGCCAACATGCTCATCGTCACCCAAGTTGTCAGCGACTGAATCAGCAGCCAAGTCCTCACCAATTAAGTCATCGATATCCAGGTCATCATCGTCAGTTTCAGCCCCATCAACGTCTGAATCGCTATCTACAGCGAAGTAAAGGTTTTCATCACCGCTCAAGTTGGACTCAAGGCCTGAAAGAGGCGACTCAGCCCCATGATCTGGCGGTGCGGCAGCGTCGTCGCGAGGGGCGCTGTCGACGCTCAAGGGGCCGGGGCCAGCCTCAGCGAGATCCGTGGCGGGGTCGTGCACCTCAGCGGTTGCTCCTGGGTCGGCCGCGACCATCATCGGCAGCACCAGGAGCTCGGCCTGAGCCTCCTCAGAGCCGCCGCGACCACGCTGGCGTTTGAGTTGCTCGTAACCCACAGCGCCCAACACCGTCTTGGCCACCCGAATCACGGTATTGGCGCTGCAGCCGAAGCGATCGGCCAGGGCCTGGGTGCTTTCCCCCGCGCGGAAGCCGCTCACCAGCTCGGTTTTCTGGTTGTCGCTGAGCCGGGTGGCCGCCATGGGGCGATCGCTGCACGGCCTATCACTGTACGGGCCGCATCCCTGGTGATTCAGCAGCCGGCTGCGTGCCTCTCCACGCCCGCGAACAGGCATCATTAGAACCTGGTTCAGTTCAACTGGCCTCAGCTTCTGGGCCCCAGGCCGGAACCAGCAGCCCAGCTCCCTTAGCTCAGCCGGATAGAGCAGCTGCCTTCTAAGCAGCCGGTCGTGTGTTCGAATCACACAGGGGGCGTCTTCAAAAAGCAAGCTAGATCAAGGGTTCTGGGGATTCACCGGGAGCCCCTTTCTCTTGGCTGCTCCGAGCTGCTGGGGCAGATTGGCGCAAGCTTGCGCTAAGGTTTGCGCCATGGGAGAGCAGCTGCCTTAAAGGACCGTCTCTCACTCCACACCGCCGCCCGTGATCGTGACCCGCCTCCTCCTCCCGCTGCTTCTGCTCGCCGCACCGGCGCTGGCAGCTACGGAACCGGGGTTCACCCAGCGCGAGGGTCCTCTCTACCCGGCAGCCGCATCGCAGCGTCCGCCATCGGCTCAGGAGAGACCCACTGAGCAGATCATCAGCTCCCTGCCTGTCATCAAGCCTTCCACTATCTGGGTGAAGGTCAAAAGCTCCATCACTATTGAGAAACTGTCATCCCAGCTTGGGCTCGACGAAACCCAGCTTGCCAAACTCAACCGGGTAGACGAAGACCACCGCTTCAATGCCGGCGACCTGCTGGCCCTGCCGTCCTCCAAGGCTGAACAGCTCGATCGCATTGCATCCCTCGACCCCGCTGGCGCTCGCCTAGCCAGTCCCTTGCAATCCTCACAACCCCCCACCGTGGGTGGCGGGGTAGTCCGATTCGGCGACACCCTGCTGTTGATTGCCGAGCGCTATGGGTTGACCCTGGCTGAACTCCTGCGTCTCAATCCCGGCTTGGAGACAGCTCGGCTTGTGGTGGGCAGCACGGTGCACATCACCCAGTCTGAACCGAACATACGCTCCCGCATGTTGCGGGGCATGAACCGGGTGGACAGTGGTGGGCTCAGCTGGCCCGTACTGCCCAATTTCGCCCACCAGCAGCCAATGCCGGAACCTCCGCTGCGGACCTCGGCGGACGAACGGCGCAGCCTGTCGCCCCGTCGCTTCGATGCCTCCCTGGATGAGCTCGTGCGCGATGGTGTGATTTCTCCTTCTGAAGGGGTGCGGGTTCATGGCGGCCTCCACGGCCCAACGAATGCCGCCTGGCGCCAAGCCTGCAGCAGAGTCGCCCTGTCGCCCCAGGAGTGCGGCATCGGCCGGCTCGCTGGCGACTCCTCCCGCAGCACTCCTGCCCCCACCGCTACCCATAAACCGCTCAGCACTGCCGAACAGGCGCTACTGCAGAAGATCCGAAGCGCTCCTTCCAGCACCTGGAGGCAATACGGCTCCTGCAACTACGACTGGGGCGGTTGGAGGCTGATCGCCAACGGAGTTCGCACCACCGCCACCGATTGTGGAGGAACGGCCAAGCGCTGGACCGTTGGCGTCCATTGCGAGAAGCTGTTGGTGAATACCTTCCATTCAGATAGCGGCTGGCAGAGCTGGAAGAAACCAGCAGGACCAGATAGCAAGTTCCGCGCCGGAGAGGACGAGATGGTGGCAGCCCTGTGCGCCAACGTCAGTAGCGCCGGCCAGGAGGTGCGGTGATGCCTGCCCTCTCCTCCGCTACCCCTGCCTGGGCAACCACGCTGCGCTCGATGATCAAGCAGCAGCACGGCTCCGGCTGGGCCATCCGGGAACAGTCCGGAAAGGTGAAGCTGACCCGCCGGTGGGCCGGTGGCAGCAGCAGCGCAATGCTCGATCTCACTTGGGCCTCCACCTCCGCCACCGCCGTCCTAGGCCAGATCGAGACGATCAGCACCCGCATGAGCGAGGTGGGAATGTCGCTGGCCGATGCGGTGCGGCTGCAGGCCGCTGCCACCACCACCGGCTCCGCCACCGGCCGCCTAAGCGCCAATGGCGAGGCGATCGATTGGCCGGTGATGGTGGAGAAATTCGGCGCTCACAAAACCGCTCACACCGGCGACGTGAAACCCTCCACCTGGGAGCGGATGTATGGGCCGATCATGCGGCAGGTGTTGGTGGTGTTGGTGGAGCGCCCGCTGCCCCACACCGGCCGGGATGTGCTGGCACGGCTCCGCGACAACTACGGCGGCGAGCCCGGCAGCAGCGGCCGGCGCCAGCGGATCCAGTACGCCGCCCAGCTGTTGCGGTTCGCAGTGGAGGAGGCCGGCGCTCCCAGCCGGTGGGCGCCTCCGGAGGATCTCGCTGCCTTCGTCGGCAAGCGGCTGGAGTCGAAAGCCGACTCCACACCTATTACGGATGCCCAGCTGGTGCGCCTGCTGGAGGGGATCCCTGACGCCCGGTGGCGGTTAGCGGTGGGTCTGATGGCCTGCTTTGGGTTGCGGCCGGTGGAGTTGAAATACTGCCGCCCCAGCGCCGATGGGCAGCGGTTGGCGGTGAGCTACTGCAAGCGCACCAGCCGGGGCAGCACCCGGCCGCGGGAGGTGATGGGGCTCGATCCGGTAGGACTGCCCGGCCTGTCGCTGCAGCTGCTGGGCCAGTTGGCCATGGCCGGCAAGGTGCCGGGAGCCCCATCGCTGCCGCCCCTAGCCAATGTTGATGACGGCACCGCCTCCGCCTGCGACACCTACCTCCGGCGCCGGGCGGTGTGGCAGGCCCTCAAGGCTGAGGCCGCCACAGCTGGCGAGAACCTCACCGTCTACAGCTGCCGGCACGGATTCGCGCTGCGGGCTCATGAGATTGCCGAGTTGTCGCCGCGGGTGGCGGCTGCCCTGATGGGCCACAGCCTCCAGACCCATGTGAATCACTACGGCCGGTGGTGTGATGCCGACACCGTGGCCGCCGCCATGGCACGGGCTCAGCAGCGGCTCACCGTGGCCCAGGAACAACACCAGCAGGCGGCGGGGTGAGGGGGAGCATCGGCGCAGATGAGCGGATTGCAGCGGCACAGATGCAATTTAGCTGCCAAAGCTGCTATCATTACCGAAGCAATTCCCCTGTTCGCTTGGGGATAACAGTCGCAGAGGGGGATGCTCCCCAGCGGTCAAGGCAAATCGGCACCGATCGCAGCAGGTAGCGCGTTACCTGCCCGGAGCATCATCCGGCGCCATCACAGCCAATAGAGCGAGATCCCCCTCCAGCCAGCTGATGGCCAGGAGATCTCAACCTGAAATCAATGCATTCGACAACACGGCGGGAGCTATGGCTCTCGACTGGTGATGCCGTCCGGCATCTCGGCATTTCGGCCGACACCCTCAAGCGCTACAAGGATCCCAACTATCCGCACTTCTGCCTGCAGGAGGGGATCCACTGGCAGCGTGGCCTCGCTCCCAACAGCCCCATCCGGTGGGCTGTTGATCAGATCGAGGCGGTGGTGCGGGAGCGCTCCACCACCGCCCCTCGCCAACCCGCCGCAGCGGTGCTGTCGGTGATGCTCAGCGAGGCCCCCGGCCAATGAGCACCATCCACACCGTCACCCCCACCCGACCCTTACCAGCTGGCAAGGATCGTGAGAGATGGGGCATACGAAGAGCCCAGATACATCGACCCGGAGGAAATCGCCGGTAACGGGATGCTGGATGACCTCCATCGACCACCTCAATGCCGTCTATCAGCAGAGCACCGCGCTGCTGCTGTTCAACGCCTGCTACCAGGAATGAGGTGGTTGCCTTTTACTGGACAGCCTTGAAGAGCAGCTGATCACGCTGGTCTACCCCACCGAGTCGCTCAAACAGCCCAACGCTGCGCTCAACAAGGGCAAGGATGTCAGCGGCACCGAGCCTGGGAGTCTCAACAACGGCGGTCTGTTTGCCCTGAACGCTCTCCAGGAACCAGCCGTCCATCCACACCGCAAACGGCGCACTGATCCAGCGGGCCAGATCCACAGCAGCCTGAGGATGAACCCAGGCGCCCTGGTGAGCACCACCTCTTGTTGTGAGACACAGGTTGGAACACGGGATTCCGGTTTCCGCCGACAGTGCTTCCAAATACTCATTAGTGCGATCAGTCTCCCTGTAATGGGACCACTGCTTCCCGTTCGCCTTGCACATGGCGGTGGCGTTGACGAACCCATCAGTAGTCCTGCGGCTGATCGGCGTCCCATTCCAGGAACGGGACACCAGCCTGTTGCTATCAGAAGAACCGAGATTCATGTAAGCAATGCACCGCGCCAACGGTGCAACGCGGTCACCCGCTATGAACGGTGACAGGCAAAGGGAGGGGTTCCACACCCTCCCTTTGCTGTATCTGGTCAGCCTAGGCGACTGTCCGGATCTGGTTGGCCCGGTCCAAACGCGGCGTCCCACTCGCCCTCGACGGGGACGTAGTTCCTGAGGACGCGCCGAGCACCCTCGCCCGCGCGCGCGCACGTAGTGCCTGTGGGGATGTCTTTTGTCCTTTCATCACCGAGATCGCCCTCGGTGACTGGATTGCTTGAACGGACATCCTGTTCCGTTTCTGGTTGTTGTCCGTTCATATCCCGATCTGGCTGAACCTCCTCAGATGAAAGGACATCCTCGGGGAGCACCAAGTTCGTGTCCGTCCTTAAATCCAGTTCCTGCAAGGGGTTTGCTGGATGGACGGACAAAAGACACTCTTCCATAGACAACGCACGCGAAGAAGAAGGAGAAGGGAGTACGAGGGGACCGGCTTCCTCTGCCCCGAGATCGGGACTGGTGCCCTCTCCACCAACACCCCGTTACTGACCCAGCGATCCAGCCACCGCTTCACGGTTTTGGTCGAGGGTGCCTTCCTTGCCTGCCCGGTCATCTCACCCACCAGCTGCTCCCAGACCTCCTTGGCCGTGATCCGATCGTCCTCTCCGGCACCCCGAGCCTGGAAGACGTGGTCCTTGACCAGCCGCAACGCCATGGTGTTGGGCTCCGCGTCCCCTAGGCCCTGGTCCTCCCGCCGCTCCGTGGGGGTGTAGTCCCACACCGAGTACGCAAAGTCGTGCTCCCGCTCCACCACCAGGAGGTCCCCCTGGCGGCCCAGACGGCTCTTCTTGATCTGGATCATCCGACAGCTGCCTGGCGTCCTGTTCCGCTGCCTGAGGGCGTCCCGCTCGTCATCCGCGAGGGTCCGGAGGTGCCACTGCTCATCGACCGCCGCCACCAAGTAGCGAGTGCCCCTCGCCTCCCCATTGGCGTTGTCGTGGTGGATCCAGATGATCGAGGTAGCCGGGAACCCATCCGGACTGGGATCACCGTTCTTCTCGGCGTAGTAGTAGAAGGGCGACGCAAACGCCTTGTCCTTCTCCTCGACCTGCATTTTCGTAGAGCAGGAACCGATGGAGTCGATCACCACGAGGGCGGGCCTGATCTCCTTCACCCAGCGCGAAAACTCGTGGGTGTGGTTGAGCTGGAACCCCCGCTTGACCACAAACCATGTGTCCTTGGCCGGGTCAATGCCGTTGTCCTCGCAGTCCTGCAGGAGCTTGGCCGGGTTCTGGTCGTTCTGAATCCAGAGCACCGGGCCCTGCCCCACTGGTAGGTCAATCCCGCGGATCCGCGTGGTGCGGCCCCGCCCCACAGCCGTCGCCAGACCCATGCACGCCGCCGTCTTCCCGAGGCCGCCAGCCGCATGGAGCATCACCTGGGTGGGCTTCATGAGCAGGTTGGGAATCAGGAACTGCATGCGCTCCACGTCCTGCCACCAGTTCTTCTTGTCGTTGATCCGCTTGGAGTCCTCGTAGTAGCGGTACTCGTCCATCGCAGCCAGACACTGGGACCCGTTAAGGCGCCGTCCCGTCTCTGCCGCGAGCCCCGCCATCCGCCCCATGCGGATCGCCGGGTTGAGCTCCTCATCGTGAATCTTGATCAGCGCCTCGTGGAACTGGCGCTCATCCATCACCAGCCGCGGCGCCTCCTTCTGGACCTGGACCCGTGCGTCCTCGGGGTACTGATACCCGAGGGCGGTGGCCAGCTCACCGACGTACATCTCCAGGTCCGGCCCCTGAGGCCGGGTGGCATGCATGTTGTTCGAACGCGCCTTGTGTACGAAATCGAGGACATCGCCACCAATCCCGCACGCCTTGCAGTCCCAGCAGCCGCTCTCAACCGAGTACTGGAACGACGTGCCGCTCCTGCCCCCATGCCAGGGGCATCCGGACATCATCTGGGGCTTCGAGCCATCCCGCTCCCTCCACCCGTACTTGTCGAAGACCGGGTGGTTGAAGATCAGATCCGCCAGCCGAGGCCGCAGCTTGTCCTGCACCTCCTCCTTGAAGAACCAGCCTCGGATCTGGCGGCTGGGGATAGCTGTCTCGCCCAGCTCCTCGTCCAGCGCCTTCTGATCGGCATCGCTGAGCCACTGGACGGGCTTGCGGACGGAGCGCAGCACCTCCAGCACCCACTCCGGTGCCATCGCCACCTGGGCGCCGTTGTAGTTCAGCCATTGGTATCGCCTACCCGTATCCGGATGCGGACTGCCCGGCAGCACGCTCTGGCACTGGTTGAAGCGGAGCACCACCTCCTGGTATGTCCCTTCGGCTTGCGCCCCCGCGGCAGGACGCTCGACGTCGCTGTGGCCCAGGTGCCACTCCCCATCC
>JAPLIB010000118.1 GCA_026389335.1 Cyanobacteriota bacterium | reverse complement strand
GGATGGCTGGTCGGGATCCGCTCCTCGATCGAGACGTAGGAGAACAAAGAGCTACTGCGCTCCTGTTGGCCTCGCATCAACGAATGGGCAGCTGCCCAATTCTGGCAGAGGGGGCCGGGTTTTTCAGCGAACTCTTAAGCCCAGCTCTTGCAGCCTTGCGGCCTTACCGAGGGGGCAGGCAAGACGAACCGCTACCGGCGTTGTTTGCTCGGCTCGTCAAGCAAGTTGGAAGCGCCGCCCTTCAGCAGGTTGAAGAGGAGGATGAGGAGGCTTGGAACGATGAAGAGTGGCGGCCAGACCCAAAGGTGTTAGCTCAGTTGCTTGACGAAGGTGTTGAGTTGATTAAAA
Organism: Cyanobacteriota bacterium; assembly: GCA_026389335.1. Lineage (GTDB taxonomy): Bacteria > Cyanobacteriota > Cyanobacteriia > PCC-6307 > Cyanobiaceae > Cyanobium. The sequence continues at coordinate 2,623 of JAPLIB010000118.1, read as the reverse complement.
GTGGCTCATCTCAAGCCAAGTGGGATGCTGTCTGTGACCTAATTGACCAGTTTGAAGATGACAAAGTCGTGCTCTTCGCGCAGCCCGTTGAAACTGTTTCCATCGTTGCATCGGTCCTTGAGCAGCGCTATGGCATTAAACCAGCAATCATTATTGGCAATCAGCCTGATCATGAGCGCAGCTCCCAGGTAGCTCGGTTTCAATCAGATGATGGACCCCGCTTCCTCGTTTCTTCCAAGGCGGGTGGCGAGGGTCTCAATATGCAACGTGCAAGATATCTTATTCATCTAGATGTACCCTGGAATCCGATGGATCTGGAACAAAGAATTGGCCGAGTCCATCGGTTTGGATCGCGTAAAACGATCATAGTTGACACTGTTGTAGCAGCAGGGAGTCGGGAAATTGATATGTACCGCATTGCGCGGGACAAGCTTGCTTTAGTCGCTCGCCATCTCGCTCCGGAGGAATTTGAGACGCTATTTAGTCGCGTGATGTCTCTCGTTCCTCCAAAGGAGCTAGAAGTGATCTTGGGTGATGCTTCCGGGCCGCTAGCAATTGAGTCGCCCGAGGCTGAGGAGATAGGACGACTAGTAAGTGAAGGCTTTCGCACATGGAGTAACTTTGACGATTCATACCGCCGCCAGGCCGACCTCATTCGAGCTGCTAACCCGGGTGAGGCTCATTGGGCAGACCTCGGTGCTTTCTTGGTCAAGTACTGCGGGGCCACTGATGGGCCCGGTGCAACCTTTTCATCCTTTGAGTTTTCAAATGACGAAATCATCTCTGTCGAAGAGAATGTTAAGACGATTCAAGTAAATGGTGCTGTCTACGCCTGTGGCGATACGGGTGGACTTACTGCAACAGGAGCCGATGGAGGACTTGCTATCAATCTCGGCTTAAACCTTGATTGGGTGCAGCGCAGCCTGCGCGATGGGCTGACTCCAAATCGCCCTGCTGGAATCGCATTTGTAAATCGGTCATCAAGTCTTGAGGCTATTGTTCAATGCCGTGACATTGTCACTTGCCTGTTTTTTCTAAGACAGCAGCTTAGGCATGAAAGGGGAAGGTGGTCTGAAAGCTCGGTGGAGTTGCACCTCTACCTGGTGAGTACGAATAACGCACCGAAAGAGATGGCTGGAGAAGATATGGCTCGGCTAGTGCGAGCTCTTGTCTCATCCAGCAGAGTGAAGGACCCTCAGTTGGTGCAAACTCGCGAGGATCTTCCTGCCCTCGAACAAGAGCTCGGGTCCATGCTTCGGACTCCCACCGACGACGATATCGCGAAAGGAGTTCGATATGTTGTATGGCCCTTGGCCGCAGTATCTATTGTTCCATAGCGCTTACTTTAACATCATTACCATCATCCGTGACTTCTAGCAAGAGATGTTCTTGGGTTGATTGAGTGACAGCAAATTTCTTTTTCATGGCTTACTGATTGACATAGTGACAATAATTCCAATCGACGAGATGCTGACTTGACCTCCTGCTTCTGCGCGGAACAGGCTGAGCGTTTGTTCATCTCGTTCAACGTCTTCTCGCCTTTTAATTTAGGAGGACGATCACTCAGAACCGCAGATGCCTGCGGCTCCACCCTGTGATGGTGGCCTCCACGTTCTCCAGATGCCACTGCAGCGGCCCCCGGCCCTGGGTGCAGCCCCAGCGGCGGTAGTGCTTGCCGGGTTGCAGCACCCCCCGCAGCCGCAGCTGGCGGAGGGTTTCGCGGCTCATCCCCAGGGCAGTGCAGGCTTCTGCCGTCGTGACCCAGACCCGCTGGCGGGATGACGTTGTCGGCGTGTCCATCAGTCTCCCCCCAGCTGGGCGCGGAACCGCTTGAGGGTGTCGATGAGCCAGGAGCGCCAATAGCTATTGACCTGGCAGGGGGCGCCATCATCCTTCTGATGTCGCAGCGGCGGCTTCTGAGCGAAGTCCTCCCGGTAGGCCTCGGCCACCCTCACCCTCTCCGAGCGGTACTTGGCGCGCGGGAGCACTTCCCCGAACACCTCCAGCCAGGCATCGCTGAGGGTGAGCTGATCCTTCACTGGAGCACCAGGCAACAGCCCGGCGCTGGCTGTGAGGAGGTTGCTGCGCACGATGTCCTTGAACAGCAGCTGGTCGCGCTCATCGAGCCCGCCCAGCCGTTCGAACAGACTTATGCTGCGCTCCACCAGGTCGATCACCTCGACCTCCCGGAGCCGTGGCGGGGTCGTTCCCAGCGGTGCCGGTGCGCTCTGCTGGAGGCTCTCCAGGAACCAGCCGTCCATCCACACGGCAAAGGGTGCACTGATCCAGCGGGCCAGGTCAACCGCGATCTGGGGATGGACCCAGGTGCTGCCGCCACCGGCGCCGCCTGAGCGGGACTCAACGAGGGCGTGGACGGAAATTCCGGCCACGCTTTCCAGCGCATCCAAATAGAGCTGGCACCGACCTGACTCGCGGTAGTCAGACCACCTTTTGTTGTTGGCCTTGCACATGGCCGTGGCATTGACGTAGCCGTCGCTGGTGCGCCTAGGAGTTCGCTGAAAAACCCGGCCCCCTCTGCCAGAATTGGGCAGCTGCCCATTCGTTGATGCGAGGCCAACAGGAGCGCAGTAGCTCTTTGTTCTCCTACGTCTCGATCGAGGAG
>JAPLIB010000152.1 GCA_026389335.1 Cyanobacteriota bacterium | reverse complement strand
CACCGCGGTGGCGTAATGCCTTCTTTACTACCGGATACCTGAGTTCAGCAGCAAGAGCAGCACGGCTTCTTTGACCGCTCGGCGTTGAGCGATCAGGCGTGCATTCGCGCGGCGGTTCGTCCCGACCCCTGAATGGGTACTTATATGATTCCGGCGTTTTTACTTCTTCTTTGCCTGCTTCAGCTTTTGGGTGCGCTAGCTTGTCGTTTGCCCAGCAGATTGCTGAAGCTTTCGGCTCTCTTGCTTGTTGCGATTTATCTGGTGCCAATCTCTTGCAACTTTCGCATGCCAGCGCCTTGGGCAAAATCTTACAGTTGGTCGCGCGATGTAAGAGATTACTATGAAAAAATTGTTTCAAATGAAATCTCTGCTGACGCTTCGAGGCCGTATGCTTTTCGCGTCTACCCTGGGGAGGGATGGGCTGCATTGCTGCCGCCTACGGGCTCCTTCACGGAGGAGCAACGAGAAAAGGTTGCTACATTGCTGAGGTGATCTTTATTTCTATATTAGATTTTGCTTTGTTGTGCACAAGCTTCTTGCGCCGGCGTCCCCTGAAGTGGTGTAAATCCCCGGCACCCCCACCCGGCGTAGCCGGGGTGGGGGTGTACCTCAGGCGACAGGCTCCGGCTGGCGTTGCAAGGGGTGGGCAGGCCCGTTTCCCTGGTTTGAGTCCTACCTCAACCAGACGAACCATGCCCAAGACACATGCTGCCCCACCTGCGCTGGCCTCGCTATTGGATAGCAGCACAGCCGGTGAGCTGATCCCTGAGTTGGCCCGTTATGGGCTGCAGCAGCTGATCGAGCTGGAGGCCTCAGCCGTGATCGGTGCCGACCGCCACGAGCGCAGCTAGTAACGGCTCGGCTACCGGCCCCGCATACTCACCACCCAGGTGGGCGACATCGACCTCCTGATTCCCAAATGGGCGGGTGGGGTCAGGCTTCGCGTTCCTCTCGTGTGGGCATGGGTCAGTGCTGGCAGAGGGGGCATCCAGGTGGTGGATGCACCATTGATAGCGAGGCCCGCGGCCCAGAGGCTGTAGCTCAGAAGGCACTTGTGGCGACCAGGCTTTCCAGGCGCAGCAACAGGGGCAACGAGTAGCGCTCGAGCACCTTGCGGGTGATGACGTCAAGGTCCTGCGCCAACCGCAGCTCGGCTTAGCGCTTCTCAATCGCCAGGAACAATGCCAGCAGGCCCACGGTGAGCAGGAACCAAGGGGAGAAGCCAAGCCCCCCTGCCACCACGCCGGCAATCGACCGCAGCAGGAACCCGGAGGCAATGGAGAAGAGATCCAGCAGCGGCAGGCCGCTTGAGCGAAAAACACTAACCCACCTGGATCAGCCCTTAGAGCAGCATCACCCCGGCCAAGGCCGGCGTGATCCAGGCCGCCAGGCTCAGGCTCACCACAGCCAACACGGCTCCCGTGGTTAGGCCCGCAGGCACGCTCACCAGCCCAGCAGGAATCGGCCGATACCGCTTGCTGGTAAGGGTCCGATCAGCTGCCACATCCAGGCAGTCGTTGAGGAGGTAGATGGCGCTGGAGATCAGGCGGAAGGCCACCAGGTCACTCCCTGCTCTCAACCACACGTCTGCCTCAAAGCGGAAGGCGAACAGTGGCGCCGCGATTACCAACAGGTTCTTGGGCCACTGCCGCGGGCGGCAGGCCACTAGCAATGCAGTAAGGCATCCAGGGCGATCTTTCAGGTTCAAAACGTCATCTACCCCCAATCAGCCCACCCCCCAGCAGCACCTCTTCCGCATAGAAAACTGCCGCCTGCCCTGGGGTGATCGAGAACTGGGGCTCGGCGAATTCCAGGCGGCAGCGATGGGGGCGGCCCGCGGCCTGATCGGCTTCGATGGGGGGCAAGGGTGTCAGCCGCGCTGGTTCAGGTTCGCTGCGATAACGCACCTGGGCCATCACTTCGATGGATTCCGTGGGTGGTGCCATCGAGAGCCAGTTCACGGCCCCCACCTCACACTGCTGGCGGGCCGCCTTGGCCCGGGGTGCCACCACCACCCGATTCATGGATCCATCCAGGCGCACCACATGCAGAGGCTCACTCCAGGCCACCCCAAGACCCTTGCGTTGCCCGATGGTGAAGTGCTCGAGTCCATCGTGTTCGCCTACGACGGTGCCATCCGCCAGCACGATCTGCCCGAGCCGCGGCGCTAGATAGGCATCCAGAAATGCTTTCATTGAGCCGTGGTGATCGGCCAGACAGAGATCCTGGCTTTCCGGTTTTTCGGCAGTGCGCAGCCCCAGCCGCGAGGCCTCGGCGCGGGTGTCGGCCTTGGTGAGTTCCCCCAGGGGAAACACCAACCGGCCCAGGATCTCCTGGGGGAGGTCATAAAGAAAATAACTCTGATCTTTGTGGCGATCCAGACCGCGCAACAGTTGATGGCGCTCGCTGGCGTCGCCGGGCACCGGCAGCGATTCGCCCGCTTCTGCATGACGCACCCGGGCGTAATGGCCGGTGGCGATGCGCTCGAAGCCGAGCTCCGCCTCGGCCCAAGCCAACATCGGCCCAAACTTCACCTCGCGGTTGCAGCGTGAACATGGCAGCGGCGTCACCCCGGCGGCGTAACCCTCCACCAGGAAATTGACGATCTCAGCGCGGAAGCGCTCGCGGCTGTCGACGACGTGATGGGGCACACCCAGCTGCTCACAGATGGCGGCGGCATCCACCAACCCCTCAGCGCAGCAGGCCCCCTTGCCGCTCATCAGCCACAGGGTGAGCCCCTCCACCTGCCAGCCCGCAGCAACCAGCAGCGCGGCTGTGAGCGAGCTGTCGACGCCGCCGGAGAGCCCCACCGCCACGCGATGGGCACCGGGCCAGGTTCGCAGGCGCTCCAAGGCTGCGGCTCCCGCCACGGTTGCTGCCTCCGACACGGTTGCGGCTGGTGCGCACGGGGGTGAGCACTGTTGGGCGCGTGGTTGATCGCGAGCTTGATTGAGAGCTTGATTGAGTGCTTGATCAGCGGCGTGATCAAGCGTTTGCTCCCATTGGGTTGGAGAGGCCGGCACGCTCACGGACATCTCTGGAGGTCCCCTTTGATTCTCTCCATCATGGAAGGTGCCCTGCCCCGCCGTCGTGCCCGCTCCCGCTCCCTGGCCTCAGCGCGATGCCGACCACCTGCTGGTGACGGCCGCCCAGATGGCGGAACTGGAGGCCCAGTTGTTCGCCAGCGGCCTACCGGTGGAGGCGCTGATGGAGAAGGCGGCCCTGGCCATCAGTGCTCGGCTGCTGGCGGGTGCGGGAACGGACCGGGCCGGCCTGATCGCACCGGGGCAGGGGGTGCTGGTGCTGGTCGGACCCGGTCATAACGGTGGTGATGGTCTGGTGATCGCCCGGGAGTTGCAGCTGGCGGGGATCCTGGTGCGGATCTGGAGCCCTTTCGAGCGGCATAAGCCGCTCACCGCTGCCCATCTGCGCCACGCGCTCTGGCTGGGGATCCCCCGGCTTGAGGTGGCGCCCGAGCCGGGGGATCCCGATCTCTGGATCGATGCCCTGTTCGGCATCGGTCAGCGCCGCGCCCCCGACGAATCTCTGCAGACGCTCCTGGAGGCGCGGCAGTTTCTGCGGCCCGGGGCGCTGCTGGCAGTGGACGGCCCCACCGGCCTTTGCGCCGACAGCGGACGCCTGCTGGGCCGGGGCGGTGCCACCGCAGCGCTCACCTGGAGCATCGGCTTGATCAAGAGGGGGTTCATCCAGGACATCGCCCTGGCACGGGTGGGACAGCTGGAGCGGATCGATCTGGGCCTGCCGCCGTCCCTGCTGGACACGTTGCCGGCAGGGACCCCATTGGCGCTGGCTGGCGGCGATGGGCCCGGTGCACCCTGGCCGCGGCCCGATCCCGCCGCCGCCAAGTACGGCCGTGGTCGTCTGTTGGTGGTGGCGGGCAGCCGTCGCTTCCGTGGCGCCGCCCACCTGGCCCTGGCTGGTGCCAGCGCCTCTGGTTGCGGCAGCCTGCGGGCAGCTCTGCCCCAGGAGCTGGTGGACAGCCTTTGGATGGTGCATCCCGAGGTGGTGCTGGCCGTCGAGCTGGGGGCCACGGCCGCTGGAGGTCTCGACCTGTCGCCCCTGGCGGCGCTGGAGCTGGAGCGTCTCGATGCGATCCTGCTGGGTCCTGGATTGGGCGGTGAACTGAGTCTGGATGCGGAGGCCGCCAGCTGGCGCCGGCTCCAGGCCTTTTCTGGCCTGTTGGTGCTCGATGCCGACGGTCTCAATCGGCTCGCCACTTGCGGCACCACGATCAATCTTGGCCCCAACAGCGCCGGGGTTGAGCCACCTGCAGACGCTTGCAGCTGGCTGCGATTGCGCTGGGGCCCCACCTGGATCACGCCCCATGCGGCGGAATTCTCACGCTTGTTTCCTGATCTGCGGGGCCTGGAGCCCCTCGAGGCCGCCTCCGCGGCGGCTCGAAGCAGCGGCGCCACGGTGCTGCTCAAGGGAGCCCGCACGGTGGTGGCGGCGGCCGATGGACGCCGCTGGCAACTGCTGCAGGCGGCACCGCAGGCGGCTCGAGCGGGCTTGGGCGATGTGCTGGCCGGCTATGCGGCGGGGCGTGGAGCAGTGGCTTGTGGAGCCGTGCCGAGTGGAGCAGTGCCGCTGGCCAGCGGCATGGGGCCAAACCCGGCATTGCCGTTGGCGGATGCCTCCCTGCTGGCCGCTGTGGCCCTGGCCCACGCCCAGGCGGGCTGGCGTTGCCTTGAGCGTTGGGGCTCCGGAGGCGTGAGCCCCCAGGCAGTCGCTGCAGATCTGCAGCGCAGTTGATGCGTATCCATCCTGTCGGTCGCGGAAACCAATGGCGAAATGCGCATATTTGCGTCCTGTAAGTTGCTCTCTCGATACATGTCAGGCCCCAAGCCCCACGCCCGCGCTTGTTTTGGGGCTTTGTGTCCTTTTGCTGTTGAAAGCTGAAGGGTTATTGAAACCACCTCCAACACGCTCGAATTCGTGTGAAAATCGCCGGGCTTCCCGCAACGCTTCATGACTGCCTCCTCCGTCAAAATCAGTGGCGGCTCCAGCTGGAGGGGTTCTGATTCCATGACCTGGTATCTGGCCTCCATCGGTCGGGAACCCTTGCTCACTCCCGCGGAGGAGATCGAGCTCGGTAACCAGGTGCAGACAATGATGAGGTTGGAAGAAGAGCAAAAAGACGATTATTCGCCCCAGGAGCGCAAGCTCATCAAGGTTGGTCACCGGGCGAAGCAACGGATGATGAAGGCCAACCTCCGCTTGGTTGTCAGTGTTGCCAAGAAGTACCAGGGCAAAGGACTCGAGCTGCTTGATCTCATCCAGGAGGGCTCCCTGGGCCTGGAGCGTGCCGTCGAAAAGTTCGATCCCACCCGCGGTTACAAGTTTTCCACCTACGCCTTCTGGTGGATCCGCCAGAGCATGACCCGCGGCATCGCCTGCCAGTCGCGCACGATCCGGCTGCCGGTCCATCTGAGTGAACGGCTCACCACCATCCGCAAAGTGAGCCTTGAGCTGGCCCACAAGCTGGGGGCGATGCCGAGCCGGCAGGAGATTTCCGAAGCACTCAACATGCCGCTGGAGGAGCTCGATTCACTGCTGCGCCAGTCCCTCACCACCTCCAGCCTGGATGCCCCGATCAATGCCGATGAGGGGCGCAGTTTTCTCGGTGATCTCATCGCTGACACTTCTGCCGAGGAGCCCCTCGACCTGGTGGAGCGGGGCATGCATCACGAGCAGTTGGCTCGCTGGCTGGATCAGCTGACGGAACAGGAGCGCGAAGTGCTGGGCCTGCGTTTCGGCCTTGATGGTCAGAACCGCCACACCCTGGCTGAAATCGGCCGCCAGTTGGAGGTGTCACGTGAACGCGTGCGCCAGGTGGAGCTCAAGGCCCTGCGCAAGCTCCGTAATCTCACCCGCCGTAGCACCACCATTTCGCTCTGAGCTCTGGTTCGATCATGGGGGCACCGTCGCCCCACGGGTTCGGGCGACACGGTGAGCTGATCGGACGCGGTCCCCGGCTGGAGATGAGCCTGAGTCAGGGCTCAGCCCGAACGTTTGGTTCTCTTCGTTCGCTGGGGGATGGGGCTTCGAGGGGTGTCTGAAGACCCCTCAGTCTTCTGCCCAGATGTACTTGGTGAGCTCACTGCCGTCGGGCTCGGGTGCCGCCAGGGCGAATTCGACGCAGTCGGCCACTACGGCATCGATCTCCTGATCGATCCGCTTGAGATCGGCCTCGCTGGCTAGGTCATCGGCGATCAGGCGGGCGGCCAGTTGTTTGATGGGATCGCGCTTAGCCCAGAACTCTTTCTCTTCGGTAGCCCGCAGCTCATCGGGATCGGCCAGAGAGTGGCCGCGGAAGCGATAGGTGAGGCATTCCAGCAGGGTGGGTCCTTCGCCGGCGCGGGCGCGCTCGATGGCGCGCTGGGCGGCGCCACGCACAGCCAGCACATCCATGCCATCCACTTCTTCCCCGGCCATGCCGAAGGCCGCAGCCTTGCGCCAGATCTCCGGATCGCTGGTGGCTCGGTTGTGGTCCATGCCGATCGCCCAGCGGTTGTTCTCCACCACGAACAGGATCGGCAGCTTCCATAGGGCCGCCATGTTCAGGCATTCGTAGAACTGGCCCACATTGCAGGTGCCATCGCCGAAGAAGGCAGCCGTAACGGCATCACTGTCGGCCTGGCCGAGGGCATCCCGTTTGTAGCGACTGGTGAATGCCGCCCCGAGGGCCACCGGAATCCCTTCGCCGATGAAGGCATAACCCCCCAGCAGGTGGTGCTCCTTGGAGAACAGGTGCATGGAGCCACCGCGACCCTTGCTGCAACCGGTGGCTTTGCCGAACAGCTCACTCATCACCTCCCGCGCCGGTACGCCACAGCTCAGGGCATGGACGTGGTCCCTATAGGTGCTGCAGAACCAATCGTGCTTGAGCTTCATCGCCTGGATCACGCCAGTGCTCACGGCTTCCTGGCCGTTGTAGAGGTGCACGAAGCCGAACATCTTGCCGCGGTAATACATCTCGGCGCACTTATCTTCAAAGCGCCGACCGAGGGTCATGTCGCGGTAGAGCATCAGACCCTCCTCGCCACTGATTGAGGCCGGTTCTGCTGGATACAGGCCTTGATGACGCAGGGCATGACTGCCGGCCTCGGCAGGCACGGCTCCGGCTGGGGCTGCCGTCGCAGCTGCAGCGGCTCGGGCGGCGGTCAGTTCCTGGGTCATGGCAGGTGACCAATGCGATTCGTGCTGCCGACTGTACGGGGTCTGTCCCCAGAGGACGGTCAAAATCACTGCTGCTTACTACAGTCACCGGCCAGTGCGCCACTGCCGGTTGGACTTGCCGCTCGATCATTTCCGTCTCCTCGGCGTGAGCCCGGCCAGTGACGCCCAAACGGTGCTGCGCACCCTGGCGACTCGTCTCGACCGCAGTCCGGACCAGGGTTTCACCGCTGACACCCTCCTGGCTCGGGCTGAACTGCTGCGCTCCAGCGCTGACCTACTCAGCGACGGTGAGCGCCGAGCCGTCTACGAATCCCACCTCACCTCCCTGGCCAGGGGCGAGGGCACGGTGGTGGCGGCCCTGGAGGTGCCCAGCAGCCGTGAGGTGGCTGGCTTGCTGCTGCTGCTCGAAGCCGGCCAGCCGGCCGATTGCTTCGAGCTGGCCTGCCGCAGCCTGCAGCCGCCCCAGGCACCGGCTCTGGGCAGCAGCCGTGAAGCTGATCTCACCTTGCTGGCGGGCCTGGCCTGCCTGGAGGCTGCCGACGAGGCCAAACAGAGCCGTCACTTTGAAAGTGCCGCCGGCATCCTCCGGCAGGGGCTGCAGCTGCTGCAGCGCATGGGCCAGGTGCCCGAACTGCGGGAATGCATGCACCGGGAGCTGGAGCGTCTTATTCCCTATCGCGTGCTGGATCTGCTCAGTCGCGATCTGGCTGCCAAGGCTGAGCGGGCGGAGGGACTGTCCCTGCTGGAACAGCTGGTGGTACGACGCGGCGGGCTGGAAGCCAACAGTGACCCCGACTTCAGTGCCGAGGAGTTTCAGGCCTTCTTCCGCCAGATTCGCGGTTTTCTCACCGTGCAGGAACAGGTGGATCTGTTCAGCCGCTGGGGTGATGAGGGCTCGAATGCGGCCGATTTTCTCGCCACCACGGCACTCACCGCCTCCGGTTTCGCCCAACGCAAACCGGAGCGAATCGCCGCCGCCTGCGACCGGTTGCAGGCCAGTGGCCGCAGCGGCATCGAACCGCTGCTGGCGAACCTGCACCTGCTGCTGGGCGATGTGGACACGGCCCGCAACATCTTTGAGCAGGGCGCCAACAAGGACCTCAAGGCCTGGGCCGCCCGCCAGAGCGACGATCCCCTGGCCCAGCTCTGTGCCTATTGCTGCGACTGGCTCAGCCGTGACGTCCTGCCGGGCTATCGCGATCTCGATGCCGATCCCGATCTGGAGGCCTACTTCAGTGATCGCGATGTGGTGGCTTGGGTGGAGCGGGAGGACCGGCGCCGGGGACGCCGCTTCGATGCCCCATCGGCGCAAGTTTCTGGCGCTTCCGCTGCGTTTTTGCCCAGTTCCAGCAGCGGCGGTGAGCTAGACGGCTTCGACTGGAGCCTGCCCCCCGTCAGCTCTGGCTTGAGTGCGCCGGATCACGCCGCCCCGGAGCCCGATTACGAGGAGGAGACGCCGCTCTCCTGGCGACTGCCGTCGTTGACCCTGCCCCGGTTCTCGCTGCCGGCGCCGCGGCTGCTGGCGAGTGCCGTTGTCCTGGTGCTGGCGGTGGCCGGTGGGGCCTGGCTGCTGCGGCCCCGGCCGGCCACCCCACCGCCGGTTCCCTCGGGGGCGAGCCCGGCGTTGCCCAACAGGCCCAAGCCAGCGGGGGTACCCATTCAGGGCCAGGTCAAGCCTCAGAGCCAGGCTCCGATTGCGGCTCTGCCCCAAGGGACGCTCACCCCGCTCACGGCCGCTGAACCGAGCGAAACCCAGATCCGCAGCCTGCTGCAGGCTTGGCTGGCCACCAAGACACAGGTCCTGGCCGGCGCCAGTTTGCCGGCCAATCTCGACAGCATTGCCCGCGAAGGCATGGTTGAGCGTCTGGCCAGCGAACGCCGCCAGGATGCAGCGAATGGTGCCCTGCAGACCATTGAGGTGAGCATCATCGATCTGGCGATCAGCGAGCGCACCCCGGGCCGGATCGCTGTGATCACCAGGCTGCGCTACAGCGATAGCCAGCGCGATCGAGCTGGCAAGGTGGTGGGGAGCACCCCCAGCACCACCCTGCGCAACGTCTATGTGTTCGGCCGCGACGGCTCACGCTGGCGCCTGGCCGCTTCTCACACCGCCGACTGATTTTTCCTTCCCTGATCTCCCCCGCCGATGTTCGACGAGCTTTCCCAGCGTTTTGAAGACGCCGTCAAGGGCCTGAGGGGTCAGGCCACAATTTCCGAGTCGAACATCGACGAGGCCCTCAAGCAGGTGCGGCGCGCCTTGCTTGAAGCGGATGTGAGTCTGGTTGTGGTCAAGGACTTCGTCGAGGAGATGCGGCGCAAGGCGATCGGTGCCGAGGTGGTGCGCGGCGTCAGCCCGGATCAGAAGTTCATCCAGCTGGTGCACGAGCAGCTGGTGGCCACCATGGGCGGTGAGAACGCCCCCCTGGCCCGCGCTGAACAAGCTCCCACGGTGATCCTGATGGCGGGCCTGCAGGGGGCGGGCAAAACCACCGCCACCGCCAAGTTGGGCCTGCATCTCAAGGAGCAGGGGCGCAAGGCCCTGCTGGTGGCCGCTGATGTCTATCGGCCCGCCGCCATTGATCAGCTGCGCACCCTCGGCCAGCAGATCGGCGTCGAGGTGTTCAGCCTGGGAGCTGAGGCCAAACCGGAGGACATCGCCGCCGCCGGCGTGGCCAAGGGCCGGCAGGAGGGTTTTGACACCGTGCTGGTCGACACCGCCGGTCGTCTGCAGATCGACACGGCGATGATGGAAGAGATGGTGCGGATCCGCGAAGCGGTGAAGCCCGACGAAGTGCTGCTGGTGGTCGACGCCATGATCGGCCAAGAGGCGGCGGAACTCACCCGCGCTTTCCACGAGCAGGTGGGCATCACCGGCGCGGTGCTCACCAAGCTCGATGGCGATTCCCGGGGTGGCGCTGCCCTGTCGATCCGCAAGGTGAGCGGCGCGCCGATCAAGTTCATCGGCACCGGCGAAAAAGTGGAGGCGCTGCAGCCCTTTCACCCGGAGCGGATGGCCAGCCGCATCCTCGGCATGGGCGATGTGCTCACCCTGGTGGAGCGGGCCACCAAGGAGGTGGAGCTGGCCGATGTGGAGCAGATGCAGCGCAAGCTGCAGGAAGCCAGCTTCGATTTTTCGGACTTCGTCAAGCAGATGCGCCTGATCAAGCGCATGGGCTCCCTGGGCGGTCTGATGAAGATGATCCCGGGCATGAACAAGATCGACGACGGCATGCTCAAGCAGGGCGAGCAGCAGCTCAAGAAGATCGAAGCGATGATCGGCTCGATGACTGAAGCCGAACGCCGACAGCCCGAATTACTGGCTTCCCAGCCCAGCCGCCGCCGCCGCATCGCCACCGGCAGCGGTCATACCCCAGCTGATGTCGACAAAGTGCTGGCCGATTTTCAGAAGATGCGCGGCTTCATGCAGCAGATCAGCAAGGGAGGTATGCCCGGGATGCCTGGCATGGGGGGACTGCCCGGGATGGGTGGCATGCCTGGCATGGGCGGAATGCCTGGGATGCCCGGCATGGGTGGGATGCCTGCTGGTCACCGCCAGGGAGGTGGCCATCCGCCCCGGGCCCCCAAGGCGAAGAAAAATCGCAAGGGATTCGGAGCGCTCTGAATGGACGAAGCCAACAATGACTACCGCAACCAGTTGCGACATCGGGTTCAGCGCCGTCGTCACCGCTCCAGGTCTTCGGGTCTGAAGCGCCTGCTGCAGCCGCTCTGGTACGAGATGCGCTCAATGGTCCGCAACCCCCTCTACCTCTGGACCTTGGCTGCTGTCTTGAGCCTGGGGCTGCTGTTCTGGCTGGCGGGGATCGTGCTGCCTTCCAGCGATCCGAATCGCTTCCGCCCTGGCAACCAGGGTCCGCTGGCAAGGTAAAGTCCATCTCTGGAAATCTCACGTCAGGGCCTCGATGATCAAGCTCCGCCTCAAGCGGTTCGGTAAGAAGCGGGAAGCGAGTTTCCGCCTCGTGGCCACCAACAGCACCTCCCGCCGGGATGGCCGTCCCCTCGAGGAGCTGGGCTTTTACAACCCCCGCACCAAGGAAACCCGCCTGGATACGGAGGCCATCCGCACCCGACTCAGCCAGGGGGCCCAGCCCACGGACACGGTGCGCTACTTGCTTGAGAAAGGCGGCCTGATCGAGAAGACGATCCGCCCGGCTGAAACCGTCGGAAAGCTGAAACAAGCTGCCGCTCGCGACGCCGCCGTTGCCGAGGCCAAGAAAGCCGAAGCCGCTGCCAAGGTTGCCGCTGAAGCTGCTGCTGCTGAAGCCGCCGCTGCCGAGGTCAAGGCCGCCGCTGAAGCCAAGGCTGCTGCCGAGGCTGCCGCCGCAGCTCCCGCTGAGGACGCTGCAGCCGAGGCCTGATCACCAACGGCAGCGACCAGCAAGATTCCGCCCCAGAGCCGTTCATTTTGGCTTTGAGCGGCCCAGAAGCCGCCCTGGCCCTGGCTGGGGCGGGGGAAGTCAATTTGCGATGCGTTGAGACCCTCACCGGCAGCACCCTGCGCTTGCGGGGGCTTGATCTGCATCTGAGCGGTCGCCCAGCCCAGGTGGAACGTGCCGCTGGCCTGCTGGAGTTGCTCAGGCCCCTGTGGCAGAGGGGCGAGCCCCTAGCCGCGGTGGATCTGCAAGCCGCGCTCACGGCCCTCGACAGCGGCCGCAGTGAAGAGCACCGCGGCATGGGCAGCCAGGTGCTAGCTACCAGCGTTCGGGGCCGTTCGCTGCGGCCCCGAACGCTGCGCCAGAAGGGCTTCATTGAGGCGATGGAACGCCATGACCTCACCCTGGCCATCGGTCCGGCGGGCACCGGCAAAACCTTCCTGGCCACGGTGCAGGCGGTGCGGATGCTGCAGGAGCGGCGGGTGGAGCGGCTGGTGCTCACCAGGCCGGCGGTGGAGGCGGGCGAGCGGCTTGGCTTCCTGCCCGGCGACCTGCAGCAGAAGGTGGATCCTTACCTGCGCCCCCTGTATGACGCCCTGCATACTCTGCTGGGCCGGGAGCGCACCGAAGCGCTGCTGGAGAAGGGGGTGATCGAGGTGGCTCCTCTGGCCTACATGCGCGGCCGCACCCTGGCAGATGCCTTCGTGATCCTCGATGAGGCCCAGAACACCACGGCGGCCCAGATGCGCATGGTGCTCACCCGCCTGGGCGAAAACTCGCGCATGGTGGTCACCGGCGACGTCACCCAGATTGATTTGCCGCCAGGCCAGCTGAGCGGCCTGGTGGAGGCGCAACAGGTGTTAACGGGGGTGGAAGGGGTGGCGATCTGCCAATTCAGCGATGCCGATGTGGTCCGCCATCCCCTGGTGCAGCGGCTGGTGCAGGCCTACGCTCGCCGCGACGCCCGATCGCTGCCAAGAGCACCCCGAACATGATTCGATATGCAGCAGGTCTGCCGCGATTCATGCGACGAGCCGAACGCCTTCGCATCCCGGCCCAGATTGCCCTGGCTGCCCTGCTGGCCTATGCCCTGGGCTTCGCCTTCACCAGCTTGTTTCCGGGTTATTTGCCCAAGATCGGCGGACTGTGGTCGGCGATCTCGGCCATCGTGGTCACCCAGGGGTCCAGAAAGGACACCGCCTCCTCGGCGTCGTTGCGGCTTCTGGGTTCGGCGATTGGGGCGATCACCAGCTCGATCTACCTCACGCTGCTGCCTTTCCACCCGATCGGCATGGCGGCGACCATCTTCGCCACGGTGCTGATCTGCCATGGGATCAACGTGCCCAGCCACGGCCGCCTGGCGGCGATCACCGTGATCGTCATCATGGTCACCGCCAGTCTGGATCCCTCCCTGAGCCCGGGCCTGAACGCCCTGTTGCGCTTCGCCGAATCCGGCATCGGTACAGGTGTGGCCGTGCTCGAGGTGCGGCTCTGGTCTCCAGCGTCAGCGTCGTCTGGCCCCAGCTCCCCGGCAGCTCGCCCATAGGGGGATCCACACCAGATCGGCCGTCAGGTCCCCGCTGCCGCTGGCAGGATGGGGACAGTTTCAACACCTTCTGAGCCATGCCGGCCAGCAGCAACTTCCAGCAAGCCATTCAGGAAGCCCAACGGGGCTCCTTGGTCGGCCCCAATGTGGTCAACAAGGCCCTGCCCTATGTAGGCGGTGGCATGGTGCTCACCGCCGCCGGGGTGCTTGGAGGCATCTCCTTGATGGAGTCCAGCCCTGGCCTGTTCATGCCGCTGTTCTGGGTGGCCCTGATCGGCAACTTCATCCTCTTCTTCGTCGCTCAGAACGCGGCCAGCAAAGGGAACAACGCCACGGCTCTGCCGATTCTCACTGCCTACAGCCTGATCACCGGCTTCACCCTCAGCGGCATCGTGAGCTACGCCGTGGCTGCGGCGGGCATCGGTGCCGTCGGTACGGCAGCGCTCGCTACCGGTTTCACCTTTGTGTTGGCCTCCTTCTTCGGTCGCCGCATGAGCGACAACGTCGGTCAGGCCCTGACCGGTGTGGTCGGTCTGGGGATCGTCGGCCTGGTCATTGCCATGGTGGTGCAGTTAATAGGCAGCATATTCGCCCCGGGCATCTTCAGTGCAGGGGGCTTTGAGTTGATGATTGCAGGCTTCGGTACAGTGCTCTTCGTGGGAGCGGCCTTCGTCGACTTCTACACCATGCCCCGCACCTACCGCGACGACCAGTATCTGGCGGGTGCCTTGGGCATGTATCTTACCTATATCAATCTCTTCATCTTTATCCTGCGCCTGGTGATCGCTCTTCAGGGCGGTGGTGGTCGTCGCGATTGACGACGAATCCAACCCCTTGCTTTAGGGCATAGTTCTTTGCAGCAGTCCTTCGGGACTGCTTTTTTTTGAGTCCAAGGCGATGCGTCCCCTGATCTGCCCTCAATCTGTCCTTTCGATCTGTGCTTTAATAAGACAACGAAGTTCGTCCGACGCTGGCGACCTCTCCCCCCGCTGAAGCACGGACTAGCAGCTTGCGAAGCCGTGACCACGCAAGGAGTAGCGGTCCTCTCCGGACAGCCTCTAAACAGGTTTCCATGAAAACCTGTTGATACTCTTGCCCCTCAGTGTGAGCTGCGGTGAACGATCCTGCTTCCAGTTCCAAGCCTGTTGGCTCGACGTTCAGCCAAGCTGACGAGTCAGGCTTCACTGAAAAACTGTCCCTAAAGCGTTCGCGGCGACGATCCAAGCGCCGCGAACTGCTTTGCCCTCGCCATCCCGATCAAAAACTTTATAGTGTTTCCGCAAAGTATCATCTTTATGCCACCGAAATTGGCCAGGTGATGCTTCGCGGCCTCAGCAAACGTAAATCAGACGAACTCCTGGCCGCCTTCAACCGCGTTTTGCCGCTTACAGGTGAATGGATAGAATGCTTTTGGTGTGATCATTGCGAGTGCTCCACCTGGTGGTATGTCAAGCGCCATGATCAACTGGAGCATACGCTCAGCTCTGTTCCCCGTGAGCTGTGGGAGCAAGCCACCGGTGTGATCCGGGTTGAGGGCAATCCCACCGTTAGCGACTTCAGTCGTCGCCATGCCCGGGCCAGAGGAGTCACCGGCATGCGCCAGTACCGGTTCCTCTGAAGACGTCTCGCTTTATCAAGCTGCTCCAGCTTGAATTGGGCTTTATTTAAGTCCAGAACTACATTCCGTTTTTTATAGATTTATGAGCAAGACTGCCCTGATCACAGGCATCACTGGCCAAGATGGTTCTTATT
The DNA here is from genome assembly GCA_026389335.1 of Cyanobacteriota bacterium. Lineage (GTDB taxonomy): Bacteria > Cyanobacteriota > Cyanobacteriia > PCC-6307 > Cyanobiaceae > Cyanobium. The sequence continues at coordinate 8,704 of JAPLIB010000152.1, read as the reverse complement.
TGGCTGAGCTGTTGCTGGAGAAGGGCTATGTCGTGCACGGCATCAAGCGCCGCGCCAGTAGCTTCAACACCGATCGCATCGATCATCTCTACCAGGACCCCCATGAGAGCCATCCTCGCCTGGTCCTCCATTACGGTGATCTCACCGACAGCAGCAACCTGATTCGCATCATCCAGCAGGTTCAGCCAGATGAGATCTATAACCTCGGTGCCCAGAGCCATGTGGCGGTGAGCTTTGAAAGTCCCGAATACACAGCTAACAGTGATGCTCTAGGTACCCTGAGGGTGCTGGAAGCCGTGCGCATCCTGGGTCTGATCGCCAAAACCCGCATCTATCAAGCTTCCACCTCCGAGCTCTACGGCTTGGTTCAGGAGATTCCCCAGAGGGAGACAACTCCCTTTTACCCCCGCAGTCCCTATGGAGTAGCGAAGCTCTACGCCTACTGGATCACAGTCAACTACCGCGAAAGCTACGGGATGTACGCCTGCAACGGCATTCTGTTCAACCACGAAAGTCCACGCCGCGGCGAAACCTTCGTGACCCGCAAGATCACCCGCGGCTTAGCTCGGATCGATGCCGGCCTGGATCAATGCCTTTACATGGGCAACCTCGATTCGCGCCGCGATTGGGGTCATGCCCGTGATTACGTGGAGATGCAGTGGCGGATGTTGCAGCAGGTCGGTTCGCCTGAAGATTTCGTGATCGCCACCGGTCGTCAGGAATCGGTGCGACGCTTCATTGAGCTATCGGCCGGAGAGCTGGGTTGGGGCGGGATCGATTGGAATGGCGAGGGTGTGGCTGAAACCGGGGTGCGGCGCGACACCGGTGCCACGGTGGTGAGCATTGATCCGCGCTATTTCCGCCCTGCCGAGGTGGAAACTCTTTTGGGTGATCCCACCAAGGCCCATCAGAAACTGGGCTGGCAGCCCACCACGAGCCTGGAGCAGTTGGTGGTTGAAATGGTTGCCAATGACAAGGAGGAGGCTGCCAAGGAGGCGCTGTTGCGCCGGGAGGGTTTCCAGGTGGTGGGTTCGATGGAAAATCCGCCCCAGGTGCTGGTGCCATGAGCTCAGGGGCTTTGATCCACCCCAGCGATCGCATCTACGTCGCTGGCCATCGCGGCATGGCTGGTGCGGCGATCGTGCGACGGCTACAGGCCGGGGGCTACGGCGCTGGCACAACTTCAGTCACGACTGCAGGCACAGCTGCTGGCAATACTCGCGGCACACGCGCTGACCCCTCCCCTGACAGCGGCGGCGGTGCCTTGCTCACCGCCAGCCACCAGGAGCTGGAGCTGACCGACCCGGTGGCCACCGCCGACTGGTTTGCCGCTCACCGCCCTGATGTGGTGGTGCTGGCGGCAGCTCGCGTCGGCGGCATCCTCGCCAATGCCACCTATCCGGCTGATTTCCTGCTCGACAATCTCAAGATTCAGCAGAACGTCATTGAAAATGCCTGGCGCCATGGCTGCCGTCGCCTGTTGTTCCTGGGCAGCAGCTGCATCTATCCCAAATACGCCGAGCAACCGATCCGCGAAGAGGCCCTGCTCACCGGTTCCCTGGAGCCCACCAATGAGTGGTACGCGATCGCCAAGATCACCGGCATCCAGCTCTGCCGGGCCCTGCGGCTGCAGCACGGCTTCGATGCGATCAGCCTGATGCCCACCAATCTCTACGGGCCCGGCGATAACTATCACCCCACCAACAGCCATGTGTTGCCGGCCCTGATCCGCCGCTTCCAGGAGGCGAGCGTGAGTGGTGCCCCTGAAGTGGTCTGTTGGGGCAGCGGCACCCCCAGGCGGGAGTTCCTGCATGTCGATGATCTGGCGGATGCGGCGGTGTTCTGCCTGGAGAACTGGCAGCCAGCCAAGGATGAACTGCAGCATCTCAATGTCGGCACCGGCAGCGACCTGACGATCCGGGAGCTGGCGGAGCTAGTGGAAAAGGCGGTGGGCTATCGCGGCGTCAGCCGCTGGGATGCCAGCAAGCCCGACGGCACGCCGCGCAAGCTGCTTGATGTCAGCCGACTGGCCCAGCTCGGCTGGCAGGCGCGCATTCCCTTGGAACAGGGATTGGCCAGCACGGTCGCGGACTATATTTCCAGCCGCGAAGCCGGCCTTGAGGTGCGACTGTGAGGGTTCTGGTCACCGGCGGTGCTGGCTACATCGGCAGCCATGCAGTGCGGGCCCTGAGCCGGGCCGGCCATCAGCCCGTGGTGCTGGACAACCTGGTCTACGGCCATGCCGAGATCGTGCGCCAGACCCTGCAGGTGCCGCTGGTGGTGGGCCAGGTAGGGGACCAGCAACTGCTCACCGAGCTGCTGCAGGGACACCATCCCGAGCTGGCCGGCAGTGGCCTGGAGGGGAAGGCGATCGAGGCGGTGCTGCATTTCGCCGCCTACGCCTATGTGGGCGAGTCGGTGAGTGACCCCGCCAAGTACTACCGCAACAACCTCGGCGACACGCTCACGCTCCTCGAGACCCTGATCGCGGCGCCGCAGCAAGGCGCTGGAGCCGGCCAGAGCCCAACGCCCATCCCGATCGTCTTCTCCTCCACCTGCGCCACCTACGGCGTGCCCCAGCAGGTGCCGATGACCGAAGACCATCCGCAGGCGCCGATCAATCCCTACGGCCGCAGCAAGTGGATGGTGGAGCAGCTGCTCACGGATTTCGCCGCCGCCTATGGGCTGCCGAGCGTGATCTTCCGCTACTTCAATGCAGCCGGTGCCGATCCGGCCGGCGATCTGGGCGAAAACCACGATCCCGAAACCCATCTGATCCCGCTGGTCCTCGATGTGATGGGCGGTCGCCGTCCCTACTTGCAGATCTACGGCGACGACTACCCCACGCCCGATGGCACCTGCATTCGCGACTACATTCACGTCAGCGATCTGGCCGATGCCCATGTCCTGGGGCTGGAGCGGCTACTGCGGCTGAGGGAGCGGGATGAGCCGGTGCGGGCGCCGCTGATCTACAACCTGGGCAACGGCACCGGCTATTCGGTGCAGCAGGTGATCGAAACCGCCAAGGCCGTCACCGGCCGGGGCCTGCTGGCCCACGTGGCCCCGCGTCGCGGCGGCGATCCGGCCCAGCTGGTGGCCGGCGCCAGCAAGGCCCACAGCGAACTGGGCTGGCGGCCTCGTTATCCCGATCTAGCGACGATCATCGAACATGCCTGGGCCTGGCATCAACGCGACACTCAGCGCTGACGGACTGGAGACCGCGGCGGCCGACCCCAAGGCCGCGCCAGGGGTTCACCGATGAACACCCCCTGATCTGGCATGGCCACGCTGCGCCAGTAGCTCTCGATCAGGGTGTCGCCGCGGCGGTAGTAGGTGAGCAGTAGGCCCGGATCGGGGAACTTGGCCGGCGAGTTGCAGGGTTCCACCACGGTGCCGTAGCTGCCGGTGGCCCCGGCTTCCAGCCAACGCAAAGCACTCATCTGGCCGTTGCCGCCATCGCCGGAGCGGCCCGAAGGGCCCGTGAGCATGCCGGCGAAGGAGGTGAGCTGATCAGCCACAGCGCCGGGTCGGTAATGGTTGCTGGCGATGCCTGGCACCATGGTGAAGCCGGTGAAATAAGCGATCACATCCGTAGCCCCCACCAGCGAATCTCCCCACAGCACCCGAATCCTCAGATGTCTGCCCAGGGAGGCTGCCACCGCGGCAAAGCTTTCAGCGCGGACATTGCGTAGCGGGTCAGAGCTGCTGAGCAGATAGGCGGTGCCTGCAGGCGCCGTGCCATCGGCGGCGACACCGCGATCAATCAAGGTCATACCCGCCGCCACACTGGTGGCCGCCAGCAGCATCGAAGGCCGCAGCCGCAACTGATCCCAGGGACGCCGCACATCACCGCGGGCGAAGTAAGGGCTGAGGCGTGCGGTGCCGCAGCGCTCTCCACACACCTCGGGCCGGTAGCCAAAGCTGAAGGCACTGGTGATCGATTGGCAGCCCACCCGCCAGGGCGTCGCCCAGGCCAGGGCATAAACCTGCACCTGTTGCGGCGTCTGTTGCTCTACCTGGCGTCGGATGCGGCGAAACTCGGCCACTGGCAAGCTGGTTTGCCCCGGCGTGAAGCGCACCCGGATCACCTGCTCCGCAGGGATACGTCGAGCCTGTTGGTAATAGCTGCCAATCGCCTCGCTGAGGGGATCGGCGCTGTTGATCACTAGGGCGAGGTGGCGGGCCTCCAAGGGTTGATTGCCGCTGCCTGACAAGGTGGGGATCTCTTGCCGCGCAAGCTGCTGGTACCTCAGAACCGCCAAGGGGCCAAAGCTCATCATCAAGCCGGCCAAGACAGCCAGCCGAGTGATTCCCGTTGCCTGAAAAATCCGACGCTTCATTCCTCCATGCTTGCGCGGCAGGCAAAGGCTGTCAGCTCAGACTGCATGGATCACACTGCAGACAATCTTAAGAGCTCGAGAGTGCGTTGATTGACTAGGCTATCCGCTGGCAGCAGCGTTGCTCAAACCACAGGCGGGCCCTAGACAGCCTGTTTGCTGGCCAGCCACGGTTGCGGGCTACCTGGCTATTTGGCTACCAAGCGATGGCACGGCATCAGGAGGGTTCCGATAGTGATCTCTGCCTCAAAGGTGAAGATCTGGCTCTCGTCGATAACCTGCGGCTAATAGCCTCAATCCATGACATGCCGCTCCCCTGGCATGTGGATCTTGCCTTGAAACATCAACTCCCTCCTGAACTCTTGGGCCATCTGCAGCTGGTTGCTCAACGCATCTGGCAAAGGTCCCCATCGGCTCGAGAAGCTCAGCACCACCCGGATGCCGTCATGTCTGCGGTACCCACCCCAGAAGGCCGTAAGCACCATTCTCCAGCAATGAATCTTGCAGGCGAATCAGTGAACACCTGCTGTCTGGTCGTCACCGCCTTATCTCTACCTGCCGAATCCTGTAACTGAGTGAGCAAATCTTTCGTTCAGCGCTTCAGCATCAGGTCAACCCTAGGCAAGTTGTTGCGCCCCTACCTGGCTCCCCTGCTGGATCCGTCCCCGGCGGCCCGGTTGATCCGCCAGTCGGCCCTTCGCCAATGGAAGCTGCTGGCCGTGAGTGTCGGCAGTGGTCTGCTGGGCTCGCTCGGGGAAGGTGGCACCTTGGGCATCATCTTCCTGGCGGTGGGGCTGATGACCAGCAAGAGCAGCCATTATTTGTCCCAGTTGCCTGTTCTGCAGGGGCTGCCCTGGCTTCGGGGTCTGTTCGAGCAGGTGGACTATTGGCCCACGCCCATGGTGTTCGTGCTGCTACTGGGCATGGCTGTGGGCCTGCAATTACTGGTCAGTTTCTGCACTTATATCAACGGTGTCGCCAGTGGTTATTTTGGCGCCCGGCTGAGCCGGGAAGTCACCGCCCTGCTGAACCGGCGAATTCTTAGTCTCAGCTATGCTTGCGCGAGTGGCTATCGTGTCGGTGACCTTCTTGACTATGCTGGCAATGCTGGCAATACGGTTCAACAGCAGATTGCCCTTGCTAATCAGCTGATAGTTAACATCTTCATGTTGGCGATCTATCTCGCCGTTTTGATTGCTATCTCACCTTGGCTCCTCTTGGTGGCCTTGTTGTTGGCTGCTGCGCTTGCGATGGTTCAAAAAGTGTTGTTGCCAAGAATTAGAAGTAATTCATACGACGCACAATTGGTTAATGTAGAGATCAGCAGTCGCATCACCGAAAACATTCAAGGCCTTCGGTTACTTCACAGCAGTGGCGGTTTGCTGGCCGCAGCCGAGACATATGAAGGCCTGCTCTCCGAGAGTGAGCGGGTTTCACGGCGTTCCGCCAAGCTTAGCAGCGTCGTTGTTCCTCTTTCCAGTTTGTTGCCCATCGTGGCGATTGCCCTCATTGCTGGTGTCAGCGTCGTGGTGTTCGCCAATCGGGCCAGCGGGGTGTTGCCTAGTCTCGTTACATTTGTTTTGGCACTTCAGCGGCTGAATATTCGTATCAGTGGCTTGGCTAGTCTTGCATCAGCCTATGCCAGTAGTACGGCTCAGGTGGCTCGCTTAAATACGATTCTCGGCGATGATGATAAGCAGTTCGTCCGCACCGGTGGAGTTGCTTTTTCTCGCCTGCAATATAGTGTTCATCTGGCAGATGTCAGTCTTCGCTACAATCCAGAATTGCCTCCGGCACTCAATCAGATTGACTTGGTGATTCCAAGGGGCCAAACGGTCGCCTTAGTCGGAGCCAGTGGGGCTGGTAAAAGTTCGATTGCGGATCTGCTGGTAGGTCTCTATGAGCCCACAGCGGGAAAGATTCTGATAGATGGCCAGGATCTCAACCAACTCGATCTGGCCAGTTGGCAGCAACAGCTTGGTGTGGTTAGCCAGGACACGTTTCTGTTCAATGCTTCGATTGCAGCCAACATCGCTTACGGAAGTCCCCAGGCTCAGCGCAGCGCCATCGAAGCCGCAGCCCGTATGGCCCAGGCCGCCGGCTTCATTGAGGCACTCTCCGATGGCTACGACACCCTCGTCGGTGAGCGGGGTTATCGGCTCAGCGGCGGGCAGCGGCAGCGGTTATCCCTGGCCCGGGCCCTGTTGCGCAAGCCCCAGCTGTTGATCCTTGACGAGGCCACCAGCGCCCTCGATTCCCAGAGTGAGCGCCTGGTGCAGGAAGCGATTGAGCGCTTCGAACGGGGGCATACGGTGCTGGTCATCGCCCACCGCCTCAGCACGATCGTCAATGCCGATCTGATCTGCGTGCTCGATCATGGCCAGATCATCGAACGCGGTCGCCATGGGCAGTTGCTTGAGCGGAGAGGGCGCTATGCCTCGCTGTGGCAGCAGCAGATCAGCCAACGCAAGCCGCTCGAGATTGTTGGCAATCCCTATGCGACATAAGGCTTGATTAACGTGATTATTTTAACTATTTCGTGATGGAATTAATTCGCTGTAAGGTCAGTTTGTCCAATCCATTGAAGCCTGAGCTTTCAGCTTTGAATGTGATTGCGTTGGCTGATACTGGTGCGGTGCATCTGTGTATCCCTGAGCATATTGCGATCCAGCTAAACTTTTCGGAGCTGGAGAAACGAGAGGTGCTCTTGGCCGATGATGGTCATCGCCGCAAGGTTGCTCATGTGGGCCCGGTGCAAGTGCGCTTAGGTAATCGACGTTGCTTCACTGGTGCCATGGTTCTGGGTAACGAAGTCTTGCTGGGAGCGATCCCGATGGAGGATATGGATCTGGTGCTAAGGCCCCAGCTGCAAAGAGTTGAGGTCAATCCGGAGAGCCCCAATATCCCTGTCAGTTTTGCCAAGTAGTCTTAGCATCATTGCTTTTCATCTCAACCAGGTTGCTGCTTCTTTTTTAATCCATGCCCCCAGACGAACCGATGCCACCTGAACAGACAATCTATGTCACCCGCCCCCATCTACCACCTCTCGCGGAGGTGGCAAAACTGTTGGAGGGGGTCTGGGAGCGCCGGATCCTCACCAATGGTGGGCCCCTGCATCAGCAGCTGGAGGAAGAGCTGGCCGCCTATCTGGGCGTCAAGCATCTGGCACTGGTGGCCAATGGTACCCTGGCCCTGTTGATTGCCCTAAAGGCGCTGCGTTTGCAGGGGGAGGTGATCACCACCCCGTTTTCCTTTGTGGCCACTAGCGAGGCGCTCAGCTGGAACGGCCTGGAGCCGGTTTTCGCTGATATCGATCCCCACACCTACTGCCTGGATCCGGCCAGTATTGAAGCCTGCATTACACCACGCACCACGGCGATATTGCCGGTGCATTGCTACGGCTTTCCCTGTGATGTGGAGGCGATTCAGCGCATCGCAGACGATTACAACCTCAAGGTGATCTATGACGCCGCCCATGCGTTCGGGGTAGATTGTCATTGCGGTTCTTTGCTGCAGCACGGAGACTTTTCGGTACTCAGTTTCCATGCCACCAAGGTGTTCAATACCTTTGAAGGTGGCGCGATTATCTGCCCCGATGCCAGGACCAAAAAGCGCATCGACCGGCTCAAGAACTTCGGCTTTGTCGATGAGCTGACGGTGGCGGCCAATGGCATCAATGCCAAGATGAGCGAGCTGCATGCAGCAGTGGGTTTGGCCCAACTGCCGGGTATGGAACAGTCCGTGACTGAGCGGCGGCGGGTGGCGGAGCTCTACCTCCGGGAGTTGGCGGGGGTGCCAGGGCTGATCCTCCCCAGCTACGATCAAGCCCTGCGGCCGAACTACGCCTACATGCCAGTGCGGGTGACGCCAGAGGCGGCAGTTAATCGCGAAGGTCTTGTGGAGCAGCTGCGAAGCCACGGTGTGGTATCTCGGCGCTATTTCCACCCGTTGATCCCCGAGTTTCAGTACTACCGCAGCAACTCCAGCGCCGGTCCGGCGCGCTATCCAGTGGCCACAAAAGCTTCAGCCGAGGTGCTATGCCTGCCGATCTACCCCGATCTGGCCGATGCGACGGTTCAACGCATCTGCGGCATCGTTCGGACTGTTCTGGACCCTTGATGCCTAAGAGTTTGCAGAAAAGCCATCTCGCAGCATTGGTTTTCCACAGCTATAATTGGTTTTTTTCTGGGTAAGCGTTCAGGGGTCGGGACAGCACGCGGCGGACCCCATCTCTGCTGAGCCCTTGACAGCGGCCTGATTCTAGTTTGCACCTCAGGCAGAGACTGTTTGCGATGGGCGCGCCACCGACTGGGATTTCAGAAGCGGCCTGGTCCGCCACACCGGTCGGCGTTCGGGCTGGATTTCTT
>JAPLIB010000129.1 GCA_026389335.1 Cyanobacteriota bacterium | reverse complement strand
CTGGCGCCGCTGACGCTGGGCTCTGCGATCAGCCGATGCCGAGCGCTCCACAAAAGGAACATTCCAAATGAGTCAACAAAGATACTAGGAGTAACAGGACTGACGAGTCAACGCGCCCGCCTATCTAATCGTCGCCGAACAACAGCCGCATCAGTGAGTTCCGCCGCCGCAACCTGAAAGCACCTGAGGAGTTGTTTGTCCAGGTGCTGCGCCTCTGCCAGAAGGTGGGGATGGTGAGCCTGGGTCATGGGCCATGGGCGCATGCTCAAGGCTGAGGCCCAGCTTGAGGAAGAGGTCCAAAAGCTGCGGCGGCGGGCTGAACTCCTCGATGCCCAGGAAGATCAGCGCTACGGCAAGAGCAATTGCAACGGCCTGTCCGAGGAGCTGCAGCGCCGCCAGGATCGCCTCGACAAAATCCGCCAGGCCCGTCAGGAGCTGGAGGCGGACACCGCTGCTGCCGCAGCCCATCAACGGCAGTAGGACGCCGAGGCTTGCAGCCACTGGATATGAGCCATCTGCTCCCAGTCCCTTGGGCTGGGAGCAGAGCTGAGGCCAAGACCTCAGCAAGCGGTGCAGAGGCAAGTCCCACTCCGTAGACATCGGCCAGGGTGATCCAGCCGCTGCTTCAGGCAACTACCAAGATTTGGTCGCTAGTGGGGCTGGGGGCTACAGGCAACAAACTGCTAGGCGGAAGCCTTGCGGCTACAGGAAGTCGGCAGGGGGCGCTGTTCGAGGTAGAGGAAAAAATCGGTTTGCAGGCAACGCATCTGGCCGTCCGGCAATGCCTCGAGGCAGCTGATCCGATTCGTTGTGGCCGTAAAAGTTTCGAGCCGGCTCTGATCTGGGGTGCTGCCGGTCTGGTCGATCAGCGGCACCCTGGGCAGGTGTGGCTCGGTGCGTCCGCTGAAGCGCAAGCCGATGGGCGGGAGCCAGCCGCAAGCGCGCTAACCCCCGTCGGGATCGGATGGGACAGGCCGCCCTCGGATCCGTGGTATGATTATTAAGAATCTTTACTGCTTATGATTTCCAGCCTGTTTGGTTTTCTGTTGCTTGCTCTGACCTTTGTACAGGTTCCGCAATGGGATAACGATTGGACCAAGTGCTCCGTGGCTGTTCCTGATACGGCCTGCCACTGGTATGTCGTGAATGCTGACAACACGTTTGGCAAGGGTTTCAGTTGGATCACTGCACCTGAATACGATGTAACGGCCCTCAGGGACATCGGCGTGCAGCACGACGTCACTGTTTCGCAAGGTTTTCAGACGACGGTTGAACTCATGAATGCAAGCACCCAGGTCAAGTACGGGGATAATTACTGAGCTGATGCGATTTAGATGGTGGCGTAAGATCAAAGTATTTATTGTTGATGCTTCCTTCAGTTGCGCCACCAAATACAGCTTCGTGTAGATGTATGCGCAAAGGGGTATGAATAGTTCATTTTCCATGCCCTCTGCTTCTCGCCAAGGATTTTGGTTTCTCTAAATTAAGCCAGATTTGTTTCGCTCGCTGCCAGATGTGATTTCAGTCTGACTTTCAATTGGCATGAGTGCGAGCCTTGGCATTCGTCCCTTTTGATGTTCGGGTTTTTGGCTCCGCTACGGTGATATTGTTGGTTGCAATGAGTTTTGCGGTCGCTTAGAGAGATACGTGGAATGGCGATTGGCGTCTATTATAATTTCTTGGGACTTTATTGCGATTGTGCGTAGACGAGCGATCTGTCGCTTCGGTTAGGCCATGCTGGACGAAGGCAGGCCAATAAGGATTCATCTTATGTTATCATCAGTTATTGGTGTTTGCACCCAAATCTCGTCAATTGCCGAATTGGAGCACGGCGCCACCGGGAGCTGACTTGTCGTGTAAGGTCCAGTGGGGGCGACCAGGTGCCACCTCAAAGAAGTCATAAAAGACGGCATTGGAGCGGCCCGTATTCATGCCGATCATGCGCACATCACGTGGCATGAAGTAACAGCCAGGGGCTTTGGTGGTCGCAGGCTTTTGATGATCGATAAACAGGGTCATTTCGCCCTCAATGACGCAGGTTACGCCAGCCTCATCATGGGTGTGGATGGGAGTTCTGGTTCCAGCTGCACGGGTCGAGAGGAAAACACTGGTCTCAGTGCCACCGTCGCGAACCCGATTTAACAAGGTAGTGGTCTTGATCGGCGGCAAGGGGCTTTTGGGTAAGATGCCCTTCGTGATCAGTGCCTCAAGCGACTGGGCATTGGCAGAAATGGGAAGTAGGAGGAGAAAGGCATACAGCAAAGAAGACGTCTTCATCGAGTTCTTGCGGCAAGAGATAACTTTAGCACTGGCGTCATGCGTGCTTCAAGTTGGATGGTGGCGACAAGAGAGGGTTCTCTTCGGTGGCCTAACTTGATGGGCCTCATGTTCACTCGTTTATCCCTGTCTTTGAAAGTTTTGCAGCTGCAGCTGGATCAGCAACACCTTGAACAGGCGTTACTGAGTAGGACCGGCGAGCGCGGGGTGTTCCCCAGGCCGCTGGGGCGGATCTGGGCGAAACATTCCTGAATCAGCAGCAGCAGGATGATCCAGAAGCCTCCATGCCTTTGCTGAATTTTGGAGGGTTTGCACGCGTTGCTGATGGCCAGCGCCATCTCTGCAGGCACTGCATCACGGCCAGAACCCTGTCCCAGAGAGCCGCCTGCCACAGCCACCGCTTTTACCTGTTGGTCCCTCTGCCCACTGGCTCTGTTTGTCTGCCATGAGGGAGCTGACGGCGGCGTGATGCCGGTTTCTGCCGTGCTCCTGGCGGCTGTTCTGTGGCGGTGGTCGCCTCAGGCGCATAGGCTGCTGGTAGAGGCAAGGACATCCGTGAAGCGCTTATTGCTCCTGGGAATCTGGCTGCTGCCCTTCAGTGCCGCTCATGCCAAAACTCCAGGCATTCGCTGTCCTGGCGACAACACCGTTGAGATGAGGTATTGCGCTTCGATGTCACTGGAGCAGTCTGACAAGCAGCTGCATCAGAAAATCTCCAAGGATCTGTTCAAGCAGTGGCAAGATGCCACTAGGGTCGTCTGCGCCAAGGCCTATGCGCCCTACCGGGATGGCACCATCTACCCGCAGTTGATTGTGGGATGCGATGATCATCTGAATCGAGCGCTGTTGAAGGAATTCAAGGGTCTTGGTGATTAGTTCCTGCTACCCATAATCACTGGCAGCGGCAGAAATAGCTCGAATCCATCGGCGATATCGCCTGGGCTAAAGGCAGCAAACAACAGTCATCTCTGTGTCCCGGCGGCCGCTGGTGCCTCTATCCGCGCTGGCTCCTGATCAGTGATGATCGGCGGATGGTGACCTTGCTTTTGGGCTCCTGTTGGTCTCCCAGTGCCGCTGTTCTGTGAGTGCACAAGCAAAGCTGTCGCATGGCGTGACGATCGCTGCAAACTTCAGAACGGCCCTATCACGGCACCCTTGCCATCATCGTGCTCTGGATTGACTTGCTCGCTTCAGCCTTGACCACGAGCTAGCCAATGGGGGCAATGTTGCTGGGAGGTGACGCTGGCGTGGAGCACCACCTGCCAGACACGGCAGACGCCGCTGCCAGCGGCGCAGTCCGTGAGATTGCGGCATCCGGAGCAGCGAGGGGGAGTCAGCGTCATCTGTGACGGTTGAGCAAGCGCACACTCTAGATTCTTGCCGACTTTTGGCTTCACAGTCCGATACCAGCGGCGCTCAGGCCTGGGGCGCCACTGAGTTCGAGTTGGAAATCGGCGGCCAGGCTGCCACTGCAGTTGCCCTCGAGCAGGCCATGGCCTGAGCTGAGCGTGCTGTAGCGCAACTGGCCGAGACCGCTGAATGGGGCGTTGCCGATCCAGGTGAAGGCCTGGTTGCCTCCCTTGTCCGAGCGGGCGTCGATGGCTGTGAGGTCGATCCGATCCCCGGATTGCCAATCGCTGATCAGATCCCTGCTGCCGCTGCCATTGCCGGCATCGCTGAGGCTGGCGTAAAGGAACAGATCCGGGCCTTCCCCGCCCTGCAGGCTGTCGGCGCCGGCACCCCCCTGGAGGGTGTCGTTGCCTGCGCCGCCTTCGAGCCGGTTGGCTGTGCCGTTGCCGCTCAGGTTGTCGTTGAAGCTGGAGCCGATCAGCTTTTCGAAACCGCTGAGCAGATCGCTGCCGGCTCCGCCGGTGTTCTGGGACGAGGTGAGGGCCAGGCTCACCTTCACCCCGGCCGTTGCCATGGCGTAGCTCAGTCTGTCGCCGCTCAGGTGGTTGCCGCCGATGAGGGTGTCATTGCCAGCGCCACCATCGATTAGATCGTCCCCATCGCCGCCATCGATCCGGTTGGCGGCCCCATTCCCCAACATCTGATCGGCGCCGCTGCCGCCGATCAGATGTTCCACTGCGATCAGGTCGTCGAATCCGCCGCCGCCGGTGGCCTGGGGGCCGGTGAACCCCAGATCCACCGTCAGCGCGTTCACCACTCCGCTGTAGGAGGCGGTGTCCAGACCATCGCCTCCATCCAGCAGGTCGTTCCCCTCGCCGCCCAGCAAGGTGTCATTGCCCGCGCCACCGTTGAGTTGGTCGTTGCCGGCCAGGCCATGGAGCAGATCGTTGCCCCCAAGGCCATCGAACCATTCATCGCCGCCGCCACCGGTGAGGACATTGTCGCCGCTGGTGCCGCTGATGATGTTGCTCACCTTGCTGGCCAGGGTCAGCGCTGACCAACTGGTGCCGTCGCTGAAGTGCACTATCTGCACTGGGTTGTAGTTGTTCTGAACGGTGCCGTCGCGGAAGAAGTCGTCGATATTGATTGATTCTCCGCTTGTGAGTATGTCGAGTCGTAGATGGTTGCTAACCCGGATTGCATTTATGTCAAGGGGCGTGATTGACCCATCGAAGTTCAGCGTGTTCTGGCGTTTTGTATTAGTGTCGAGGTAGGACCTCAGCGTGTCTTTGCCGTCGTACAAGCCGTAGTGATAGATGTTGTCGCCCAGCCCGCCATTGATCGTGTCATTCCCTCTGCCCCCTGTGATCGTGTCATTATCGCCGTAGCTATTGATGCGATCATGGCCTGGGCTGCCTACCAGTTCTTCGGCTGCATCGGTGCCAGTGAGTGCAAGATCTACCAGCTTCTGGGCATTCCATATGGTGCCATCTTCAAAGGACACCAGTTGCAGCGGTGTGGTAAGGATAGAATAGGAATCGCTGCGGAAAAACTGGTCCACCGTGATCTGGTCATCGCTGGCGGCGATCTTGAGTACCAGGTCCCAGCCGTCGCGACTCACCGAGACGTCCACTGGATTGATGGGTGTGCCGAACATCAGGGTGTTGTTGTGGCTGAGATTGTCATTCCAGTTGGAGAGGATGACATCCTGACCATCGCCCCTGTAGAACGAATAGGTGTTGTTTCCGGGGCCAGCTTCCATGGTGTCATTGCCAGCCATTCCCCCGAGTGTGTCGTCTCCAGTGCCACCCAATAACAGGTCATTGCCGCCGTAGCCGAGGAGAGTGTCATGGCCACCCATCCCCTGCAACGTGTCGTCGGTTGCCATGCCCCTGACATATTCTGATTCATCATTTCCTTGCATGGTCATCAAGATCATGGTTTCCATTGTCCAGATGGTGCCGTCGCTGAAGGCCACTTCTGTGATGGGATTGCGGAGTTCATTCCTGTAATCGTCACGAAAGACCGACATCACATCGATGCTGTCATCTGTGCCGATGATGCTCAGTGTTATTTCGTTGTAGGGCCGGTAGACGTGAATGCCTGAGGGTTTGATGTCGGCGTCGCACACAATGCGGTTCGTGGCTTCTGGTGAGAGGTCGTCCCAGGCGACAATCTGATCCCGGCCACCGCCCCGACTGAAGCGGTAGCTGTTGTTGCCCGTTCCGCCCACCAAGGTGTCATTACCGGCGCCACCGTCGAGGCTGTCGTTGCCTGAATAGCAGATGAGTAAGTCATCGCCGCTGTTGCCCTGAAGCTGATCATTGCCGCCGTTGCCATAGACCGTATCGTTGCCTGCAGCTGCGTCGATGGATTCGTTATGAGCAGTTCCATTGATTGTCTCAGTTGCGTCAGTTCCCTGTACGGCCCTATGCATCAGATCCGACCTGCTCCATCGGCTACCATCACTGAACTGGATGTAAGTGCTGTCGTCAGCACGAATGTAGAAAAAATTGTTGCCAAAAAAGTTTGTAATCGTGAGTCCGTCGCTTGGGTTGAGCTCCAGGATCAGGCTGTCTTCGTTGCGTCTTACACGTAGTTGCCCAGGCTGGACGGCGCTGCCAAGTTGGATCAAGTTGGATTTCGGTCCACCCCAGTCGCTTGTGGTGTCCTGACCATCGCCGACGTCAAAGCCGTAGACATTGTTCCCGTCTCCACCGACCAAGTTGTCGTTGCCTGGGCCGCCGATCAGGGTGTCATCGCCATCCCCTCCATCCAGGCGGTCGTTGCCTGTCCCCCCGTCCAGGACGTCGTCGCCACCTCCCCCGTAGAGATGATCGTCCTGGTCCTTGCCCAGCAAGACATCCTGGCCCACTCCTCCCGCTTGGCTGTCGTTGCCATCTCCACCTGCCAGCAGCTCGTTGGCGTCACCCCCTGTCAGCCAACCAATGCTGTTGCGCTTATTGATCTGCTCGTCCATCACCAGCAGCCAGAGTCGCTGGCCCAGCGGACTGGTGGCCTCCAGGGCCAGCTGCCGCAATGTGGCCATCAGCTCGGCTCCCGTCGCTGCCAGGCTGCGCATCGCCTGCCCCAGGCGCAGCAGCAGCTCGTCGCTGGGCTGGTCGCCGTAGCGGCGCTGCAGGGCGCTGATCACGCCCATCCCATCCCAGTGGTAGCCCGATCGCTGGGGATCCAGGCGCAGCAACTCAGGGCTCAGCACTGATCCCAGCAGCTCCTCGGCTTCCAGTGCGCTGCCCACCAGGCCACAGAGCTTGTCAAAAGTGTGGCCAATCGCGATGCCTGCCGTATCCACCTGAATTCCGCCGCCATTGCGGTAAAGGCTGGCCAGCAGGGTCTCCATCGCCGTCAGGGTGCGGATGTCGTCCAGGCCCCTTGCCGTTTTGGCGGGGAGGTCGTACACACCGGTCCAGCGGTAGATCAGGGGGCGGATCAGACTCGCCCGCATGTCTGCAGATGCCTGCAGCCACTGCTCCACGAGGAGGCGCAGTTGGCCCGTTGGATCGCGCTGCATGGCTTGATGCAGGCTGGGCACATTTCCCAGCCCAGCGATGTTGGGCAGCTGGGCGATCTCCGGATCAATAGCGATCGGGTCAAGGTCGAGGCTGCGGGCCGTATCCCAGGGCCCATTAGTAGTCTGTCCCAGTAGCGCTGGCGCGGCGCATCAAGCTTCGGTTTGGTGCGCAGGACTCGCTCCTGTCCGTTGGCCTCGCCGCTCCAGACCCCCGCTGCTGCAAGCGATCTGATCAGCTTCCTCAAGG